>CAJMLP010000004.1:0-107108 GCA_905214215.1 uncultured bacterium | reverse complement strand
GCCAGTTGGATCTGATCGTCTGCTCGACGACGACGGGTGACCACCTTGTTCCCGCCGAGGCGTGTGCCGTTGCTGAGCGACTGGGCGCGACGTGCCCTGCCTTCGATGTCTCGGCTGCCTGCGCCGGCTTCGTATTTGCGCTCGATGTTGCCGAGGGCTATATCGCCCGAGGACGAGCCAAGCATGTGCTTGTCGTTGCCGCCGAGCAGATGACGCGCGCGCTCGACTGGACCGACCGCGCCACCTGTGTGCTCTTTGGCGATGGGGCAGGCGCCGCGGTGATTGAGGCTGGGGGAGACAGCCCCCTTGCCGTTGAGCTTTCGACGGCGCCCGACGTCGAGACGTTGTGCGTTCCCGGTCTGGTCGGCACCTCGCCGTTTAAGGCCTCCGCAGATAGCGAGAGCGTGCTGTCCATGAATGGCCGCCGCGTGTTCAAGTTCGGCGTCAACGCGATTTGCGACACGGTCCATAAGCTTGCGAGCGATGCGGGCATTTCGGTCGAGGACATCGACCATTTTGTATTCCATCAGGCTAACGAACGAATCCTGAGTCAGGCGGTCAAGCGCCTCGGTGTGCCAGACAAGCGCGTGGTTCGAACGCTGCGCGAGACCGGCAACATTTCGAGCGCATGCATTCCGCTTGCCCTCGACCGGCTGGCAAACGCCGGTGCACTTCACACGGGCGACACCATCACCCTCGTTGGATTTGGCGCCGGTCTGGATATAGGTGGCTATCTACTTCGTTGGAAGTAGTTGCACATAGGAAATAAAAACGCCCCTAGGGCACAAACAAAGGAGAACTACCATGACAGATCAGAAGACCTTCGAGCGCGTTTGCGATGTTATCCGCGAGACCGCCGGTCTTGACGACGTCGAGATGAAGCCCGAGTCCACGCTCGAGGAGATTGGTCTCGACAGTCTGGGCACCGTCGAGATCCTCGTCGCCGTTGAGGACGAGTTTGGCATCCAGCTCGATACCGAGGAGAACCCCAAGACGGTCGGCGAGTTCGCCGATACGGTCGAGGCGGCATTGGAGAAGTAGAGATGCTCAAGACTCCTCTCTGCGATCTGCTCGGCATCGAAAAGCCCGTGTTCCAGGGCGGTATGGCCTGGATCGCCGACGCCTCGCTGGCGTCCGCAGTGTCCGAGGCGGGCGGCTTAGGGATTATCGCGGCCATGAACGCCGACGCCAACTGGCTGCGCGACCAGATTCATGAGCTGCGCGCCAGGACGGATAAGCCCTTTGGCGTCAACGTCATGCTCATGAGCCCGTTTGCCGACGAGGTCGCGCGGGTCGTGATTGACGAGCGGGTGCCGGTCGTCGTGACGGGTGCCGGCAATCCCACCAAGTACATGAAGGCGTGGAACGAGGCGGGCATCAAGGTCATCCCGGTCGTTGCCTCGGTGGCGCTGGCGCGCCTCGTGGCGCGTCGTGGAGCCACTGCCGTGGTTGCCGAGGGTACCGAATCAGGCGGCCATATTGGCGAGACCTCGACGATGGCACTGGTGCCGCAGGTTGTCGATGCGGTCGATATTCCCGTGGTTGCGGCTGGCGGTATCGCCGATGGCCGCGGCGTGGCGGCCGCCTTTATGCTGGGCGCCGCCGGCGTGCAGGTGGGTACGCGCTTTCTGATCGCAGATGAGTGCACCGTATCGGAGCAGTACAAGGAGATGGTCCTGAAGGCCAACGACACCTCGACGCGTGCGACCGGCCGCTCGACGGGACACCCGGTGCGTGCCCTCAAGAGCCCCTTCACCAACGCCTACGCCAAGAGCGAGGCGGCGGGCGTAAGCGTCGAGGAGCTCGGGGCCATGGGCACGGGCGCCCTTCGCAAGGCCGCCAAGGACGGCAATTACGAAGAGGGCTCGTTTTTGTGTGGACAGATTGCCGGCATGGTCAACGAGCGCCAAAGTGCACGTGAAATCGTTGACGACCTGGTCGATGGCGCCGAGCACGTCCTGAAGGGTGCGTGCGCATGGGTGGCGTAGCGTTTCTGTTTGCCGGCCAGGGCGCCCAGCACCCCGCGATGGGCGTCGACCTGATCGAGGCATCGCCGGCCGCCGCCGAGGTGTTCGCCATTGCCGACGAGGTGCGCCCGGGGACCAGTGAGCAGTGCCGAAGCGCCTCCAAGGAGGAACTCTCGCAGACCGAGAACACGCAGCCGTGCGTGTTCGTTCACGATCTGGCAGCGGCTGTCGCCCTGCGTGAGCGCGGCGTGGTACCTGCCGCCTGTGCGGGTTTTTCGCTTGGCGAGGTCGCCGCGCTCACCTTTGCGGGGGCGTTCGATACGCGAGCGGGCTTTGAGCTCGTGTGCGAGCGCGCGGCGCTGATGGCCGCGGCTGCCGAGCGCCATCCGGGCGGCATGCGCGCCGTCATCAAGCTCGATGCGGCGCAAGTCGAGAACCTGGCAAAACAGGCCGGCGAGGACTGCTGGCCGGTCAACTACAACAGTCCGCAGCAGACGGTTGTTGCCGGAGCGCCCGAGGCGCTGCAGGAGCTCGACGTCCTAGTAAAAGAGGCTGGCGGCCGCGCTATGAAAGTCGCGGTGTCGGGCGCATTTCATAGCCCCTATATGGCCGAGGCGACTGAGGGGCTGGCGACGTATATCCAAGCCGGCCACGCGCCGTCACCGCTGCTGATTCCGGTCATGGCAAACATGACGGCGGCGCCCTATCCGGCGGACCCGCGAGCGGCATCGGATGTCTTGGCCAATCAGGTGAGTCATGCCGTTCGTTGGGTCGACACGCTGCATGCTCTGCAGAATCAGAGCATCGACACGTTTATTGAGGTCGGCCCTGGCAAAACGCTGTCGGGCCTGGCCAAGCGTACGCTGAGCGACGTTCGCGTGTATTCGTGCGAAACGGCCGAGCAGGTCGCAGCTATTGCCGACGAGCTCGCATAGTCCACAGGGCTGTAACCCGAAAGGAATGACATGGGCAACTTGAACAACGGCGCGCTCGAGCGCAACGACTCACGTCGTGTGGCACTGGTCACGGGCGGCTCGCGGGGTATCGGCCGCGCCTGCGCTGTCGGTCTGGCGGAGGACGGCTTTGATATCGCCGTCGTCTATGCCGGCAGCGTCGATGCGGCGCGCAAGACGTGCGAAGCCTGTGAGGCGGTTGGCGCCACGGCACGCGCATATCAATGCGACGTGGCCGATCCCGCTGCTGTCAACGCGTGCGTGGAAGCGGTCCTCAACGACTTTGGTTCCATTTGGGCGCTCGTCAACAACGCCGGCATCACCCGCGATGGCCTGCTCATGCGCATGGGCGATGACGCATTCGATCGCGTGCTCGATGTCAATCTCAAGGGAACATTCAATATGACGCGCGCGCTCACCAAGACCTTTATGCGCCAGCGCGGCGGTTGCGTCGTCAACATGAGCTCGGTCGTGGGCCTGATGGGCAATGCCGGGCAAGCCAACTACGCTGCTTCCAAGGCGGGCGTGATAGGGCTTACCAAGGCGGTGGCGCGCGAGCTTGCGCCTCGTGGCGTACGAGCGAACGCGGTCGCCCCCGGGTTTGTCGAGACAGATATGACGGCAAAGCTCTCGGAGAAGGTGCGTACGGCAACCGAGGAACAGATTCCCCTTAAGCGCATGGCACGTCCCGAGGAAGTGGCCGGCGTGGTGCGCTTTTTAGCGAGCGATGCGGCTGCTTACATTACGGGCGAGGTCGTGCGCGTCGACGGCGGAATGGCGATGTAGAAACCAGGGCCGAAGAACGGCTTGGATGAGGAGACCATGATGGAACAGAGAGTTGCAATCACCGGCATCGGTGCCGTATCGCCGCTCGGCAACACCGCGCTTGCCACCTGGGCGGCCATGTGTGCCGGCACGTGCGGCATCGGCCCGATCACGCACTTCGATACCGATGCGTTTACCGTCAAGGTGGCGGCCGAAGTCAAGGGCTTTGACGGCAACGAGTACTTTGGCAAGCGTGACGCCAAGCATCTCGACCCCTGCGTTCAGTTTGCGATGGCGGCTTCGGACGAGGCAATGCACGATGCGGGCTTTGATGTCGAAGGCGCCATCGATCGTGAGCGTCTGGGCGTCTACGTGGGCTCGGGCGTGGGCGGCATGACGACGCTCGTCGACAACGTCCACACGATCGCCGATCGTGGACCTCGCCGCGCATCGCCCTATATGATTGCGATGATGATCCCCAACATGGCTTCGGGCAATATCGCGATCCGCCACAAGGCAAAGGGACCGACCCTGCCAGTCGTGACTGCTTGCGCGACCTCGGCCCATGCGGTGGGCGAGGCGTTCCGCGCCATCAAGCACGGCTATGCCGACGCGATCCTCGCGGGCGGCGCCGAGGCGGCCATTATCCCCGATGCCGTTGCAGGCTTTACGTCCTGCCGCGCATTGACCACCAACCCCGATCCCGCGACGGCTTGCCGCCCGTTCGATGCAGACCGCGACGGCTTTGTGATGGGCGAGGGCGCTTGCGTGCTGGTACTCGAGAGCATGGAACATGCGCAGGCGCGCGGTGCGCACATTTATGCTGAGGTCGTGGGCTACGGCAACACCGATGATGCTTATCACATCACGAGTCCCGATCCCGAGGCTGCCGGCATTGCCCGCGCGATATCGCTGGCGGTGGCCGAGGGCGACGTCAAGCCTTCCGAGGGCCTCTACATCAATGCCCACGGCACCTCGACCAAGCTTAATGATTCGTCCGAGACGGCGGGCATTAAGCGAGCGCTCGGCGAGGACGCGGCGCGCGCCGCACATGTCTCGTCGACCAAGTCGATGACGGGGCACATGATCGGTGCCACGGGGGCCATTGAGGTCATGGCCTGCGCCATGGCACTCGAGCAGGGCGTGGTGCCGCCGACCATTAACTACCACACGCCCGATTCCGCCTGCGATCTTGATTACACGCCCAATCGCGCGGTTCGCGCCGACCTTACCTGGGCGCTTTCGACCAACCTAGGCTTTGGCGGGCACAACGCCGCCATCGCGCTGCGTAGATATACGAGGAGCTAGAGCATGGATTCCAAAAGACTTGCCGAGATAGCCGATGTGATGGAGGACCGCGGCCTCACGCGCGTACGCGTTGAGGAGCCCGATGGCACCGCGGTCGAACTCGAGCGCGCGAGTGTGGCGCAGCCGGTTGCCGTGCCCATGCCTATGCCGGGTGCCGTGGCCGCTCAAGTTGCAGCTCCCACAGTCGCGCCTGCCGCACCGGAACCCGCCACGCAGACACCTGCCGCCGCGCCGGAGCCCAAGGGCACCGAGGTGACTGCTCCCATGGTGGGCGTCTTCTATGCTGCCCCTGCGCCGGGCGACGAGCCGTTTGTGCGCGTGGGCTCCAAGGTCAAGGCCGGCGAGACCCTCTGCATCATCGAGGCCATGAAGGTTCTCAACGAGGTGACGGCCGAGGCAGACGGTGAGGTGCTCGAGATCTGCGTGGCCGACGGCGACCTCGTGGAGTTTGGCAGCTGCCTCATGAGGATCGGATAGGTGATATCCATGAACAAAGAAGAGCTCAAGAAGCTGTTACCGCATCGCGAGCCGATGCTTTTGCTCGACGAAGCCGAGCTGGTGGGCGACGAGGCCCACGGCAAGATCACGATTACAGGCGACGAGTACTTTTTGCAGGGACATTTTCCGGGAAACCCGGTCGTTCCCGGCGTGATTCAGTGCGAGATGCTCGCCCAGAACTGCTGCGTGCTGCTGATGGGCGATGAGGAGGCGCGCGGCGCGACGCCGTTCTACACGAGTCTGGACAAGGTGCGCTTTAAGCGTCCGGTGCGCCCGGGCGACACGGTGGATCTAGTGTGCTCCATCACGCGTGCGCGCGGGCCGTTCCGCTTTGCGACGGGTACTGCGAGCGTCAACGGTGAGGTTTGCTGCCGCGCCGATATGTCTTTTGCACTCGTGCACGAAAGTTAAGGAAGGCTTCATGTTCGACAAAGTGCTCATCGCCAACCGCGGCGAAGTCGCGGTCCGTGTTATCCGCGCGTGCCGCGATATGGGCATCAAGACCGTCGCCGTTTATTCCACGGCCGATGCGGACGCGCTGCACGTGCAGCTTGCCGACGAGGCGTATTGCATCGGCGGCCCGCGTCTTGCCGAGAGCTACCTCAACGACGATGCCGTGCTCACCTGTGCCGTAAAGTCGGGAGCTAAGGCAATTCATCCCGGCTATGGCTTTTTCTCCGAGAAGGCGAGCTTCGTGTGCGACTGCGACAAGTTCGGTCTGGCGTTTGTCGGTCCTTCGGCCGAGGTGATCGACAGCATGGGCGACAAGGACGCCGCACGCCGAACGGCCGCTGCTGCGGGCGTGCCCATCGTGCCGGGCTGCGATTTGCTCAAAAGCCCCGAGGAAGCAACGGCCGAGGCCGAGCGCATCGGCTGCCCCGTGCTTATTAAGGCGCGCGCGGGCGGCGGCGGTCGCGGTATTCGCAAGGTCGAGCGCGTGGAAGATGCGGCAAAGGCGTTCATCGAGGCGCGTGCCGAGGGTGAGGCCGTTTTTGGCGACGGCGAGTGCTACATGGAGAAGTTCGTTGCGCCGGCGCATCACGTTGAGGTACAGATTATGGCCGATAAGCAGGGCCATGTGTTTTCGCTCGGCGAGCGCGAGTGCTCGGTGCAGCGCCGCAACCAAAAGCTGATCGAGGAGAGCCCCGCGCCGTGCCTCGACGGACGCGATGATATTCGCGCGCGCATGCACAAGGCCGCGCGCGACCTGGCTCGTGCCGTTGGCTATGAGGGCGCTGGCACCATCGAGTTTTTGTACTCAGATGACGGCAATTTCTACTTTATGGAAATGAACACGCGCTTGCAGGTGGAGCATCCGGTTACGGAGTTTGTGACCGATACCGACCTGGTTAAGTGGCAGCTGCGCGTGGCTGCCGGCCAGCCTCTGCCCTTTGAGCAGGAGGACGTACCGGTCCGCAACCACGCCATGGAGTGCCGCATCAATGCCGAAACGCCGGACTTTCTACCGTCATGTGGAACGGTCACCGCGTTGCGTGTGCCGGGTGGTCCGCGCGTGCGCTGGGATTCCGCCATGTTTACCGGAGCGAAAGTTCCGCCGTACTACGACTCCATGCTCGGCAAGCTCATCGTGTGCGCGCCCACGCGTGACGGTGCCATTCGCAAGATGCGCTCGGCCCTGGGCGAGCTCGTGATTGAGGGCGTGAGCGAAAATAGCGAGCTTCAGCTCGACGTGCTGGCAAACGACGAGTTTTTGTCGGGCATGTATCACACCGATCTGATGGGGCATCTCTATGCTGATGAATAGAAAAGCGAAGACGGTCAATGTCCTTGAGGGGCCGATAACCGAGTCGTGCGCCGAGTTCCCCACGCGCCACGTGTTTGTCAAATGCCCGGAGTGCCGCCGTGTGATCGATGAGGCGCGCCTGCACGACAACCTCGAGGTCTGCCCTCGTTGCGGCAAACACTTTCGCGTGAGCGGTCGCGCGCGCATGCGCATGACGGTCGACGCGGGTACCTTTGAGGAATGGGATGCCAATCTGGCGTCGAAGGACTTCCTCTCGTTTCCCGGTTATGCCGACAAGCTTAAGAGCGTGAGCGAGCGTTCGGGCGAGCGCGATGCCGTTGTGTGCGGCAGGGGCAAAATCTGCGGCTGCGATACCGCGCTCTTCTTTATGGATGCCAACTTTATGATGGGCTCAATGGGCTCCGTGGTGGGCGAGAAGATCTGTCGTGTCTTTGAGCGCGCGGCCGAGTTGGGGCTGCCGGTCGTTGGCTTTACCGTATCGGGCGGCGCCCGCATGCAGGAGGGCGTGACCTCGCTCATGCAGATGGCCAAGATTTCTGCGGCGGTTAGGCGCCACAGCGAGGCGGGCGGCCTGTACATCACGGTGCTCACCGACCCCACGACCGGAGGCGTAACCGCGAGCTTTGCCATGGAGGGCGACATTATCCTGGCCGAGCCCGATGCCCTGACAGCATTTGCCGGCCCGCGCGTGATCGAGCAGAACATGCACAAGCGTCTGCCCAAGGGATTCCAGCGTTCCGAGTTTTTGCTGGAGCACGGCTTTTGCGATGCCGTTGTTCCGCGTGGTGAGATTGCGCTCACGGTAGGCGAGCTGCTGGCGCTGCACGAAGGGCACGCGCCCGGCCTGGGGGCACCGCATGAGATCGTGCATACGGGTCGTCGCGACAAAAAGCTGGGACACTTGTTTAAGCGCTCGGTCGCACCAAAAAGCGCGCTCGAAATCGTCAAACAGACTCGCTCGGCGAACCGCGCCACGGCAGGCGAGATGATCTCGTTGGGTCTCGACGGATTCGTAGAGCTGCACGGCGACCGCTGCTTTGGCGACGATGCTGCCGTGGTGGGCGGCATCGGCTGGAAAGACGGGCGACCCGTGACGGTTATCGCCATCGAGCGCGGTACCACGACCAAAGAGCGCATGCGTCGCAACTTTGGTATGGCGCATCCCGAGGGCTACCGCAAGGCACGTCGCCTGATGCACCAAGCCGAGAAATTTGGTCGGCCGGTTCTGTGCCTGGTTGATACTTCGGGCGCGTTTTGCGGCATCGGTGCCGAGGAGCGCGGCCAGGGCGAGGCGATTGCCCAGAATCTCATGGAGATGAGCGGCCTTAAGACGCCGATTGTCTCGGTGGTGACAGGCGAGGGCGGCTCTGGTGGCGCGCTGGCGCTGTCCGTGGCCGACCGCATCCTGATGCTCTCGAGCTCGGCCTATTCGGTCGTGAGCCCCGAGGCCTGTGCGTCGATCCTGTGGAAGGATACCGAGCGCGCGAATGAGGCCGCCGAGGCGCTTAAGCTCACGGCTCCCGATCTGTTGGTGCTCGGCATTATCGATGGCATTGTTGACGATAGGGGCCTGTCGCATGAGGAGATCGCCGGTGCCGTCATGTCCTCGGCATTTGATGCCTTCGATACGCTTGGGCAGCTCGACGATGCGACCCTCACAAACCTCCGCTACGAAAAGTACCGCGCAATCGGTCAGTACCGCACGATGTGACAAAGGGACAGCCCGCATGTCACATTGGGAAAGGCGTTCCATGTCACAAGTTTCTAACACCTCGTTTACAACGACGGTTTCATCAAACGCCATGGCCGTGGTGGACTATCTGTCCAAAAGCATGATGTCGGCGCTGCCGTTTATTGTTTGCGCGGCGTTGTTCCGCACCGCCGCCGTCATTATGGGCGAAGGCATGCTGGGCCTGTGGTCTGCCGATTCCGAAATCTATCGCCTGTTCTACAGTTGGCTCTATAACGCCGGCTACTACTTTTTGCCCATTTATCTTGGTTGGGCGGCCGCCCGCCAGCTCGGTTGCTCGGAGCAGCTGGGCATGATGCTGGGCGGCGTATTGATTGCGCCCGATCTGCTTAAGCTCGTCGATGCCGCATCGACGACGGGGGCAGCGATGACTTTCGTGTATGGTCTGCTTCCCGCGCCGGTCAACGATTACACAACGACTGTTATTCCGGTTCTCATCTCGGTGCCCTTGCTATGGCGAGTGGAGTGTTTCTTCCAGCGCGTTATCCCTAAGGCCGTGGCGTTTTCGTTTGTTCCGTTTGCAACCATGCTCGTCATGGTTCCGGTCTCGCTGTGTATTACGGCGCCGGCGGGCAGCTATCTGGGCATGCTGTTGGGACAGCTTATGTTTATGCTTGGCAATTCCGGTGGCATCGTGTCGCTGCTCACGCTTATGGGACTTGCCGCGGGTTGGGAGTTTCTTAAGATCGCGGGTGTCAGCAACGTTGTCCTATCGCTCGCCTATGCGCAGTTTATGAGTGTGGGAACGGATTCGTGCATTCTGATCGCTGCGACGATGGCGACGTTCGCCGTTTGGGGCATGCCCTTTGGCGCGTCGCTCCGCGTTGTGGATAAGGACGAGAAGGCGCTCATGCTGGGCTATTCAATCTCGGGCGTGCTTGGCGGCGTAAGCGAGCCGGCGCTGTACGGCTGCGGCTTTAAATATGGCAGGTGTCTGACATGCATGGCCATTGGCGGCGCCGTCGGAGGCCTTGTTGCGGCCGTGGGCCACGTTACGGCCTATACCATCGGCATGACGAATGTCCTTATGGTCATTGGCTTTGCCACGGGCGGCATCTCGAATCTGCTGTGGTGCTGCGCTGCCGGCGGCGCAGCATTTGCGGTGTCTGCGGCGCTGAGCTGCTGTTTTGGCGTGGTGCCGACAAAGATGCAGGCGGCAGAAGACGCAGCTGATTCGCTCGAAACAGTGGCGAGCGCTGCTGAAGCAAGTGCATAAATCGATCGACAAAGGGGCAGTCCCGCATGGCACATTCCAAGGTCGTGGCCCGTGTGGGTTGCGGCCTTTTTGTATCTGGGGGGCAAAGTGGCTACACTACAATCCGTTTGAGCAATAGATATATAGGTAGTACCGTGGGGGCGGATATAGATGGTTGAGTGGATTGTTCGTCGTGCGCAGGGCGACCGTGCGCGCGTGGGAACGTTGACGGGCATAGTGTGTATTCTCGCCAATGTGGCACTATGCGCTGCAAAGGGCGTAATTGGCGTGCTGTCGGGATCGGTTTCGATTGTGGCGGATGCCATGAACAACCTGTCCGATGCCAGCTCGAACATCGTGAGCGTGCTTGGCTTTAAGCTGGCGGGCAAGCCGGCCGACCCCGAGCATCCTTACGGACATGGCCGCTACGAGTATCTCTCGGGTCTGGTCGTGGCGGCGCTCGTGCTGCTGATTGGCGTTGAGCTGGTGAAGTCCTCGGTTGAGCGCATCATCCACCCCGAACCTGTCGAGTTCTCGCTTGCCCTGGTGGCAGTCTTGGTGCTTTCGATGATTGTTAAGCTCTGGATGGCGGCCCTCAACCAAAAGCTCGGCGATCGCATTGAGTCCGAGACGCTGCATGCGACCGCTCAGGACTCAAAGAACGATGTCCTAGCTACGGGCGCCGTGCTGGCGTGCGCAATTGTTTCGCAGGTGACGCACATCAATCTTGACGCATGGGTCGGCCTTGCCGTTGGCGCCTATATTGGCTGGAGCGGCTTTGAGCTCATCCAGGATACGGTGAGCCCGCTTTTGGGCCAGGCACCCGACCCTAAGCTGGTCAAGCACATTCGAGACAAGATCATGAGCTACCCCGGCGTTTTGGGCGTTCACGATTTGATGGTTCACGACTACGGCCCGGGCAGGAAGTTCGCAAGCGCTCACGCCGAGATGGCAGCCGAGGCCAGCCCGCTGGAAAGTCACGACACGCTCGATAACATCGAGCAGTCGTTTAGGGTCGAAGACGGCATGATCGTCACGCTCCATTACGATCCCATCGTGACCGACGATCCAAAGGTGGCGAGCATGCGTCTGCGCATCAACGCTATGGCTCAAGAGATTGATAGCCGCCTCTCGATCCACGACCTACGCTGTGTTCCGGGCCCCACGCATACCAACGTGATCTTTGACTGCGTACGTCCCTCGGATTTGGCGATGAGCGCCGAGGACCTGAAGCGCGCGTTGGCGAAACGGGTCGAATCGGAATATCCCAAGTCGGTCGCCAAGATCACGATCGACGAAGACTACGTAGGCCGTACCCAAGAGTAGGGCTGTGCCGGCAAGGCAATGTATACAGAAGGGGAGAACATGAAGAGGCTGTATCTGCTCCGCCATGGCCAGACGGAATTCAACGTCAAAAAGCTCGTCCAGGGCCGCTGCGATTCACCGTTGACCGACCTGGGCCGCAAACAAGCGGGAATGGCAGCCGCATGGCTCAAAGCCCACGGCGTCGTCCCCGACAAAGTGGTCTCTTCGCCCTTAGGCCGAGCCATGGACACGGCAAGTCTCGTCGCAACCGAACTCCTCGGCCGGGATGCAGCAGTCGAGCCCTGCGAAGGCATCATCGAGCGCAGCTACGGCACCTTCGAAGAAGGCCCCCACGACGCCCTACCCACCGACGTCTGGGACCCCGGCGAGGACCTGATCCCATTTGGCGGAGAAGGAAGCCATGCCCTGCAGGAGCGCATGGTGGGCACCCTCACCAATCTCATGGGCGCCGAGGGCATCGAAACCCTCCTAGCAGTAAGCCACGGCAGCGCCAGCCGCCAATTCATCAAGGCTGCAGCCCCAGAGGGCTTCGAGCTCCCAACAAAACTCCCCAACTGCGCCATCATGATCTTCGATTTCGATGGGGAAAAGCTACAAGCAGAAGGCGAGCCAATGCAATGTAAGTTCACCCTCCAGCAAATAGTGGACCCCCAACAAAGTAATTAGCTGAGCGAGCAGAGTTAAGCAGACATCAACGTGTCGTCTCCCGAGCACGGCGGAGGGCCGGAGAAATATATTAAGGTCATCGCGAGTTCCGCACGCAAAGGAGAGCACTTAATGTGCTCTCCGTCTTGCGCAGGACTGTAGAGCAGGGACCTTAATATATTTCTCCGGCCCTCCGCCGTGCTCGGGAGCCATCCACGCACTTTACCTGCGTAAACAATGTGAGTGAAATATGAATCTCGATGGATACGCCCGCAGCCGTGTATACTAAACAGCTGTGTGAAACCAGGGGAGTATTCTGGCTGGACAAAATGCCTGCTTAATAGGGTTGTCAGGTAGTCCGGGCGTAATACAAGACTGGGGAGCACGTCGTGTAAGTAGTGGTCCTCTAGGGGCGTACGCTCGGTGGTGTACGCATTGTCCCAAGACCACGCGAGAGTTGGGATCATATCTTGATCAGCATGATTCTCGGCCGCAAGATTGGCATGACCCAGGTTTGGGACGAGGACGATAACGTCGTTCCCGTCACGGTCATCCAGGCTGGCCCCTGCGCTGTCTCGCAGGTTAAAACTCAGGCAACCGACGGCTATGACGCCGTCCAGATCGGTTTCGGCGACATCAAGGCCAAGAACGTGAACAAGCCCATGGCTGGTCACTTCGCCAAGGCTGGCGTCGAGCCTGTCCGCTTCCTTCGTGAGGTCCGCGTCGAGAACGGCGAGGAGCACAAGGTCGGCGAGGTCGTCACCGTCGCTGATTTCGCTGATGTCGAGAAGGTCGACGTCATCGGTACCTCCAAGGGTAAGGGCTTCCAGGGTCGCATCAAGCGCTGGGGTCAGCGCCGCGGTCCTATGACGCATGGTTCTCACTTCCAGCGTCACCCCGGTTCTATCGGTCAGTGCGCCTATCCTGCGCGCGTCCTCAAGGGCGTCAAGATGGCCGGTCACATGGGTAACGAGCGCGTTACCGTCAAGAACCTTTCCGTTGTCCGCATCGATGCCGAGCAGAACCTCATCTTGGTCAAGGGCGCTGTCCCGGGTGCCAAGAATGGTCTCGTCGCCATCCGTATGGCCTAAGGGCCCAGCCCATTTAGCCCAGCGTCATACCAAGGAGAACACTTAAATGGCAAAGTTTGAAGTAAAGAACAGCGAGGGCAAGAAGGTCGCCGAGGCCGAGCTCGCCGCTGAGGTGTACGGCATCGAGCCGAACATCCACGTTATGCACCACATCGTCAAGTGCCAGATGGCCTCTTGGCGTCAGGGCACCCAGTCTGCTAAGGGTCGCTCTGAGGTTTCCGGTGGCGGCAAGAAGCCTTGGCGTCAGAAGGGCACCGGCCGTGCCCGCCAGGGTTCCATCCGTGCTGCCCAGTGGCGTCACGGTGGCGTTGTCTTCGCCCCCAAGCCCCGTTCCTACGCTAAGCGTATGAACAACAAGGAGGTCAAGCTGGCTATGCGCTCCGCGCTGTCCGCCAAGCTGGCCGATGGCGAGCTCGTGCTCGTCGACGACTACGGCTTCGAGAAGCCTTCCACCAAGGCTGCCGTCGCCATGCTCAAGGCTCTCGGCCTTGAGGGCAAGCGTCTGACCATCATCGTTCGCGATGAGGACGTCAACGCCTACCTGTCGTTCCGCAACATTCCCAAGACGTTCATCATCACTGCCGACGAGGCCAACACCTACGATCTCGTCAACAACAACGCTGTGCTGATGCCCGCCGACATCGCCGCTCACTTCGGGGAGGTGCTTGCATAAATGACCGCCCACGAGATCATCATCCGTCCGATCGTGTCCGAGCGTTCCTTCTCCGGCATGGAGCTGAACAAGTACACGTTCGAGGTCGCCAAGGATGCTAACAAGTATCAGATCAAGGACGCTGTCGAGGAGATCTTCGGCGTCAAGGTCGTTCGCGTGAACACCCTGACGGTCAAGCCCAAGACCAAGCGCGTGCGCTATGTCGCCGGCAAGACCCGTTCTTGGAAGAAGGCCATCGTCACGCTGGCCGAGGGCGACACCATCGAGGTCTTTGGCAACCAGGCCTAAGACTCGCTGCTGTTGAGTGAGCTCATGCCTCCCAAATGGGGGAGGCGAGAGCTCAAGGTTTCGGGCGTATAAAATGGACACGCCCGGAACCGTGTATACGTCCGGTGTCATCGCACCCGAGGCAGAACCTCGAATCCCTGTCTGCGATGGCTAACGGATTCCTATTGAAAGGGATTGTAATGGCTGTAAAGCACCTTAAGCCGACCTCCGCTGGTAGGCGTTGGCAGACGATCTCCGATTTCTCCGAGATCACCTGCACCAAGCCCGAGAAGTCTCTTCTCGAGCCCCTGCCCAAGAAGGCCGGTCGTAACAACAACGGCCGCATCACCACCCGCCACCAGGGCGGCGGCGTGAAGCGTCGTTACCGCGTGATCGACTTCAAGCGCAACAAGGACGGCGTGCCCGCCAAGGTTGCCACGATCGAGTACGATCCGAACCGTTCCGCTCGCATCGCTCTGCTGCACTACGCTGACGGTGAGAAGCGCTACATCCTGGCCCCCAAGGGCCTCGAGGTCGGTCAGACCATCATGTCCGGTTCTGACGCCGACATCAAGCCGGGCAACGCTCTGCCCCTCGCCGACATCCCCGTCGGTACGCTCATCCACGCCGTCGAGTTCCAGCCGGGCAAGGGCGCTGCTATCGCCCGTTCCGCCGGTAATTCCTGCCAGCTGATGGGTAAGGAGGGCAAGTACGCTATCGTCCGTATGCCTTCCTCCGAGATGCGCCGCATCCTCGTTACCTGCCGCGCCACCGTCGGTGAGGTCGGCAACGCCGATCACGCCAACATCGTCATCGGCAAGGCCGGCCGTAAGCGTCACATGAACGTG
This sequence comes from uncultured bacterium, assembly GCA_905214215.1. GTDB lineage: Bacteria > Actinomycetota > Coriobacteriia > Coriobacteriales > Coriobacteriaceae > Collinsella. The sequence continues at coordinate 92,057 of CAJMLP010000004.1, read as the reverse complement.
CGCCCGACCGTCCGCGGTACCGTCATGAACCCTGTCGACCACCCGCACGGCGGTGGCGAGGGCAAGAACCACACCTCTGGTCGTCCCTCTGTTACCCCCTGGGGTAAGCCGACGAAGGGCCTTCGTACGCGCAAGAAGAAGAAGGTCTCGAACCAGCACATCATTCGTCGCCGTAAGAAGTAATTTCGGATACCGAGTTTTAGGAGAAAGCACTTATGAGCAGAAGTCTCAAAAAGGGCCCGTTCGTGGAGACTCGCCTTCTCTCGCGTATCACCGCGATGAACGAGGCTGGCAAGAAGGACGTCGTGAAGACCTGGTCCCGCGCGTCCACCATCTTCCCCGAGATGGTTGGTCACACCATCGCCGTCCACGACGGCCGCAAGCATGTGCCCGTGTATGTTACCGAGTCCATGGTTGGTCACAAGCTCGGCGAGTTCGCGCCGACTCGTACGTTCCGTGGCCACAAGGCCAAATAGGGGGTTAACCGTAAATGGCAACTAAGTCTATTGAAACTGAGGCCACCGAGGTTCGCGCCGTCGCTAAGTACGTGCGTGTTTCCCCCAGCAAGGCCCGCCTGGTGGTCGATCTGATCCGCCGCAAGCCTGTCGCTCAGGCCTTCGACATCCTCCACTTCTGCGACCGCGCCGTCGCCGTGGATGTCGAGAAGGTTCTCCGTTCCGCCGTTGCGAACGCCGAGAACAACAACGGTCTGCGTGCCGACAACCTGGTTGTCGCCGCTGCCTATGTTGACGAGGGTCCGACGCTTAAGCGCATCCGTCCCCGCGCCAAGGGTTCCGCTTCTCGCATTCTGAAGCGTACTTCCCACATCACCGTCGTCGTTGCTCCTCGAAAGGAGGCGTAAAGCTGTATGGGTCAGAAAGTCTACCCCACCGGCTTCCGTCTTGGCATCACCGAGAACTGGCGCTCCCGCTGGTTCGCAGAGAAGGATTACGCTAAGACCCTCGGTAACGATCTCGAGATCCGCAAGTACCTCGAGAAGCGTCTTTCCCGCGCAGCTGTCTCCCGCGTCGAGATCGAGCGCGCTGGCGACAAGGTGAAGGTCATCATCCTCACCGCTCGCCCCGGCGTTGTCATCGGTAAGAAGGGTGCCGAAATCGATACCCTCCGCACCGAGCTCGAGAAGGTCGCTGGCGTCTCCAAGGGCCAGCTCTCCGTCGACGTTGTCGAGATCAAGCGCCCCGAGCTCGACGCCAACCTCGTTGCTCAGTCTATCGCCGAGCAGCTCGAGGGCCGCGTTGCCTTCCGTCGCGCTATGCGCAAGGCTGTCCAGTCCGCCCGCAAGGCCGGCGCTAAGGGCATCCGTATCCAGTGCTCCGGTCGTCTCGGCGGTGCCGAGATGGGCCGTCGTGAGTGGTACCGCGAGGGTCGCGTGCCTCTGCACACCCTCCGTGCCAAGATCGACTACGGCACGGCTGTCGCCAGCACCACCATGGGCGCTTGCGGCGTGAAGGTCTGGATCTACCTGGGCGAGAAGCTCCCGGGCCAGCCTGTTCCCAACCCTGCACTCGAGGGCTCTTCCCGTCCTCGTCGTCGTAACTCCGAGAGGAGGGGTCAGTAGTGCTTGCCCCTAAGCGTATTCTTCACCGCAAGGTGCAGCGTGGCTCCATGAAGGGCCAGGCCAAGGGTAATACCGAGCTGCATTTCGGCGAGTTTGGTATCCAGGCTCTCGAGGCCCATTGGATCACCAACCGTCAGATCGAGGCCGCTCGTATTGCCATGACCCGCTACATGAAGCGTGGCGGTCGTGTTTACATCACGATCTTCCCCGATAAGCCCATCACCAAGAAGCCTGCCGAGACTCGCATGGGTTCTGGTAAGGGTAACCCCGAGGAGTGGGTGGCCGTCGTCAAGCCCGGCCGCATCATGTTCGAGGTCAAGGGCGTGCCCGAGGAGGTCGCTCGCGAGGCTCTGCGTCTTGCACAGCACAAGCTTCCCATCAAGACCAAGATTGTTGCTGCCAAGAACGCTGAGCAGCGCATCGAGAAGGAGATGGCTGAGGAGGCCGCTCTCGAGGCCAAGTGGGCTGCTGAGGACGCCGCCGCCGCCAAGGAGGAGAACTAATGAAGCCCGCAGAGATTCGTGAGCTCTCGGACGCTCAGCTCGTTGAGAAGCTGAAGGAAATGCGCGCCGAGCTCTTTAACCTTCGTTTCCAGATGGCCACCAGCCAGCTGGACAACACCGCTCGCGTCAACACCGTGAAGAAGGACATCGCTCGCGTCCTCACGGAGCAGCGCGCCCGCGAGATCGCAGCGGAGAAGTCCGCTGTCGCCGAGTAGGACCTAAGGAGAGAACATGACTGATTCGCGTAACTCGCGTAAGGTCCGTACGGGTGTCGTTACCTCCGTCTCCGGTGCCAAGACCATTGTTGTCACCATCACCGAGCGCAAGCGTCACCCCAAGTACGGCAAGATGATGACCAGCTCCAAGAAGCTGCACGCTCACGACGAGGAGTGCACGGCTGGCGTGGGCGATACCGTCCGCGTTATGGAGACCCGTCCTATGTCCAAGATGAAGCGTTGGCGCCTCATCGAGGTCGTCGAGCGCGCTAAATAAGCAGTCGCTCTTACGACTTGTACGTTTCCGAAGATGTGCGTATGCCTGGCTTGCATACCACGGGCCGTATAAAGGCTGCGCACCTCTCTTCGGTTCTTAGTTCGGAGGAACATCTACCATGATTCAGATGCAAACCATGCTGAACGTCGCCGACAACTCCGGCGCTCGCAAGATTCGCTGCATCAAGGTGCTTGGCGGTTCCAAGCGTCGTTATGCAGGCATCGGCGATGTGTTCATCGGTGCTGTCCAGGAGGCTACCCCTGGCGCCAACGTCAAGAAGAAGGACGTTGTCCGTTGCGTCGTCGTTCGCACCGTTAAGGAGATCCGCCGCAAGGATGGCTCCTACATTCGCTTTGATGAGAACGCCTGCGTTGTCATCAACAACGATGGTTCGCCCGTCGGCACCCGTATCTTCGGGCCCGTCGCTCGCGAGCTTCGTGACAAGAAGTACATGAAGATCGTCTCGCTCGCTCCCGAGACCCTGTAGTTAGGGGAGATATATGTATATCAAGAAGGGCGATAAGGTCCAGGTTCTCTCTGGTAAGGATCGCGGCAAGCAGGGTGTTGTCCTGCGTGCTCTCCCCGCCGAGAACAAGGTCGTTGTCGAGGGCGTTTCGGTCGTCAAGAAGGCCGTCAAGCCCAACGCTGCCAACCAGCAGGGCGGCATCGTTTCGCAGGAGGCTCCCATCGACGCCTCCAACGTCAATCTCGTCTGCCCCGAGTGCGGTAAGGTTACCCGCGTCGGTCACGAGAAGGACGGCAAGAACAAGCTGCGCGTCTGCAAGAAGTGCGGCCACAAGTTCTAAGCTGCCCGCAACATCAAGTTGCTAGCAAAGGCCCGGATGCCACGGCACCCGGGCCTTTTTCTATCCCCACTCGATGGCTTCGGTTCTGCCGTCCCGTCATTCCGGTTGCATCCAGTTTTCGGTGCCGTCTCGAATCGAGTGCCGCCAGGTGATACCCTGTCGCGTTTCGTCGGCTTCGGGGACAAAAGTCGGGACAACTCCAAAAACTATTTTCGAACTCAGGGCTTTGAGTTTTTGTTTTTGTCCCAAAGGGCGCGGCGGGATGCCTTTGGAGGCTCGATAGCGCCGAAAACGCCCGTTTTGAAACTTAAATGCCTTTTCGCGTGCAAGCCGCCAGCTGCAATAGGAAGTGAATCAACGCAGGTGGCTTTCAAGCAGTTTGCAAAACTGCAGGTCGCAGGTCTTCATTGCCAGTAGGAGAAATGAGTAGTCTCAGGTGGCTTGCCCATGAGTTGACGAACGGGATTTGAGCTTACGCTGACGTCCGGAAACGCTTCGAGCACGGCGTTACGTTTTTGGGGTTTGGGCGTAGCCCCTGCACCCGCGAGCGCGGGCCTTAAGCCCGCCGAGAGGGTGACGCGTCGAAAACGAAGGGGAAAGAGAGAAGGGGCCGTCCCTATCATTCAGGTTGCGACCGAAGAAGACAAGGAGACCCCCTGAGCCTGAATGATGCCCCACAGACCGCGTCCGACCGAGCTCAAGCCGAGCTTTTCCTGACGTCCGCCTTCGCGAAGATGATGGCTGGATTGGCTATGGATTGGCAACACTTATTTGGACGATTCCGGGAGGGACGGCCCCGCCTCCCTGAACTCGACCGGCGACATGTAGCCCAGCGTCGAGTGGATCCTGAAGTTGTTGTACCAGTGCACGTAATCCAAGAGCTTGGCTCGGAGCTCGCGCGTCCCTCCTCGGTCCTTCGGAGTGGCCGACGATCTCCCCGTTGCAGAGGTCGACGAGCAGGCAGACGTAGTTCCACGACGCCCCGACGCGCACGCAGACCAAGTCGCTGCATATATGGGTGCACGGCGCCCTGCCGCCGAAGCCGCGCGCGACGACGTTCGACACGTCGGCCTCGTTGACCGCCCCGGGGTGCACCTTGAACCTCTTCCTGCCGTATGCGCCGGCCAGGCCGTTCTCCCTCATGATGCGGCAGACGCGGCGCCGGCTGACGGTAACGCCCGTCCTCCCGGGCGACGCCTTGATCTTGCGCGATCCGTTCCGGCCCTTGCTGGCGGCGTGCGCCGCCGCGGCCGCCGTCGCCCCCGACATTAAGGTCCTCAAGGGCCGCGTCGTCTCCGGCGACCAGTTCGTCTCGCCCGCGGAACAGAAGGAGCGAATCCTCGCGACCTTCGGCGACCTGTGCTGCGAGATGGAGGGCTGCACCATCGCGCAGGCCGCTTATCTCAACGGCGTGCCCCTCGTCGTCGTGCGCGCCATCAGCGACAAGCCCTGCGCCGAGGGCCGGGTCGTGACTACAACACTTTCGAGAAGAAGGCCGCCTGCGACTGCGCCCGCATCGCCGCGCGCATGGTTAAGCTTTAGGCCCTGCGCGCCGGGGCCCTTCTTTATGTTGGGACCCCGGCGCGCCGGGCCCTTTCCAAAGCGAAGTGTCGAGCGGAAGTGTTGAGCGTCGGCCCTGAATGTTCAATGGCCGTTGTTTTCTGCCCCTCAAGTGGTGGACTTTTCCTCGGAGCTGTTGATTCCCCCACGCGCCCCCTTCCGTTCTCTGTTCTCCCCTTATACTCCTTGTACGAGGAGGTAAGAAGTCATGGACAAGACCACACAGGACAGCTTGGCAAAGAAACCCGTCGACATGAGGGACAGGATTCTCGAGCATCTCGAGGCCCTCACCTCTGCCGTCTCGCTCGACGACCTTGCCCGTCTGTCCACCTCCGACATCGCCGAGACGCTCATCATCTCCAGGAGCCTGGCGAGCCAGTACCTCAACGACCTTGTTCGCGCCGGTCTTGTGGTTAAGGTGGCGGGCAGGCCTGTCCGTTATTTTCATCGCCGCGCGTTCCAGAAGCGTTTTCAGGTAAAGCTCTCTGCAAGCGAGTACGCCTCGCTCGCCGACCTCATCCAGGCGACGGGAATCGCCGATCACCGCGACTTCGCGCGTGCCGTGGGCTTCGACATGAGCCTCAGCTCCGTTGTCGAGCAGTGCAAGGCTGCGGTTCAGTACCCTCCGTTTGGCCTGCCCATCCTCTTGAGCGGCGGCGTGGGTGTCGGTAAGTCTTTCCTTTCTCGCCTTGTGTACGAGTACGGCAAGAACCAGGGCTTGCTGTCCCGCGACTCCTCCTATGTGCGCATCGACTGCGCCGGGGTCCCGGACGCCGCCTCGTTCAACGGGCTTCTTGACGAGTCGATCGCGAAAGCGCGCGGGGGTGTGGTCTTTGTCAACGGCATCGAGGCACTCTCTCCCTCTGCGATGGAGCACTGTCTTGCGACGGCCCTCGGGCTCGATGCCTCCCAGGATGCGCCGCGCGCTCGCCTCGTTCTTTCGACGACGCTTTCCGCCGATGACCTGAAGGTTTCCTCGGCCTACAGCAAAATGCCCATCTGTGCCCGCGTCCCCTCACTCAAGGAGCGGACCCCCGAGGAGCGCGAGGATCTCATCTTGAGCTTCCTGCGCAGCGAGGGGTGCCGAATCGGTTCTGATGTGAAGATCAGCCGCGGCGCATACCGTTGCCTCGTGAACGCGGACTTTTCCGATAACATCGCCGGCTTGCGCGCCTGCGTGACGAACTGCTGCGCCAAAGCGTTCCTCAATCGCGAGGGCGACTACGTCGTCGTTCGCCCGTATCTTCTTCCCAGCGGGCTCCTCTCCTCCGCGCAGATCGATCAACAGCCCGACGATGGCGTTCTGATCGACGCGTCTCTGGATGCCGCCGAGAGCACAGGGCCGGTCGAGCAGGCGCTCGATGCCCTGTGCTCCCTCGATGAGCGATTCTGCGCCGGGGAGCTCTCTGTCTCCGAGCTTGTCTCGCAAGCTGTCTCCGCTGTGCGCGGCGTTGAGGATCACTTGATCTTCGACCACGGCGTCGCCTCCTCGAGGTCGCGCGCCTTCGAGCGCGTCGTGGGCGCGGTCCTTGCCGACGCAGGCTCTTCTTATGGCATCGAGCTTTCGAGGAAGGTCGCTTTTCTACTGGCCCAGGAGATTTGCCTGCAGTTGTGGCCGGGTATCGGCCTGGCTAAGCGAAAGTCTGCCTGTGTGGAGCAAATCTCCCATCTCCTCGGTGCCGTGACCTCCGAATTGCCGTTTGCCTCGAGTGTCTCCGATCAGGTCGCCGCAGACGTGGAAGGGGCGCTGGGAATCTCGCTCGATCACTTCACGAAGACGCTTCTGACGCTGTGCGTCGCATCGGAGTCTCGCGATGCGAAGGCCCTTCGGACGCTCTGCGTCATCTTGTCCCACGGCTACTCAACGGCGACGAGCATCGCCGACGCGGCGAACCGTATGCTCGGCATGCATGTGTACGAGGCTGTCGACATGCCCTACGACCAGCAGCTGAAGGACATCGTCGGTCCGCTCCAGCGCCTCGTCGACCGCCATTCCTACTGCACCGGGGTCGTGTTCCTCGTCGACATGGGCTCCTTGGAGGAGGCCTATAAGGCCCTCGAGAACGTTACCGACTCCACTATCGGCGTGGTGAACAACGTCTCTACCGGTCTTGCGCTCGAGATCGGGGTCGGGCTGCTCGGCGGCAAGTCCATCGCCGAGGTTCTTGGCGATGCGACCGCCGCGTGCGTGACGCACTGCAAGGTGATCGAGCGCGTCAACCGTGAGGACGCCATCGTCTTCTGCTCCGAGTCCGGGGTCGACGCCGCGGAGAGGATACGCCAGCTCGTCTCGCAGAGCCTCCCGCGCACCATAGGCGCGCGCCTGCTCACGAGGCCCTTCAAGCAGCTCGTCGCGAACGGGTCGAACGACGCCGTTTTCTCCGAGCACCGCGTCTGCGCCGTCATCGGCACGGGAGACCCCGGGGTCGCCTCCGTCCCCTTCGTCGCCCTCGAGGACATCATGTCGACGGCGTCCGCCTCTAAGGTTGATGCCGTGTTCGGCAGGTGGCTTGACGCTTCCGAGCTCTCTTCTTTCCACGAGAAGCTGCTCTCGAACATGACGCTGCAGAACGTCATCCGCTCCATCACCATCCTCGACCCGGAGCGGCTATTCCATGAGATCGAGAGCGCCGTGCACGAGCTTCAGCGCAGGACAGGCGAGAAGATCGGCAGCAACGCCATCATTGGGCTCTACGTTCACCTCTGCTGTCTCGTCGAGCGCCTTGTTACCAGAAACCCCATTGAGACCTACGTTGGCCAGGACCGCTTCGAGGAGGAACGCGCCGATTTCATCGAGTCCTTCAGGCAGAGCTTCTCGAGCATCTCGACGCGCTATCGCGTAGAGGTTCCCGTAAGCGAGATCGCATATGTCTTCGACTACATAAGCGTGAGCGCCGCCCCGGCGCGAGAAGAGCGCCTCGGCTCCTCGGACCTCCTGCTCGACGAGTGACCTTCCCCGCGCCGCCGCAAGCTGACCGCGCGTCCTCAATAATCCGATAACCCCTTGCCCGGCGCGAATCCGGATAGTGCCGAGGCAGTACCGAACGCAAAACTTCATTTGATAGGAGCAAACATGAGTGTTGTTATGGCACGAATCGACAATCGCCTGCTTCACGGCATCATCGTGACGCAGTGGGCCCCGGTGTCGGGCGCGACCCGAGTCATGGTCATCGACGACAAGGTCGCCGGCGACGAGGTCCTGAAGTCCACCATGAGGATGGCGCGCCCCGCGGGCATGGCCGTTTCGATCATCTCCGAGCAGACCGCGCTCAAGAACTTCGCCGCGGGCAAGTACGACCGCGAGAAGGTCTTCGTCATCGCCAAGGAGCCCGAGACGATGCTTCGCCTGGTCGAGTCGGGCGTCGAGCTCCCGTCGCTGGTCGTCGGCGGCTCGCTCGTCAAGGAGGACGGCATCCAGCTCACCCAGCGCGCCTACGCCTCCGCCGAGAACGTCCAGAGCTACAAGGCGCTCATCGCCCGTGGCGTCAAGGTGACGGCCCAGTTCGTGCCCGCCGACAAGCCCGTCTCCGTCGCAGACCTCATCTAAGGGGGAAATATGGTCAACTTCACTATCCTGCAGGTCGTCCTTTTGACCCTGCTGGCCTTCATCAAGCACGTGGACTACTACGGCATCCCGATGATCTTCGTCAATTACGCCGTTTTCTGGGGCCTCATCACCGGAGTCGTCATGGGCGACTGGAAGACCGGCCTTGTCATCGGCGGCACCATTCAGCTCATGCAGCTCGGCGTCGCGGGCTTCGGCGGCTCCTCCATTCCCGACTACGGCACGATGGCCATCATCGCCACCGCCTACGGCGTGACCCTGGGCTCCGACACGGGCCTCGCCATCGGCCTGCCGGTCGGCATGCTCGGCATCCAGCTCGACGTCGTCGCCAAGATCCTCAACGGCTTTGTCGTCGAGAAGTCCCAGAAGTTCTGCAACGAGGGTAAGTTCAATCAGATGAACGCCATCCTGTGGGTCTGCCCCGCGCTCTTCGGCCTGTGCGCCGCCCTGCCCGTCTTTGTCTCCGTGACGCTCGGCCAGCCCGCCGTCAACTGGCTCCTCGAGGTCATGCCCCAGTGGTTCCTCTCCGGCCTCACCCTCGCCGGCAAGATGCTCCCGGCCGTCGGTATCGCCATGCTGCTCCGCTACATGCCAACCGCCAAGTACTTCCAGTACCTGCTCGCCGGCTTCTTCCTCTCGGCCTTCCTGAACGTGCCCATCATCGGCGCCGCCATCGTCGGCGTTGCCCTCGCGATTGCGTTCTACCAGCGTGCCGAGAGGGACACCGAGCTCGCCGCCCACGCTTCCGCAGACGCCTTCATCGGAGAGGATGAGTAACCATGGAAAACGAGAACATCACCGCCGTCGCCGAGGGCAAGCCCTCCGGCTACAAGGTCACCAAGAAGGACCTGCGCAACGCGAACTGGCGCTGGCTCATGAGCGTGTGCACCTTCAACTACCAGACCCAGCAGGGCGCCTCAGTCGCCTACGCCCTCTCGCCGGTCCTGAGGAAGATCTACACGAACGACGAGGACTATAAGCAAGCGCTCAACAACCACTTCCGCTACTACAACACCCAGCCTTGGCTCGCCGCCATCATCCTTGGCGCCTGCGTGGCCATGGAGGAGCGCGACGGCCTAGCGGCGGCGGACGCCGTCCAAGACCTGAAGATCGGCACCATGGGACCGCTCGCCGGCGTCGGCGACTCCCTGCTCATGACCATGATCCCGACCATCATGGGCTCCATCGCCGCCTACATGGCCATCGAGGGCAACCCCGTGGGAGCCGGCATCTGGTTCGCACTCATCCTGGCCATCTTCTGGGTCCGCATGCACGCCCTCGAGTTCGGCTACAAGCAGGGCGTGAAGCTCGTCACCGACTTCAGCGAGAAGCTTCCCAACCTCACTGCCGCCGCCTCCGTGCTCGGCCTCACCGTGGTCGGCTGCCTCATCGCCTCGGTCATCGGCGTCACCTGCCCGATTAGCTTCAGCTTCGGCGACGTCGCGATGGAGATTCAGCCGCTGCTCGACAAGATCCTGCCTGCCATGATCCCCGCCGCCATCACGGGAAGCGCGTATTACCTTCTTACCAAGAAGAACGCGAGCATGACGGCCCTCATCCTCGTGGTGATCGTCCTCGCGATGGTCGCCTCCGCCGCCGGCATCCTCGCCTAGCTTCGACCCAAGAGATTGGTGAATCAATGAGAAAGATAGTTGTGGCGAGCCATTCCCTTCTCGCCCAGGGCTTCAAGGACACCCTCGAGTTCCTTACGGGTAAGGGCGACGCCGTCAACGCCGTGTGCGCCTACGTGAACGACAACGGCGAGGGGCTCGACGCGGCGGTCGAGGCGGCTCTTTCGGGCACTGACGAGGTCGTCGTCCTCACCGACGCGTACGGCGGCAGCGTGAACCAGCGCTTTTCCCGCTTCGCCTCCGACCGGATCCACGTGATCGCGGGTGTCAACCTCCCGCTCGCCATGACGGTCGCGCTCGCGCGCCCCGACGAGAAACTCGACTTCGACGCCCTCGTCAACGAGGCGCGCCAGCAGATCATCTACGTGAACGGTGCCAGTTCCGCCGAGTGCGACGACGACGAATAGAGGAGGTCGACGATGAGAGAGTTCCTTAAGGACGTGTGGATGCACGGCGGTGAGGAAAGCCGCGCCATCACCCCCGAGAACATCACGGGCGAGAAGGGCCGCGCCGCCATGTCGGCCAGCCACCTCGGCGTCGGCCGCAAGGGCTCGTGCTGCGTGCCCCTTGAGTCCGGCGAGACCATCACGCTCGCGGACATCGAGGGCCCCGGCATCATCCGCCACATCTGGATGACCGTCCCCGACAAGACCGCCGCCGGCAGCTTCGTCATGCGTGACCTCGTGCTGCGCTTCTACTGGGACGACGAGGAGACCCCCTCGGTCGAGTGCCCTGTCGGCGACTTCTTCTGCAACGGCTTCGGTGAGCGCGCCATCGTCAACTCGATGCCCATCTGCGTGAACCCGACGGGCGGCATGAACTGCTACTTCGAGATGCCCTTCAGGAAGCACGCCAAGGTCACGCTTACGAGCGAGCACCCCGGGTTCATTAAGTACATCTTCTACACGTTCAACTACGCGCTCACCGACGTGCCGGACGACGCCATGTACTTCCACGCCCGCTTTAACCGCGAGCGCAGCACCCGCAGGGGCGTCGACTACACCGTGCTCGACGGCGTGCGCGGCAAGGGCTACTACGTCGGCACCTACATGGCCCTGTGCGCCCTGGAGCGCTATTGGTGGGGCGAGGGCGAGATGAAGTTCTTCCTCGACGGCGACGAGGAGTTCCCCACGGTCACCTCGACGGGAGCCGAGGACTACTTCGGCGGTGCCTGGGCCTTCCTCGACAGGCCGCCCCACGCGCTGCCCGAGGCGCAGTGCTTCAACACGCTGTTCGCCGGCTACCCGTACCGCTCGACGCGCGACGCCACGCGCGACCGCTTCAGCGCGGGCAAGCCGAACCCGAATCCGATGCTCGCGACTAACGACGACGCGCTGCCCAGGCACGGCCTCTACAGGTGGCACCTTCCCGACCCGATCTCGTTCAAGGAGGACCTGCGCGTGACGTTCCAGGACCTCGGCAACGACGACATCAAGCTCTACGAGCGCGAGGACGACATCTCCACCGTCGCCTACTGGTACCAAAGCGAGCCGCACGCCGTGCTCGCCCCGTTTGCCGCAAGGCAGGACCGCGTGCCCAGGTAGGGTCGCCTCGAAACAAGCCAACGTTATGGGCGCCCGCGGTTGACCATGACTGCGGGCGTCCCTTTGTAAGGAGGATCACATGAGCGAAAAGCAAATGAGGCTCGGCGCCCTCGAAGCCGGCGGGACCAAGATGGTCTGTGCCGTGGTGTCCGGCGACGGCGAGGTCCTCGACCGTATGGAGACCCCGACGCTTACGCCCGCCGAGACCGTCCCGCAGATGATCGAGTGGTTCACCGCCCGCGATGTGGACGCGTTGGGCATCGGCGCCTTCGGCCCGACCTGCGTCGACCCCAACGACGAGCGCTACGGCTCCATCCTCCAGACGCCCAAGCTCGCGTGGCGAGGCCATGGCCTTCGCGCCGCGTTCGCCGACGCCCTCGGGATTCCGGTGGCCTACGACACGGACGTGAACGTTGCCTGCCTCGGCGAAGTGGTCTTCGGCTGCTGCAAGGGGCTCGAGGACGCCGTCTACGTGACCATCGGCACCGGCGTGGGCGCGGGCGTCATGTGCGCGGGCAGACTCCTTCACGGCATGCTGCACCCCGAGGCCGGTCACATGCTGGTAAGGACCCGTCCCACCGAGGAGGGACGCTGCGTCTGCCCGAGCCACGCGAGCTGTCTCGAGGGGCTCGCCTCCGGCCCCGCCATCGCCGCGCGCTGGGGAAAGCCCGCGGCCGAGCTCGCGGACAACGATGAGGTGTGGGCGCTCGAGGGGGATTATCTGGGGCAGATGTGCGCGAACCTCGTGCTCATGTACTCGCCTCGCCGCATCGTCCTCGGCGGCGGCGTGATGCACCAGGAGCAGCTCTACGGCATCGTCCGCAAGAAGACCCTCGAATATCTGGGTGGCTACATCCAGACCGCCGAGCTTAAGGACATGGAGAGCTACATCTGCGCCCCGGGCTGCGGCGGCGACCAAGGAATCCTCGGCGCGGCCGAGCTGGCAAGAAGGGCGCTCGCGTAACTTGCGCTCTCTCCGCCATACAACGCGTTAAGAAAAGACGAGCGCTTCTTGCCAATTGAGCGGCAAGAAGTGCTCGTCTTTTGCATTTGTTTTTGGGGCAGGACGCCCCGCCTCCGCTAGAGTCCCTGGACCGCCACACCCACGAGGTTTGGACCGGTGTGGACAAGAAGCGCGGGGCTGATGTCGGAGCGGACGACCTCCACCGCGTTGGCCACGCACTCGCACAGGGCCTGCTCCATGCGGTCGTAGAGGTCGGCGTGGGCCGAGGTGCGGCTCGCGGCAAAGCGCACCTTGGGGTGCTTCTCGACGATGGCGGCGATGAGCTTGACCTCGGTGCGATGCGGTACTTGCACAGCCATTTCGTGTACGCGAGGCTGTTGGCTTTCTGGGCCACAGCAATCACCTTCCCCCTAGTATGATGACCTGAACAATCCTCATGCTAGGGGGAAGGTTTTTGTCGCGTAGCGGAAATTGGCCTCCACCCGCTGAGCGGGTGGCTTTCTATGCCGCGCGTGCCGCGCGGCACGGGCTAAAGTCCATGAATAAAAACGAGGAAGGCCACGTCCGGCCTCCCTCGCAAAGGGTCTCTGATTACTCCCACTCATTGGGGACAGACTTAAATGAGTGCTCTTGAAATGCCGGCGCCTGGGGACGTTCTTTTTCTGTCTGCAGTTTGGAACGTTCCTTTTCTGTCGGCAGTTTGGGACGGTCCTTAGAGCTGCAGCGCGCCATGAGCGAAGGCGAAGCGGATCATCCTGTCTTTTGAGTTCTAAGCATAAGCCCCTGTCTCTGAGCAATGACCGGTTCGCATTTGTGCGTATTTGCGTGCGTGGGATTGCGTGAATATGCGTATAGATGCGCCGTTTACGGGACAAAAATGACCGTTTAGCGGTGAGATACGCAAAATCGCGCACAGACGCGCGTGTTTGTGCGAATATAGAGCTATCCGAAATGCAAGACGTTCTATGACACAGGAGGCACATATGGTAGATTCCAAGCAGGCTCCACTCGACTCCGCGGCAGCCGCAAAAGCAGCGTTCGCTTCGGTCCAGGACAAGCCATTCCCCGATGATATCTTTACGGCTCCCGAGCTTCGTTGGGCTGTGATCGGGTGCGGCGTTATCGCCAACCAGATGGCCCAGTCTCTCGCTCTTGCCGGCCGCAAGCTTGCGGGCGTCGCCAACCGTACGCTGTCCAAGGCTCAGGCTTTTGCTGAGCAGTATGGCATCGAGAAGGTCTATGAATCGGTTGAGGACCTCTACGCCGATCCGGGCATCGACGCCGTCTATATCACCACGCCGCACAACACGCATATCACCTATCTGCGTGACGCGCTGGCCGCCGGCAAGCACGTGCTCTGCGAGAAAGCCATTACCCTCAATTCCGCTGAGCTCGACGAGGCGCGTGCCATCGCCGACGAGCACAACGTCGTCCTCATGGACGCCACCACGGTGCTTCATATGCCCTTGTATCAAGAGCTGCGCCGTCGCATGGATGCCGGTGAGTTCGGCCGCATGAACCTCGCCCAGCTCAACTTTGGTAGCTACAAGGAGTACGGCGATCTGACCAATCGCTTCTACAACCGCAACCTTGCTGGCGGTGCCATGCTCGACATTGGCGTGTATGCCCTGTCCGTCATGCGTCTCTTTATGGCAAGCCAGCCCATTGAGGTCGTTTCGTTGGGCAACACCTGTGAGACCGGTGTTGACGTTGCGGGCGGCATCGTCTGCCGTAATGCCGAGCAGCAGCTGGGTGTTGTGAGCCTCACGCTCCACTCCAAGCAACCCAAGCGCTCGATTATTAGCTTCGATAAGTGCTATATCGAGGTCAACGAGTATCCGCGCGCCGATCACGCGACCATCGTGTGGACTGCGGACGGCCACCGCGAGGAGGTCCACGCCGGCACCGAGGCTTACGCCCTTTGCTATGAGATGGCCGATCTTGAGAAGGCCGTTGCCGGCGACGACTCTAAGCGTGAGCTGCTGGATTATGCTTCTGATGTTATGGAGCTGATGACCAAGCTACGCGCCGACTGGGGAGTCGTGTACCCCGAGGAGGAGTAAGCGATGCTAGCGGAAGATAGGCTCAACGCGATCGTGTCGATGGTTCAGCAGACCGGCTCGGTTACCGTGCCGGAGCTTGCCGAAGCCCTGGGCGTGACGGCGTCTACCATTCGGCGCGACCTGCAGATGCTCAATCGCGCACACCGTATCGCCAAGGTGCACGGTGGGGCGACGAGCCTTGAGCGCGCGCACGTGACGCGCGACCTAACGCTTAATGAGCGCAGCGATCTCCATAACGACGACAAGGAACGTATCTGCGCCCGTGCGGCGGCACTTGTGGAGCCCGAGAGCTTTGTATACATCGACTCGGGTTCGACGACGCTCAGGCTCATCGATCATCTTCCACACCTTGAAGATGTCACCTATGTGACCGATTCCGTGCTCCATGCTCAACGCCTTGCTTTGCGCGGCATGCGTACCGTGGTGCTGGGTGGCGAGCTCAAACCCGAGACCGAGGCGCTCGTTGGCCCCGATGCCTTGGCAACCTTAGACCGCTACAACTTCAACTGTGGCTTTTGGGGCTCTAACGGCATTGCCGCCGAGCAGGGCTTCACGGCGCCCGATATCGAGGAGGCGCAAGTAAAGCGTATCTCGATGCGCCATACGGCCAAGCGCTTCGTAATCTCGGACGCCAGTAAATTTGGCATGGTGGCGCCCGTCAAGTTCGCGGACTTCCGTGACGCAACGATTATTACCGCAGGCGATGTCCCTGCCAAGTACCGGGCAATGGACAACGTCATCACGGTCTAACAGCAAGGGACGGGCTAAGACCAAAACCACCACAAAGGTGCCTGTCCCCATTGTGGTGGTTAGTAACGAAAACCGAGTAGTTTTCTCAATAGAAAAGCGGCAACGTCCATCACGGGCGTCGCCGCTTTCGTTGTCTGCCGGTTTGTCTAAGTCTGTAACAACTGGACCGTTAAAAGTGGGCTAGGTGTTACAGATCGAGATACTTACGAACCGCGCCGTCCCTTTGTCTCAATCTGTAACATCTGGGACTGATTTTGCCGAGTTACTGTTACAGATTGAGATTATTCCCTTGAGGGGATTCGAATGTCTCGATCTGTAACAGATAGACCGCAAAATGGGCTTTAGCTGTTACAGATCGAGATGTTTGGGAATCCGGCAGAGCCATCGCGGCAAAACCACCACAAAGGTGCCTGTCCCCATTGTGGTGGTTTAGGGCTCCCAGGGGCAGGGGGCTTCGATGTGGATGTGCTCGCCGGTTACGGGATGCGTAAAGGACACGCTGTGGGCGTGGAGCATGAGGCCACAAGGACGCGGCGTCCCGTACAGGTCGTCGCCCACCAGGGGATGGCGCTCGCTCGCCAGGTGCACGCGAATCTGGTGTTTGCGGCCGGTGAGCAGCTCGACATCGATATACGAGCGCGTGGGCAGGCCGCGGCGGCTCTTAAGACGCTTGAGCACCTTCACGCGCGTTTGAGACGGCTTGCCGCTGGCGCCGACGCGCATCTTTCGGCTGTCGTGACGGTCGCGGGCGATGGGCTTGTCGATGAGCTTTTCGTTCCAGTCGATCTTGCCCTCGGCGAGCGCCAGGTAGTGCTTTTCGAACGCGTGGTCGATGATCATCTGGTCAAAGGCGGGCTGCGTCTGCTTGTCGAGTGAGAACAGCACCACGCCGGTGGTGTCACGGTCCAGGCGATTGAGCGGCTGCATGTCGGTCGCGGCAAAGCCGTCGCCCATCGCCAGCAGCAGGTCGCTGGCGTAGT
The DNA here is from genome assembly GCA_905214215.1 of uncultured bacterium. Classification (GTDB taxonomy): domain Bacteria; phylum Actinomycetota; class Coriobacteriia; order Coriobacteriales; family Coriobacteriaceae; genus Collinsella. The sequence goes on along the minus strand of CAJMLP010000004.1, from coordinate 75,620 downwards.
CGGTAAGTGTGCGCTCGCCGGTGCCGTCACCGTGGACGATCATGCCGGCGGGCTTGTCGATGGCCATGAGCCAGGCGTCGCAGTAGAGGACTTGAGGTTCTTCGTTCACGTGTAAGCCTTTCGGTTAGCTAATTCCCACAAACATGCAGCCCGAGGTGGCGCCGCGCAGGCGGGCGGCCGGCTTGCGGCCGGCTTGAGCCGCCTCGACAGCGCGACGGACGCGAGCGACGGCACGGCCAATCTCATCGGCCTCGAGCAAGGTTCCGTCGACCATAAGACGGCGCACGCCGGCATCGAGCAGCTGCGGAACTTGCGGCGTGAGGTCGATGGGGTAGGCGTCGTACAGGCGTGAGCGGCCGTGGATGTCGGTACGCACCGGCATGACCTTTCCGTCGATATTCTTGAGCGAGAGCTTGCGGGCACGCAGGCGGCAGTTGGCACAATCGTGGATGCAGCCGTTGGCAACCTGCAGAATGCAATGCTCGCTTGTCATGACGCGCGGGCGGCCAAAGACGGTGATGCCTAGAGCCGCGGGCGCGGCGGCGCCGAGCGAGACAATCTCGTCGAGCGTGATCTCGGGCGAGAGCCAAAACGCACCGGCTCCGCGCTCGGCAAGCGCCTCCATGCAGGGCGTGTTGTGCACCGGCAGGCAAGAGCGAATCTCGGCCGTGGCGCCAACCTGGGCGGCCAGGGCAAGCTCAGAGATGTTGCCAATAGCGACCGTGGCGCCGGCAACAACCCATGGGTCAACGCGGACGTGGTCAACGGCGCGGCAGACCTCATCGAGCACGGGTACGATGCCCTGCTCAAACGTATCGGCGGGGGAGAGCTTGGCCGCATCGAGCGCGTCGGTGGTCATGTAGATGCGCGTTGCACCCTCCGCCCGCGCTGCCTCGGCGGCCTCGAGCGAGGTGACGGTGGCGCAGATCTGCGGCTCGTCGCGGTAGTGCTCGGGCGCGGGGCGGGAATCACTGGTGACAATCGCCGGCAGCTCGAGCGTGCGGGCGCGCTCCTCGTACGGTGCCAGAATGGCCTCTTCCAGCGCCTTACAAGCGGCGGCGCGCACCTTGTGCACGGCGGAAAAGCCCATGCCGCAACTCTCGTCGAGGGCCACGTCAAAGCTCGCGGCCTCAAAGGGAGAGGAGCCCATGCGCCCGACGTGCTCAACCAGATCGGATGCCTCGACGGCGCGGGTCTTGGCGGCCTCGACGGTGAAGCCCGTGGCGGTGGCGGTGAGCGCGGGGTCGTCACAGCAGGTGAGTGTGACAGTAAACGGCTTGCCCAGGCGCGCCACGACGGACACATCAACAGCGCGGCGGCGCAGCACATCGCGCTTGAGCGCGGCGCCGGAGGCGTCGATGGCACGCTGGCTGCGAATCACGCGGACGCGGCAGCCCTCGGGCATGCTGCGGGGTACGCGACATTCGATGACTTCACCGGCAGCGGCATCATCGGCGGCAATGGTGGTCAGGAACTGGTCAAACTCGTTATCGTGGCGAAGCTCCAGCAGGTCGCCCTTGCCCACGGGCTCAAACAGCTCAATGCGGGCGATGGCGGCGCGGCGACGGCGGTCGTCGGGCTTGAGGCCGCGCACATCGCGGTTGGCCGGGCGGCTGCCCAGCACCGTGCCCACGATCTGTCCGCGGTTGTTGGAACGCTCATAGCTCATCATCTCGTCGCCCGAGGTGCCGTCCTGATAGGCGTGCGTAAAGTCACGGTTAAAGCAGCGCTTGAGCTGGCGCTGACGGGCGGCTTCCTCGTCCTTATCAACGGCGACCCCGGCCAGCATGTCATCGATTTGACGACGATACACATCGACGATGGAGTACACGTAATCGGGCGCCTTCATGCGGCCCTCGAGCTTGAGCGATGCGGCGCCGGCGTCATACAGACGGCGAACGAGCTGCGAAGTGTTGGTGTCGCGCGGGCATAGAGCGCGCTCGCGTCCGGCAGGGGAGAGCGTGCGTCCGTTCTCGTCGATCAGCTCGTAGGGCAGGCGGCAGGGCTGGGCGCACATGCCGCGGTTGGCCGATCGCCCCGCCATGGCAAAGCTCGAAAGCAGGCACAGGCCCGAGTAGCAAAAGCAGATGGCGCCATGGCTAAAGACCTCAAGGTCCACATCCGGCGCGGCATCGTGAATGGCGGCAATTTCGTCGATGGAAAGCTCGCGCGAGAGAGTCACGCGGTCGGCGCCCTGCTCGCGGCACCAAAGGGTTCCGCGGTCGTCGTGGATGTTTGCTTGGGTTGAGATGTGCGTCTCGATGCCGGGCATCGTGCGCTTGACCTCAAAGAACAGGCCCCAGTCTTGGATGATGAAGGCGTCGGCGCCCAACGTGGAGCAGCGGTGGATGAGTTGCAACGCATCGCCCATCTCGGACTGCTTGATGACGATGTTGACCGTGACGTAGACGCGCGACCCGGATAGATGCGCGGCGCGGCAGGCTTGCTCAAAGGCCTCGTCGGTAAAGTTGGTGGCCTTGCGGCGGGCGTTGAAGCTGCCCATGCCGCAGTAGATGGCGTCTGCCCCGGCGGCGAGTGCGGCGGCAAAGGGCTCGGGCCCTCCGGCGGGCGCCAAAAGCTCGGGTCTGCGGTTGGTGGTTCGACTGGCGGTTGCGGTCATATCCTGCCTTTCAAAATGCTCAGATATTCAAAAGTATAGTGGTGCTGTTGCGGCGGACGAGCCCTGTGGTCCAAGCAGGATAAAGTCTTCAGGCAGGTCGCCGGTCGTGCCGTTCAGCGGCCGACAGACGCCGTTGGGCGATAAAAGATTCTCGCAACGTGATAATAATCTTGCATCGCGCGGAAACCTTGAGTACTATCTCAATCAAGCGCGGTGTTCAGACCGAACTGTGCCTCCCGGTGTGAACGCCGCGCTCCCGTTCCCTTTTACTTGTAAGGAGATAAACATGAGCAAGACCGTCGTGTCTTCCGATAATGCACCCGCAGCCATCGGCCCGTATTCCCCCGGCATCCAGACCGGCAACATGGTGTTCCTGTCCGGCCAGCTGGGCATCGACCCCGCAACCGGCAAGATGCCCGAGGGCGTCGAGGCCCAGGCTAAGCAGTCCCTTGCTAACGTCGAGGCCCTGCTGACCGCTGCCGGCGCCACCTTTGCCGATGTCGTCAAGACCACAGTCTACCTGGCTGACATTGCCGACTTCGCTGCCGTAAACGAGATCTACGCCTCCAAGTTCGAGGCCCCGTTCCCCGCGCGCAGCGCTTTCCAGGTTGCCGCTCTTCCGGCTGGCGGTCTGGTCGAGATCGAGGTCGTCGCCGCTCTCTAAGGCGTTGGCCACAACTAAACATGACATGCAAAAAGACCCTGCAGCGCGTGCGAGCTGCAGGGTCTTTTGTCAAGTGACGAATCGCTTGTGGAGCCGCGCTCCATTTTGCTCGTTAGCCCTCCTTGCGAACTTTTTGCAGGTAGCGGTAGACGCTGGGCTCCGAGATGCCCAGCGCGGTGGCGGCGCAGGCCACGGCGCCCTTGAGCATAAACACGCCGTTGCCGTTGAGGTGGCGAATGACGTCCACGCGGTCGCTCTGGCCAAGCGACGCTACATCCAGCCCGCGCGCGCTCAGCAACTCGGCAATGCTGCGGTCGATGAGCTCCTGGGTGGACTCCGAAAGGCTTTCGACCTCGATAGGGGCGGGCTCCGTGCGCGTCGGCGCTGCGTCGAAGCACGCCATGAGCTGCTGCGCCATGGCGTTGATGGAGCGTACGGTCGAGAGGTCGGTGTTGACGCAGAGCATACCGACGATCTCGTCATTTTCGCGGATAAAGAACGTCGCGGACTCCAACGTCTTGCCACCGGCACCGCGCCCCTCGTAGCCCGTAATAAACGGCAGGTCGCGATACTTGGGGTCGTGCATGATCTTGAGCGCCAGATCGGTGGCGGGACCGCCGACCTTGCGGCCGCTCACGATGCCGTTGCGAATATCGACGATGGCGTGGTCGGGATCCGAGAAATCGTGCAGCACGATTTCGCTGTTTTTGCCGAGTATCTGCTCCAGAAAATCGACCATCGGCAAAAAGCGACGTACGGTCTCGTTCACGGGCAACTCCTTTGGGTGAAATCGGAAATGATCATAACAATTTTTTCTCATGGTAACACGGTGTCTATTGACTCACATATTCGCAGGTACATTGCGTAATACAGATGAGCGGTAGGTATTTGGCGGTAAACGGTCGACCAAAAGAAAAGTTAGATGTAATTTTGAACAGACACTTTCCTGAACTGCGGAAATGCATTATCTCAGCTGAAGAATAGTCTGATAACAAAAAATTATTATTGAGAATGAGAATCATCTTTAATACGATATGCAACGAAGGCACAACCTCAACCCCGCACTGCGTCACAATAGAGCGTTAGATGCGAAAACAACTATTTCGAGGATTGGTGGTCAAATGACCCAGGAGACGGTTAAGAACGGCACTGAAGCCCTGTTCACTCGTGAAGGCATGCCTCCCGTTAAGGAAATGATCCCGTGTGCCCTTCAGCACGTACTGGCTTCGTTTGCCGGTATCATCACCCCGGCTGTCATCATGGCCGGCGTCTACGGTTTTAATAGCCAGCAGAGCACCGACATCATTCAGGTCGCGCTCATTCTTTCGGCGATCGACACGGCCCTTCAGGCCTTCGCTCCCTTCCGTCGCATCGGCGGCGGCCTGCCCATCGTCATGGGCGTTTCGTTCGCGTTCCTGCCGGCCCTGCAGGCCATGGGCGCCTCGGGCTTTAGCTTTGGTGCGCTGCTGGGCGGCGAGATCGTCGGCGGCGCCGTCGCGGTCCTCTTTGGTCTGGCCTACAGCAAGATTAAGTGGCTGTTCCCGCCCGTCGTGACCGGTACGGTCATCTTCTCCATTGGCGTCTCTCTCTATCCCACGGCCGTCAAGTACATGGCCGGCGGTATGGGTACGCCGCTATGGGGCACCCCGCAGGCCTGGTGCGTCGCTCTTATCACCTTCGCCGTGGTCTTTGCGCTCGCCAACTTTGGCAAGGGCACGCTCAAGCTGGGATCCGTGTTCTTTGGCATGATCGTTGGCATGATCGTCTCCATCCCCTTTGGCATGATCGACTTCTCCAGCGTCGCCACCGCTCAGGTCTTCGCCCTTCCCAAGCTCATGCCCTACGCGCTCGAGTTTGATCCCGAGGTCTGCATTACCCTCGCTGTCGTGTTCCCCATGGTTGCCATCCAGGTTATCGGCGACGTTTCCGCCGCCTGCCTGGGCTCCATCGACCGTATGCCCACCGAGCGCGAGCTCTCCGGCGCTATCGTGTCCCAGGGCCTCACCTCTATGGTCGGCGGCCTGCTGGGCGGTCTTCCCACCAGCGCCCTTGGCCAGAACGTGGGCATCATCTGCTCCAACAAGGTCGTCAACAAGTGGGTCTTTGTGATCATCGCGGCCGTCTTTGCCATCGCCGGCCTGTTCCCGCAGCTCTCTGCCGTCCTTTCCGCTATCCCGCAGCCCGTCATCGGCGGCGCGACCGTCGGCGTCTTTGGCACCATCACCATGAACGGCGTGCGCATGTTCACCCGCGAGGGCCTCACGCAGCGCACTACCACCATCGTCGGTACCTCCGTCGTCTTTGGCCTGGGTATCTGGATGGCCAGCGGCTGCCTTGCCGGCGAGGGTATGCCCACCTGGGTGTCCACCGTCATCGGCTCCAACGCCGTGACCCCCACCGCCATCATGGCCATCGTGCTCAATCTGATCCTTCCGCAGACGCCGGTCGTGGCTCAGCACATCGATGCTGCCAAGGACGCTGCCGTGGATCTGGTCTTGCCCGAGAGCAAGAAGTAACCAATTCGGTGCTATTCGTCGGCGGACGCATCGCCTCGTCCGCCGACGCTATGCGGCGCCAAGCCGCACTTCAAAGGGTTTGTCCCTTTGGTGAAGCGTTGACGGGAGAGGGCCCGTTTCCGGTGTAGGCCGGCGCTTCGCACTCCGCCATGTCAGAGGTGTCAAACCCCGCCCCTGATGTCGAAGGGAGCATCCATGCTTCTGGTCGCTAACGGTTCCGTCTTTACCCGCAACGCTCAGGCCCCGTTCATCCCCAACGGTGCAGTCGCCATTGACGGAGATACGATCGTCGAAGTGGGCCCCGAGTGCGAGCTCAAGTCCAAGTACCCGGATGCCGAGTACGTCGACGCCCGGGGCAACCTCATCATGCCCGGACTCATTAACTGCCACACCCACATCTACTCGGGTCTGGCCCGCGGCCTTGCCATTAAGGGCTGCAACCCCACCAACTTCCTGGAGAATCTTGAGCAGCAGTGGTGGAAGATCGACGACAACCTGACGCTCGACGGCACCAAGGCCAGCGCCTATGCCACGATTTTGGACTCCATCCGCGATGGCGTCACTACGATCTTCGATCACCATGCGAGCTTCTGCGAGATTCCGGGAAGCCTCTTTACCATTAAAGATGCAGCTCAGGAGCTGGGCATGCGTTCGTGCCTGTGCTACGAGGTCTCCGATCGCCGCGGCCAGGAAAAATGCGACCAGGCCATTGCCGAGAACGCCGAATTTGCCCAGTGGGCCGCCAAGGAGCGTCGCGATAACGACAACCACATGATCGCCGCCATGTTTGGCGGACATGCCACCTTTACGCTTTCGGACGAGACCATGGACAAGATGGCCGAGGCCAACAACGGCTTGACCGGCTTCCACATTCACGTGTGCGAGGGCATGAACGATGTGTGGGACTCCCGCCTCAACCGCGGCGGCATCAGCCCCGTCGAGCGCCTGCTGCAGCACAATCTGCTGGGTCCCGACACCATGCTCGGCCACTGCATCCACGTGACGCCTGCCGAGATGGATATCGTCAAGGAGTCCGGTACCTGGCTCGTCAACAACCCCGAATCCAATATGGGCAACGCCGTGGGCTGCGCCCCCGTGCTCGAGTTCTTCCGCCGCGGCATCCCCGTGTGCATGGGCACCGACGCCTACACCCACGATATGCTCGAGAGCCTCAAGGTCTTCCTGATCATTCAGCGCCACAACGCCGCCATGCCCAACGTGGGCTGGTGCGAGGCCATGACCATGCTGTTCGAGAACAACGCCAAGATGGCGAGCAAGTACTTCGATCGCAAGCTCGGTGTGCTCGAGGCCGGCGCTGCCGCCGACGTCATCGTCATGGACTACAAGCCCTTTACGCCGCTGAGCGAGGAGAACATCGACGGCCATATGCTCTTTGGCATGATGGGCAAAAACTGCCGCACCACCATCATCAACGGCCGCGTCCTGTACAAGGATCGCGAGTTCGTTGGCATCGATGAGGACAAGATCAACGCGTGGACCATGGCCGAGTCCAAGAAGCTCTGGAGCACGCTCAACGATCGCGCCTACTAATTCACAAGTAGATTCGCGCGCGTCGGATGTTTCGCCGCATCCGACGCGCGCATAGGCGGCCTCCGCGGGGTCGCCGGCGCTGTGCTAGCGCTACACCGTATTTCGCCCGTCGCGCGGTCTCGCCGGGCGTTACAGAGAGGAGCTCATTATGAGCGACATCATGAGGCCGATCCCGTTTTCGCAGCTGATGAACTGGATCATCGAGGAGCACAAGACCCAGGACGCCATCTTTGGCGTGCGCAAGATGGTCACGACCAACCAGGAGGGCGCGCTTCCCATTTTTGACGAGCGCATCGAGACCCCGTTTGGCCCGGCCGCCGGCCCCAACACGCAGCTGGCCCAGAACATCGTGGCCTCCTATGTGGCCGGTTCTCGCTTCTTCGAGCTCAAGACTGTTCAGGTTATGGACGGCGAGGAGCTCTCCAAGTGTGTGAACAAACCCTGCATTGTGGCGCAGGACGAGTGCTACAACTGCGAGTGGTCGACCGAGCTCGAGGTTCCGCAGGCCTTTGCCGAGTACGTGAAGGCATGGTTCGCCTGCCACCTGATCGCTCGCGAGTACGGCTTGGGCAGCCCGGACGGCTTTGTCTTCAACATGTCCGTGGGTTATGACCTGGAGGGTATTAAGAGCCCCAAGGTCGACGCCTACATCGAGGGCATGAAGGACGCCAGCGGCTCCGACGTCTGGAACGAGTGCCGCACGTGGGCGCTCGCTAACCTGGACAAGTTTGAGCATGTCGATGCCGCGTTTGTCGAGTCCATCCCGGCGCGCGTCTCCAACTCCATCACTGAGTCCACGCTGCATGGCTGCCCGCCGGCGGAGATCGAGCGCATCGCGACCTATCTGATCACCGAGAAGGGCCTCAACACCTACATCAAGTGCAACCCCACGCTGCTGGGCTATGAGTTTGCCCGCCAGCGCCTGAACGAGCTGGGCTTTGACTACATCGTCTTCGATGACACGCACTTCCGCGAGGACCTGCAGTGGGCTGACGCCGTGCCCATGTTCGAGCGCCTGATTGCCCTGTGCGCCGAGCGCGGCCTGGAGTTTGGCGTCAAGCTCACCAACACCTTCCCCGTCGACGTGACGAGGAACGAGCTGCCCTCCACCGAGATGTACATGTCGGGCCGTTCGCTGTTCTCGCTGACCATCGAGGCCGCCCGTCGCATTACCGAGCAGTTCGATGGCAAGCTGCGCATCAGCTACTCCGGCGGCGCCACGGTCTACAACATCCGTGCCCTGTATGACGCCGGCATTTGGCCCGTCACCCTGGCGACTGACGTGCTCAAGCCCGGTGGCTACGAGCGCTTTAGCCAGATGGCCGGCGAGTTTGCCGACCTGGACGGCAAGCCGTTCGCGGGTGTCTCGCTCGAGGCCGTGACCGCGATCCAGGCCGACTCGCTCACCAACCCGCTCTACAAGAAGCCGCTGCGCCCGCTGCCCGACCGCAAGGTCGCCGGCAAGAGCCCGCTTTCCGACTGCTTTACCACGCCGTGCCGCACGAGCTGCCCCATCCAGCAGGATATTCCCGCCTACCTGGCGGCTGTTGACGAGGGCCGCTACGAGGACGCGCTTAACATCATCATCGAGCGCAACGCCCTGCCGTTCATTACCGGTACCATCTGCCCGCATCCCTGCGGCCGTGCCTGCGAGCGTGCCTTCTACGAGCCCGAGGGCGCCCAGATTCGCGCCAGCAAGCTCAAGGCCGCCCGCGAGGCCATGACCACCGTGCTGCCCAAGCTGCGCGCCCAGGCCATCGCCAACGACGCCGAGCGCAACGTTGCCGTTATCGGCGGCGGCCCGGCCGGCCTGGCGACGGCGTTCTTCCTGACGCGCGCCGGCGTGCCCGTCACCATCTTCGAGGCCCGCGACTCGCTCGGCGGCGTGGTCCGTCACGTAATCCCCGAGTTCCGTATCGCCAGCGACGATATCTCCCACGATGCCGAGCTCTGCCTGGCCTTTGGCGCCAAGGTTCAGCTCAACGCCCGCGTGGAGTCCATTGACGAGCTCAAGGCCCAGGGCTTTACCGACGTGGTCGTGGCCACCGGTGCCTGGATGCCCGGCTCTGCGGGCCTGGGCGAGGGCGCCGAGCTCGATGTGCTGGAGTTCCTCGAGGCCGCCAAGAAGGGCGAGAAGCTCGAGCTGGGCGAGGACGTCGTGGTCATTGGCGCCGGCAACACCGCCATGGACGCTGCCCGCGTGGCCAAACGCCTGGCAGGTGTGAAGAACGTGCGCCTGGTGTATCGCCGCACCAAGAAGCAGATGCCCGCCGACGAGGAAGAGCTCGATCTTGCTCTTGCCGACGGCGTTGAGTTCTGCGAGCTGCTGGTGCCCAAGGCGCTCAACGGCGCCGTGCTGACCTGCGATGTTATGGAGCTTGGCGAGCCGGATGCAAGCGGCCGTCGCAGCCCCGTCGCCACGGGCGAGACCGTCGAGCTTTCCGCCACCACGGTGATCTGCGCCGTGGGCGAGGGCATCGATGCCAGCCTGTACGATGCCGCGGGCGTCGAGCACGACCGTCGCGGTCGCCTTGCCGCCACCTCCACCGGCGTCGAGGGCGTCTGGGCTGCGGGCGACTGCCGCCGCGGTCCTGCCACCGTGGTCGAGGCTATTGCCGACGCCGCCGAGGTCGCCCGTGCCATCGCCGGCGTGGACTTTAACAAGTACGCCGACTGCAACGAGCAGGCCGGCCGCGAGGACACCTGCTACGAGCGCAAGGGGTCGCTGTGCCGCGACAAGCGCAACTGCACCAAGACCCGCTGCCTGGGCTGCGGTTCGGTGTGCGAGGTTTGCTGCGACGTGTGCCCCAACCGCGCCAACGTTGCCATTAAGGTGCCGGGCCTGGCCAAGCATCAGGTGGTACATGTCGATGGCATGTGCAACGAGTGCGGCAACTGCGCCGTGTTCTGCCCCTACCAGGAGGGTCGTCCCTACAAGGACAAGCTCACCCTGTTCTGGAGCGAGCAGGACATGGAGAACTCCGAGAACGAGGGCTTCCTGGCCGTGGACGAGGATCACTTTAAGGTCCGTGTTGCCGGCACGGTCCGTACCGTCTCGGTCGATGCCGTCAACACCGGTCTGCCCGAGGCCGTTCGCCTGACCATCAAGGCCGTGCGCGACAGCTATCCGTACCTTCTTAAGAAATAGGCGAGTCTCTTATGGCCAAATCCATTCAACATAACGTGGCCTACGTTGCCTGCGGAAGCGGTTGCGCCTCCGCAGGCGGCGATGCCCGCTGCAGCGAAGGCTGCATTGGCTGTGGCGCCTGCGTCACGGCCTGCCCCCACGGCGCCATTGCGCTGGTCGATGGCATCGCCCGCGTGGATCGCTCAAAGTGCACGGGCTGTGGCCTGTGCGGCATGGCGTGCCCGCAGCGCGTGATTGCCTTCGTTCCCGGCTACCAGAACATCCTGGTGCGCTGCAACAACACCGATAAGGGCGCCATTGCCCGCAAGATCTGCGACACGAGCTGCATCGGTTGCGGCATGTGCGCCAAAAAGTGCCCTGCAGGCGCTATCCGCATCGAGGACAACTGCGCCCATATCGACGGCGCGGACTGCCTGTCGTGCGGCATGTGCGCCGTCGTCTGCCCGCATGGCGCCATTCACGACCGCACCGGCATCGCCGCCGGCGTGTAGAAGGGAATCACCATGGCACAGGAATTCACTTTTACCGTTAACGGTGTCGAGCACACGACGACTCAGAACAAGCCGCTGCTGCGCTACCTGCGCGACGACCTGCACATCCATTCCGCCAAGGACGGCTGCTCCGAGGGCGCCTGCGGCACCTGCACCATTCACGTGGACGGTGCGGCCGTCAAGGCGTGCGTGCTGACCACCGCCCTTGCCGCCGGTCGCAACATCGTGACCGTCGAGGGCCTGCCCGAGGACGTGCGCGAGGCCTTTGTGTACGCCTTTGGCGCCGTGGGCGCCGTGCAGTGCGGTTTTTGCATCCCCGGCATGGTCATGGCGGGCGCGGCGCTCATCGCCGAGGACCCCGAGCCCACCGAGGAGCAGATCAAGTACGCCATTCGCGGCAATGTCTGCCGTTGCACCGGCTACAAAAAGATTATCGAGGGCATCTCGCTGGCCGCTGCGGTGCTCCGCGGCGAAAAGCAGATTGACGAGGGCCTGGAGCGCGGCGACGACTACGGCGTGGGCAAGCGCGCCTTCCGTATCGACGTGCGCAAGAAGGTGCTCGGCGAGGGCAAGTATCCCGACGACATCGACGAGCTCGATCAGCCGGGTCTGACCTACGCCAGCGCCGTGCGCTCCAAGTATCCGCGCGCCCGCGTGCTCTCCATCGACACCTCCAAGGCTGAGGCCCTGCCCGGCGTGGTGGGGATCCTGCGCGCCGAGGACGTGCCGGTCAACCAGGTCGGCCACCTTATCCAGGACTGGGACGTCATGATCGCCCAGGGCGATATCACCCGCTGCGTGGGTGACGCCATCGTGCTGGTGGTTGCCGAGGACGAGGCGACGCTCGAGAAGGCCAAGAAGCTCGTAAAGATCGATTACGAGCCGCTGAAGCCCGTGCGCAACATTGTCGAGGCCAGGGCTGCCGACGCCCCGCGTCTGCACGACAGCTTCTTTGCCTTTGGCAACACGGTGGAGCTCAAGGACAACGTGTGCCAGAGCCGCCATGTGACGCGCGGCGACGCCGCCAAGGCGCTGGCAGAGAGCGCGTTCACCGTGACGCAGCGCTTTACCACGCCCTTTACCGAGCATGCCTTCTTGGAGCCCGAGTGCGCCGTCGCCTTCCCGTACAAGAACGGCGTCAAGGTGCAGTCGACCGACCAGGGTGCCTACGACACACGCAAAGAGTGCGCCCACATGTTTGGCTGGGACAACGAGCCCGAGCGCGTGGTCGTCGAGACCATGCTCGTGGGTGGCGGCTTTGGCGGCAAGGAGGACGTGTCCATCCAGCACTTGGCCGCGCTCGCCGCCTATAAGTTCCAGCGTCCTGTGAAGTGCAAGCTCACACGTGCCGAGTCGCTCGCTTTCCATCCCAAGCGCCACGCCATGGACGGCACCTTTACGCTGGGCTGCGACGCCGAGGGCAACTTTACCGGCCTGGACTGCGAGATCAACTTTGACACCGGCGCCTACGCGTCGCTGTGCGGCCCGGTGCTCGAGCGCGCCTGCACGCATGCCGTCGGCCCCTACAAGTACCAGAACACCGACATTCGCGGCTTTGGCTACTACACCAACAACCCGCCCGCCGGCGCGTACCGCGGCTTTGGCGTTTGCCAGTCCGAGTTTGCGCTCGAGAGCTTGATCGACTTGCTGGCAGAGAAGGTCGGCCTGGACCCGTGGGAGATTCGTTACAGAAACGCCATCGAGCCGGGCGAGGTTTTGCCCAACGGCCAGATTGCCGATTGCTCCACGGCGCTTAAGGAGACGCTGCTCGAGGTCAAGGATGCCTACTATGCGCATCCCGGACACGCCGGTATCGCCTGCGCCATGAAGAACGCCGGCGTGGGCGTGGGCCTGCCCGATGCCGGCCGCTGCAAGATTCGCGTCGAGGATGGCGTGGCCGTGGTCTATGCCGCCACGTCCGACATCGGCCAGGGCTGCAACACCGTCTTTTTGCAGGACGTTGCCGAGGCCTGCGGTCTGCCGCTGAGCTGCATCGCCAACGGCGAGTGCTCTACCGAGAACGCTCCCGACTCCGGCACCACGTCTGGCTCGCGTCAGACGGTCGTGACCGGCGAGGCTGTGCGCGGCGCCGCTTTCCTGCTGCGCGATGCCATGGTTGGCATCGAGGCCGGCAAGCCTGCGCCCGCCGCTCCCGTGAGCGCGCATGGCGACGGCGTCAAGATCGAGTACGACGACGGTCGCGCCTATCAGCTGCGCGCGCAGGAGCTCGTCGCTGGTCAGGGTATGCATCCTCAGGACCCCGCGACCGCCATCAAGGCGCTCGAGGGATGCGAGTTTGGCTACGTGTATCTGGAGCCGACCGACAAACTGGGCGCCGACGTCCCCAACCCCAAGAGCCACATCTGCTACGGCTTTGCCACGCATGTGGTCATTCTGGATGATGACGGCCGCGTGAGCGAGGTCTATGCCGCGCACGATTCCGGCAAGGTGGTCAACCCCATCTCCATCCAGGGTCAGATCGAAGGCGGCGTGCTCATGGGTATGGGCTATGCGCTTACCGAGGATTGGCCGCTCAAGGACTGCGTGCCCCAGGCAAGGTACGGCACGCTCGGGCTGTTCCGTGCGCCCGAGATTCCGGATATCCACGCCATCTACGTGGAGAAGGACGAGCTACTGCCCGTGGCATACGGCGGCAAGGGCATCGGCGAGATCGCAACGATCCCCACAGCGCCCGCCGTACAGAATGCCTATCGCGCATTTGACGGCAAGCTGCGTCCGGATCTGCCCATGGTGGATACGCCGTACAGCCGCGCCCGTCACCGCGGGTAGGGTAGAGCGCGGATGGCATTTCTGACGGGCTGTTCGCGCTCACCATCAACTGCATATGCTGTGCCTTTGGCCCCGGCTCCATCGCGAGCCGGGGCCTTTTGTTTGGAGCGGAAACTGTGTCCCGGAATAGGCGCTCAGAATGGGATGCGCTTTCCGGTTGGAGCTTCAAACGGAAAGTGCATCCCGGAATCCGCGCCTGGAATGGGACACACTTTCCGGAACAGCCCTCAACCGGAAACTGCGACCCGGAATCGATGCTCAGAATGGGATGCGCTTTCCGAATCGCCTTCAGGCGGAAATTGCATCCCATTCCGAGTCTTCATTCTGGGACACGCTTTCCGCAAGGAGCTTCGTCGGGAAACCATGTCCCATTTTGAGCATTCAATCTGGGACATGGTTTCCGCGGGTGCTGCCAACCGGAAAGCGTGTCCCGGTTTGGCAGGCAGACGGGCATAAGCTCAGCAGCTCCTACAGGTCTACCTCGTTGAGCCATGTCGGCAGCGCGGTCTGCCGGATACCTGCCGTCTGCAGCTTTTTAGCGAGCATTCCTGCCGAGCGGACCTCGTTCATGGTAAAGCGCAGCAGAGGGTGACCGTAGAGCGATAGGTGTGCCTCGCGCTGTCGTTCGGCAACGAGCGCCTCGGCGGTGGTACGTCCGGCCAGCATGGTCTGGTCGGTATATTTGATGAGCCCGTCGAGCTCGCCCAGTGTGAGTTCCCGCGCCTGGCGCTCCCAGGCAAAGTCCGTTCGTATGGGCTTGGCCGAATCGAAGGGGTCCGTCAACTCGTATTGAAGCCAGTCGGGCGCAAAACCCGTCTCGATCATGACGGCGCGGGCGACCGATTCCCCGCCGCTCTCGGCGCGGGCATCGGCATATCGAAGCGTTGTGAGAGCCGTACGAATCGCGCGACCATTGCGGGCGGTCGCTCGTTGCTCGACGGCCTCCATCAACTGCTCTCGTGTAAGGCCGAGCTTTGAGATCGCCGAATCGGCAATGGGCATGCCGTCGGCAAAACCAGTTTGCAGCAGGCAATCTGTGGCCGTTTGGATGGGCGGCGTTACCGATATGCCGGATAGACGGATTGCTCCGGTCGGCTCGATCTGATGCCGCTGAATATGCGCGCCCGGGCGAGCCGACGGCTTGGTGGCGCTGCAGACATGCACGACATTCAGGTGTCGCCACGAGACCTCGAGCCCCAGCAGGCAGGCGGCCGAAAACGAGCAGAACGTCCAATCGGGGTGGATGATCGCAAGGGCGCGAATAATCTCGCAATGACGCTGCGCCCGGTTGAGTTTATCCCAGCGCATTTTACGCGCGAACAGTCCCGGCATGGGCGAGACGACCATGTCGCCGATGCGCCGAAGGAGCGCTTTTCGGATCGCCGTGCTCGGGGGAATCAGGCAACGCCCCTCTTGTTCGGCTTGAGTAAGCAGTTGGTCGATGAGTTGGTTATTGCAATGGGTCATGAGCTACCGCCTTCTTTTTGGGTAGCAAAAACGTATCAGCCGCAACTTGCCGCCCAACTGACCAAAAGCTGACCAAAATCTAACCATGCAGGTAGATGGCCTGTTTTTGGCGACATTTTTACATCCGAATCGGTGGGCGGTAATCGGCGACCTTGAACGGTAGCTAGATATGAAGTCTTGGTAAGTTTCGGGACGTGTACTTTTTTGAAAAAGAGCAATCTATCTGCTGTTTTGTGTTTCTGGATTGCATGTTTGAAGGCATGTGATAAGGGCTGCGGATCGTCGTTTTGTATCTGCGGAAACTGTGACCCGGAATTGCCGCTCGGAATGGGATACGCTTTCCGGAACAGCCCTCAACCGGAAACTGTGTCCCAGATTTCGGCCTCAGAGTGGGATGCCGTTTCCGGATCGGGCCTCAAGCGGAAATTGCATCCCGGAATGAGCGCTCAGAGCGGGATGAACTTTCCCAATGGGGCCGCAGACGGAAACTGTGTTCCGGATTCGACGCTCAGAATGGGATTCGCTTTCCGGTAGGGGCTTCAAATGGAACATGCGTCCCGGGGCCCCACACGGCGTCGCCACACAACTTTGTGTCCGCACGGACGGCTATGTTTACTGCAACGTAGCCATTCGTGGAAAGGACGGATGCCATGGCAACGGATAAGACCGGTTATGTGAGCGTTGGTGCCCGGATCGAGGATAAGGTCATGCCCGATCGCGTGATCTTTAGCATTGGCTTTGGCGGCCGCTTTGATACCAAGGAGGCGTGCCTGGACGATTACAACGCCGATCGCGCCAAGGTCGCCGCCGCGCTGGTGCCCTTTGGTCTGGATGACGAGTTAACGTGTCGCCGGTACACCTGCTATGCGCAGACGACGCGCAAAAGGGCAATCATCGTGGGCTACGACTACTATGCGTACGGCACGGTTGCCGCGCCTGTCGATTCGATTGACTGTGCGGCTGTGTGGACGGCGCTCAACACCTGCGGATCGCATGCCGACATGAACATTCGATTTGAACTTGCGGATGAGCGCGCGGCGGAGGACGTCCTGATTGCCCGCGCTGTCGAGCGCGCCCGCGGTAATGCACAGGCGCTTGCTGCGGCGGCGGGGGCTAAGCTGGGCGGCATCAAGCATATCTCGTATAACAGCCGGCCGGGGGATTATGGCGGGGTGTACTGCGCTGCCATGGGCGCTCCCGATGGGGTATCCGGAGGCCTTGGGGAAACGGTGCTGGATCCGGAACCCATCGAGGTCGAGTGCTCCGTGGACGTGGAGTGGTGGCTGGAATAGCGGACGAGTCGGGTGGGCGTCGAGCCTTCATGACTGAAAAACCATTTGTTAAACCCAACGTCCGTGGGTAGAATAAAGTCGACGGCAGCCCAAGTGGTGAAGAGCTGGGCAGCGCCGTTACTTAGTTTAAGGGGTCAATGCCTTAGCGGCGTCGACCCCTCTTTTTATGCTTCGCACGCTGCTTGAGTGCCTCGGTAAGCCCGATAAGCGCCGTGAGGAGCGAGACCAAAGCGGTCAGGAGCTTCACGAAATCAATCAGATTGGTCATTTCATGTCCGCGTGGGCGCCTATTCTTACGGCAATGTAGCCGCCTATGTAGCTATGTAGCAAGCGGCAAGCAACGGAGAAAGGCCCTAACCTTGTCAGCTGAAAAGACGCCGGGTATCTCGGCTATCGATACGACGAACTTTGCGCGCCAGATCGTGCTGGACTTTGAGTTTGCGCCGGTGCCAAAGCAGCGCCAGCGTCGTGGACTGCGCAACGAGATTATCGAGGTCAGCGCCGTCAAGCTCGATTACCACGGCAACGTTATGGGCGAGTTCTCGCAGTTTGTGCAGACGGAATTTACCGAAGGCGTTGCGTTTCCCGTCCGCGAGCTTACGGGGATATCGGCTGTGGACACCGCGATGGCCGATCTGCTCTACGTGGTGATCAAAAGGCTCAGCGATTGGGTCGGTCGCTACTCCGCCCAGGTGGTTTGCTGGAGTGGGACGGACCGTCGACAGCTTTTGACCGAGTGCCAGGCAAAGCACATCGATCTTTCCGCATTTCCTACGGACTGGGCCGACATACAGGCGTTTTACACCTCGATCATGGACGTTGGCAGCCACGGGTGCGTCTCTTTGAGTGACGCGGCGACGTGGTTTGGCATCGAGTTCGACGAGTCGACGGGCCACGCCCACAGCGCCTTAGCCGATGCGCGCGTGACCGCCAAGCTGCTCAAGCAGATGATGGAGGGGGACTATCACGTGAGTCCGCGCGCCCAGGAAGTCCGCCAGCGGTGGGGGATGGGCGAGTGAGCCCAGACGCGCCTTTCCAGCAAGTGCCTCGAGCTGGGTGACCTGCTGCTGAAGCTGAAGGCGGAGGGGAGGTAGGAGGCTCATTTGGCGACAAGCGGACGGAATGGTTGCGCGAAGGATTCTAGGATCAGCAGCAGAAGACTGCGTTTGGGATCCTACTCAAGGACGCGCTGACACTCGCTGGGACCAAGCAGGTCAAGAGCGTGGACATCGAGATGGCTTCCATTATCGAAGAGCGGCTTGCTAACATGATTCGCTGGACGAATAGGCAGAGACCCGTGACGCTGCGTGCGTCATCGTGCACAATGAGGTGTATAGGCTGCCAGTGGCGAACTATCCCGACGAGGTTCTGAGCAACTGCATCACCGAGATTTTCGAATACTTCTACGAAGAGGGATTTGGCGGCGTAGAGCAATCTGATTTTACGCGTTTGCAGGAGGAAGCCGGTATGGCAGACGAACTTGTTTTTAGTGCTGGCGAGATAGTTTACGCCATGCCTCAACTGCCCAAAGTTACATCTGTGCCGCTGAACGGTAGCGCCGTGCTGGTTGGTTTTAAGGACGCTCCCGATGGGGAGGAGGTCCTCTTTGATTTTGACCCTCGGGCTGAAAGGGCTACGAAGCTCGACTATGAACTTGCAGCCGTTAGCGGGCTCCTCACGGGTGCGTTGAATATCCTTTGGCAGAAAGACTTCAACCTAGAGGGTGCCAAAGAGTGGAGCGACGAGAAGGTTGGCAAATTCGTTCTTACGATTGCCAAGTCTGCGGGTATGACAAAGGCGGATGCAACTCTAGAAGACGCTATTCGCTTTCTAGAGAAAGAGTTTCCTCTTGCCACGGACAAGCTGACTGCCGAGTTTGGCGGCGGGCTCCAACATCATCTGCGGGATTTCTCGCACCACCCGAGCTTGGTTGGCCTTGCGTGTTCGATCCTCTCGCAATTCACCTGCAAAGGCTATGGTACCGATACGGCCGGCCGGTTTGTCGCCTTTGACCTGCCTGCCGCCGCCTTCGATCCCGACTGCCCTCTTGTAGGCAGGAACGTTCCAGAGAAGATCGCGTTTGGCACTCTGTTCTGGGCGATGCATCTCGTGAGCGACATGGCGGGGTCTAGTTCAAACCCCGGTAAGGGGACGGGCATTCCCGGCGTCGTGCTGTCCCTGCTAAAGGAGCTCTCCTCCCTGCCTGTTTTTCAAGACATGCAGATTGCCTATAAGGGCGAGGATATTCGCATTCAGCAATGGATCTCAAAGCTGTTTAACGGAACGGCGTTCAAAACCGAGGACGGCAAGCCCATTCGCTTCGACCTTCGGACGGAAGTCGGCCTGCTCGATCAAGCTTTAAGCCAGGTGCCAGCAGTCGTGGCCAACGAGGTTATCGTTCGTTGTCTCTACATGCTTTCAAGGCTCAAGGCCGAGCTGGAACGTTGCGAAGTGAGCAAGGTTTCCGGCTTGCAAAAGCTCAAGGCTTCGCATTTCATGCCCTATAACAGCAGGGTTCTCACTCGCATGGTCACGGTTTCGAGCACTTCGTTCGTTTTGGTGAATCTAGCGACGGCGGCGGCCAGGGCGGGTATCGAATGCGAGGGGAACAAGGTCGTGTTCGCCCAGAAGCTCTTCTTGCGAATAAACTACGTTGGAGTTGGACGCCTTGCGTTTGCCCTCCATGCCGACTGGGGCTATATGGCGGAGGAAATGTCCGAGGCTTGGACTGAGCGCGCCAGGCGCCGCCAGGATATCTTCGATAGATTTCACTTTTATAGCCTAGATAGAGAAACGACGAGGATTGCCTTCTCGCTGAAGCTTGCCGCCATCAACTACGACTGCGGGAACGAGAAGAACGAAGTGCGCAAAGGGCAAAAGAGGAGCTGGGCCCGCGCGTGGCAGGATTCGGTCGCGGATGGCCTAGGCATTGATGCAGACGGCTACTTTTTGAGCGAGGAAGATGCGTACGGAGCCCTTGAGACAGTTTCGCGGCGGCGAGGCGGTAAAGTGCGTGCCTTGCTTGTTGCACAGGAGTTGGTTGAGTTTCGCCCCTATTCCCAGATGGGAGATGAAGAGAAAAAGGAATACAAAGGTTTGAAGGAGAGTGGATCTTGGGTTAAACACGAATTTCCCAGGAGACAAGACGCGGTTGATTTGGACGCCATACGTTCTCTCGAGAAACGTTGCGGGACACGCTTCCGCGAGCTTTCAGGTACATTGCCAAAGTTCTTGGTGGGCGGCGTCATTGTCGTGGCGGCGGCCGTAGGCGCAGGAGGGGCGGCCGCGGTACTCGCTCCGGATATTGCTGTCGGTATCTTCGGAGGCTCATTTGCCGGCCTTCACGGGGCTGCGCTTGTCAATGCGAGCCTTGCTGCAGCTGGCGGTGGGGCCTTGGCCGCCGGCGGCATGGGCATGGCCGGTGGCACTGCTTTGATTACGGGCGGCGGTGCCGCGCTTGGTCTATTGGGTTCCGGCGGCGTTGCCTTGGCGGCATCGATGGGGGAGGACTACGCGCAGTTCGTGCTCGTCGAATGTTCGAGGCTCCTTGCTTTTCTTGATGTGGCTACTGACCGCTGCCCGCATGAGGGGGCCATTTTGGTGCGGAAAGCAGCCGAGGCCGTGCAGCGCGGCATCGCTGGCATTGAAGAAGATGTCGAGAAGGAGAACGGAAAGGGAAATCGCAAGGATGGCAAGTTGCTTAAGCAACTGAAGAAGGGTCTTGGGTATTTGACTTCGACCCTTAAGCAGATCGAGAAGATGCAGAGGCGCCTTGGCACCGCCGGTGAGGGTGAGCCGCTCAACAGCTTGCCGGCATCGGGTGATGAATAGGTACACTGCATATTGATGCCCCGGGAATGGCCTCTGATATGAGTCGCCGGGGTTTATTTTGTTTGGGTATGTAAAATTACTGGTTGGGTCAATAAATCAGTGATTGGTGATACCACTTACCAGATTTGTTAAACTATTGGTTGGCCGAAAGCTCAAATCATGGCTTTCGGTTGTAAAATACATGGTTGGAATTCTATTTTTCGCAGAGAGGTCCAACCATGGCCGATAAGACCGCGTTCGACTACGTGAACGAGATATGGAGCATCGCGAACTACGTGCGTGATGTCATTCGCCCCGCCGACTACAACAAGCTTATCCTCCCATTCGCCGTGCTGAGGCGCTTCGAGTGCGCCCTCGAGCCGACGCGGGCGGCCGTGAGCAGACAGGCCGCCAAGGGGGTCTGGGACGACGACGACCCGAAGTACTGCGCCCTCTCCGGCCACTGCTTCTACAACGTCACGAGCTTCACACTCTCCAACCTCGGGGCGACGAAGACCTGCGACGCCCTCATGGCCTACATCAACGGCTTCTCCGCGAACGCCCGCGAGGTCCTGCAGCGCTTCGAGATGCGGCAGACCTGCGAGAAGCTCGACGAGAAGGGCATGCTCTACGAGGTGTGCACACGCTTCTCGGGCTTCGACCTCGGGCCCGAGACGGTCTCCGACCGCATGATGACCGACATCTACGAGCACCTCATCCAGCGATACGGCGAGGAGATCTCGCAGGACGCCGAGGACTTCATGACGCCCAAGGACGTCGCCCGCCTCGCAACCGCGCTGCTCTTCGCAAACGAGGACACGCTGCTCAACGCCGACAACGGCGACATCCGCACGCTCTACGACGGCAGCTGCGGCACCTGCGGCTTCATCTGCGACGCGCTCGACCAGCTCGACGAGTGGCACGACAAAGGGCACTTCAGCAGCCCAACCAAGATCGTCCCCTACGGCCAGGAGCTCGAGGACGCGACATGGGCCATGGGCAAGGCAGCCCTTATGCTGCGCAACATCGCCGGGGGCTCGGGAGACGTGCTCGACCAGATGACCGACCTGTCGGCCGGCATCATGCTCGGCGACACCCTCGACGACGACAGGTTCGAGGGACGCACCTTCAACTACCAGCTCACGAACCCGCCCTACGGCAAGGAGTGGAAGAAGGAGAAGGACGTCGTCCTCGAGGAGATGGGACGCGGCTTCGAGGGCAGGTTCGGCGCCGGCAAGCCCGACATTGACGACGGCAGCATGCTCTTCATGCAGAACGTCGCGGCGAAGATGGCGCCGCCCGAGGAAGGCGGCGGCAAGGCGGCCATCGTGCTCTCGGGTTCCCCGCTGTTCAACGGGGATGCCGGCAGCGGGCCATCGGGCATCCGCCGCTGGCTGTTCAGCGAGGACCTCGTTGACTGCATCGTGAAGCTGCCGACCGAGATCTTCTACCGCACGGGCATCGCAACCTACATCTGGGTGCTCAACAACCACAAGCCGGAGAACCGCAAGGGGTACGTGCAGCTCATCGACGCCTCGGAGGAGAAGACCGCCCTGCGCAAGAGCCAGGGGAACAAGCGCTACGAGGTCGGCGAGGACCAGGCCGCGTGGATCGTGCGCACCTACGTAGACGGGCACGACCACGGCAGGTCGGTCATCGTTCCCGTCGAGGACTTCATGTACCGCAAGGTGACCACGCAGCGCCCGCTGCGCGTTGTCATTGAGCCCTCGGCCGATGGGCTGGATGCCCTCTTTACCCTCAGCAAGCCCATGGAGAAGCTGTCGGACGCGAGCCGCGCCGCCATTCGCTCCTGGGTTGAGAAGAACGAGGGCGCCTCGCTCACATACAGCGAGGTCCTGGCTGCGACCGAGAAGCTTCACAAAGCGATCGAGAAGCCCAAGCCACAGAAGACGAAGCTCGTCGAGGCACTCGTCAAGGTGTTCGGTCGGCAAGACCCCTCCGCGGAGCCGGCGGTCGATGCGAAGGGCAACCCGGTGTTCGACCCCGAGCTCAAGGACACGGAAAACATTCCAATCGGCATGGAAATCGACGACTACATGGCGAGCGAGGTGCTGCCCTACGCTCCCGACGCCGTGGTGGACGGGTCGGTAAGGGACGAGCCCAAGTTCGACAACAAGACGGGTCTCACGGCCAACCCGCTTGGCGACGGTGGGGTGGGCGTGGTCGGCACGTCGATCTCGTTCAACAGGTACTTCTACAAGTACGAGAGCCCCCGTGCCCCCGAGGTCATCGCGAAGGAGATTCTCGAGCTCGAGGACGGCCTCGGCTCGCTCATGAGGGGGTTCCTGGCATGAGGACGAGAAGGGAGATAAACAGTGCTGAGTGGTTCGGTGAGGTGCCGGACGGCTGGAACATGGTGCCGTTGCCGAGGCTTTTTATGAGCAGCAAGGGAATGACCGTCACTAGGGCTGACTTAGTTGACGAAGGAGCTCCCGTCGTCAATTACGCCCAAGTGCATTCGAAGTTAAACAATAGATTCGGTATCCACGAAGAGCTCATAAAGCACGTCCCTACGGGCATGGTTCCAAAAGGGCTGAAATATTCCGAGAAAGGTTCCTTTATCTTCGCCTGCACATCAGAGGACCTTGCCGGGTGCGGAGACTGCATATACAACGATTCTGAGCGGCCGGTTAATCCCGGAGGCGATACCCTGCTCCTCTCTCCGGTTGACGAGGTTGAGAATAAGTACCTTGCATATCTTTTCTCTACCGACATGTGGCGCTGGCAGATTCGGCGCGACTTGATCGATGTGAAAGTTTTTCACGTTAACCAAGGCAACCTGCACGAGACCTACGTCACAGTCCCGCCTTGTGATGTCCAACGCCGTATCGTCTCCTACCTCGACGAGCGCTGCGCGGCCATCGACGATGACGTGAAGAAGCGCCAAAAGGTCATAGAGAGGCTCAAGGAGTACAAGAAGTCCCTCATCGCGCATGCTGTGACAAAGGGCCTCGACCCAACCGCAGAGATGAAAGACAGCGACATTAAGTGGGTAGATCAAATTCCCTCTAATTGGCAGACCTCCAAGCTCAAAGCTCTATTTCAAATTACAAAACGAATTGCCGGGGTTGAAGGATTGACAGTTCTGTCGATTACACAAGATGGAATTAGGCCCAAAGATTTCAGCACAGGAAAAGGGCAATTTGCTGAAACATACTCACATTATCAACTCGTACATCCTGGCGATTTTGCGATGAACCACATGGACCTCTTAACAGGTTGGGTGGATATATCTCGCTATGAAGGAGTGACAAGTCCTGACTACCGAGTGTTTTCAGCCCGTGACCTTGCGGTAAGCAACCCGAGTTACTACCTCTACCTCTTCCAGATGTGCTACCTCAATCGGGTGTTTTTCGGTTCAGCAAATGGAGTTGCTGACAAGGGGCGCATGCGACTACAAACCAACGCATTTAACAACTTCGTCGTTCCTTTACCACCTTTAGAAGAGCAAAAAAGGATAGCGGCCTACCTCGACGAGCGCTGCGTGGCCATCGACGAGGCAATCTCACGCCAGGAGCAGCTCATCGAGAAGCTCGGCGAGTACCGCAAGTCCGTCATCCACCACGCCGTCACCGGCAAGATCGACTGCACGGAGGCATAGCCATGACAAGAGTCGACATAGACAGTGCATATGAGCGCCGCGACGTCGAGTACAGCGGCCGCCGCAAGATTCACCAGGAGGATGCCTTCGAGCGCTACATCTCCCGAAAGGTCGCTGCCCTCGGCGGCGCGGGCTGGGCCCTCTCACCTGACGATACGGGGTTCGACCCGAACGACGCACTCGTGTTCGACGACTTCGTCGCCTGGCTCGAGGCCACCGCGCCGGAGAAGCTCGACAAGATGCGCCGAGAGAAGGGCGCGAGGTGGGAGGACCAGCTGCGCCGCGCGCTCGTGAAGAGCCTGGAGAGAAACGGTACCGTTCTCACGCTACGCAAGGGATTCCAGGTGGCCGGTTACCAGACCATCGAGTGCATGGCTGGCTACCCGGACGACGAGCGCGTGCCCGGGGCGAGGGAGCGCTACGACGCCAACATCCTGCGCTTCATGCACCAGGTTCACTACCAGACCGCCGGGAGCAAGTCTCTCGACTTCGCTCTGTTCGTCAACGGCATCCCCGTCGCCACCGGCGAGGTCAAGACCGAGCTCACCCAGACCGTGCGTGACGCCATCGACGAGTACGTCGACGAGCGCAGGCCCATAGAGCCCGACGGCGGCAGGAAGAACTCGCTGCTCATGTACAAGAGGGGCGCCGTGGTCCACTTCGCAGTCTCCGAGGACGAGGTCTGGATGTGCACGAACCTCGGCCCCTTCCCGAGCAGGTCGGCGAAGCCCCGCTTCCTCCCGTTCAACCTGGGCCGCGACGGCGGGGCCGGCAACCCGGACGCGCCCGAGGGCGAGTACAGGACCCACTACCTCTGGGACACCATCCTCCAGCGAGACAACTGGCTGTCCATCTTCGACCGCTTCGTCTTCGAGGAGATCGAGGACAGGCAGGACGCGACGGGCCGCTGGCGCAAGACGGCGACCCAGATCTTCCCGCGCTACCACCAGTTTGACGCAGAGAGGAAGGTCCTGGCCGACGCGCGGGAGCATGGGGCGGGACGCCGCTACCTCATCGAGCACTCGGCCGGCTCCGGCAAGACCGAGACCATCTCCTGGGCCGCGCACGACCTCGCGAGGCTCCGCCGCGCGGACGGAGAGAAGATGTTCTCCAGCGTCGTGGTGGTCACCGACAGGCTGTCGCTTGACCAGAACATAAAGAAGACCATCTCCCAGCTCTCCAAGGTGACCGGTCAGGTCGTCATGGTCGGCCGCGACGAGAGGGGCAGCGCCGTCGCCGACGGCTCCAAGAGCTCCCAGCTCGTCGAGGCCCTTCGGCAGAAGAGGGAGATCGTCGTGGTCACCATCCAGACGTTCCTTTACGCGTGGCCGGACATCGCGGCGCTGCCCGAGCTTGACGGCTCCGGATTCGCGGTGATCGTCGACGAGGCGCACAGCTCTCAGGAGGGCAGCTCGGCGGCGTCCCTCAAGACCGCCTTCAACGCGGCGGCGGACAAGCTGAAGTTCGAGAGGATGCTCGACTTCGATGAGGACTCGGACGACGGCGGGTCGGTCATGGATGCCTACTTCGCCCAGATGCAGGCGAGCAACCTCATGCCGCCGAACGTCTCTTTCCTCGCGTTCACAGCGACCCCAAAGGCCGAGACAAAGACCCTGTTCGGCACGCCCACGGGCGAGGAGGACGAGGACGGCAATCCGGTCATGGGCAGCTTCCACCTCTACCCGATGCGGCAGGCGATCGAGGAGGGCTACATCATCGACCCGCTCTCGGGATACGTGCCCCTGCGCACCCTCACGAGGATCGAGGACGAGTCCGAGGACGCCGACGGCAGACTCGTCGACGAGCGCCGCGCCAGGAGGAAGATCGCCAAGTGGCGCTCGCTCCACCCGACGAACGTCATGGAGAAGGCCAAGTGGATCATCGACCACTTCGTCGACAACGTGGCTCCGCTCCTGAACGGCGAGGCCAAGGCCATGATCGTCACCTCCGGGCGTCCCGAGGTCGTGCGCTACAAGTACGCGATAGAGGCGTACCTCCGCGCCCGTCCGGACCTCGACCCCGCCAAGGTCGAGCCGAAGCTGCGCTTCAAGGTGCCCGGCGAGCCGCTCGTCGCCTTCTCCCAGAAGGTCCTGGGCGACAGGTGCGTCCTGCCCGAGGACGAGTACCTCGAGGACAACCCGTTCGCCCTCATCGAGCGCGGATACGAGTACACCGAGGCCAACATGAACCCGACCGGGCAGGGCCCGGTCGAGAGGGCGTTCGACCGCCCTGAGAGCAGGCTGCTCATCGTGGCCAACAAGTTCCAGACCGGGTTCGACCAGAAGAAGCTAGTCGCCCTCTACGTCGACAAGCCGCTCGGCAACGCCATCGAGATCGTGCAGACCTACTCGCGCGTCAACAGGACGTGCTCCGGCAAGGACGGGGTCTTCGTCGTCGACTTCGTGAACGACCCCGAGACGGTTCTCGCCGCCTTCAAGACCTACGACAAGGGCGCGACGATGAGCACGGCCCAGGACCCGAACATCGTCTACGACCTGAAGGACGCCCTCGACGCGGCCGACGTGTACGCGACGCGAGACGTCGAGGGGTTCAAGGAGGCGCTCTACAGGTCCAAGGGCCTCGCAGCCGGTGAGGAGAGCGATGCCTACAGGACCGCCCTCTATTCCGCCGTCTCCGGGCCCGCCGAGATCTTCCGCGAGAGGTTCGCGGCGGCCAGGGACTCCTACGAGACTTGGCTGGAGTGCGCCAACCGGGCGGAGGCGGCCGGCGAGGCCGAGGGGACGGAGAGGGCCAAGAGGAGCGCGGACGAGGCGGCGGGACGCGTCGCGGAGCTGATGACCTTCAGGAAGAAGCTCTCCAAGTACTGCTCCGCCTACACGTTCCTGTCCCAGGCGCTCGACTTCGGCGACCCCGACCTCGAGGTGTTCTACAGCTTCGCAAAGCTGCTCGGCCACAGGATCGCGGGCACCTCGCTCGACGACGTCGACGTGCGCGGCCTCGTGCTTCGGGACTTCCGCATATCGGCCCAGAAGGTCCCCGAGGGGGTCGAAGGCGGCGAGCTCATGCCGATGGGCGCTGGCGGCTCAGGCACCGCGCCCAAGCGCGACACTATGGCGAGGATCGTGGAGAGGCTGAACCGCACGTGGGGCGACGAAGGTGACCCCCTCGTGAAGGCCCGAGCCGTCAACGCGGTCTCCGATGCCGTGGCGGCAGACCCCGTGACCAACACGCAGATCACGAACACGAGCAACACGAAGGAGGCCGTCCTCGCGGACGGGCGCCTGCGCAACATCGTCATCAGGGCCCTCATGTCGATGATGAGCAACGAGCTTGGAGACCTCGCCGAGCAGGCGCTCGACGACCCGCAGGCGATCGAGCCCCTGGCCGACCAGGTGTACGACCTCATCTCGCAGGGGAAGCGCTACGACATCGCCGAGCTCGCCTCCTACCTCTCGAGGGGAAAGTAGATGGGCGTGGCAGGCTACGTCGAGGAGCTGCTTGGTGTCCGGGACTGCGAGCTCATCGGCAGCGCGACCAAGGTCGATTGCGGTAGGAGGCTCCAGCAGTTCGACCTGAGATACCGCGGGCCCGTCCCCGCATCGTGTCCCGAGTGCGGCGGGACGCTGCACAGCCACGGCGCGAGGACCGTCGGCGTTGTGTCGACGCCACACCTGGGCATCCCGACGAGGCTCGAGATAGGGTTCCCGCGGATGCGATGCCCGGAGTGCGGCTACGTGTGGCGCCCGGCGATAGGCGGGATCGACGAGAGTCACCGGATGACGGAGGCGGCATACGCCGACATCGCCCAACGCTCGCTCAGGCTCACCTTCCGCGAGGTCGCCGAGGAGTACCCGCTCTCGCACGTCACCGTGAAGAGCGTCTTCGAGGACTACGTCCGCGAGAACGCCTCGAGGCTTCGCTTCAAAGTGCCGGCGTTCCTGGGCATAGACGAGAAGAACCTCAAGAGGGTCGGCATGGTGACCGTGATCACTGATCTCGAGCACAGGACGGTCTTCGACATGGTGCCCGGCAGGACGCAGTCCGACCTCGACGCCTATTTCTCCTCGTTGGAGGGCCTCGAGCGCGTACGATGGGTTTCGAGCGACATGTACCGGCCGTTCTGGAGGAGCATAGCCAAATACACCCCGAACGCGACATGGGTCATCGGCCACTTCCATGTCGTGAAGGGAGCCAACGAGGCCTTGGACGCGGTCCGCAAGGGCCTCCAGGGAGCTCTCGACAGGAAGGGTCGCCTTGAGCTAAAGAAGGGCCTCGCCTACGTCCTTAGGAAGCGGACGCGCGACCTCAGCCTCTACGAGGCGTCGGCCCTAAGGGCGCTACGGGAAGACTCCTCCTACTCGACGCTGATGACCGCGTACGACCTCAAGGAGGACTTCTTCGGCATTTACGACGACCATCCGTCCTCACGCGAGGAGGCTGAGGCGGCGTTCGACGCCTGGATTCGGGAAATTCCCGATGGCAGGGAGTTCGATCCGTTCAGAGCCCTTGCTCGGACCGTTCAGAATCACCGCGAGTTCATCTTCAACTACTGGGAATGCCCCAGCCGTATCTCGAACGGCTACACCGAGTGCGCGAACCGGCTCATAAACGAGACGGACATGAGAGGGCGCGGATACTCGTTCGAGACGCTCCGGGCAAGGACCCTCTACCGCAGGCAGAACCTCGACCGCATCATCGCGAGCAACGGGCTCACGATCGGCCCTCGCATCGATGCACCCGGTCCGCTCTTCGTGACCGAGCCCGACCGCGAGGACGAGGCCGTCGATGAGTTCATAGACCCGAGGTCGGGAGTGGAGGTCGACGCAACGACGGGAGAGATGCTGTGAATTCGAGGCTCGACGAAATTGCAGCCTGGGAGCCAAGGCCTTCAGGCGGCCTGAAATGCGATGCCAACGAATACGGCTTTCCGACCGTAATCCATCGCACACCAAGCAGGCTCGTGGAGGAATGCGAGAAGGCCTTCGATGCGGGGCTTCTCCTCGCGGCACTGAACCTCGTCGTGACCATACCGGACGTCTGCGCAAAAGCCGTCGGCATGCGATACATCGACTGGTGCGTTAAATACCTGGAGCTTCCCAATACCGGCGAAAAGATGGCGGCAGAGCGAAAAGACGAGAAGAGTCAAAGTGAGATAAGCGAGGAGTTCGACGTTATAGAGGCGCGAGGTATATTCACAGCTTCAGACCTCTATCAACTGCGTTGCGCCGTTATCCATGCGGGATCATCAGTCATCGAAGGCAGAGGGGAGGATTATAGTCCTTATAAGGTTATCGGGGTATGCGTTCACGGCGACGCTCATGGGATCGTCGCGAGCTATGGCCATACCGGGGCGGGTACGGAGAACCTGAAGGGGTGCGCATACGATTGCGTCATCAAGCTCGAAGGCCTCGTCTCCCTCATGGCCAAGGGCGTTGTGTCTTTCCTCGAAGAAGATCCCGAGCGGGATTGCGAAAGGACCATCAAGTCGGGGATAGACCGCAGAGGCGTGACGGATTTTAGATCGCTAATCCAACGGCCCGTTCGTTAAATATGTGGTTGGAGTTGTGCTAATACCATTTGTAAAATAAATGGTTGGAACTTGATAGCCCGGTTCTTACTTTGCCAACCGGTAATTTACTAACTTCCAACCATTTATGTTACATGCCCTTTTGTTTTTAACGCAAGCTTTATGCCGGTGAGCTTGTGTTCGATGCCACTTGTCGAGGCTGAGTGCAGGTCGGCGACTTGCTCGATGTCTGATTTGCCCTTCGATCAGTTCTTGTCGAGCCCCTTTGGGCGGGAGAGGCAGCGATCTAGATATCCGCTCTTGGCATATGAGACAAGAAGCCCGTAAGACTGTGGCAATGTCAAAAGGCATACACAAGTGTCAGTCTTTTGACATCGTATGATTTTGGGGAGTGGCGTGCAGCGATCGCGCGCCACCATGACGGCGTAAGTGTTTGCTTTCGTTGTAGAATCTAACGATATGAGCATCCCGGTTGCTTCAGTGCTTCGATGCTCTCGTCTTTAGCGCCCTCCGCTCAGTGGAGGACTGACTGCAAACGGCGTAAACAAGAAAAGGGGAGCAAGCGCAAATGAAAGCAACCGAGGCAAATCTGCTCGACCTTATGGGCGTGGCGAAGATGCAGTTCGTCATTCCCGTGTACCAGCGAGTTTACTCGTGGAGTGTAAAAGAGTGCGAGGTGCTTTGGGATGACGTCATGCGAGCGGGTCGTGATGGCGTATCGCACTTCGTGGGGTCGATGCTCTATATCCCCGAGTCCGAGAGCTCTGCCACGAGCATTTCGCGCGTGCTTCTGATTGACGGACAGCAGCGCATGACGACGTTTTCGTTGATGATCGCTGCCTTGGCTGAATATCTGGAGGATAATCCCGACAAGGCCGGCTTCCTTGGCGATCTCAAGATCTCAGCGCTGCGGAAGAACTACCTCTTTAACGATGATGACTACAACGGTCTGGCGCGCTACAAGCTAGTGCTCTCGCAGGACGATAAAGAGACGCTGTTTTCCATCGTGTCTGGGTTTCCCATGCCAGATGAAAAATCGGATCGGATCGTCGAGAACCATGTGTTCTTCCGCGAAAAGATGCGCGGGAAATCATTCGACCCTGCAAGGCTTTGGGCGGGGCTAAACCGCGTGCAGGTCATCGACACAAAGCTCACCGCTGGCGTCGATAATGCCCAGCTCATATTTGAGTCCATGAACTCCAAGGGCAAGCCCCTCATGCCCATCGATCTCATACGCAACTATGTTCTTATGTCGCTTCCTAACGACGAACAGACCAAGCTCTACGAGGGCTACTGGCATCCCATTGAGCGTCTGTTTGGAAAAGGGGGCGAGAGCGAGTTTAACGCCTTCATTTGGTACTGGCTGTGGCTCAAGGTTCCCAATAGGCAGCCAAAGGAGAATGAGGCTTATTACGAGTTCAAACGGTATTTTACCGATGACTACGACGGAGACACCGAGAGTCTGCTCAAGGAGTTGCGCGAGTATGCGCAAAGGTATGCCAGCCTGTTCCAAGACAAAGAAAAGGACGCTGACCTACGTCGGGTGTTCAGCAGAATCGTAAGCCTTGATGTGAGACAGATCAGGCCTCTTTTGATGCTGCTCTACTCGGTTTACGAGAGAAATAGGCTAGACCGCAACGCGTTCCTTCGCATCTGCGAGACTATCGAGTCGTTCCTGTTCAGGCGAGCGGTTTGCGGCAGGCTTACCACGGGCCTAAATAATTTCTTTGCCGGCATGTATCGCAACCTTGAGCAACAGGACGATATAGAGGAGTATGTTACGGCGATGCTTCTTATCCATAGCAGCGGTATGACTGCGTACTTTCCGACAGACGAGCATTTTGTCGAGGAGTTTAAGACGCGTGACTGCTACAATCGCTTCTCCAAAAAGCGCTATTACCTGGAACGCATGGAGAACTGGCACCACCCGAAGGAGTCCATCTCGGCTGACGATTACCAGATCGAGCACGTCATGCCCCAGACGATCGATGATGAGCACGGCTGGAAGGAATCGCTTGGCGAGAACTGGGAAGACATCCACGACAGGCTGTGCAACAACTTGGGAAATCTAACGCTGACGGGCTACAACCAGGAGTACTCAAACCGGTCGTTCTCGGACAAGCTCAATCTTCCGGACGTGGGGCTTAAGTGCAGTCCGCTCCACCTGAACAAGTCGATCGCCTCGCATGAAAAATGGGGCGAGGAGGAGATTAGGCAGCGTGCGGACGAGCTGGCGAAAGAGGCGTGCGAGATATGGAAGTACCCCGATCTTCCGGCAGATGTCGTTGACAAGTATCGCCCCTCTCGCGGGGAGTCTGACGAGGCTCCTGTCTGGACTCTGCAGGAGAATCACCCAACTTTTGCCGAAGGCGGACTCAACCAGAGGCTTTTCGATGAGGTGTGCGAGTCCGTTCTGAGTGGTAACCCTTCGTGGGAGTCCTATATAGCCAAGTACTATGTGGGCTTCAGGTCGGGCAAGCGAAAATTGCACGCCGTGCTAGAAGGCAGGACCAGCAATGGTGGCTGGATTGCCGTTGGCCTGGCAAAGAGCGTTGACGATCTGACGGATCCAGAGGGCCTGTGTCAGGACAAGCGCTCACAGGGCGGATTTGGCCCGGGTCTACCGACCTATGTCGCACTTCGGAATGCCGATGACATTCCCGCGGTGCTCGATCTTATAAAGCAGTGCTAGGCAAGGGCCGGGAATCTAATTCTCGGCCCTTGCTATCTCGGAATTGCCGATGGCTTATCTGCCCACCTAAACTCCCGCAATCCCACGCGCCGCACTCAACAGCTCGTACTCCCTCTGGCTCCACTGGCGCAGTTCAGCGGCGTCGACGGCGTCGCGGCACAGGTCCAGGAACACCTCGGCGCCCTCGCAGAAGCACTCGCGGGCAAAGGCGCCCGATCCGTCTGCAACGCACGCGCCGTCGGCGAAGAGCTTCCAGCTGGACGGCTCACGCGAGTCATTTCCGAGCAACTTGATCTGCAGCACGTGAGGGTCTCCGGCAACGCAGAGCTCTTCCTCGAGCGCCTGCACCGTAAAGCGCATCTGATGGGAGAGACTGCTCTTGACCATGGCCGAGGCATAGCCGCTCGGCTCGTCCAGAAGATGCATTCGTTTTGGCTTGGCTACCAGGTTGTGGAAGTTGCGCTCACTGCGCACGGAGAAATTGTCCATACGGACTCCTTTCATCGATGTTGGCAGGGCCACCGTGCCTCTTGGCCGGTTGGCGTCGGGATCGTGGAGCCAACTCTCTACCCCGACTCTGGATAAAACGTGCCCGCTCCTTGCAGGCACGGTGGAGTCTATCAGCGCGCGCGGACACAAATCAAGCGCGCTTGCGAAATGACGCGCGGGCGGCGCTTGATTTCGCCGGCTGCTGTTAGGCTTAAATTCGAAAAAATGTCGAAATATCCCGTGTAAAAGTACGGAAAAGTGTCGTGATACACACTTTAAAACCTCGAAAAAGTGTCGAAATGAGCACCTAGCAACCACGGAAAAGTGTATCCTAGTGCTAAAACAGCACGTAATAAGGGGTACGCTTATGCTGCAGAGAAAAGCGAAAGCACAGTTTGAATCTTGGCTTGCCTCGTCGCCTAACAAGGCTCTTTTGGTCAAGGGCGCCCGACAGGTGGGAAAGTCATATTTGGTCAACGTCTTTGCAAGCGAATCGTTCGAAAATGTCGTGACGTTCGACCTTATCGCCGACGCGTCCGTGCGCGATTCGTTTTTGGCGGCAAAAAGCGCGGATGACCTGCTTATGCGCATGTCTATTGCTGCAACGCAGCCGATGGTTGCGAACAAGACCGTTGTGGTTATCGACGAGGTGCAGCGATGCCCCAACGTAGTGACGTTTATCAAATACCTGGTCCAGCGCGGCGACTTTCGATACATCCTTACCGGATCGCTCCTTGGCGTTGAGCTCGAGGGCATCGATTCCCTGCCGGTGGGGTATGTCGAGCAGGTCCAGATGTACCCGCTCGACTTTGAGGAGTTCTGCTGGGCAAGCGGCGTTGCTGCCGGAGCGTTTGACATGCTCAGGGGTTGTCTAAAGGACGAAAAGGAGCTCCCCGGCTATCTGTATGACCGCTTGCTCAATCTGTTCCATCAGTATGTGGTGGTGGGGGGCATGCCCGACGCGGTCAATTCCTTCTTGGCGACGCGCAATGTCGACGAGGTTCGAAACATCCATCGCGATCTTCACGCCCTGTATCGCGATGACATCGCAAAGTACGCTCCGCCTGAGCTACGCTTGGTTATTCGCGATATCTATGATCTGATTCCCAGCGAGGCCGGCTCCAAAAACAAGCGATTCAAACTGTCATCGATTAACGGTGTCAAACGTTTTTCGCAGGTGACAGATCATTTTCTCTGGCTATCGGAGGCGGGTGTCGCGCTTCCCGTGTATAACGTAGCGGCGCCCGTGGCACCCCTTTTATTGGGGGAGCAACGAAATCTGTTCAAGCTGTTTTACTTGGACACCGGAATGCTCATGTCGTCGTATTCCAAAAGGGTCGCCCAAGGAGTTTTTGATGGGGAGGCGGAAGACGCCTTTGGCATGAACATGGGGGCGGCGTTTGAGGGCTTCGTTGCCCAAGAGCTCAAAGCCCACGGATTCAGATTGCGCTACTTTACGTCTAAAAAAGTCGGCGAGCTCGATTTTGTGGAGGAGACGCTCGATGGGGAGGTCCTTGCCATCGAGGTCAAGTCGGGCAAGAGCTTTAAGTCCCATGCGGCGCTCGACAACGCACTTGCGACGAAGGGCTACGGAATCGATCGCGCCCTGGTACTTGCGGAATGTAATCTTCACCGCGATGGTGACGTGCTGTATCTGCCCATCTTTATGGCAGGGCTTTTGGAGCCGTAACATGCCGCCGGCTCTTCCGGCCCTCCCTTAACCCCTGCTACTCGTCCCCGTCGTTGGGGTCGCCCTTGAGGGTGTTGATGTCCAGGTACTGGTTATCGTCCTCTTTTTGCTGGGTCTCCGACTCCGCTTGGGTGGGGCCGCGGAACAGCTGGAATCCCTCAAACGCAATGACGCCGAGCAGGGCAATGATAATGGCGATAAAGGCAACCTTGACTGCCTGCGGAAATTCCGAGAAACGCAGCGCCTTTTCCTCGGCGTAATAATCGGCAAAGCGCTCTTCGCCCGTGCTTTTGGTATACGCCGGCGCGGACGCGGCCTCCGGGTCATATTCCGGTGCAGGCGTGGCAGCGTACGGATCGTTGAGATAATCGCTCGATGCGGTGCCATAATCCTCGGTCTCGATGCGACCGGTGCCAGCATAGCCATCGGAATAATCGGAATATGCCGCACCGCCCTCATAGTCCGCGGCGCTCGTGTTGGCGGCAAAAAGCGGGTTAACTGGAACATCGAGCGCCGGCATGCCGGTAGAGGTCTCATCCAGATCGGTTGCAGCCCAGGAATCGTAGGCAACTTGATGGGCAACGGGCTCGTCGAGCCTTGCGACCGGAGGCTTGCGTGCCGCAGGAACAGGCAACTGCTGGGCGCTGTACATAACGGTGCTGTCGGCCGATTTGTTCCGCGTCGCTGCAGCGAGAAATGCTGCCGTCTCGGACGGGTCGCTTGCGGGGCGGGGAGCGGGCGTGGGCGCCGAAGTGGGTGCGGGCGTAGGCGCGGGCGTCGAAACAGCCGACTGCGCAGGAGTCGGCGCAGATGCGGTCTTAGGCGCAAGTGCGGGATTGGGGTTTGACGGGCGAGCCCCGCCGCCCATGAGTTCGTCGGCGGTCCACGGGCGATCATCCATCACGTCGTCAAGGCTCAGCGAAAACAAGTCGTCTTCACCCTCATCGAACATGCGGTGCACATGTCCACCAATTGCCGGAATCAATCCGCGACCGGTGCATGATGCCTTGCTCAACGCCATTCTGTTCCACCCTTTCGAAATACTAATGACATCGATTATATGGAACTTTCCAAGCGGCTCGGTCTTGGATTCATGCTTTCCAGAACTCGCGCCCAAAAGGGGAGAGGCAATCCAGGCGAGTGCCTACTTGTCGCCTGCTGCCGCCTTGGCCTCATTGAGGTAGCTATAGAAGCTGTACTTGGAGATGCCAAAGAACTCGCAGGCGCGCTCGCTCGACTTGGAAATGAGGAAGGCGCCGCGACGGTCAAGGTAGCCAATGGCACGAATGCGCTCGTCTTTGGTCATGAGTGCCGCGGGCTTGCCCACAAACTGCTCGCACTCGTGCAGCAGGTCTTCGAGCAGGTCGCCGATGTTCTTGGTAATGGGCTCGGGTTCGGTATAGCCCGTGCCGCCGGTGCCGGTAAAGGCGTCGAGCGAACGCTCAAAAGCCTTCATAAGCGTAATGTCAAAGTTGATGCCCAAAATGCCGACAGGCTTGCCCTCATCGTTGCGGATAAAGATCGTCGAGGACTTGAGCAGCTTGCCATCGGTGGTTTTGGTGAGGTATGGCTCGCGGTCGTGTACGTCGGTGGCGCCCTCGTGCATGGACTCAAACACAATATGGCTGGGGCCGTCACCCAGTTTGCGCCCGCTGACGTGGCCGTTTTCGATCACTACGATGGAGTGGTCCACGTCATCGGTCTCCAGATCGTGGACGACGATTTCGCAGTTGGGGCCAAATTGGAGCGCCAGACCGTGTGCAAGGCGCTTATAGAACTCAATCTGTGCGGGGGTCATGGGTGCCTTCCTAAAAATTAGTTTGGGCACACTTTGCCATAAACCACACTTGTTCGCAAATAACGAAAGCGTCGCTGCGTTATGTGACCGTTCGGCGGCGAAAAGGTACCGATTACGGCAACAAACAATTTGTTAGGTTTGCCAATCAAAAAGTGTGATAGAACAGTACTAACAAACTTTTTGTTTGGCATCCACATAAAAGTTTAGCCGCATGAATGGGAATGGGCTGAAACGCGTATGCGGGGGCCGGCAAGAGAGGACTTAAGGAGTTCACCGTATGGCCGATAAGATCCAGTGGGCGGGCAACACGATGCCCAAGAGCGATGATAAGCACTTGGGAATCATGAGCCTCGACCACGTGAAGAAGGCCCGCGCCTTCCACCAGTCGTTCCCTCAATATACCGTCACTCCGCTTGCCCGCCTGGACGGTCAGGCTGCGCGCCTGGGCCTGTCCAACCTGTGCGTTAAGGACGAGAGCTACCGCTTTGGCCTCAACGCCTTTAAGGTCCTGGGCGGATCGTTTGCCATGGCCAACTACATTGCCGACGAGACCGGCAAGGACGTTGCCGACTGCACCTTCGATTACCTGACCTCCGATCAGCTGGCCGAGGACTTTGGCCAGGCTACCTTCTTTACCGCCACCGACGGCAACCATGGCCGCGGCGTGGCATGGGCTGCCAACAAGCTGGGCCAGAAGGCCGTCGTGCACATGCCCAAGGGTTCCACCAAGCCCCGCTTCGATAACATTGCCGCCGAGGGCGCCACGGTGACCATCGAAGAGGTCAACTACGACGAGTGCGTGCGCATGGCCGCCGCCGAGGCCGACGCCTGCGAGCGCGGCGTCATCGTTCAGGACACCGCCTGGGAGGGCTACGAGAAGATCCCGTCCTGGATCATGGAGGGCTACGGCACCATGGCTTCCGAGGCTGCCGAGCAGCTGCGCGAGATGGCCATCAACCGCCCGACGCACGTCTTTGTCCAGGCTGGCGTAGGCTCGCTCGCCGGCGCCGTGGTGGGCTACTTCACCAACCTGTATCCCGATAACCCGCCCACCTTCGTCGTGGTCGAGTGCGCACCGGCCGCCTGCCTGTACAAGGGCGCTGCCGCCGGCGACGGCGACCCGCGCATCGTGGACGGCGACATGCCCTCCATCATGGCCGGCCTGTGCTGCGGCGAGCCCAACATCCTGGGCTGGGATATCCTGCGCAACCACACCACCGCCTTCGTGTCCTGCCCCGACTGGGTCACCGCTCGCGGCATGCGCACTCTGGGCGCTCCCGAGAAGGGCGACCCGCGCGTCATCTCTGGCGAGTCCGGCGCTGTGACCACCGGTCTGGTCGAGACCCTCATGCTCGACCCCGAGTACGCCGAGCTCAAGGAGCTCATCGGCCTGGACAAGACAAGCTCCGTGCTCTGCTTCTCCACGGAAGGTGACACGGACCCCGACCAGTATCGCCGCATTGTTTGGGAAGGCGAATATCCCACTTGTTAATCGTTGGGCGGCGCAACGCGCCGCGCCAAATTCCTATTAGACCCCCTATGTCCTGCAGATGTATGAACCCGGGAGGCGGAGCGATACCTATTTGCTCCGTCGCGAGTTCCGCACGCAAAGGAAAGCACTTAATGTGCTTTCCGTCTTGCGCAGGACTGTCCGAGCAGCGGAGCAAATAGGTATCGCTCCGCCACCTCACAGGTAGATTCCTTCGTTTGAAAGGTTATGAACAATGGCTAAAGAACTCGATTTCGACGCTATCAAGGCTGCTGCTGAGTCCCATCGTGCTGATATGACTCGCTTCCTGCGCGCCATGATCTCGCACCCCTCTGAGTCCTGCGAGGAGGGCGAGGTTGTCGCTTGCATCAAGGCCGAGATGGAGAGCCTTGGCTATGACGAGGTCAAGGTCGATGGCTTGGGTAACGTCATGGGCTTTATGGGCGAGGGCGACAAGATCATCGCCATCGATTCCCACATCGACACTGTCGGCATCGGCAACATCGAGAACTGGGATGCCGATCCCTATGAGGGCTACGAGACCGACGAGATCATCTACGGCCGCGGCGGCTCCGATCAGGAGGGTGGCATGGCTTCTGCTACCTACGCTGCCAAGATGATGAAGGACATGGGCCTCATCCCCGAGGGCTACAAGATCATGGTCGTCGGCACCGTCCAGGAAGAGGACTGCGACGGCATGTGCTGGCAGTACATCTACAACAAGGACGGCATTAAGCCCGAGTTCGTCATTTCCACCGAGCCCACCGACGGCGGCATCTATCGCGGTCACCGCGGCCGCATGGAGATCCGCGTCGACGTTCACGGCACCTCCTGCCACGGCTCCGCTCCCGACCGCGGCGATAACGCCATTTACAAGATGGCCGACATCATCGCCGACGTCCGCGCCCTCAACAACAACGGCTGTGACGAGTCGACCGACATCAAGGGCCTCGTCAAGATGCTCGACCCCAAGTACAACCCCGAGCACTTCGAGGACGCCCGCTTCCTGGGCCGCGGCACCTGCACCGTCAGCCAGATCTTCTACACCAGCCCCAGCCGCTGCGCTGTCGCTGACTCCTGCGCCATCTCCATCGACCGTCGCATGACCGCCGGTGAGACCTGGGAGTCCTGCCTGGACGAGATCCGTAACCTGCCGGCCGCCAAGAAGTACGGCGACGACGTGAAGGTCTCCATGTACATGTACGACCGTCCGTCCTGGACCGGCGAGGTCTACGAGACCGAGGCTTACTTCCCCACGTGGATCAACAAGGAGACCGCTCCGCACGTCAAGGCCCTCGTCGACGCCCACAAGGCCATGTTCGGTGACGAGCGCATCGGCTGCGAGCCCAGCATGGACAAGCGCACCGGTCGCCCGCTGTGCGACAAGTGGACCTTCTCCACGAACTGCGTTTCCATCCAGGGCCGCTATGGCATCCCCTGCGTGGGCTTTGGCCCGGGTGCCGAGTCTCAGGCTCACGCTCCCAACGAGGTCACCTACAAGGACGACCTGGTCACCGCTGCCGCCATGTATGTGGCTGCCCTGAACCTCTACGATCCGAGCCAGGCCGATGGCGACGCCACCGTGTTCCGCGCCGGTCTGACCAACAACAAGATCGATTAGTCCCATTCCTCGATCTTGTTGAGCCGGGGACAGCTCGTGTCCCCGGCACCCCCTGTTGACTTGGGGCCCGCGGTCGTTATCTCCCATGCTTCCTCGACGGTAGCGGGTCCTCGTCATAGTGCTCTGCATGTTCTAGCCACACGCGCATGCCGGAGCACATCTACTCATTGCAATCGTTTCATCTTTGGAAAGGATATTTACATGGACGCCAAGTTTACCGAGCTCGTCGAGCAGCTGAACGGCCTCGATTTTAAGGGCATGTACGGCAGCGACTTCCTGCACACCTGGGATAAGACCACCGATGAGCTCAAGGCGCTCTACATCGTCGCCGACGCCCTGCGCGAGCTGCGCGAGAACAACGTTTCGTCCAAGATCTTCGATTCGGGTCTGGCCGTCTCCCTGTTCCGTGACAACTCCACCCGTACGCGCTTCTCCTTCTCTAAGGCAGCCAACCTGCTCGGCCTTGAGCTGCAGGACCTGGACGAGAAGAAGTCCCAGATCGCTCACGGCGAGACCGTCCGCGAGACCGCTACCATGATCTCCTTCATGGCCGACGTCATCGGCATCCGCGACGACATGTACATCGGCAAGGGCGACGCCTACATGGCCGAGGTCTCCGAGTCCGTGCAGCAGGCCTACGAGGATGGCGTTCTGGATCACCGTCCCACGCTCATCTCCCTACAGTCCGACTCCGATCACCCCACGCAGTCCTCTGCCGACATGCTCTACCTCATCAACGAGTTTGGTGGTCTTGAGAACCTTAAGGGCAAGAAGGTTGCTGTCACCTGGGCCTATTCGCCCTCTTACGGCAAGCCGCTGTCCTGCCCGCAGTCGCTGATCAGCCTGCTGCCCCGCTTTGGCATGGACGTCACCCTGGCTCACCCCGAGGGCTACGACCTCATGCCCGAGGTCGTCGAGCGCGCCAAGGGCTATGCCGCCGAGTCCGGCACCACCTTTAAGCAGGTCAACACCATGGCCGAGGCCTTCGAGGGCGCCGACATCGTGATCCCCAAGAGCTGGGCTCCGTTTGCCGCCATGGAGAAGCGCACCAACCTGTACGCCGAGGGCGACGATGCCGGCATCGCCGCGCTCGAGAAGGAGCTGCTCGCCCAGAACGCTACGCATCAGGACTGGTGCTCCACGACCGAGCTCATGGAGAAGACTGCCAACGGCCAGGACACCATCTTTATGCATCCGCTGCCCGCCGACATCTCCGGTGTCTCCTGCGAGCACGGCGAGGTCAACGCCGACGTCTTCGACATGCACCGCGTGGGCATGTACAAGGAGGCCAGCTACAAGCCGTACGCCATCGCAGCCATGATGTTCCTGCAGAAGGTTGCCGATCCCGCCGCTACCCTCAAGGCCCTCGACGAGCGCAACACCGCCCGTTGGTTCCAGGCCTAAAGCTGGGTTGAGGTAAGCCATGTAAAGGGGGCGCTCTGCCAACCGGCGGGGTGCCCCTTTTTGCATCGTGGGCGTGCGGGATAAGCGCTTTCGATGTAGATGCCCCGCGACGCGAGTTATGGGTACGATGGTTTCAGGGGAGGTATCGCCATGAAACTTGGTTGCGCCATTATGGCTTCGGGCGAGGGCAAGCGATTTGGCTCTAACAAGATGCTCGCTGATATCTATGGCGAGCCGCTGATTGCCCGGACCATTGATTCGGTTCCCCGGGGCTTTGACGTTGTGGTTTCGACGCGTTGGCCCGAGGTCGCTCAGATTTGTGATGACAAGCATTGCCCGTGCGTGCTGCACGATGGCGAGCTGCGCAGCGAAAGCGTCCGTGCGGGCCTTTCGTGGGGAGTCGAACGCAACTGGAAAGGTTGCCTCTTTTTGCCGGGCGACCAGCCGCTCGTGAGTTCGGATTCTTTTGAGGCTATGGTTCGTGCATTTGACGAGCGTGGCCGCAAGCATCCGGTGCGTCTTGCGTGCAACGGTGAGCCTTCGAGCCCGGTGCTCTTTCCGGCGGAACTGTTCGATGCACTTATGTGTCTTGAGGGTAAGGACGGCGGCGGTTCGATCCTCAAGGACCGTACCG
This sequence comes from uncultured bacterium, assembly GCA_905214215.1. Taxonomy (GTDB): domain Bacteria; phylum Actinomycetota; class Coriobacteriia; order Coriobacteriales; family Coriobacteriaceae; genus Collinsella. Next base: position 34,344 of record CAJMLP010000004.1, on the reverse strand, counting down.
ACGTGGTGCTGGTCGAGGCGCGTGCCTACGAGCTGTGGGACGTCGATACCGTCAAGGGACAGCGACGCATAACGGAGCATATCGCCGCCTGCTCGTATTTTGATCGCGTGGCCAACTGCATCAATCAATAAGGAGCAATTATGATCATCATCAAAAACGGCGCGCTCGTGACGCCACAGGGACTTCGCCGCGCCGATCTTGCCATGGAGGGCGACAAGATCGTGCGGATCGCCGCGGCGATTGAGCCGGCCGAGGGCGATACCGTCGAGGATGCTGCGGGCTGCTGGGTGTTCCCGGGCTTTATCGATGGGCACACGCACATGCAGTGCTGGACCGGCATGGATTGGACAGCCGATAGCTTTGAGACCGGCACGCGCGCGGCTGCCTGCGGCGGCACGACGACCATTGTGGACTACGCGACGGCCGATCGCGGCGTGACCATGCCCGATGCCTTGGTCGAGTGGCATCATCGCGCCGACGGCACCTGCACCGCCAACTATGCCTTCCATATGGCGCTTGCCGAGTGGAATGAGCGCAACCGCGCCGATCTTTCGGCCATGCGCGAGGCGGGCGTGTCGTCGTTTAAGACCTACTTTGCCTACGACCATCTGCGCCTGGACGATGCCGAGACGCTCGAGGTGCTGGAGGAGCTCAAGCGCGTGGGCGGTATCCTGTGCGTGCATTGCGAGAACGGCACGTTGGTCAACGCGCTGCAGAAGCGCGTGTTTGAGCAGGGTATCCACGGGCCCGAGGGCCATGCGCTCAGCCGTCCGGACGTGTGTGAGGCCGAGGCCGTGAGCCGCCTGCTGTATCTGGCGCACTTGGCCGGGGACGCTCCGGTCAACGTGGTGCACCTTTCGACCAAGCTGGGGCTCGAGGCCATTCGCGCTGCCAAAGCGCACGGGCAGAAGAACATCTATGTCGAGACCTGCCCTCAGTATCTGATGCTCGACGACACCTGCTATCTGGAGCAGGGCGAGGACGGCTTTGCGGGCGCCAAGTACGTGATGAGCCCGCCGCTGCGCCATGCCGGTGACCGTGCCGCGCTGCGCGAGGCGCTTGTGGCTGGCGAGATCGATACTATTGCGACCGATCATTGCAGCTTTAACCTGCACGGGCAAAAGGACCGAGGACGCGACGATTTCCGCGCGATTCCCAACGGCGGGCCCGGCGTGGAGCATCGTCCCGTTGCGATTGCCACGAGCTTTGAGGGACAGCTGGGTCCCGAGGATCTGTGCCGCTTGATGAGCGAGAATCCGGCGCGCGTTTTTGGCATGTATCCGCGCAAGGGCTGTCTTGCCGAGGGCGCCGATGCCGACGTGTGCGTGTGGGATCCGTGCGCGCGTTGGACGATCAGCGCCGCGACGCAGCATCAGGCCGTGGACTACACGCCGCTCGAGGGCTTTGAGGCACATGGCCGCGCCAAGGCCGTGTTTGTGAACGGCGTGCTGGCGGCACGCGACGGCGAGCCCACCGGAGCCCAACCCGGCCGCTACGTGCCCCGCTAACGGGAAGACCGCCGGGGTAGCTAATTTGGGAGATGATTTTTTGGGACGGGGTAGCAAAAAGAGCCCCGTCCCAAATTTGCTACCCCTGGAGGCTGGTGGCGACGATGGGGCGGTCGAGAGCTGCCTCGAAGCGGTCGGCCATCGTGGGGTCGCTGAGCGTGTCGACTTGGTTGAGCATGACGCGTGCGGTGCTGAGCTTCAGCGCCTGCATCTCGGCATTGAGCACCTGGGCGACGCGCTCGGGCGTGGCGATGTCGGTGAGCTCGCAGCCGCAACGTTCGCAAAAGAGCTCGGGGCGGTGGGCGGCTTCGTTGATGGGCTTGCCGAGCCCCGAGGCGCCGACGACCCAGACAACGTTTGCCGTGGCGGCGGGAATTACCGGCTCCCAGGCGGCGTGGGCCTTGAGCGGGAGCCGCTTGCTGCCGTCCGCCTCAGCCAAGACGTGGCTAAAGCGCTGCGCCAGCTCGCCGAGTGGCTCGGCGGGGGCGGAGAGCTTGCCTGTCTCTGGGTCCAAAACACCCGCCTGGCAGATGCTTCCGCGGACAAGCCCCGCGCAGGCCTCGCAGGTGCAGCCTGGGGTGTGTAAGGCGCCCGGCTTCCAAGGCGCGGCGTCCAGGCGACGGCTCGATCCGTCCCATGGCACGCCGGCGACGGGAAACATATGCGTGGTGGTGCAGAGGAGTACGCGGCCGCCAGCGCGCATAAGCTCAAGGCCGAGCGTCTTTAGCAAGGTCGACTTGCCGCCGCTGCCGATAATCGCGGTAATGCCCGGCTCGATCCTGAGCGCCGAGGCAAGATTGCCGCTAACCGTTTCCATCTGTTCACCGCCGTATAATACTGTGATAATAAATAATCATCAGAGTAGCGGTCGAACCGCTTTTGCTCTGCTCAAACCGTAGCACAGGGAGGTGCCCCGGGAATGCTCGTTTATGTTCGCGGCGCCGGCGATATCGCCACGGGCGTCGCCGCCCGTTTGGTACGCGCTGGCGTGTCGGTCGTTATGGCCGATATCGCGGTTCCCACGTGCATCCGCCGCACAATCAGTTTTTGCGAGGCCATTCGCCTGGGCGAGGTCCAGGTCGAGGGCATTCGCGCTCGCTTGGCGCAGACGCCGGCAGAGGCGCTCGAGATTACCCAAGCGGGGGATGTTGCCGTCGTGGTGGACCCTCAGGCCAAGATGCTCGACGAACTGAAACCTGCTGCCGTGGTCGACGCGATACTGGCCAAGCGCAACTTGGGCACCACGCGCGATATGGCGCCTGTCGTCATCGCCGTGGGGCCGGGCTTTACCGCGCCGGTCGATTGCGACGCCGTGGTCGAGACCATGCGCGGTCATTTCCTCGGCCGCGTCATCACCCAGGGGTCGCCTCAGCCCAATACGGGCGTGCCGGGCATTATCGCCGGTTATGGCAAGGAGCGCGTTATCCACAGCCCCGCCGCCGGCGTGTTTAGGTCCGACCGCACCATCGGCGACATCGTGAGTGCCGGCGACGTGATCGGGTATGCGGGTTATACTCCCATGGTCACGCAGATTGACGGCTGCTTGCGCGGCCTTTTGGCCGACGGCGTTCAAGTGACCGAAGGCTTTAAATGTGCCGACGTCGACCCGCGCGGCGATGCCAGCTATATCAACTATATTTCGGACAAGGCGACGTCGGTCGGTGGCGGCGTGCTCGAGGCGCTCGCCATGCTCACCGGTGTATTCCAGGGATAGGAAATTGCAATGGAAAAGCTCGATGTGGTGAATGCTGCGCTTGGCGCTCTGAAGGCTGGTAAGACGTGCGAGCTGGTGGTAGTTGCCGGCACGGCAGGGTCATCGCCGCGCGGCGTGGGCGCCTGGATGGCCGTCTTTGCCGATGGCAGCCAAGCAGGTACCATCGGCGGCGGCAAGATCGAGCTCTTTGCGCTGAACGAGGCGCGCGAGCTGCTGGCCGCAGGGCAATCGCGTCTGGTCCGCTACACCATGGGCGGCGAGAACTCCGATACCGGCATGATCTGCGGCGGAGCCATCTGCCTGTGCTATCTGCACCTGGATGTATCGCAGGCGCCGTTGTTCCAGTCGATTGCCGATGTCTTGGCGTATCGACGCATCGGCGACTTCGTCATCGACTTTGAACCGTTTGTCGCAAACGCACTCGAAGGCGATGTGGCCGAGTACCATGGCGGGGCATCGCGCCATACCATTGCCGGCTGCCCCGAGCTTTCGCTGGTGGAGGAGGGGAGTAAGGTCACCTACACCAACGCCGCCTCCGAGATTCCCTCGGCGCACATCGAGACACTCTGCCCCGAGGGCCTGACCTACATCTTTGGCTGCGGACACGTGGGCGCCGCGACGGCGCGCGTACTCACGGCGGCGGGCTTTGCCGTCGTGGCTTGCGACGACCGCCCCGGCACGCTGACCCCCGAATGGGTGCCCGGTGTCTACGACCGTCGTCTGGTCGACTACAAGAACCTGAGCAAGCAGTGCCCCATCGGCCCGCGCGATCTAGTGGTCGTCGCCACGGCGGGTCACAAGTCCGATATCGACGTGGTGATTCAGGCCATGCGCGCCAAACCCGCCTATCTGGGCTGCTTGGGCTCGCGCCGCAAGACGGCCTTTGTGCGCGCCCGCCTGGAGCAGGAGGGCTTTACGCAGGACCAGATCGACGGGCTGCACCTGCCGATCGGCGTTGCCATCGAGGCCGAGGATCCCGAGGAGATTGCCATCTCCATCGCTGCCGAGATGATCCACCTGCGCCGCACCAAGCTCGTCCCCCGCAAGCGCTAGTCGCATCCCCATCAATAAGTTGCGGTGAAATGCGGGCTGTTTAAGCCAGTTAAGCCGTCAAACAGTCCCTATTTCACCGCAACTGCCATTTTCCTCCGTCGCATGCGGATCGGTTTGTGCGGGGGAGTTGTGGAGTTGTGCAGGCAGACGAGGTTTTTCTGGAAAAACGCTCCCGATGCGCGTATAGTACCGATTGTTTTGTCGGCTCCTGCTGCGTCGAGTCCAAACCGCGAAATGCCATGAGCGGCGCGGATGCAGTCAGGAGGCACGAGGACAACCCATCGTGGCCACGCCCCGTGCTTAAAACCCCAAGAAGGAGTGAACAATGGCAGAAGAGAAGTATGTGCCGCGTCTGAAGACCAAGTACAACAACGAGGTCAAGCAGCAGCTTCAGGACAAGTTCCAGTACGAGAACGTCATGATGATCCCCAAGTTTGATAAGATCGTCGTGAACATGGGTGTCGGCGAGGCCGCTACCGATTCCAAGGCCATCGACGGTGCCGTGCGCGACCTGCGCGCCATCACCGGCCAGCAGCCGATGATCACCCGTGCCCGCAAGTCCATCGCTACCTTCCGCCTGCGCGCTGGTATGCCGATCGGCTGCAAGGTTACCCTTCGTGGCGACCGTATGTGGGAGTTCTTCGATCGTCTGACCTCCGTCGCGATCCCCCGTATCCGCGACTTCCGCGGCATCTCCGCCAAGAGCTTCGACGGTCGTGGTAACTTCTCCATGGGCGTCACCGAGCAGCTCATCTTCCCCGAGATCGACTTCGACTCCGTCGATCACCAGCGTGGTATGGACATCACTTTCGTGACCACCGCCAACACCGATGAGGAGGCCAAGGCCCTTCTGGACGCCTTCGGTTTCCCGTTCAAGAAATAGGTTCACCTGCCCTATGAGCGCCGTTCCCAGAAGGGGGCGGCGCTTGGGGCGAACAATACTCTATGTGAGGAGGATATAAGTGGCTAAGACATCGATGATCGTCAAGTGCAATCGCAAGCAGAAGTTCTCTACTCGTGAGTACACGCGCTGCCAGCGCTGCGGCCGTCCGCACTCTGTGTACCGCAAGTTCGGCCTGTGCCGTGTCTGCTTCCGCGAGCTTGCACTCAAGGGCGAGCTTCCCGGCGTTAAGAAGGCCAGCTGGTAAGTCACTACCAGCGTTTCAAGCATCCGTTTGGAACAGGGAAAACGCGCTAAAAAGGCTTTGCCGTTAAGGGCGGCGAAGAACCAAGAGCACGTGTTCATCAAGAACGAAGGAGAATCTGTATGAACCTTACAGACCCGATCGCAGATATGCTTACGCGCATCCGTAACGCTAACTCTGTGAACAAGGCCACGGTCTCCATGCCGAGCAGCAAGAAGCTCGTCGAGATCGCTCGTGTTCTGCACGAGGAGGGCTACATCGAGGGCTACGATGTCGAGGACACCGTTCCCCAGAAGACTCTGCACATCACGCTTAAGTATGGTCCCAAGAAGGCTAAGGTCATCAACGGCATCCGCCGCATTTCCAAGCCGGGCCTGCGTAAGTACACCGGCGTTGCCGACATGCCCCGCGTCCGCGGTGGCCTTGGTACCGCCATTATTTCCACCAGCCATGGCGTCATGACCGACCGCGATGCTCGCAAGCACAACGTCGGCGGCGAGATCATCGCTTACGTCTGGTAATTCGCTCGGTAGGTAGAAGGAAAGGAGATCACCGTGTCTCGTATCGGTAATAAGCCTGTCCAGATTCCCGCCGGAGTCGAAGTGGCAGTCAACGGCAACAACGTTGTCGTCAAGGGCCCCAAGGGCCAGCTCGAGCTCGATGTCTTTGAGAAGCTCGCTATCAACGTCGAGGACAACGTCCTCACCGTTTCCCGTCCCGACGACGAGCGTGAGACCCGTGCCCGCCACGGCCTCACCCGCGCCCTCATCCACAACATGGTTGTCGGCGTTTCCGAGGGCTTCGAGAAGAAGCTCGAGCTCGCCGGCGTCGGTTACCGCGTGCAGCAGAAGGGCAAGAACCTCGAGTTCTCCCTGGGCTTCTCGCACCCCGTGATCGTCGAGGCTCCCGAGGGCATCACCTTCGAGGTTCCCGACAACACCCACGTGAACGTCAAGGGTATCAACAAGCAGCAGGTCGGTCAGATCGCCGCTGAGATCCGCGGTCATCGTCCTCCCGAGCCTTACAAGGGCAAGGGTATCCACTACGTTGGCGAGCACATCCGCCGCAAGCTGGGTAAGGCCGCCAAGTAGTCGTAACCGACTCACTCGCATAAGACCAGCACCCCGTCAGGTGCTGGCAAGATCAACCTTTTTAGGAGTTTACGTATGAACAAGCATAAGGCGAAGCTGGAAGGCCTCAAGCGTCGTCAGCGTCGTGTTCGCGGCAAGGTCTCGGGTACCGCCGAGCGTCCGCGTCTTCGCGTGACCCGTACTAACGCCAACATCTATGCCCAGATCATCGACGACAGCAAGGGCTCCAGCCTGACGCTCGTCTCTGCCTCGACCCTCGAGGCCGAGTTCAAGGGCACCCACACCTCGAACAAGGAGGCTGCGGAGAAGGTCGGTCAGCTCGTTGGCAAGCGCGCCATCGAGGCCGGCATCACCAAGGTCGCCTTCGATCGTGGCGGCCGTATCTACCATGGCCGCGTCAAGGCCCTCGCCGACGGTGCTCGTGCCGCCGGTCTCGAGTTTTAGGAGGTATGTAGCACATGGCTCGTAATCAGAAGCAGCAGCGCGAGGCCTCCGAGTTCGAGGAGCGCGTCGTTTACATCAACCGCGTGTCGAAGACCGTCAAGGGTGGTCGTCGCATGAGCCTCGTCGCTCTCGTCGTCGTTGGCGACGGCAAGGGTAACGTCGGCGTTGGCATGGGCAAGTCCGCTGAGGTGCCCCTGGCCATCTCCAAGGCGTCTCTCGATGCCAAGAAGAACATGTTCCACGTGCCGGTGACCGAGCAGGGCACCATCCCGCACGAGGTTCTCGGCCACTTTGGTGCCGGCCGCATCATCATCAAGCCCGCTGTCGAGGGTACCGGCGTTATCGCCGGCGGCGCTGTGCGTCCCCTCTTTGAGCTTGCTGGCATCAAGAACGTCCTGTCCAAGTCCCTCGGTACCGACAACGGCCTCAACATCATCAAGGCTGCCGTCGAGGGCCTCAAGGAGCTCTCCAGCCCTGAGGACGTCGCGGCTCGCCGTGGCCTGACGGTCTCCGAGATGTTCGTCGGTAAGGAGAACTAAGCATGGCTGACACCATCAAGATCAAGCAGGTCCGCAGCACCAACGGTTGCAAGCAGGACCAGGTCCGTACTGTCCGTGCCCTCGGTCTCCACAGGATCCGCGAGGTTCGCGAGATTGCTGACAACGAGTCCGTCCGCGGCATGATCTTCAAGGTCAAGCACCTTGTCGAGATTGTAGAGGAGTAGCAAATGCAGCTTCACGATCTTACTCCCGCGCCCGGTTCCACCAAGAACCGCAAGCGCGTCGGCCGTGGCAATTCTTCGGGTCACGGCACCACTTCTGGCCGCGGTCAGAAGGGCCAGGGTTCCCGCTCTGGCGGCACCAAGGGTGCCGGCTTCGAGGGTGGCCAGACTCCGCTGGCTATGCGCCTGCCCAAGCTTCCGGGCTTCCGCAACCCCCGTCGTATCGAGTACACCGCTGTTAACGTTGAGCGTCTCGAGCGTAAGTTCGAGGATGGCGCTGTGATCGACGGTGCCGCTCTTAAGGCCGCTCGCATCACCAAGAGCGAGTTCGAGCCCGTCAAGGTGCTCGGCAATGGTGAGCTCACCAAGAAGTTCACGGTCAAGGTCGACAAGGTCAGCGCTTCTGCGCAGGCCAAGATCGAGGCCGCCGGCGGAAAGGTCGAGCTGCCGTGCTAAATGGTCTTAAGAATGCTTTCCGCATCAAAGAATTGCGCGAAAAGATTCTTTTTACCATAGCTATGCTCGTCGTGTACCGCATTGGTGCGCACGTTCCTGTGCCCGGCATTCCCTTCCAGGGGATGCTGGGCCTTTTCTCGACCGATAACAATTCGGTCGCCGCAGGTGCTATGGCCCTCCTGAATCTTTTCTCTGGCGGCGCGTTGAGCTATGTGTCGGTGTTTTCGCTGGGCATCATGCCTTACATCACCAGCTCGATCATCCTCCAGATGCTCCAGGCCGTCGTGCCTTCCCTGCATGAGCTTGCCCGCGAGGGCGAGGTTGGTCAGACCAAGATTACGCAGTATTCGCGTTACCTCACCCTGGCTCTGGCAATCCTCAACTCCGTGGGTTACCTCTTCCTCTTTAAGAGCTTCGGCATCAGCTTTAATGGCGCCGGCGCTCCCGAGATCATCTTTGACTTCATGATCGTCGGTACGCTCACCGCGGGCGCCATGCTGATCATGTGGATTGGTGAGCTCATCACCCAGCGCGGTATCGGCAATGGCATGTCGCTGATCATCTTTGCGAACATTATGGCCGGTCTGCCGCAGGCTATCTTCTCCAGCACCGAGGGCAATGCCGGTGGCATCATCACCATGGTGATCATCTGCGCCATCATCCTGCTGGTTATCCCGCTGATTGTTTTCCTTGAGCGCGGCCAACGCCGCATCCCGGTCTCCTACGCTAAGCGCGTCGTGGGCCGTCGCATGATGGGTGGCCAGACCACCTACCTGCCCATCAAGGTCAACACCGCGGGTGTCGTGCCGATCATCTTCGCTTCGGCGCTGCTGTACTTCCCGGCTCAGATTGCCGTGTTCTTCCCCGGCATCGGTTGGATTCAGGCAGTTGCCTCCGCGCTTTCGACCGGTTGGCTCAACTGGGTGCTTAACGTTGTCCTCATCGTGTTCTTCGCGTACTTCTACACCTCCATGGTGTTCAACCCCGATGACACGGCCGACAACCTTAAGAAGCAGGGCGGCTTTATTCCGGGCGTGCGTCCGGGTAGGGCTACCGCGGCCTACATCAAGAACGCGCTCAACAAGATCACGCTTCCCAGCGCTGTCTTTTTGGCGCTCATCGCCATCGTGCCTTCGATCATCTTCTCCTTCACGGGTAACCATCTGATCCAGGCATTTGGTGGCACGTCCATCCTCATCATGGTCGGCGTCGTGCTCGACACGGTCGATAAGCTCGAAGGCCAGATCAAGATGTATGATTACGATGGATTCTTTAAATAGGCTAGAGGAGGATTGCTCATGAACCTCGTATTGCTCGGAGCTCCGGGTGCCGGTAAGGGTACCGTCGCACAGGAGCTCGTCGCCGAGTTTGGCGTCGCTCACATTTCCACGGGTGACCTGCTGCGTGCTGCCGTCAAGGGTGGCACCGAGCTTGGTATTCAGGCTAAGAAGTACATGGACGCTGGCGAGCTCGTTCCCGACCAGCTCGTGATCGACCTTGTCAAGGAGCGCCTTGCCGCCGACGATGCCCAGCAGGGCTTTATTCTCGACGGCTTCCCGCGCAACACCGCCCAGGCTGTGACGCTCGATTCCGAGCTCTCCGCCATGGGTCGCGAGATCGATTGCGCCCTTCTGGTCGATGTGGCCCCTGAGGTCATTATCGATCGTCTGTCTTCGCGTCGCACCTGTCGCGCCTGCGGTTACACCGGCACTGCTGCCGATGCCACCTGTCCCAAGTGCGGTGGCGGGATGTATCAGCGCGACGACGACAAGCCCGAGACCATCAAGAACCGTCTCGACGTCTACGAGAAGTCCACGAGCCCGCTCGTCGACTACTATCGTGGCCAGGGTCTGCTCAAGTCGGTCAACGGTGACCAGGCTCGCGAGACCGTGTACGGGGATGTCAAAGAGGCTCTCGGTCTATGATCAAGATTAAGTCTGCAACGCAAATCGAGCAGATGAAGAAGGCAGGAGCGCTATCTAAGATGGCGCTCCGCCACGTTGGAGCCATGGTGCGCCCCGGCGTTTCGACCTTTGAGCTCGATCAGCTCGCGGAGCAGATTATCCGCATGCATGGCGGCACCCCTGCCTTTAAGGGTTACGGCGGGTTCCCGGGGACCATTTGCGCATCGATCAACGATGCCGTGGTCCACGGTATTCCCAACCCCGACATGATCCTGCGCGATGGCGATATCATCTCCATCGATACGGGAGCCGTTGTCGACGGTTGGGTCGGCGATAACGCATGGACGTTTTTCGTCGGCACCCCCACGCCCGAAGCCAAGGCTTTGTGCGAGGTCACGCGCGATTGCCTTAAGGCTGCCATCGAGCAGGCTGTTCCCGGTAACCATATCGGGGACGTCGGTTATGCCGTTCAGTCCCTCGCCGAGTCTCACGGTTACGGCGTGCTTCGCGACTATGTGGGTCATGGCATTGGCCGCGTGATGCACGAGGACCCCAACGTTCCTAACTATGGAAAGAAGGGGAGGGGCGTTCGCCTCCAGGCCGGCATGGTCATTGCCATCGAGCCGATGGTTACGATGGGTTCCAACCATGTGAGCACGGGCTCCGACGGTTGGATTGTTACGACCAACGACCACCTGCCCGCCGCGCACTACGAGAACACCGTCGCCATTACCAATGACGGTCCGGTGATTCTCACCACCGACGCGCAAGGTGCTTGGTGTTCCTTGCAGGGCGGTGAAATGTAGGGGCCGCGTTCAAACACGTCGGCATTTACATTTCTGAAAAGTAACAAGTTCCGCTTAGTTGTGGAGCCATTACGAAGATATTACGATACGTGCATGCGTATTGTAGAATACTCAATCGCTGTCGTTTTCTAGAGAAAGATGATTGCTTGTGAAGAAGGAAGACGCAATTGAGCTCGAGGGTACGGTAAAGGAACCGTTGCCCAATGCCATGTTTAAGGTTGAGCTCGAGAACGGTCATTCGGTTCTGTGCAACATTTCTGGCAAGATCCGAATGAATTACATCCGTATTCTCCCCGGTGACAGGGTTGTCGTGGAGCTTTCCCCGTACGATCTGACCCGCGGCCGCATCACCTATCGCTACAAATAGCGGCACGCATACACGCACTCCATTTCCGGCTGCAGGCTTAGCTCAACCTACGGTCGGATTGTGTGTGAAGACCAGCCATAGTTTTAAACGCCTGCGGCTGGGCGAGTAGATAGTAGGGAAGTAGTTTGAGCGCTACCGAAAGGAAGAACGATGAAGGTACGTCCTTCGGTCAAGAAGATGTGCGATAAGTGCAAAATCATTAGGCGCCATGGCAAGGTCCTCGTCATTTGCGAGAACCCCCGTCATAAGCAGCGTCAGGGTTAAGAGAGGAGACTACGTTGGCCCGTATTAATGGTGTCGACCTCCCGCGTGAGAAGCGCGTTGAGATCGGTCTGACCTACATTTACGGCATCGGCCGCACCACTGCGACGAAGATCTGCGTCGAGTGCAACGTTAACGTGGATACGCGCGTTAAGGACCTCACCGAGGATGAGGTTAACGCCATCCGCGATTATATCGATAAGAACCAGATCATGGTTGAGGGCGACCTCCGCCGTGAGCGCAACCAGAACGTCAAGCGCCTTATGGACATCGGCTGCAACCGCGGCCTTCGTCACCGCAAGGGCCTCCCGGTCCGCGGCCAGCGCACCCACACTAACGCTCGTACCCGCAAGGGCCCGAAGCGTCAGATCGGTGCTAAGAAGAAGAAATAAGGAGCGCTAGATAGATGGCTACTGCTAAGAAGAACGTACGCGCTGCCCGTCTGAAGCGCGCGGACCGTAAGAACATTTCCGTGGGCCAGGCTCACATTCGTTCTACGTTCAACAACACGATCGTTTCGATCACCGATCCCCAGGGCAACGTCATTTCCTGGAAGTCGGCTGGACAGGTGGGCTTCAAGGGCTCCCGTAAGTCCACGCCGTTCGCTGCCCAGATGGCTGCCGAGGCTGCTGCCAAGCAGGCCATGGAGCACGGTATGAAGAAGGTTTCTGTCTTCGTCAAGGGCCCCGGCTCCGGTCGTGAGACCGCCATCCGCTCCCTCCAGGCTGCTGGCCTCGAGGTCTCGAGCATCCAGGACAAGACCCCCATTCCGCACAACGGCTGCCGCCCCAAGAAGCGTCGCCGCGTGTAACTGAAAGGATCGTATCAATATGGCAATCGACAGGACTCCTGTTCTTAAGCGCTGCCGTCAGCTCGGGATCGATCCCGCTGAGCTCGGTTACAGCAGCAAGAAGGAATCTATCCGTCAACCCAAGCACCGTCGCAAGGAATCTGAGTACGGCATGCAGCTGCGCGAGAAGCAGAAGGTCAAGTTCATCTATGGCGTTCTGGAGAAGCAGTTCCACGGCTACTTCAACAAGGCCCGCAAGATGAACGGCGTCACCGGTGAGAACCTCATGATCATCCTTGAGTCTCGCCTTGACAACGTCGTCTTCCGTCTTGGCTTTGCCCGCACCCGCAAAGAGGCTCGTCAGTCCGTCCGTCACGGTCACTTCACCGTGAACGGCAAGCGCGTGGACATCCCGTCCTACCGCGTCAAGGCCGGCGACGTCGTCGCTGTCGGCGAGAAGTTCCGTGACCTCCTCCCCATCAAGGAGGCCCTGATTTCCTCCGAGCGCTTTGAGGTCCCTGGCTGGCTCGAGGTCGATATCGAGAAGCTGTCTGGTAACGTGCTCGCTCTGCCGACGCGTGAGCAGATCAGCGGTGATATCAACGAGCAGCTCATCGTCGAGCTCTACTCTAAGTAGTCCATCCGGGCTGCTGAGGCTGGAGGTAATACATGTCAGAATTCATTAGGCCTCAGGTTCAGGTCGAAGAGATCAACGAGACGTCTGCTCGTGTCTCCGTCGAGCCGCTCGAGCGTGGCTACGGCGATACGCTGGGTAACTCCCTTCGTCGCGTTCTTCTGTCCTCGCTCGAGGGTGCCGCCGTCGAGGCTATTCAGATCGATGGTGCGCAGCACGAGTTCATGACCATCCCTAACATGGTCGAGGATGTCACCGACATCGTCCTGAATGTCAAGGGTCTTGTCTTCAGGGCTCTCGGCACGACCGACGAGGCGACCGCCACCATCTCGGTTGACGGCCCCTGCGAGGTCACCGGTGCGGACTTCTTTATTCCGTCCGAGTTTGAGCTGGTCAACCCCGAGCAGCACATCGCTACGCTCACCGAGGGTGGCCATCTCACCATGAGCATGCGCATCGGCTATGGCCGCGGCTATGTCTCTGGCGAGGCTAACAAGCGCGACAACGATCCCATCGGTGTGATCCACGTCGACTCGCTGTACTCGCCGGTTTCCCGTTGCGCCAAGCTCGTTGAGGCTTGCCGTGTCGGTCAGCACACCGACTACGACCGCCTTGTCCTCGAGATCGAGACCAACGGCTCCATCGCTCCGCGCGACGCCGTGGTCCAGGCTGCCAATATCATCAACCAGCATATGGCTGCCTTTATGAACCTTGCCGAGACCCCCGAGGTCGAGGAGGAGGCTTCGATCTTCGCTCCCGAGGTCACCAACGACAACGCCGAGCTGGACAAGCAGATCGAGGATCTGGACCTTTCCGTCCGTTCCTACAACTGCCTTAAGCGCGCCAGCATTCACTCGGTCCGTCAGCTCGTTGAGTTCTCGGAGAACGATCTGCTTAACATCCGTAACTTCGGTGTTAAGTCGATCGAGGAAGTGAAGGACAAGCTTGAGTCCATGGGCCTGAGCCTGAAGGCTTAATGCTTCGCATATTTGAGGAGAAACTAGACCATGCGTCACAACGTTAAGAAGGGCCTGAAGCTCGGCACCGACGCGAGCCACACCAAGGCCATGAAGAAGAGCCTGGCCAAGGCCCTCTTCGAGAACGACCGCATCAAGACCACCGAGACCCGCGCTAAGGCGCTGCGTTCGGTCGTCGATCCGATCATCACCTGGGCCAAGAAGGGCGACCTGCACTCTCGTCGTCTGGCCATCGCCAAGCTCGGCGATAAGCAGCTCGTTGCCGAGATCTTCGACAAGGCTGCCCAGGGCATGTGGCAGGACCGCAACGGCGGTTACACCCGCATCATGAAGCTCGGCAACCGTAAGGGCGACAACGCTCCTATCGTTATCATGGAGCTCGTCACCGAGCCTTGCACGCCTAAGGCCAAGAAGGCTGCTCCGGCCCCCAAGAAGGCCGCTGCTCCCAAGAAGGTCGAGGCCGTCGAGGAGGCTCCTGCTGAGGAGACCGCTGAGTAGACAATCCGTCTGCATAGGCTATATTCGAGGGGTACGTTCGCGTACCCCTCTTTTTTTGTCGCGATACCGTTGATTGTTTGTTGGGAGCGCCCATGACCGCGCCGTCTGATTTCAATTCGATTCCTGAGCTCGATGCCACGCTTGTATTCTGTGTTGCCTATGATGGCTCGTCCTATAGCGGATTTGCCGAGCAGCCGGGCCAGACGACCGTTGCGGGCGAGTTGCGCCGCGCTATCGAGACGCTGCTGCGCCGCCCGATCGATCTGACGTGTGCGGGTCGTACCGATGCCGGCGTGCATGCGGTGGCCCAGTACATTAGCGTGCCCGTAACGGACGCTGAGCTTGCTCTGACGCGCCGTAGGTGGCTGAGGGCTATGGATGCCCTCCTGCCCAAAGATATCGCCATAAACGAGGTCTACAAGGCCCGTGGGGGCTTTTCTGCCCGCTTTGACGCGCGGTCCCGTACGTATACGTACCGTATTGCCGATCGCGATGCGCGCCCCGTGCTCTCGCGCGGTGCGGTGTGGTGGCATCGCTATCCCCTCGACGTCGATGCGATGGCGGCCGCCTGCCCTGCGCTTTTGGGCGAGCAGGACTTTAAGAGCTTTTGCAAGGTTGCCTCTGCTGTGGGCAAGCCCACGCACCGCTGCGTGATGCGTGCGGAGTTTGGCCACGAGGTCGCTTTTGGCGAGGATATCCTGACCTTCACTATCGAGGGCAATGCGTTTTTGCACTCGATGGTGCGTACCATTGTAGGAACGCTCGTGGAGATTGGCATGCATCGTCGCGATCCCCAGTGGATGCGCGAGGTTATTGACGCCCGTGACCGAACCGCTGCGGGTCCCACGGCGCCTGCCTGCGGCCTTACGTTTATGGGTGTGGATTACGGCCCCGACGAGCTTGTCGTTCTCGACTAGGGGAGTGCTCGGCGCGTCTGTGCCTTGCACATACTATGTGTGAGCTGCGCGTGTGCAACATCTGTTCTTGGCGTGCAACATGTTAGGCGGCTCGTTGCTTTTATAGCTCGGGTGTACCATGAACGACAGTTTGATTTGGTGCTATCGAGAGGATGGAAAACTTGGTTCGACGTGGCTCGCATCCGCGACTTTCGGTGATCCTTGTGGTAGAAGGTTCGCCCAGCTATGCGATGCGTGCGCTCGAGAGTATCCAGAACCAAGACCTCTACGATTTGCAGATTGTCGTTGTCTGTCGCGATACTGCGCCCGGTGTGCGCCATTCGCTTCAAGTTGCTGCCGACAGGGACATCCATATTGATTTGATTGACGTCGAGGACGCGAAGCACAGCGCTTGTCTTCGTGCCGGTTTTGCTGCCTCGCGCGGCTCTCAAATCATCGCTATGAACGCCGATGAGTGGTTTGCTCCGCAGTCCCTTTCCAAGATGGTCGATATCGCGTGCGATACTGCGGCAGACATAGTGTTCCCCACGGTGTCGCTCGACCGCTATGATGCACATCGAGAGCGCCATTCGCGCGTCTTGGATGCTACTCATATTTCCATTGATAACAAATCATCGATGGTGGCCGGGCTGCCTCAGTTGATTTTAGGCGGCTTGGTTGCTCAAGTCTCTGGCGTGATGTATAGCCGTCCGCTGTTTGAGGCATGCCTTTTGTGCGACAAGGCGTTTCGCACAGTTGGGTTTATGGCATGCGCGCTCTCGCTGGCGCAGCGCGTCTCCGGATGCGGCGACGCTTGTTTCCACGCGGTAGCGCCTAAGCTTACAGATGCCTTTGATCCCACCATGTATGCCAGGGTATCCGATGACACCCGAGCGCTCGACGAGCTTGCGGACTCACTCTCGGAAGCAGATAGCGGTGGTCGGCTCAAGCTGGCAAGCCAAAAGTTCTACTTTGTCGGACTGGTCGCCTGCATCGAGAATTTGTGTCTGAGCCCGCATGGGGTGTCGTCAATCGAGCGTTCCGCCCGCATGCGTGATATGCTCGAGGCGCCTCGAACCCGTCAGATGGTCGCCGCGCTCAAGGACAACCATCGGGGACTGGGTCTGTTGTTTGGGCCGATCGCTAGCGCCAAGCCCGCGCGCTGCGTGATGTGTACGCATCTGGTAGCTTTTCTTAACCGGACGGGCGCAAAAACCGCCTAAACGGCTCATTACGAAACAAACTTGCATAGAATTGTTTCGAAATGCGTTCTTATACACAAAAGCCTTCAAATAGCGTTAAACTATTCAATCACTGATTGATTGTCTCCGCCATCTTTTGGAGAGAGGGTTTGTATGGCTAAAAAACGCAATGGGCGCCAGGATGCCATTAGAGATATTGTGCGCAATAAGGATGTCCGCACGCAGCGCGTGCTGGTTGATGAGCTCCGTGCTATGGGCTTTGATTGCACGCAGGCGACTGTCTCTCGCGATATTGCCGACATGGGGCTGCGTAAGCTCCCTGAGGGCATCTATGTTCTGGCAGAGGACTTGCACCTGCAGCGTATGGTTTCCGAGCTCGTAACGGGCGTTCTGCGTACCGATAATCTGGTTATGATCAAGGCTCAGCCTGGCACGGCTTCCGGCATCGCCGCCGCCGTTGATGCGGCAGAGTTGCCCGATGTGCTTGGCTCGCTTGCCGGCAACGATACGATTTTGGTTATTGCCCAGACGGCCGAGGACGGCGAGCGTCTCGAGGCGCTGATCAATAAGCTGAGCAATTCTCGCAAGTAGGCGTGCGGGTCGTGCGCTCGGCATTGTGTGCGCTGACATAGTGGCTTGTAAGGGGTATCGACGTTGGTCGGTACCCCTTTTTGTTTGCCGGTATAAAGACCGCCCACCAGGTCGCTTCAAACTAAAAGGCCCCGAGCAGTTCAATAAGCTGCTCGGGGCCTTGTTGGCTTTAGTCGCGTACTTCTTAGCCGACCGTATCGTCAGGCGTGGGCGAGGGGTCGGGAGTGGGCGTAGGCGTAGGCGTGCCGCCATCGTCGCCGGTCGAACCACCAGTGGAGCCGCCCGTCGAGCCACCGGTCGTACCGGTGCCGCCGGTGGTGTCGCCGCCCGTGGTCTCGGTGGTCGTGGTCGTCGTGGTAGTCGTTGTGGTAGTTTCCTCTTCCTCTTCGTCCTTGTCCTTGTCGTCGTTCTCCGACTTCTTGGTGTTATTGGTGCCGTAGAACTTCCAGACGCTGTTGTTCTTGTAGGTGGGCGCCGTTCCGGTCGCAAACTCCTCGCGCTCGGTACCGGTCAGAACGGTGTTCATAAACCGCTTAAAGACAGGCAGGTTGGTGCTGTCGCCCAGCAGGTCCGTGCCGTACTTTTGGATGGGGATCTCGCCCGCGGAATAGCCGGTCCACAGGGCGCACGCCAGCTGCGGGGTATAGCCGCAGAACCACAGGTTGGTGGTGTTGTCGGTGGTGCCCGTCTTGCCGGCATAGGGCTGGTTGACACTCAGGGCGCCGGCAGCACCCGTACCGCTGCCCTTCATGACGCCGGACAGAACGTCGGTGACCGCGGCGGCCTCGCCCTCGGTAAGCACCTGTGAGGGATTGTCGGTGTGCTGGTACAGCACCGAACCGGTACGAGAGTCAATCTCGGTGATGGCGATCGGCTGGCGATAGTAGCCGCCGTTGGCAAACGTCGCGTAGGCGGCGGCCATCTCGAGCGGCGAGATCGAGCCGGTGCCGAGGGTCATGACGGGAACGTCCTCGATGTTGTCCTTGGCGGGGTCGATGCCGAGCTTTTTGACGAGCGAGATGATCTTGCTGTTGCCGACGGCTTCCGCCACCTGGATGTAGCCGGTGTTGGAGGAGTATGCCGTTGCCTGCTTAAGCGTGATGTTGCCATAGCTCTGGTTGGCGTAATTTTGGACCTCGGTCGTGGTGCCCTTGGCCTTGAGCGGCGAGTTGCAGTTGAGGGTGACGTTGGGGTTCATGCCGTTTTGGATGGCAGTTGCCAGCGTAAAGGCCTTAAAGGTGGAGCCGACGGGACGCTTGGCCGTGGCATGGTTTACGTGGTTCTCGTCAGCGTTGTAGTCGTAGCCGCCCACCATGCACTTGATGTAGCCGGTCTTGGGGTCGACGACGACCATGCCCATGTCCAGGCCGTCGAGCGAGAGCGTGTCGAGCTGCTCCCGGACGGCATTCTCTGCCACCTGCTGCATCGTGGGGTCGATGGTGGTCTTGACGGTCAGGCCGCCCTTAAAGAGCACGTCGGTCGAGAACTCCTGCTCCAGCAGCTGCTTGACGTAGGAGACAAAGTAGGGCTGCGAGTAAACGTCGACGCCGCTGCCCGAGATTTCGGTCACGTTGAGGGTGATGGGCTCGGCCTGTGCGGCATCGTGCTCCTCTTGGGTGATGTGGCCCAGGCGCAGCATGTTGTCGAGAACCTTGTTGCGGCGAGACAGTGCCAGATCGGGATTGACCGTGGGGTCGTACTGCGAGGGCGAGTTGGGAAGGCCGATGAGTAGCGCGGCCTCGCTCAGGGTGAGGTCGGCGGCGCTCTTGGATAGGTAGGTCTCGGCTGCGGCCTCGATGCCGTAGGCGCCGTGGCCGTAATAGATGGTGTTGAGGTACATCATGAGGATCTCGTCTTTGGAGTACATGTCCTCCATCTTGATGGCGATGTAGGCCTCGCGCACCTTACGCTCAATGGTCGAGTCGAATTGCTCCTCCTGCAGGATGGTGTTGCGCACAAGCTGCTGGGTGATCGTCGAGGCGCCTTCGTGTCCGCCGCCGAGGGTTGCCACCGCAGCACGCGCGATACCCCACAGGTCGATACCGCCGTGCTCGTAGAAGCGCTCGTCCTCGACGTCAACGGTGCCCTGCAGCACGTAGGGGGAGACCTCGTCCTTGGTGATGGACTTGCGGTTTTGCGTGTAGAAGCTCGCGATCTTGTTGCCGTTGCAGTCGACGATCTCGGTGGGCTCGCTCACCAGATACGCGTTGGCGTCGGTGTAGTCGGGCAGATCGGACAGCCAGCGGTTGACGTTGCCGACCATGCCGATGCCAAATGCCACGCCCGCAATCAGCAGAAAGCCCAAAAACGAGAGCAGGATTATGGGCAGAGCATGCGTCTTTGAACGGCTGCGTCCCTGTCGTTGGCGAGGACCCATATATTGACCTCCAGGTATGTCGTGCCGGACGGTGGATGTGCCGTCGGGGCAGGATGGACATAAGTTATTACACGATAAACCAAACGGGGCGCGCGAGGCCTCGTGTATGCTGGAAGACGGCATTTTTCAGAGTGAATGCATACCTTGGTAAGGAGTTTGTCGATGGCGATTCGGACGATGGAGCCGAGCGGACAATACGAGACTGGATTGGATGCTGCCGGTGCGGCGCTGCCCGAGCTGCTGGCGCCGGCGGGCGGACTCGACCAGATGCTTGCGGCCATCGCCGCGGGTGCCGATGCCATCTATGCGGGGTTGGGCGGCTTTAACGCCCGTGTGGGCGCCCATGGCTTTACGGATAACGAGTTTGCGCGCGGCTGCGCCGTGGCGCATGCCCATGGCGTGCGTGTGTACGTAACGCTCAACGTGTTCGTGTTTGACGATGAGTTGTCCGACGCGGTGGCGTTGGGAGCTCATGCACTGGAGCTGGGCGCCGATGCTCTGATTGTCGCCGATGCCGGGTTGGCCTGCGCGCTGCGCGCGGCGATTCCCGGGGTCGAGATTCACCTGTCCACGCAAGCGGGCGCTCATAGCGAGGGTGCCGTGCGGCTTGCCGCCGATGAGCTGGGGGTCGAGCGCGTGACGACGGCACGCGAGCTGACGGTCGACGAGATTGCGGCGCTCTGTGCCACGGGCGTGCCCATCGAGGTATTCTGCCACGGTGCGATTTGCATCGGCTATTCGGGGGCGTGCGAGTTCTCGGCCTTGCGGCGTGGGCGCTCGGCGATGCGCGGCGACTGCACGCAGCCGTGCCGTCTGGCGTACGACCTAGTGGACGAGGCGGGGCAGAGTGTTGTTGCCGTCGAGGGAGACCGCCTGCTTTGTCCGCGTGACTATCTGGGTATCGCGCACCTGCCCGAGCTTGTTGCCGCCGGCGTGGCATCGCTCAAGATCGAGGGACGCATGAAGAATCCCGATTACGTATTCAACGTGGTGAGGGTGTGGCGTCGGGCACTCGATATGCTGTGCGACGGCGCGTGGGACTCCGGTGCCGTGGAAGAGCTTGAACGCGAGCTGGGAAGGTCGTTTAACCGTGGGTTTACCGATGCTTACCTGCGGGGTCGTTCGGGTGCCGAGCTCATGAGCTTTGAGCGCGCGATCAACCAGGGCGTGCGCGTGGGCCACTTGGTGGCGGTGGGTCACGAAGAGGTGACGGTTGAGCTTGATGCCGCCGTGGCGGCGGGCGATACGCTCGAAATCCGATTTTACCCGGGTGCCGACGCGCGTCCCGATGTGCCCAAGCGCTGGCCACAGGTGCCTTGCCCCGTGGATGCCGCTGCGGGGGAGCGCATCGTCGTGCATTGCAAACGTAAGGTGGACGCGGGCTGCGAGGTCTATCTGATTCGCAGCGCCGGCGTGTTGGATCAGACGGCGGCGGTGTTGGAGCGCATGCGGGCCGAGGCGGATGCGATTGCGCCCGTTGCGCGTGCCGTTGAGGTGCTGCCCTTTGAGGGCGCTGCGGTGGATGGCGGTGCGTCGACGGAGTTGGCGGAGCGCGCGGTTCCCGCTCACATGGTTTTTGCTTGGCAGCTGATGGATGCCGATCCGCGCGGAGAACGCGATTTATCCGACGCCGTTGTGGTGCTGGACGAGGTGTGCCGCACGGGTGACGTTGATCGGACCCGCTCACTTATGCAGCGTGCCGGGCGCGTCGTCTGCCGCAACCTGGGGCAGGTGGTGATCGCTCGCGAGCTGGGCATGACGTTTGACGTGGCGGCGCCGGTGTTCTGCGCGAATCGGGTCACGCTTACCTGGCTGCGCGGACTCGGGGCGGGGCGGGTGTACTTGTCGGCCGAGTTGCTCGGCAATGATGCGGAGCGTGTTGCCGAGCTTGCCGCTTGTCCCGGTGTCTTGGGGCCTGTCGATGCCGACCGTTCCGAGCTCATGGCGTGCGAGCACTGCTTGCTGACTGCCGAGGGCGCCTGCGCCACGGATGCAACGGGGCAGATCCGTTGCCGTGACTGCTCGCGCCGTCAGCGGGCGCGCTTTTTGGTCGAACGTGACGGCACGCGTTTGCCGGTCGTTATCGACGCGTGCGGCAGGACGAGGATTTTCCTGTCGTAGGTGTTCGGCCGCGCCGTTTTGGTTATCATAAGAGAGTTTATGAACTTCCAGCACCGCCGTATCCGGTGAGGGTGCTATAGCAAAAGGAGGATACCCAATGCTGTCTGTTGACGAGCAAATGCGTATCATCACCTCGGGTGCAGCGCAGATTGTCCCCGAGGCCGACCTTCGCAAGAAGCTTGAGAAGGGCGAGCCCCTCAACATCAAGCTCGGCGTCGATCCCACCAGCCCCGACCTGCACCTGGGCCATGCCGTGCCCCTGCGCAAGATGCGTCAGTTCCAGGACCTGGGCCACAACGTCACCCTTATCATCGGCAACGGCACTGCGCTGATCGGCGACCCCTCGGGCAAGAACTCCACCCGCCCGCAGCTTTCGCAGGAGCAGATCGAGGCCAACGCCGAGACCTACGTGAGCCAGGCCATGAAGATCCTGGACCCCGAGAAGACCACCATCGTGCACAACGGCGACTGGATCCTTTCGATGGACCTGGCCGGCCTGCTGCAGGTGTGCTCCAAGTTCACCGTCGCCCGCATCCTCGAGCGCGACGACTTTACCAAGCGCTACCAGTCCCAGACGCCGATTGCCCTGCACGAGTTTCTGTACCCCGTGATGCAGGCCTTCGACTCCGTTCAGATCAAGGCCGACGTCGAGATGGGCGGCACCGACCAGCTCTTCAACCTGCTCGCCGGCCGCGAGCTCATGGAGAAGATGGGCATGGAGCCGCAGATCGCGCTTACCATGCCGCTGCTCGAGGGCACCGACGGCGTGCGCAAGATGTCCAAGTCCTATGGCAACTACATCGGCCTGACCGACGCTCCCAAGGATATGTTCGGCAAGACCATGTCCATCCCCGACGAGATGATCGGCAAGTACTATCGTCTGGCCAGCTCGCTCGCCCCGGCCGAGGTCGACAAGATCGATGCCGCCCTGGCCGACGGTTCCGCCGACCCCTACGAGCTCAAGCGCGCTCTAGGCCGCGACCTGTGCGACACCTACCACGGCGCCGGCGCCGGCGACGAGGCCCAGGCCGAGTTCGACCGTGTGTTCAAGGAGGGCCAGCTTGCCGACTTCCCCGAGAAGCACGTTGAACTGACCGTCAACGACGAGGGCCAGATTTACCTCGCCGGCCTGCTCAAGGACCTGGGCCTTTCGGCCAGCGCCGGTCAGGCCCGCCGCGACATCGACGGCGGCGGCGTCAAGATCAACGGCAAGGCTGTGGCTCCCAAGAGCTACAACATCGATCCGAGCGCCCTCAAGCTGGGCGACACCCTCTCCGTGGGCAAGCGCAAGGGCTTCAAGCTGGTTTAGTTACGCGGTTTTACCAAACCGCGTAACCGGTTGACGCTGCAAACCCGCCAGAGCGGCAATCTGTCTTTCAACTTCGGCGACATGACCAGAAGGTCAATGCCGCCTCGTTTCAAGGCACCTTGCTCGCTCTGGCGGGTTTTCGCTGTCGTTGCCAGAACATCGGGGTACTCATTGGGGACAGACATAAATGAGTAGTCGTAGGGGGACACTCCTTCTCATTGCGCGGGGTGGCGTGTGCCGTTAAGCGGAGGGGGGTGTATTCCCGACCCATCGTTTGGGCATACAATGGCTATTGGCTTGCTGCGGTGAAGGTCTGTCCGCTCCGCAGCTTTTTTCTACGGTTAAAGGAGTATGTATGTCCGTTGAGGTCATGAGGTCTGTGATCGATGCTGCCGAGGGGCGCGTGCCCGTCGACACGCTGTTTGCCAATGCGCAGATTGTCGACGTGTACGGTCAGCGCGTGGCGCCCGGTAGCGTTGCCGTCAAGGACGGTCTGATCGTCGGCGTGCTCTACGATGGTCGCGACGATGCCGCTGGCACCTACGAGTCAACTGAGGTCATCGACTGCCAGGGTCGCTATCTCGCTCCTGGTTTTATTGACGGGCATCTGCATATCGAGTCTTCGAACATCCGCCCCGCCGAGTATGCGCGCATGGCGGCGACGCGCGGTACCACCACCGCCATTGCCGACAGCCACGAGATCGCCAACGTGGCGGGGCTCGACGGCCTGCGCTTTATGATCGAGGATGGTCGCCGCGCACCCATCTCCATTAAGTACATGATGCCTTCGTGCGTGCCCGCGCTGCCCGACGAGCAAGCGGGCGCTGTGATTACCGCCGCTGACATGCAGACGTTTTTTGCCGAGCATCCGGGCGATGTTTTTGGCTTGGGCGAGATGATGAACCTGCCGGGTGTCTTTATGGCCGACCCCGAGACCTGTGCTCGCATCGATGCTGCCAATCAGACGCCATCCAAGCAGGTTGACGGCCACGCGCCACTCGTTGCCGGTAAGGACCTCAACGCCTATGCCGCAGCGGGCATTATCGCCGACCACGAGTCGACGATTCCCGAGGAGGCGCTCGACAAGCTGTCCCGCGGCATGTATGTGATGCTGCGTGAGGGTACGTGCAGCCACGACCTGGCCAATTTGTCTCCGATGCTGCTGGAGAACCCTGCCCGCGCCCGCCGCTGCTGCTTTGCGACCGACGACCGCGCTCCCTCCGATGCTCTTTCGACCGGCATGATCGACAATGCCTGCCGCGTGGCCATCGAGGCCGGCATCGACCCGGTGGCCGCCATCTCCATGGCGTCCCTTTCCACGGCTGAGGCATTTGGCCTGGACCACGGCTGTCGCGACCCGCATGAGCTCCGTGGCGCGATCGCCCCGGGCAAACGCGCCGACCTGCTGTTGCTCAATGACCTGACGTTTGCCAAGGCTCCGCATCGCGTATATGCCGCCGGTGCTCTGGTGGCGCAGGACGGCACCTTTGTGGGCGAGATCGCACCCGAGATGGCCGAGGTCGCAGCGCTTGCCGATGAGCTGCGTGCTTCCGTTAAGCTGCCGAAGCTATCGCTCGACGTGTTCGACTATGCCTTTAAGCCGGGCGAGGCCGTGATCGACGTGGTGCCGGGTAAGGCCATCACGGGTATGGCTCGCCCCGAGAGTGCCGAGGGCCTGCGCCGCATTATGCTGATTGAGCGCCACGGCCGCGGCGTGTCACTGCAGGCCGAGGGCGCCGACGGCGATGGTCCTGCGGGTCTGGGCTTGGTTGGCAAGCACATCGGTCGCGGCTGGGTGCGCGGCTTTACCATCACGGGCGGCGCTATCGCCTCGACGATCGGCCACGACTCGCACAACGTGTGCGTGGTGGGCGACAATGCGGCGGATATGATGGCTGCCGTTGAGGCCGTGGGCCAGGGCGGCCACGTGCTGGTGCGCAACGGCGAGGTCGTGGCGCGCATTCCGCTGGCGCTCGGTGGCCTTATGAGCGAAGGCACGGCCGAGGACGTGGCGGCGCAGCACGACGACTTTATGACCAAGGCGCGCGCCATGGGTATTGAGCCGCCGCTCGACCCCATCATGGGCATCATCTTTCTGCCCCTGCCGGTCATCCCGACGCTCCGCATCCGCCCCGAGGGCATGTTCGACGTTACAACCTTCACCTACGCCGACTAGTCATCAGGGTGGCGTGTCGCCTGACGCCGCGACCGTGAGACCTCTGGCATGTGTGAGCTATTTGCCAGGTCCTTGTAACGTTTACGCCCGCGGAGTCTTATTTGAGCTCCCTTTGGGTACGTTGGAATCGGATACACGTTCGATTCCAACAAGCCCGAAGGGAGCTTTTCTATGTTTAAACTGATTGCATCCGATATGGACGGCACGCTGCTTGACGAAAACGGCCAGGTGCCTCCCGAGACCTACGAACTGATTCTGGCGCTACACGAGCATGGCGTGCATTTCGCCGCATCGTCAGGTCGTCGCTACGATCGCCTGTGCGAGTTCTTTGCGCCCGTTCGCGACAAGATGGACTTTGTCGCCGCTAACGGCGCCCAAGTCTACGCCGACGGTAAGATGGTAGACCGTGAGGTGTATTCGCACCTGGCGATTCGAAGGCTCGCCCAGGCCGTCGCGACGTTTCCCAATCTGCATCTTGCGCTCTTTGACCGTACCAAGTCCTTCCTGCTCGATGACGAGAGCAAGTTCGTGCGTGAGGTCGATAAGGACCTTCCCAATGCCGAGCGCATTTGGGAGCTGCCCGATCCCAGCGTAAATATCATCAAGGCGAGTATCTTTTGCGACGACAGTGCGGTTATGGACAGTGCGTACGTGCTACAGCGCGAACTTGGTCAGCTCTTTACTTTTGCGCCTTCGGGCAACGCGTGGATCGATGCCATGCAGCCTGGTGTGTCGAAGGCCTCGGGTATCGCGCAGCTCGCGGAGCATTACGGCATTGGTCGCGACGAGGTCATGGCGTTTGGCGACTCGATGAACGACTACGAGATCATTCGCTTTGTCGGCACGGGCTGCGCGATGGAAAACGCGCGCCCCGCGCTTAAGGCGGTGGCCGATCGCGTGGTGGGTTGCAACCGCGACCACGCCGTCCAGCAGGAGCTCCGTCGCGTGCTGGAGAGTCTCTCCTAATTCGGCAGATGGGGACGTTCCTTTTCTGCCGACAGTGGGGGACAGTCCTTGCAGCTTTTTGCGAAGAGTGTCCCCAGTGACTAGTCGTTTAAGAACGTCCCCAATGACTGACCAATGACTAGGCGAGGGCGGCCATGATGGTGCGGGCGACGCCGTCGTGGTCGTTGTCGTATTCGGTGATGGCGTCGGCGGCCTCGCGGTCCTCGGTCTCGGCGTTGATCATGGCCATGCCATGGCCCGCTGCCTGCAGCATGGGGATGTCGTTGATGTTGTCGCCGAACGCCCAGGCGTCGGCGAGACGCTCGCCCAAGTGCTCGCATAGCCACGTGAGGGCCGTTCCCTTGGTGGCGCCCTCGCCCATGACCTCGATATTCATGGCGTACGAACGTGTGACCTCAATGCCTCCGAGCGTGTCTAGCTCCGCCGCGATGGCGTCGCGATCGGCCGGGTCGTGCCAGTACATGGCGATGCGTTCGAGCGTCTCGACCTCGTCGATCTTGCTGTCGATATCCATGTCGATCGGTGTTCGTGTGCGCTTGAGCGAAGCTGCGATGTGGGGGTCGCCGCCGCAGAACTCATCCAGGCGCGTGTAGAGCGAGCGGGGGAGGAAGCACTGCCCGTCCGCGAAGATATCGAAGGTCACATCGTGGCCGGCGGCGATGCGGCGGATGCGATGGGCAATGCCGCAATCGAGCGGTCGGCTCAAAATGCGCGTAGCACGTGAGGTGTCGGTGGGCGTACCGTCGTCGAGCTGCCAGACGCTGGCACCATTGGCGCAGACCGCGTAGTGCACGGCAGGATGGGCGAGGATGGGCTCAAAGACACCCGACAGCGGGCGCCCCGTGCAGGGCACAAACTCAATACCGCGTCGCGCAAGCTCGTCGAGCATCGCCCAGGTGGCGTCGCTCATCTGCTTATCACTCGTCAGCAGCGTTCCATCCATATCGGAAAACACAATCATTCGCTGCGATCCTTTCTACTGTCATAAAAAGCGTGGCCAAGGGCGGTGATGCCCTGGCCACGCTCGGGTTCTATAACGGTCCGCGTCCTAGCGATCGGCGAGCGGCTTGTATTCCAGCGGCTCGATAACCGGGCGATACGCGGGACGGATGATGCGGTGCGCGCAGAAGAGCTCTTC
Source organism: uncultured bacterium (assembly GCA_905214215.1). Lineage (GTDB taxonomy): Bacteria > Actinomycetota > Coriobacteriia > Coriobacteriales > Coriobacteriaceae > Collinsella. Next base: position 7,199 of record CAJMLP010000004.1, on the reverse strand, counting down.
CATGCGGTGCGCCGACCAGCCGGCCATACGGGCGACGGCGAACAGCGGTGTAAAGAGCGTCTCGGGCACGCCGAGCATTTTGTAAATAAAGCCCGTGTACAGGTCGATGTTGGCGCAGATGGGCTTGGTCATGCCGTGGTCGCGCATCACCTGCGGGGCCAGGCGCTCGATGCGCTCGATGAGCGCGAACTCCTCGCTCAAGTCCTTCTTGGCGGCAAGCGAGCGCGCGTAACGGCGGCAGACCTCGGCGCGCGGGTCGCTCAGCGTATAGACGGCGTGGCCCATGCCGTAGATGAGGCCGGTGCCGTCGAAGGCCTGCTTGTCGAGGATCTTGCCCAGGTAGGCCGCGACCTCGTCCTCGTCCTCCCAATTGGAGACATGCGCACGGATGTCCTCGTGCATGGACACGACCTTGGCGTTGGCGCCGCCGTGGCGCGGGCCCTTGAGCGAGCCGATGGCCGCGGCGTAGGCGGAATACGGGTCGGTGGCCGAGGAGGACAGCACGCGGCAGGCAAACGTGGAGTTGTTGCCGCCGCCGTGCTCTGCATGCAGCATGAGCATCACGTCGAGCAGCATGGCCTCATCGCGGGTGAACGCCATACCGCCGCGGAGCACCTGTAGGATGGTCTCGGCGGTGGAGAGGCCGGGCGTGGGGTGCGGCACGTGAACCTCGGAGCCGCGAAGCTTGGCGATCGAGGCCATGTGTGCGAAGGCGGCGATGCGCGGGAGACGTGCGAGCATGGAAATAGCCACGTCGATCTCATGCTCGGGCGTGATCACGTCTGGTTCGGCATCGAAGGCGTAGAGCAGCAGCACGGCGCGCTGGAGCACGTTCATGATGCTCGACGATACCGTGGTCATAGGGAACTCTTTAACGTACTCGTCGCTCAGATGTCTAAAGGCGCCCAGGCGCTCGCAAAAGCCGTCGAGCTCTTCCTTGTTGGGCAGCGAACCCGTGATAAGCAGATAGGCGACTTCCTCGTAGCCATAGCGATTCTCGGCCTGGGCATTGTTGACCAGATCCTCGATGCTGTAGCCGCGAAGCGTGAGCTTGCCCTGATCGGGCACGACCTTTCCGTCGACCTTGTTGTAGCCGTGCACATCCGAGATACGAGTGAGACCCGCGACCACGCCCGAGCCGTCGGCATTGCGCAGGCCGCGCTTGACATTGTGCTCGACAAACAGGCCCTCGTCATAAGGGTCGGTCGGCAGGCCGTGGTAGAGGCTTTCGCTCTCAGGCGAAATCTGGCGGCTTGCTTCGTAATCCAGAACCAGGCGGCTCAAGTGGTCATCGAAGCGGTAATAGATTTTCTTGGCGTCGTAGGCCATGCGCGCTCCTCTCCGGGCCGCATCGGGGTGACTTGCATGGGCATGCGCGCGTCAGGCTATCCCCAGCGGCTTGCTCGCTACAGGCGGTACATAAAGTTGAAGACGTCCTCGCGCTGGATGGACACGTTGACGCCCGAAAGCTCGCCGGCCTCGGCCAGCGCCTTCTGCAGCTCGGCGAAGTCGAGCTTGGACTCGGCGGTATCGGCCAGCATGGTCATGGTGAAGATGTCCTCGATAATGGACTGCGTGATGTCGCGGATGTCGACGTTGGCCTCGCCTAGGACACGGGTGACGCCGGCGACGATGCCGGGGCGGTTCTTGCCAAGGACGGTGATGACGATACGGGAGGACGAGATCTCGGCCATGGGAAACCCTTTCGCGTGATTGCGGCGCGCGCGGGGCGCTCCGCTACGGTACAGTGTTCATCATTGTACCTGTCTGGCGCAAAAAAGGCGCGCTCGCTGCGGCGTTACATGCCTGCAACATGAGCGTAAGGGGGAAGGCCGCACGGGGAAGAGCCGTCTGGCGCGTGTCCGGCTCGTGTTGGGTTGATTTCCGATCTCAGCCGAACACATTGAGCGGACAGGCCGTTCCCGCAGTCAGCCGAACGCCTCCGACGGCTGATTCCGAACTGGAAGCGGAGGGCATCCCCGCCCTTCGGTAGGGGATACCGCTCCGCGGCGCATGCCGCGGGCGGCGCCCCTATCGGACCACCGTGACCTCAGTTGGGATGGGCCCAGCACTGCCGCGTACTCGGTGAGCTAGAGCCAACTGTTCGTCTTCACGTCGCGTATGGCGATATTTCGGTCGTCCGGCTCGGTGATGCCGTAGCCGAACGCCTGGAGCGTCTCGATGGACTCCTGGATCCTCTGTTGGAACATGGGACCCGGATCGACCCTCGGCCCGAGGTGCCCGCGCCAAAGGCACGGCGTGGCGCGCAGCATGTTATGGATTTTGGAGATGGGCTCGATGTCGGCGTAGACGTTGAGCGTCGCCATGGCGTCCTTGTGGCCGAGGATCGATTGGAGCGCCTTGATATCGCCGCCTTGGCGGATCCACTGCGTTGCGAACGTGTGGCGAAGGCCGTGGAACGTGATCAGCTCGTCGTTGGTGCCCATGAGGCCGTTGGTCTCCGAGAACGTCTTGAACGCCCTGCGGATATAGCTTGTCGTCGCGAAGGTCGCGCCCGGCTCCGACAGGATGTAGCAGTCCCCGATCTCGACCGCCCCGGTAAGGCCGCGCAAGCGCAGCTTTCCGCAGTCGATCTCGTGGGTCTCCTTCAGGAAGGGGAGTAGGCCGACCGGGTCGATGGGGATACCCCTGGCGTCATGGGTCTTGGTGTCCTTGATGAACGAACCCATTCCCTTCGCGTACGCCACCGAGTGTCTGATCGAGATCAGGCCCGTCTCGAAATCCACATCGCACCACCGAAGGCCGCAGACCTCGCCGATTCGCATCCCCGTGTGCAGGGCGAGTACGACCGCCCTCTAATCCTCGGCGGACCAATCGAGTCCGAACTCCTTTCGGGCATCCTCTTCGCTCATGACTTCGAGAAGGTCTCCGGGTTGGCAACGAAGGGCGAGGCATAGCTGCTCGAGTGTGTTGAAGCGAATGCCGCGAATATGCCCTTTTTTAATACGGGACAGGTTCACGGGCGTGGTTCCAATCCTTTCGGCAAGTTCGTTCGAGGAAATCTTTCGCTCGGCCATGATCTTGTCGAGGCGAACAATTACGGGCATGGCGTTTCCTTACGCAATCTCGTCGGAGTCGAGGTACAGCTCTCGGGCGTACAAGAAGAGCTGGGAAAGCATGAACAGGACGATGCCGAGAACCGGAGAGGTCCAATCGAATGATGAAGCGATCTCTTGGGCGCCGACGGCCCCCTCGCCGCCAAACATCGAAACGGAGGTTTTGAGTGAGCCGGCGTAGAGGCTGGTGGCAGCTTGAACAACGAAGAGAATGCCGAGCACCTTCAAGCATGTCGCAGACCCTTTCTTGAAGGGGTCTCCGCTCTTGATCGTCCACACGAGAACGGCGCTGAGGATGGTCGTAGCGATACCGATGACGGCAGGGACCAATGTCGAGATCGCAAGGGCTGGATACGCGGGGGAGTCTGCAATTACAGGGTTGTCGAGCACTTCGATTGCTGGCTTTAAGGAGAACGCCACTTGTGCGATGGCGGTGGCGCAAAGGGTCGCAGAGGCTATCGCACATGCGATGCGGAAGGAATGAAGCCGGGGAGTGCGATTGTCGGAACTCATAATAACCTCCGAAGAATTTAAAAAACTCAGGTTACTTCTTAACAGTTTATGTTAAATTGACTTTGCCGGCAAGTAATCACAGCATACTGCAACCGAAACCCCTCTAGATTGGAGAGGATTATGTTCAGTACTGTTAAGTCGTGTAAGCTCTTGGTTTTCCTCGGCCTCGCTCTTTGTTTGTTGCTGCCGGGAGCCCCCGCTTTTGCGGATACCCCGATGCCTCCTTCCCAGGAGAGCAGCCAGTGTGCCCTCGTTGAGCCCCTCGGGTATACGGACGACGTCGTCGATACCTACTGGAGCTACAGCTGTCCTCGCGGCGTAAGCGGGCACAGCATCTCGATGTTCAACATCTCTTACAAGACGATCTCCTACCGAAATGGCTATCGCCGATCCGCGCATCATAGGGAATCCCGCCTCGCTGCAATGTGCTCCTGTGGTGTTCTTGGCACAACTGATAAATGGCAATTTGTCTATAGCACCTACTAGATGCGAGGAAGGGCCGAGCATTTTGTTCGGCCCCTCTGTTCCGACTGGATGAGGTTAAGGTTGGCGATGAATATGCTCAAAATCTCGAAGGCGATCTTTAGGTCGCTTCTCTCCTCCAGGTCGCTCTGTGTTGTCGTTGTTGCGTTGATGGTTCTTTGTGCTCTGCCCGTCTTCAGGAGCGCGGCTGGCATCGACGGACGGGTCGAATACCTCGAGTCGGGAATAACCCGTGTTGAGCAGGAATTGTCAGCATCCTATGCGGATGCGCTTGTGAATGCGGGGGAGGACGGTGTCTATACCTCTTCATCAAGCATGCCCGCGCTTCTGTACCCTCTTGCCGCGGGACGTCTTATCTTGGCACCGCTCTCTCCCCTACTTCCGTTTCTGCAGATATCGGATGGAGAGTACACCTATTATGACGGATCGAAGGAGTACTTGCTATGGGTCGCAACGGTCGTTGCCGTCTCGTTCCTTGCCGCGCGTCTTAACAAACGTGAAAAGCTCATCATCCAGGCACCGATGGGCGAGCTGGGTAGACTTGTTGCATCGAGCGTATGGGCGAGTGTTTTTGCAATGCTTGCCGTCCTCGCCATCAATCTTCCAGGGATAATCGCCGCGCTTGTGAAGAATGGCCCGGGCTCGCCGTTCTATCCGATAGGCTACATTCAATATGCGACTCCGGTTATCAAACCGGCTTGGCTGGTGTTCGCGCAGACGGCCATCTTGCAATTCTTGGTGGCAGCGTTCATCTCGCTTGTCGTTCACCTTGCCGTGAAGATTGCCAATAACCCTACGCTTGGAATCGTGTTCGTATGTGCCCTGATGGGGGTGACGATGGTTCCCGGGTATTACGGAAGATCCATCGCTTTACGTGAGTTCGCCCTGTTGAATCCCCTTACGTATGCGAACACTGAGTTGACCGTCGGCGCCTATAGCCCGTACCCGACAACGCAGATAGTGAATCTGCCTGGACTTTGCTTCGAGCGTGGCGCGATTGCCCTCGTATGCGCAATCGGGATCGAGGTGCTGGCAATTAGCCTGCTTTGCGTTGCTGGAAAGAGCGGCTGCGCGTGCCCGATATCCCCGATTTGTCTTGAGAGAGGTTCCTTCACTGCATCGAGAACGGCAACTCGTTCGAGCGCTTGTGCCTCCGCCGTTGCATACGTAAGAACGATGGGGAAACTGCTCCTGCGTTCTCCTACCCTCGCCGTATGCGCGATTGCAATGTCGACGACGATGCTGGCCCCGGCTCTGGTCGAGATGTTTCCTGACGCTGATAACGTTTCCGCTGTTCGGTATAGGGATGGGGAGCTCCGTTCAATAGATCGGTATCTAGAGCAGAACGCTGCGAATATGGACGTCGAGGGCAAAGCGGCCCTGGAAGACATGCGGGATGCTCTTTCGGGTTTCGTGTACGCGCCTATGCCTGCGGAGGGGTTTCGAAGCCTTGCGACGTACGAGCGCGCTCGAGGTGAGCTGGGCGCGGCAGATGCGACTCTCCTGCAATCGATCGGAATCGAGCCGGAGACTCCTTCTCGTGCGGAGGCGCGCGCCCTTCTGCTTGAGTCGATCGCGAGCTTGCCGGACCCCAAGGTTTACGAGTTAAGTACGAAGATGCCCCCATTAATCCTCCTTTCGTATCTCCAGGCAGCGCTTCCCTCCTTATTTTTGCTGTTGCCCGTGGTTGTCACATCGCTCGCGTGCACCCACCTGCAGTGTCGTTCCCTTCTGGTTCTCCAGATCCCCGCAACAGCGCATGTGCGTTTTCTGACGGCTGTTGCGCTGGCTCTCCTGCTTGGCTTGGTGCTGCTTTTGGTGTCGATGGTTCCCGCTGTCGTTGTGTCCGTGATTAAGAACGGTGCGGGTGGATCGGAGTATCCCGTCGCTCTCATTCGGGCGGGAGCTTCGACAACGTCCATGGTGGGGGAGGCGGTGTTGTGCAGTATTCCGTTGCTGGTCATGGCATACGGCGTGATTTCCGTCGTCGCTGCGTTGACAGCAGCGATTAGCCGCAACCCCGTTGTCACCGGAATGGTTTGCGCGGTTCTCTTGGTGTTGGGTTCGTTGAGCGCTCATGTTGAAAGCGTGGGCATGGGCGTCGCGCTGCTGGCTCCATTCGCCTCGTTTGATCCCGCTTCCCAGGTGGGGACGATTGGGTTCCTTGGGCGAGGGACGAACGCGATGCCTTTTGGAGAGGTCGTCGGCGCATCGGGCGCTCTGCTGGTGGTCTTGGGCGCCGTATCTCCGTTGATGGTGCGCCTGAGTGTTCCAAAGATCGAAAGGGGATGATCTCGATGATTGACCTTCAAACGCTGACGATCTCTTATGGAAAGAAGGTGCTCGTAGATTCGGTGAACGCTGAGTTTGCCCCGGGTACGGTCTACGGTCTCGTCGCTCCGAACGGGCACGGAAAGACGACGTTGCTGCGTGCGATGGCAGGTTTGCCGGGTCCTCGCGTGGACGGGAGCATCGTTCTGGATGAGGTGCAGGGTACGGGTGCGAGAGAGGTCCGTTCTATGATCTTCTATGCACCTGGTGAGGGGACGCTGCTGTATCCCGGATTGCGTGCGGAAGATCACCTCAAGATGGTTTGCGATATGTGGCCGCATGCTCGCGATATCGAAGAGATAGTGGAACAAACGCAGATAGGCGAGTTCGCGAAGATGAGGACCCGCACTCTGAGCCAGGGCATGAAGCAGCAGCTTACCCTGGCGATTGCGTATGCGACGGGCGCGCGGTACCTTCTATTAGATGAGCCCATGAACGCGCTCGACCCCAGCAGGGTGGACTTGCATTCCGAGATTCTCAGGAAGCTGGCCGATTCTGGTACGTGCATCATCATGTCATCCCACATCTTGGATTCGGTCGATAGGCTGTGCGATGAGATTCTGTTTTTGAAGGATGGGAGGCTCATTAGAAGCATTCCGCAAGATGATGCTGCGCCGAAGTCTCCTGGATCCCATTTCGCAAAGCCTGCCGGACGCGCCGAGGGTGCGCTAAGCACGTATCGGCGACTCTACGAAAAGGGCGGGTAGAAATGCAAGTTAAAAATCTATGTGGTCAATATAATACCGTTAAACCCGCATATCGATACCGCTCAGCCATTCGCCTCGCCCCCGTCGC
>CAJMLP010000003.1:0-130070 GCA_905214215.1 uncultured bacterium | reverse complement strand
TGGAAACGATACACGGCGCAATATGATACCGCAGGCATATGATGAGCGCGTAACGTTTGACGCGTGACGGCCGATGTCGCTGCCATCGGCGTGGTGTTTGCGCTGGTTGTGCATGGCGGCGGCGCTGCGGCGTTGGCGTTTTGCGCGAGGGGATGGGAGGTGTCCGTGGATATCATGCGAGAGGAATCGGGTAACGAACCCGTCGCGGCATTTTCGATGTCGCATCCGGCGGTGCCGGCGCTCTACATGGTGCTGACGCTGGGACTCACCATGTTCTCGATGCAACCGGTGCTGATTGCGCTGTCGCTTGCGGGCGGGCTGGCGTACGGGCTTGCGACGCGCGGCGTCGCGCGCACGTTGGGGGCGCTTCGCTGGCAGCTGCCGGTGATTTTGATCATCGCGGTGCTCAATCCGCTGTTTAGCGCCTCGGGTTCGACGGAGCTGTTCCGTATTGGCATGCGCGCGGTGTATCTGGAGAGCATGGTATACGGCCTGTGCATGGGCGGGCTGTTTGTGGCGAGCGTGTTGTGGTTTGAGGCGGCGGCATCGATGCTCGAATACGACAAGGTACTCGCGCTGCTGGGCAATGCCGCGCCGGTGATTGCGCTCATGATCTCGATGTGCATGAGGCTTATCCCGCAGTTTTTGCGCCGCGGTCGTACGGTGCTGGCGGTGCAGGATGCGATTGATGTGCCGGGCAGCGCGCCGGCCGACCCCGTGCGTTCGCGTTTGCGGGCATCGAGTGTGTTGATGGGCTGGGGCATGGAAGATTCGCTGGAGCGCGCGGACGCGATGCGCTCGCGCGGGTGGGGTGCCGCGACGCGTCGTACGACGTATGCGCGGTATCGACTGGGGCGCAGCGACGTTGCCGCGCTGGTTGGGCTTGCGTTGTTTGGCGTGGCCACGGCGGCAGTGGCGTGGACCGCGACGACGCAGTATTCGTTTTATCCGCAGCTCTCGGTGCCGGCGCCGTGGCCGGGCTATGTCGTGTACGCTGCCTGGATGGTGCTGCCTTGCGCGTTGCATGCGATTGATGAGAAGAGGTTTGGCTGATGGCTCGGTTTGATAGGAGCTCGGCGGCGGGTGTGGCATATGGCTCGGCCGCGCCGGCGATTGAGGTGCGAGGCCTTAGTTTTGCCTATCCCGGGGCCGAGGCACCGGTGCTCGAGGGACTTGATTGGCGTGTTTCCCAAGGTGCGTTTGCGCTGCTTGTTGGCGGTACCGGGTCGGGCAAATCGACGCTGCTGTCGCTGCTCAAGCCCGAGATCGCTCCGGCGGGTACGCGCTCCGGCGAGCTGCGCGTGCTGGGCGAGCCCGTCGCCGACATGGACGTGCGGGCATCGGCGGAGCGCGTGGGTTATGTGTTCCAGGATCCCGAGAACCAGATCGTGTGCGAAACCGTGTGGCACGAGATGGCGTTTGGCCTAGAGAATCTGGGTGTGTCGCGCGACGAGATGCGCCGTCGCGTAGCTGAGACCAGCTATTTCTTTGGACTGGAAGATTGGCTTCACCGCGATACCGATGCGCTTTCGGGCGGACGCAAGCAGCTGCTGTCGTTGGCGGCCGTGCTGGCCTTGCGCCCGCGCGTGCTGCTGCTCGACGAGCCCACGTCTCAGCTCGATCCCGTTGCCGAGAAGAATTTTCTGCACGCGCTGTTTCGTGTGAATCGCGAGCTGGGCTGCACGGTTGTTGTGGCTACGCATCAACCGCGCCCAATGCTCGAGTATGCGACGTGCGCGTATCGGATTGAGGGCGGCCGCGTGCGCGAGGTGGCCGACATTGCCTCCTTGGGGCATCGCGAAGAGCTGTTTTCTGGCGAGGTGCCAGGGTGGGGTGGCTCGCGGCGTGCAAAAAACGGAATTTTCAGCATCGCTGGTGGCCGGCAGGGCTCTTTAGACCCGCACGCGGACGTTGCGGGTGCGAAAAAGGGACCAAAAACGGACAAATCGGCTAAATTTGAGGCGCAAATCTTGCCGCAGGACGACTCGGGGGCGTCATCGCGCGCCGGTGGATGCAGAATACTCCCAAAAATGTACGCTGGCTCGGCCACCACCTTGACAGGAAGCTGGTTTCGCTACGATCGGGCGTCCGGCTGGGTGCTGCGCGGACTCGATGTGGCGTTTTCGACTGGCGCGGTGCATGCGATTGTGGGCGGAAACGGCTGCGGCAAGTCGACGATGCTCTCGGTGCTGGCCAAAACGGTCAAGTTGCAGCGTGGTCGCATGGTGCGTGGGGCGGCATCGGCGGCGCTGCTGCCTCAGAATCCCAAGGCGTTGTTGGTTGCCGAGACGGTGCGCGACGAGCTGATGGAATGGGCCTCGACCTGCGGATATGACGAGAACTTGGCGCGGGAGCGTGCGGCGAGCTTGGGGCTGTCGGGTCTGGATGGGCGCCATCCGTACGATCTTTCGGGCGGGCAGCGTCAACTGCTTGCATTGGCAAAACTGCTGCTAATCGGCCCCGAACTGCTATTGCTCGATGAGCCCACCAAGGGTCTAGACCTGTTCAGCCGCCGCATCATCGCCCGCGCCCTGCGTGACCATGCGAAGGTTGGTGGCACCGTCATCATGGCCACGCACGATCTGGATTTTGCCGAGCAGGTTGCCGATGACGTTGCCATGATGTTTGACGGTGAGATTGCCTGCATGGAGCCGCCGGTCGACTTCTTTGCCGACAACGTGTTTTATAGGGCGTGATGGGATGGCGGATTATCGCATCGTGCGCCTACTCGCAAAACTGGAGATACCGCTGCTGCTGGCGGTGCCAGCCGTGATGGCTGCGGCGTTGCTGGCGGGCGTTGAACAGGCGGCGCTTGCCATGCTTGTCGTGGTGGCGCTGGTGCTCGCGCTGTTCTTTGCGGGCTACGAGGCGTCGCGCCCGGGCTTACGCCAGATTATGCCAACGCTGGTTCTGGCGGCGTTGGCTGCGGCGGGGCGCATTCTGTTTGGCCCCATTCCCGACTTTAAACCGGTGAGCGCCATCGCCATTATCGCGGGGGCGACGCTTGGTTGCCGCAATGGTTTTATGGTTGGCGCGCTGGCGGCGCTGACCAGCAATTTCTTTTTTGGACAGGGCATGTGGACGCCGTGGCAGATGTATGCTTGGGGGCTCGTGGGATACGTTGGCGGTGCGCTGGCGCATGCCGGCGCTTTTGATCGCGCCGATGGCACCGTGCGTATGCCGGCGCTGCTGACCTACGGCTTTGCTTCGGGTTTGCTGTACGGCGTTGTGATCAACGCCTACGACATTATCGGTTTTGTTCAACCGCTCACGTGGGCGGGTGCCATGGCGCGTCTTGCCACCGCCGTACCGTTCGATATCACGCACGGCCTTGCGACCTGCGTGTTTTTGGTCGCCCTGTACAAGCCTTGGTGTCGCCGCATCAACCGAGTCGTCGTGAAGTACGGACTGTAGGGCTGGTTGCGCCGGGGCGGGAATCAATACTGCCGAAGTGCCATTTTAAAACTATGCCGGTTTACGGGGCCAGATTGGCACAAGCAGACCATGCCGGCTATTTTTGAAATAGAGCAAGCCGTTTACCTGCGGTTTTATTATTTCGGAATTGCGTATGGTTGGGGGTTCGCGATTTAGCCCCGTAAACTGGCATAGTTTTGGAATGGCCGGCTGATATGACGGGCGTCGTGACCCTCAAGAGCCAAATTGATCCGTTTTCTTCCGTCTCCAGACGTCCCCGGGGAATCAGCTGAACTCGCCCGCCACGAAATCAGCCTATCTACTACGTTTGACCCGACACCCCCAAACACAACCGCGTTTTATGAAAAACCGCAGGCTTTCTACCTGCGGTTTTCTTTTTGCGTTGTTCGCTGTGGTTGAGGGTGGTGGCTTAAACGTAGTAGATGGGCGTGTTTCGTGGCGGATGGGTCACGTGGATACCACCACGAGGCCCAAAATGATTCGTTTTCCTCCGTCCCCAGGGGATCAGCTGGGGCTAGAGCTCTAGCGTGAGGGTGACGGGGCAGTGGTCGCTGCCGAAGATGTCGCCGCGGATGCCGGTGTCGCGTACGTTGTCGGCGATTGCGTCGCTTACCAGGAAGTAGTCGATGCGCCAGCCGGCGTTGTTCTTGCGGGCATTAAAGCGATAGCTCCACCAGCTGTAGACGCCCTCGACGTCGGGGTTTGCCGCGCGCCAGGTATCGGTAAAGCCGGCGTTGAGCAGCTCGGTAAACTTGCCGCGCTCCTCGTCCGAAAAGCCGGCGTTGCCGCGGTTGGACTTGGGGTTCTTAAGGTCGATCTCCTCGTGCGCCACGTTAAAGTCGCCGCAGGTCACGACGGGTTTGCCGGTCTCGCGCTCGAGCGCGTTCAAAAAGCCGCGGTAAGCATCGTCCCAGGCCATGCGCACGTCGATGCGGGCGAGTTCGTTTTGCGCGTTGGGAGTGTAGACATCCACAAACCAGAACTTGTCGAACTCCAGCGCGCAGACGCGGCCCTCGGTTGCGGCTTGGGCGACGAGTACGGCCGCCTCGTTCTCGCCGGCGTAGGGTAGCAGTGCGTCGGCGTGCAGCACGCGCAGCGGTTCCTGGCGGCTAAAGACCGCAGTGCCCGAATAGCCTTTACGCTCGGCGTAGCTCCAGGTTTGGTGATAGCCGGGCAGGTCAATATCGACCTGGCCTTCTTGCAACTTGGTCTCTTGCAGCGCCAGGATATCGACGTCGAGTTCTTGCGCGATCTGGATAAAGCTCGGGTCCTTTTTGAGCACGGCGCGCAGGCCGTTGACGTTCCACGAGGCGAAAGTGTAAGTCTGAGGCATGGTGTCCTTTCGACGGGGTTGGCAGGCTTAAGATTAGCGCAACAGGGGCGGGGTGGGCTCCGCGCATGCTGACTTAAAGGTCGCATGCTGGGACATCGCCCGACGCCGCCCGATCAACAAGGACGGAGGGCTCATATGACGCAGGCAATATCGGACCCTAGGCAGGCGTCCGCCGCGCTGGCGGATCTGTTTGACACCCACAAGCGCGTGGTCTTCTTTGGCGGCGCTGGTGTTTCCACGGCAAGTGGCATCCCCGATTTCCGCAGCGTGGACGGCCTGTATCACCAGCAGTTTGCCTATCCGCCCGAGACCATGCTGTCGCACAGCTTTTACGAGACACATCCGGCGGAGTTCTTCGACTTTTACCGAACCAAGATGATCGCGCTTAACGCTAAGCCCAACCGCTGCCACACCAAGCTGGCCGAGCTGGAGCGCGTCGGCAAGCTTGATGCCGTGGTGACGCAAAACATCGACGGCTTGCATCAGATGGCGGGCTCGCAGCGCGTGTTTGAGTTGCACGGATCGGTCCATCGCAACATTTGCCAGTCGTGCGGAGCGGTCTATAGCGCCGAGTGGATTTGCTCGCGCGAGCACGAGGACGCCGCGGGCGTGCCCGTGTGCCCCGCGTGCGGTGGTCGCATCAAGCCCGATGTGGTGCTATACGAAGAGCCGCTCGACGAGCATGTGCTGACCGGCGCCGTTGCCGCCATCGCCGCGGCCGATGCCCTCATTGTGGGCGGGACCTCGCTCGTGGTGTATCCGGCGGCGGGCCTTACGCGCTACTTTACCGGCGATACGCTGGCCATTTGCAATCTTGCTCCCACCGATCAAGATGCAAATGCCGACCTGCTGATTTCTTGCGACATCGCGGCCGCGTTTGCGTTCTAGCCCGTGTGCGCGGATACAATAGAAAGACTGATTGCAAAGCGACCCCGCCGCCTGCGCCCGAGCGCGGCGGCGCGGGCATTTGAGGAGGATGTTCATGGCGAACGATAGCAAGACATGGCGGTGCGGAAAGTACGAGCTCAGCTTTGACCGTCCGCGCATCATGGGCGTCCTCAACGTGACGCCCGATTCGTTTAGCGACGGCGGGGAGCACTTCGACCCGGATGCCGCAATCGAGTACGGCCTGGCGATGCTCGACGCCGGCGCCGACATCATCGACGTGGGCGGCGAGTCCACGCGCCCTGGTTTTACCCCGGTCAACCCCGACGAGGAGGCTCGCCGCGTGCTGCCCGTGGTGCGCGCGCTGGCCAAAGAGGGTGCCATCGTCTCGATTGACACGCGCCACGTGGCGGTTGCCAAGGCGGCCGTGCGCTGCGGCGCCTCTATTGTCAACGACGTGACGGGCTTCACCGACCCCAAGATGGTCGAGTTTGTTAAGACGAGCGCCTGCGGCGTTATCGTGATGCACGCCGGCGAGGTCGCCGCCCCTGCTCGTACGCACGCGACGGTGCAGCTTGATACCTCGGCTGCGGCGTTTGTTGCCGAGAAGGCACGCGAAGCGGCCGCCGAGGCCGCGCGCGAGGCCGAGAAGCCAGCCCGTCGCCGTCGCGGCAAGTTGCTGGGCGAGTCCAAGGTTGAGACCAAGCTTCCGGGCGGTGTGGTACAGCCCTCGCTGCCGTTTGGCGAATCAGAGCCCACGCCCGAGCCTGTTGCCGAGTCAGAGACGCCGGCTACCGAGCAGGCTGCCCCTGCTGCCGTTGCGCCCGAGGCCGTGCCCGCAGCTACCGAAGTCGCACCAGAGCCCAGCGACCACCTGGCCGCCATGATGCGCCGCAGCGCCCGCCGCGAGGAAGCCTACGTGCCCACCTCGCAGCTCCGCCGCTTCACCCTGCCCGATTCGGCGCCCATCATGCGCCGCGTCATGGGCTTTCTGTCCGACCAGGCCCGCGCGCTCATCCACGCCGGCGTGTCGCGCGACCGCATCTGCATCGATCCCGGTCCGGGCTTTGGCAAGACGGCCAACGAGGACATCGTCATCCAGCGCGAGACTGCCAAGATGGCGTCACTGGGCTATCCGCTCATGTGCGCCGTATCGCGCAAGCGCTTTGTGGGCGCCGTCTCGGGCGTGACCGAGGCCGCCGAGCGCGATGCCGCTACGTTTGGCGTGTGCCTGGGTGCCATCCAGGCCGGTGCCAACATCGTGCGCGTGCACGACGCCGCGGGCTTTGCGCAGTTCCTGAACGGCTACTGGGCGGTTGCCAAGCCGCAGCCGCGCCGCGCGTTTGTGGCCGTGGGCTCCAACCTGGGGCATCGCTGTGACAACATCCGCGCCGCACGCGACATGATCGCCGAGATTCCACTCACCTGCGTGTCCAACTCCTCCAAGATCTACGAGAGCGAGCCGGCCTACGAGACGCGCCAGGACGCGTTTGCCAACGCCGTCATCGAGATTAAGACCGAGCTGGCGCCGTTGGTGCTGCTCGACGAGCTCATGAAGATCGAGGCCGAGCTGGGCCGCGACCGCTCCAAAAAGGCCAAGGCCAACGGCCCGCGCACCATCGACCTGGACCTGCTGTGGATGGACGGCGAGACCCACGGCGGCAAAAAGCTGCGCCTGCCGCATCCGCTCATTGGCGAGCGCGACTTTGTGCTGGTGCCGCTCGAGGACCTGATGCACGACCCGGCGCGGTTCTTCCGCTATAACGGTGTCGAGGTCAAGGAACCCGAGGATCGCGTGGGCCATATCGTGGGCGAATTGGGGCGTATGTAGATGATCGAGATGAATGCTGTTGTCGCCGGTACCGAGCTCGACGCGGCGCGTGACGCGGGCCGCGAGGGCGTGTCAGCGGGCTGGTGCGCATGGAACGCGGGCGATGCTTCGCTGACGTTTTCGCTGGTCGTGCGTCCGGATGTGAATATGCACGCCTTCCACGGCCTGCCGTTTGTGGCCGCGATGGGCATGATGGACGCGCTCGTGGGCACGGCTTCGACGCCGGGGTTGGGCCTTGCCGGTAAGGTGGGTATCCAGTGGCCGAGCGATATCGTGTGCGGTGCGCCTGCGTTTGAGACGTCGTTCGCGCGCGTCGCCGTCAACGGCGGTGCCGGTGCCGCGGGCATGTTTGCCGCAGTGACGGTTGATATTGAGCGTGCGGCGCTGGGTGAGCTTGGCGTGGATATGGCCGACGAGGTGCTGGTCGAGGCATTGGCCACCGCCGTGCTGACCCGCGTGGACACCTGGGCGGTTGCCGCCAACACACCACAGGGCGCTGCCGGCCCGCTGGCTCCGGTGCTGGGTGAGTACTTCGATATGGTGCCGCTGCTGGGTCGTCAGGTTGCGGCGGTGTCGCCCAACGGTTTGCCGCTTGCGGTCGGTGTGTTTGCGGGCCTGGACATCTGGGGCCGCGCGACCATCAAGACCGATGCCGGCGAGCAGGAGTTTCCGCCCGAGGCCGTACGGATTCGCGGACTGTAACGCGAGGCGCCCGCGCTCAAAGATAGCGATGACAACAAGACCCTCCTCGGCTGTGCCGGGGAGGGTTTCGCTTGTTTGGGGAATGGGTTGCCGGCGCCCTATTCCTCAAAACCGAAAAATTTTCGTTTTTGAGGAATAGGATTAAGGCGGCTCGGTCTTTCGCGAGGTATATTCGCTATAGAGCCTATTCCTCAAAACTGAAAATTTTTCAGTTTTGAGGAATAGCGATAAAAGACCGCGAGGAGGCCCCGATGAAACTCATCAATAGAACGTCATATATGGACACGTTGACGAGTCTTATTGGCGTGCCGGACATCAAGGTCATCACGGGCATCCGTCGTAGCGGTAAATCAAAATTGCTCGAGGCCCTCCGCGATTACGTGGAGGCACATCTGTCCAATTCGAATGTCATCCATATCAACTACAACCTCGATGAGTTCGAGAACCTGCTCGAGTATCACGCGCTGCTCGCCTATGTAAAAGAGCATCGAGTGTCCGGCAAACAAAACTTTCTGCTTATCGATGAAGTTCAGATGTGCGACGGTTTTGAGCGTGCGATCAATAGCCTTCACGCATCCGAGCGGTATGACATCTTTATTACGGGGTCAAATGCATTTTTGTTATCGAGCGACCTATCGACGCTCTTTACGGGGCGCACGTTCGAAATCGAGGTGTTCCCGTTCTCGTTTGAGGAGTATCGCTCTTACGACGGTAAGGGCGAGGTCGACCATGATTTTGATGAATACGCACATGCCGGCGGCATGTCCGGTTCGTATCCTTACCGAACGCAGGAGCAACGCTATCAATATCTCTCCAACGTTTTTAAAACGTTGATCGTGAGGGATATCGTGCAGCGGCATAACGTCAGAAACGAATCGGCGCTGCTGCGTATTGCTGACTACATGATGGACAACGTCTCCAACATTACGTCGGCTCGCAATATAACGGATAGCCTGAATGCAGATGGGCTAAAGATCACGAACAAGACGGTGGGCACATATATGGGGTATCTGTGCGACGCATTTGCCTTCTATAAGGTTCGACGGTATGACATTCGCGGCAAGAAATACCTCAAGAGCGGCGAGAAGTACTATCTGGCGGACCATGCGTTTAAATATGCGCTGCTTGGTACGCGCGATATGGATTGGGGACGCGTATACGAGAACATGGTGGCAATCGAGCTGCTGCGGCGCGGATACGAAGTGTACGTCGGCGTGCTTTATAAAAAGGAAATTGACTTTGTAGCTATCAGGCGAAGCGAGAAGCTCTATATCCAGGTGAGCGATGACATTAGCTCGGACAAGACGTTTGAGCGGGAAATCTCGCCGCTCTTGAGCATTGCCGACGCGTATCCCAAGATGATTCTCGCCCGCACGCATCACGAGACTACGGATCGCGATGGGGTGCAGATAGTGGACCTGGCGAGGTGGCTTTGCGGCGAGGCGTAGCAGAAAGCCCTATTCCTCAAAACTGAAAATTTTCGATTTTGAGGAATAGGGCTGCCGCGTTGCCTGGTCCGCTGCTCGCGCTTGTGTCGCGCTCGGCTAAGGCCCCTGTCTTACCCCAGCTCCCGCATGCGGCGGTAGATTTCGCAGATACCCTTGATGGTGAGCTGTCCGTCGACCACGTCGAAGGCATCGGTCGAATCGGCGACGATGCTGGCGAGACCGCCCGTGGCGATAACGGTGGCATCCTCGCGGCCCAGCTCGCGCTTCATGCGCGCGACCAGGCCCTCAGCCATGGCGGCGGCGCCCGTTACGGCGCCGACCTTGATGCACTCCTCGGTATCGCGGCCGATGGCGTGCTCGGGCGCCTCGAGCGGCACGCTGGCGAGCTTGGCGGCACGGGCGGCAAGCGCGTCCATGGAGATGCGAATGCCCGGCGCGATCGCTCCGCCAATGTAATAACCGTCCTCATCGATGACGTCGATATTGGTCGCGGTGCCAAAGTCCACCACGATCGCCGGCGCGCCGTAGAAAGTTTCGGCCGCAACGGCGTTGGCGACGCGGTCGGCGCCAACAGCCTGGGGGCGCGCCGCACGCAGCTTGGTCACGGCGGCCGTCTGCGGCCCAATGACGATGGCGTCCGCGGCAATGCGGTCGGCCACGGCGTGCCATTCGCGCGAGAGCTGCGGCACCACGCCGGCAAAGGCGATCGCGTCGACCGCATCGAGCGAAAGGCCGTACATCTTAAAGAAACCCATCAGGCGCACATGGATCTCGTCGGCGGTATAGGAGCGGTCGGTGGGCATGCGCCACGACTGCACCAGCTCGTCTCCGTCAAACAGGCCCATGGCCGTCTGCGTGTTTCCCATATCGATAGCGAGCAGCATGTCTACTCCCGGTGTCGGCATAAAAGGACGCGCACCATTGTATACGTGCCGTCGACGGCGCTCGGCTGCGATTCGTTTACGGTGATAGGGGCTGAGGGGTTTAAATATGAAGGAATTATGCTCTACGAGATTTTCCTTGCCGTTTACCGAACTCCCGCGTAATATTCTTTCTTGCGCACATGAGGCGCCCAGACATTGCGGGGTGGAGCAGTCTGGTAGCTCGCCGGGCTCATAACCCGGAGGTCGTAGGTTCAAATCCTGCCCCCGCGACCAAGAACTTGCAGCTCGTCGGCCTAGCCGGCGAGCTTTTTTGTTATTTCGGGACCGTGTTTTCGGTCCAATTCTCGGCCTCTCAAACAAAATCTCGATCTGTAACATCTAGACCCGATTTGGGCGGCTAGGTGTTACAGATTGAGATGTTTCGGCAGGACGGTCTTCGTTTGTCTAAATCTGTAACACGAGGGACGGTTTTTACTGAGTAACTGTTACAGATCTAGATCTTTCGGCAGGCTAGATTGGTTCGTCTCAATCTGTAACAGTTGCTCGGCAAAATAGGGCCTAACTGTTACAGATTGAGACAAACCGACGGGCCGTCCGCTCCATCCACCTGCCGCCACCTGATATTCGCCGATTTTCGTTGTGCCGCTGTACCTCCATGCCATATCCTCTAGACAACTACGCGGCAACATCGCCGCCGCGCCTACAAGAGAGGAATGTCCATGACCGCACCTGCCACTAAGCTGCTCCAGCCCATTACGGTTGGCCCCCTTGAGCTCAAGAACCGCATTATGTTCCCGCCGCTCACCACCGGCTACGAGGAGCGCGACGGTTCCATTGGCGAGCGCAGCCTGGCTTTTTACGAGCGCCTGGCCCGTGGCGGCGTGAGCTACATCGTCATCGGCGACGTCGCTCCCGTTATGACCGCGAGCCCCACGCCCAAGCTGGCGACCGATGCCCAGATCCCCACGTTTAAGGCGCTGGCCGACGCCGTCCACAAGCACGGTGCCAAGGTCGCGCTGCAGCTGTTCCATCCCGAGTACGACGTGCCCGGTGTCGGCCGCATGGTCATGGGTTCCATGGCCGCTGCGAAAGCTGCGCAGGAGGCCAAGGCCGCCGGCGACGAGGAGGCCTTTGCCGCCAAGATGGCCGAGTCCAACGAGATTCGCAAGCAGGCCTACGCCAAGCTGCACCACGACATGCAGCACTTTGTGAACGAGGCCACCGTGGAGCAACTCACCCAGATCAAGGAGGCCATCGCTGCCTCGGCCGCTCGCGCACAGCAGGCCGGGATCGACGCCATCGAGGTCCACGGCGACCGCCTGGTGGGTTCGCTGTGCTCGGCCATCCTCAACAAGCGCACCGACGAGTACGGCGGCTCGTTCGAGAACCGCGTTCGCTACGCGCTGGAGGTCGTCGCCGCCATTAAGGAAGCCGCACCGGAGCTGATGGTGGAGTACAAGCTCCCCGTGATCATGGAGAACCCCGACGGCACGCCGCGCGGCAAGGGCGGCCTGCAGCCCGATGAGGCCTGCGAGTTTGCCAAGCTGCTCGAGGGCGCGGGCATCGACATGATCCAGGTCGCGCAGGCCAACCACACCGGCAACATGGGAGACACCATTCCGCCCATGGGCGCCATGCCCTACAACTGGACGCTGCCGGTGGCCGAGCGCGTCAAGGCCCTGGTCTCCGTGCCGGTGGCAACCGTCGGCCGCGTTGTCTCGGTCGAGGCCGGTGAGAAGATTCTGGAAGACGGCGCGGCCGACATCATCGCCTACGGCCGCTCGCTCATGTGCGACCCCGACATTGCGCTGAAGGCCGCCACGGGTGAGCCCATCCGCGAGTGCCTCAACTGCAACAAGGGCTGCGTCGACGCGATTCAAAACCGCAAATACATCTCGTGCGTGCTCAATGCCGAGAACGGCGACGAGGCGACCATCGCCATTAAGCCGGGCGAGGGCGACAAGAAGATCGCCGTGGTGGGCGGCGGTATTGCCGGCCTGGAGGCCGCGCGCGTGGCGGCCAAGCGCGGCTACGACGTGACCGTCTATGAGGCGAGCGATCATCTGGGCGGCCAGATTGTGCTGGCGGCCGCGCCTCCGCGCAAGGACGAGATCATGCGCTCGGTGGAGTATTACGAGAAGATTCTGCCCGGCCTGGGCGTAAAGGTTGAGCTCAACCATGCCGCTACGGCCGAGGACCTCAACGCCGCCGACGCCGCGATTGTGGCTGTGGGCGCGCACGACGTGGTCATCCCCGTTCCGGGCGCCGATTCGGACAAGGTCGTCTCGAGCTGGGACGTGCTGGCCGGCAAGGCGGAGCTCGCGGGCTGCGTCGCCGTTATCGGCGGCGGCCTGGTGGGCACCGAGACTGCCGAGTACCTGCTGCAGAACGGCTGCGAGGTGGCGATTGTCGAGATGCTCGACAAGATTGCCGCAGGCGAGTCCGAGACCATTCTGCCGCTGATTATGAACGACTTTGCCGCCCACAACGTTGAGCAGCATGTTAAGACCCGCCTGACCGCCATTACCGACGAGGGCGTGGAGGCCGTTCGAACCACCGAGGACGGCGCCGAGGAGCCGGTGAAGATCGCCTGCGATTACGTGGTGATGGCCGTGGGCTCCAAGGCCAACGGGTTTGACCTGGACGGCGTAACGGTGCCCGTGACCTGCGTGGGCGACTGCTCGGGCGAGCGCACCGCCGACATTGCGAGCGCCATTCGCACGGCGTATCACGCGGCCAACGAGCTCTAAGTAAGAAAGCTATCGCGTATTGAGTGGGCGGGGAGTGCCGTATCGGCGCTCCCCGCCTTTTTTGCCAATGAGGGCGCCCCTGACCAGCGGGTTCAGAAAATCCGAATTTCATGCACCAGAAAATCCGACTCCTTAGAACATGAAAATCCGAATCGCAACCACCCGAAAATCCGAATTTGCTACAGTGGAATAGAGGAATCAGAAAGCAGGAACTGGAAATCTGCGGGGGTGGCTCATGGCGGGCGAAAGGCTACATCGGGACGGATACATCCCGCGTATCGTGGATGCGCAAATCGAACGCTACCTTCGCGTCTTTGGCGCGGTCGAGATTGCGGGCACCAAGTGGTGCGGCAAGACGTGGGCCGCGCTTGAGCACGGGGCGTCCGCCTCGTATGTCGACGAGAATCTCGACCTCGCGCGTGCCGACCCGGCGATGATGTTGCTGGGAGACCGTCCGCATATTATCCATGAGTGGCAGCGAGTTCCCCAGATTTGGGACTACGTTAGACACGAGGTTGACCGCACCCGGGGCACGCGCGGCGCCTATATCCTCACGGGTTCCGCCACGCCTGCGTTTGGCTCAAAGACGGAGGCACCCGCGCATAGTGGAGCCGGCCGCATCGGCCGCGTCCGCATGTACCCCATGACGCTCGCCGAGACAGGTGAGTCCAGCGGCAAGGTGAGCCTGGCGGGCTTGTTTGAGCATCGTTTTGAGCCCTGTCGGTGCAATGGCGATACACCGGGGCTTGTCGAAGCCGCCTGCCGCGGCGGCTGGCCCGAGGCGATCGATATGGTTTCGGCTGACGCCCAGCTCATCGCTCGCGAATATCTCAACACTACGTTTTCGAGCAGCTTCCCGGCGGTTGGTCTCGACCCCGATATTGCTCGTCGAGTCTCCGCATCGATCGCGCGCAATCTGGGACAGGCGACCACGTATAAAACGATTCTTATGGATATGTTCGGTGCCGAGGGGGAACCCGCAGCGTTTGCCGATGAGACCAAGGTGCGCAGGTACTTGGATGCTCTCAAAGGCATGTTCATTCTCGAGGAGGTCCCCGGTTGGGTTCCCGCCGCGCGCGACAAACGGCGCTTTACCGTCAAGCCCAAGCGCTATCTGGCAGATCCGAGCCTTGCTTGTGCCTTGCTAGGTATGTCCTTGCAGGCGCTGCTTGCCGACTGGCAGACATTTAGTCTGGTGTTTGAGAATTTGGTCATACGCGACCTTTCGGTCTACGCACGTTCGCTCGACCTGCTGGATAGCACTCCCGTGCGCTATTATCGCGACGATTCGGGCCTTGAGTGCGATGCTATCGTGCAGCTAGCCGACGGACGGTGGGCCGCCTTTGAGATTAAGGTAAGTGAAGATAAGGCGAGTGCCGGCGTTGAGAGCCTCAAGCGCGTTCGCAAGAAGGTCTGTGGAAATCCTCGTTCACGCACACGCGAACCGGAGTTTATGGCCGTGATTGTGGGGGTGGGTGAGTACGCCCGCGAGGTCGAGGACGGTATCTACGTGATACCCGTGCGCGCGCTGGGGTGTTAAGGGGCGGCACGCCGTGTGCCCGCTGCCCGGTGCTGCGGATTGGTGCAAGTGGTCAGGTTTGTTTGCACCATGTCCTTGGCATATGGAAGAAGCTGCTATTCGTAATCTTTAAGACATCATTAAGGCTTGCGCTGTGGAGCAAACCGCAGGTCAATGCTATTCTTTTACCTTATCGTATGGTGTTGTATTCTGCCTGAATTCTCTACCTGCGAACAACGGATAAACGCGACCGAGCGGAAAGGATGGCACGCCCGCTAGCAGGGCAAACGTAAACGATGAGTGGCATGGACCGACATAGCGAGCTCCAGCAGCACAAGACGGCGGCCGAGTACCGCCAAGCTGCCGACGAGCACGTGCGGACCCTCAAGGATTTCTGGAAGGATTTCCTGGTGAGCGGTCTGTTTGTGCTGGCCGCCATCGTTGCCATCTTTGCATGCCTGGCCTGGTTTGCCGCGAATAACCGAGTGAGTGCCACGGGGAGCACGATCGCGGCGAAGGGCCCGCGGTTTGTGCTCTCGGGAACGCAGGGCGGCACGGCGGGTAAGTACGACACTCAGGACAACTACGCGTCGGACAGTACAAGCCTTGCCGTGAACAATCTTTTCAACCTCAATAACATGAGCACCGATGGCGGTCTCTCTCCGGGGTCGGCCGGCCAGCTCCAGCTCAACGTCAGGCCGCTCTGCAATGACCTGCACGATATCACGGTGGAGATGACCTGGGAAATTTCTGTTCAGACGAGCGTTGCGGGCACGGGCGGCACTGCTGCGGATGCATCGAAAAACGAAGAGATCATCAACTCGCTTAAAGATTTGGTGCGCGGTCATATCCTGGTTTTTCAGGGCAAAGATGCCTCTGGCTTTTACTCGAATCCGCTGGTCCCCACGACCACCACGGTGACCCAGGACGGGGCCAGCGTCACCGTCATTACGCAGAGCTTTACCATCCCAAAGTCGAGCTTTTACGCTGCGGACTCAAATAGCACGACCGAAACCGTCACCAAAACCCTCTACTGGATTTGGCCGGAACAGTTCAAGAGCTATGTTCGCACGGGCAACGCCGGCTACGGTGGCAACCTTTTCGCTAACACAGGCGACGAGGGGGGATACACAACCCTCGTCGGCGACATCAACAATAACCACGCGCGCTATTTCCGCGCCGATAGCACGAGCGTGCCAGGTCAGGCGCCTAGCGCGGTTCCGCCTGTCGGAGCCGGCATGTCCTCTGCGGATGTGGAAACCTGCGCCAGCTACTACAACAACGCCGACGAGATTATCGGCAAGAACGTCAAGTACATTCGCGTGCGCTTCACCGCCAAGGAGGCGGATAAATAAATGGACGAGCAGCTTAATGCCCGCGAGCAGGGCGATATCAAACACAACGAAGGAGCGGCAAACCCCGGCGGCAACGGGTTCGGCTCGCACGGCGAAGCGCGTCCGGCTGGCCGCATCGAGCGCATCAAGGCTTGGGTGAGCGACCACCGTCGCGAATCCCTGGCCATCATGGGTCTGGTGGCCGTGCTTCTCGTGTTGCTGGGATTGACGCTCGGATGGTTCGTCGATGCCAATCGCGGCTCCACCGTTGGCAAGATCAAGGAGCCGGCGGAGCTCAAAGTGCTGGGCCCCAACGCTACGGCAACAGAGCAGGTCGACCTGAGCTACAACCCCGAATACGGCGATACCAAGACCGGCAACACGGTGACGCTCAAGCGCCCGTTTTGCGTGCAGACGGGCGGTGACGGTTTTGAGCTGCAACTCGCGAATACGACCAACATTACGGGTCTCACTATTGAGCTGTACAGAGCCGAGAACACGTCTGCGCTCCAGACGCCCGACGTGAGCGGTACCGCAGACGGCAAATCTTATAGCTGGAAAGCAACCGGAGAGAACCTGCTGACGAGCTTCGAATATATCAACAAGGAGAACGACGGTCTGGCAGCCGTGCCGGGCGAGGGCGCAAGCGACCCTACATTCAAGGACTATCAAAACGTCCAGCGCAACGCGCGCCCGCTCTACCGATACAAGAAATTCGGCAAAGGCGACCTCAACGCTAAGACACTCGACAACTCGACTGGCAATGACACGCTTAACTTTATCATCAAGCTTTCGTGGGACGAGAGCGCCAAAGAGACCGACGTGATTTACCTGATCGCGCGCAACACGAGCGGCAAGTAGGAGAGGGGGCGCACATGGAGAAGCAAGAGAAACAGCAGGATGCCGAGCGCGAGCAGCTGGCAAAAAGCAAGAGCCTAGTCAAGAACAAGCTGGTTGTGGCGGCAATCGCACTTATTTGCGCCGTGGCGCTCGTGACGGGTGGCTACTTTACCTATTCCGCCTACACCGCCAACGGATTTCTAAAGTCCGTCGCCGCAACGGGCACTGCGCAGAGCCTATTTGCAAGCGATTTGCTCACGGGCTATATGAGTGCGCCTAGCCCCGACGAGCTCGCCCGTGCCCAGCGCTCCGTTACGGTGTATCCCAACAACGGGCAGTGCAACTTTACCTTTAGCATCTACAACTACTTGCTGGGCAACAGCAACTTCTGCAACGACAAAAATGTGACATACACCTTGACGGTCGAGGGGCACGGGCTCGATGGCGCCACGTGGAGCTATGCGCCCCAGCCCGGTAGCAGCGTCACGCTTCCGGAGAATCAACCTACCAAGAACGACTACACCGTGACCTTCCCCGAGGCTAAGTTGGGACAAGCATACTTTGTGATTAAGGCCACGGTCGTATCGGAGAAGAGCCCCGGCACCGAGCTAGCCTGTCTGGCGGCGAAAGTCGTGCCGTCAAAGAGGGCCGAGGTCAAGACCGCTGCGGTTGAGGGCGCGCTGGTCGATGAGGCTGGCAAGTTTGCTGATTACGCTGCATACAACTACCGCGTGACGGTTACGGGCGCACTGGCAAACGTCACGCTCACGTGGGGGGAGAACGTGGAGATCGACCCGTTCTTTGAGACCAACCATAGCGCGACGGTGGATGCTGCAGCTCGCAAGGCTACGTTCACCATGGAGCCGGGTTCGATGGTCGTCAACTTTTACCGAGCGGACGGCAAAACGCCCGGTGGCTGGGGCGACCTGGACATTAGCGTGAGCGGAACTACTCTGACGGGCGCGACGGAGACTCGATAACTCTGGAAGCGGAGTTTTAGGATAAGAGGTACGGAATCGATGAGAACGGCAAAGCGCATATTCGCAGAGTTCATGACGGTGGTCATGGTGCTCCAAGCATGCTCGCCCACGGTGGCTGCTGTGGCGGCAGGCTGGCAGAACATCTCGAACGAGATTGCTGCCGCATCTGCGAAGGCGTTGGATACTGCCGAGAGCGGCGAGACCAACGGCGATGTCACGATCGGGTCTGGGTCGAGTGATGCCGGCGCCGACAGCGACAGTGCTGGGGATGACGCGGTGAAGGATGACGCTGCAGCAGGCGATACCACCGATAGCGCCACTGGTTCCGATTCCACGGGCGACCAGACGGAAGGCGACGATGCCGCTGACGATGCCGCCGCTGACGACGCCGAGCAAGATGCCGATGATGCGACTTCGGAGGACGCTGATGCCCAGGCGGGTGCGACGATCACGGATTTGAATAAGCTCGTCGAGCTGCTCGAGAAGAACGGCGCGGAAAGCATCGTGCGCAAAGACGACGAGAGCGGAATCCGAAGCCTCGATGTCAAGTCGTCGGAGGCGTTCGCCGTCCTGTCTAACGCCGACGCTTCGCTTTACTATGATGCGCAGATCAAGGTTATCATCACGGGCGATGCGAAGCTCACCGAGTCGGCTAATAACGGCATGTCTTTCCAGGGTCTTGGCAGTGATGAATGTCCGTTTGAAGGCAGGATCTATAGGGACGCTGATAGTCCCGTCGAGCTTACGACTGATCGGACGGTTTTTAATAACCTCAAGCTGTCTGACCAAAACAAAACGGTCAGGATAAAGTGGGTAGGCGCGACTAGCTATAGCGCACCGATGGTCGCTTCGAAGGTCAGCGGTGCGGAAAACGGCGAAGAGAGCAAGACACTCATCGCGTCGGTTGACATCGTGGAACCCGTGAACGTTGATGTGAAGGATGCGACTTCCGCCTTGACGGCACCCCTCCTGGGTGCGACGACGGGCGACCTTGCTGCGAACGTTACCTATAGCCTCACCGATTCTCGAAAGAATCTCAACGCGAATGCGACGGGCAACATTGGCTTGATTGCCAACACGGTCGAGAGCGGGAGCTTGACGGTTGAGTCCGTCACGTTCCCCAACGATCTGACCTCAGGCGGAGCCGTCAAAACGAGCTCTGGCAACGCTGGCCTGCTCGTAGGCGAAGTCAAGGACGGTGCGACCCTGAGCATTGGCACTCTGGCAAACGTTCCCACCGCCACCGTCCAGTCTACGAACGGCTCCGCCGGTGGCGTTGTAGGACTCGTTGGCTCGAGCACGGGTGCCATGGTCAACGTCGCGAAAGCTCTCGACCTACACGCGCTCACCGTCAAGGGCACAACTGCCAGCGGCGGTTTTATTGGTAAAGCGACCGTGCTCACACTGGGCGCGGATAATAAGCAGATTGGGTGTCCTCTAAATATTGGCGACGAGAACAGCGCTTGCTCTGGTGGCGTTATCGGCGACGTGAGCTTTGCGCAAGGATTTGCCGTTACGTCCAATATGTTCGACCTGGGCGACCTTGTGACTCTTGGTGCGTCGCAGCGCGCCGGCGCTCTTTTTGGCATGGCCGATATCTCTAATGGAGACATCGTGGTGCAAGGCGGGACGTATAAGAGCAAACTCGCCTTACCAGAAGATGTTAGTGTCAACGGCAGCTACGGCGGCCTTGTCGGCAAGGTGTTCGCGACGAAAACGGACGACGACGGCGCTTTGCGCGCCTTTGTTGTTGAAAAGGATGCAGATAATAAGAATACGTGCTCAATTGAGTTTGACCTTGCGAGCAAGTTGTCCGACGCAGGCGGCGTTGTTGGCTATGTTGGCGATAGCGCAAATCCTAACTCGCAGCCCGTTGCCGTTGTCTTCAACGGCGTGACGGTTGCGTGCAAGGGAGATGCTTCGGCGCGAACGGGTACCGGAAAGTTCGGTGGCGCCGTGGGCGTTGTCGATACGCGCAATGTCCTTGACGTGCGAGATTTCAAACTTACAAGCGACAATCCTATCGGTAAGGCGCAAAGCAACCGTGCCGCGGGAATTGCGGGATCCGCGTGGAATGCTGTAATCAAATTCAGCGGCATCACGGATCTGTCGGGCGCAAGTTTTGCCGAGAACGCCACGACGGGTCAGCTCGTATACGAGAACCACAACGCGCTGATCTTCGCTGCCGGCAATGGCTCTAATGGTGATCTGGGAGACAAGGGCGCTGCGGTCTGGACCTTCAAGCGTAGCAACTCAGCCTCAAAGACGGACGACATCGCGACCTACGGTGAAGTTGTTCGTCTGGGCGGCGACTTCATTAAGCTTGATGTGGACACTCATAAGTTGACCTTGCCGGATTCGCTGACGGCAGCTAACGGTGCCTACGCCCTAACCACAGCTGAGGATTTCGCCAAGCTTGCGATTACCTGGCAAACCAACGGCTACTACTCGATGGTTGACGGCGTTACCGAAAACAACCTTAACGGCTTGCAGTCCTCGACCATTACGGTGAACGGCACTATTGATCTCAAGGGCACGGGCCTGACGGGTTTCACGCAGGATCGTGCAGACGGCTCGCAAGTTTTCTCGGGAACGTTGAACGGTGGCGGCACAATCAATCTTGCCGTCGGCGAGGCGTACGGCAAGCGTGGTGAAGACGTGCTCGACGGCAATAACACGAGCAACGGCAACGGCAAAATCTACCGCCACGGCCGCTTGGGCTTGTTCGCGGCCGTCAACGGTGCAACCATCTCCAACGTCACAATCGCTGGCTCCATGAAGTTCGATAACGGTTCGGCTATCGATGCCGGGTCGCTTGCGTGTGCCATCGTCGGCAACCTGTCATTGTCTGGCGTAACGTGCAAAACGAATATCGCGTGCGATGATACGTTTGCCAATGACGTGAACATTGGCGGTATTGCGGGCAGCGTGCTGGCGGCTTCTACGGTTGCGTTTAAGGATAACAGCAAGGCTCAAGCGACCATCGCTGCAACTAAAACGCTTAACGGCAATAGTCGCATTGGCGGCGCCATTGGTTATGCGGGCGATTATGGCTCGTCATTCAATGTTGCGGGCCTCGAAGTCGCCGGATCAATCGAAACTGGCGATTGCGCCGGCGGCAAGATTGCCCAAGTCGGTGGTCTTATCGGCTGCATCGCACAGAGTACCTACAATGCAGGGACAATAGCCAACTCAGCTGATAAGTACGTGAACATTTCGGGCCTTTCGTTCAATTCATTCGAAATGAAAGTCGGCAGGAACGGCGATAAGCTCAATGGCACGGGTGGTTTCTTGGGTTATAGCTGGGGCAACGCGGTCGTAACTATCGGAGATGAGAGCATTAACAAGAATGAAAACTCTTATGCTCTGAAAACGACCAACGCTTCTATAACCGCGACTGCGGATGATTCCAAGGAACTCGGTGGTCTTGTATACGCCGCGAGCGGCCACTGGATTATCAACAACTATGCCATCGATCTCTCGGGCACAACCATTAATGCGGGCGCCGCTCAGACGCTCGGCGTTCTAGTTTGCCGCGGCTGCAAGGTGGATGATAAGACGACATATGGCGTCGAGAGCTACCTAGGCCTGTACTTGGAGGACAGGGCTTATTGGGATACCGCCTATAGGGTGCCCACCGGCGAGGGGGCCATCGTTGCGTCGGGCGTAACGTCCTTCGATGAATGGGTTGGCAGCGGTGTAAAACCAAACAACGGCAGCAAGCTCATGGACGCCGACTGGAACACGGTCGTTTCGCTACACACACAGAAAAACAAGCTGGACATGGACGGCGATTCCACAAAAGACAACAGCTACCATAATCGCTCGTCTTTCGGTCGAAGCCAGAATACGAACGGCAATACCCGCTACTTCTACAACCTCGACATAGTCTCTAAGAATTGTGAAGGCGGCTTTAGTGGCAGTCAAATCGATACAGCGGAAAAGCTGCTCTTATGGTCTGCTTACCGTTATGCTCCCGAAGGTATTCGTTCGACAATCGTTCCCAATGGCACGACAGGGCTCGATGATTCCATAACCATAACGGGTACAATCGATTTGGCCGGCTACAGCTATTATCCAACTCAGCCGAGCGGAGAGGTGACGGTTGAGAATGCGACCATTACCTTCTGTTACTCCAAGATCAAGGCCGAGCAGAATGGCAACAAGCTAAATTCCGATGCTACCCAGCACGAGAACATGCACTGCGGTCTTTTTCGAACGGTGGCAAACGGCGATCTCACAGTAAAAAACGTCACTTTGCGTGGTACTGTTGGGCCCGTTATTAATGACGGAAAGAGCTCTGAAGACACTGATGGAGCAAGCGGAAGCTCTTCGGGCGCGCTCGTGTGCCGCTACGTGTATGGGTCCAGCGACGGCAATGGCACCAAGATTAGAAAGATCTCAATTGATGGTCTTACGCTCAACAATCTGATTGTCGACGGCGCCAACAGCGCCACGGATGCTAACGCCTATATGCCTCTGCTCATCAACGAGATGCAGAAGTACGTGAGCCTGAACGCGAAGAATATCAAGACTACTGGGTACACGAGTGACACCAAGGCGGCTACGTCGCTGTTCGGAAAGCTTGGTGTAGGCAGTGAGGCCGATCAGGTGACGGCAAAGTTTGAGCAAATCAGCTTGCCCAGCCAAAAGAACAAAACGATCTTCACCCATGCGAGCCTGCTGGAGAGTTTTGGCTACGGAAGCACGAGCACGGGCTCTGCGGACTACACCTTTACTAAGGCCGATGCCGATGCCGATGCAGGCAAGGTGACATACGGATCTGAGATTGATGGGAGTACGGAGTACCCGGGCAAGCAGCTTTGGTATTACGACGAAGCGACGTATGGTGCCGTGAGCGGCTATGTGACGGTTGATGGTAAGAAGGACGGTGACGTCAGGCCTTGGTTTGGTGGCTATCTTCCTTATGTTTATAAGGGAAAGGCCACCGAGAGCGGCGTCCAATATCATGAAATTAAAGTCAACCAGCGCATTCCAAAGCTGGTAGAGGGATGCGGCACATATGGCGATCCGTATGCCGTTAAGGACGCGACTGAGATGAACGCCATCGCCAACTACATCAACAACCAAACTGCGCTCGACGGTTGGGAGGTCACCATTGCCGTCAACCAGAGTACGCTCTGTACTCGCCGCAGCGACAATAAAACCGACAATGAGGTTACGTACGTCTATAAGCAGGCGAAAGACACTGGGAAGAAGTGGGAAAAGAAGACCGGCGACACCACTGATCCTTCGGCCACACTTTCCGACGAGATGATGCACCGCTATATCCAAAGCGCGTACTACAGTATTGAACCTACCGGGGGTAATACGATCACCCTCGACGGCGCATCGTTTGGCGGTTTTGGCAACAAAGCCAACCCGTTCCGTGGCGTCATCGTTGGCAACCCTAAAGGTGATAAAAAGGCAACCATCAAGATAGAGAATAACGAGGGTTCGCTTCGCGGCCTTATTCCCTATAGTTACGGCAGCGTGGTGCGCGATCTGAATATTCGCTATGTGAACGCGTCGGCGACTATTACTTATTCTGCCAAGGATGCCGACGGTGTTCCGACGTCGTTCTTCGGTGGCGTTATCGGCTGCATCCTTGGCGGCGATAACATTATCGACGGTGTGGCCGTGAATGGGACAACGCCCGATAACTCCACAACCGGCTTTACGGTTGCTGGTGGCGGAACTAAGCCACATCTTGTTCCCATCGGCGGTTACGTTGGTGCCATTGCGGGCGGCGGTGTGATCTTCCGCAATATGTCAGGGACGTCTTGGCGCGCTGGAACCAGCGACAAGTCTCAGGGTCTTGGAACGGGCAACTTCCGGCAGTACGACAATCCCTACGTTGGTCGTGTGATTGATGGCTATGCCTTTAGCGAGGGCTGCAAAGTCGAAAACGGTAACGCTAACTACAAGATCAACGAGCTCACAAACAAGGGAGCTGCCTGCGTCACTACCACGGGCACCGACAACAAGTATATCGGCACTGATGCCGAGGCACCCGTGACCACGGTGGAAAACGCCCAGGGCCTTTTGGTGCTCTCGGCCATCATTAGCTCGGGTGCGGGTGCTGGAGCGGCACATACTGACTACGCTAATTATGGCGTGTTCCGCGGCTCCAAGGCGTACTGGGGCAGCGATAAGCAGGACCCGGCGATAAACGGCTACCTGTTTGGCAACAAGGAATATGGTAAGGTGCGAAATGCCAGCTACGACTGCGTGGGCAAGCCTGCGAGCGCTTCCGGCGATTTCGAAACCGCCAAAAACGATGACCAGAAGGCCCCGGGCAAACAGGGGTGGCACGGCCCGCTCAACCATGATGACGATGTAAATTCGCCCTACCTGGTGGCGTCCTACGCTGCCGACTACCAAACGGGCTACGTGTGCGCGTCGAAATCGATCGGCATGAGCCTGGAGTTCAAGGAAAATGCCACCTATGATATGACTGGCTACGGCACGGGATACGTGGGTCTCAGCGGCCGTTACTATTCCAATGCTTGCAGCTCGAACGAGGCGTCCACCGATCGCGACCGCATCACGCCGCACGTGGCAACGATCGACGGCAACGGGGCCACCATCACGGTGGGCACCAAAGATGCCACTTACGGCGTCGTCGAATATGCCGATGACGACTATAAGGTCTCGGGCGTGGGCGGCCTATTCAGCACCGTGATGTTCACCTCAACCAATGTGGGGCAGAGCGTCACCGCGAATGACGGCGCTCAGGTCAAAGACCTCACCTTTAGTAACTGCAACGTATCGCTCACGTACAAAGACGCCAACGGTAGCATTGCCTCGGGACCGGCATCGAACGACCTCATCGGCACCGGCCTTTTGGCGGGCGCAACGGCCAACTACGACGGCAACACGCGTGGCGTCTACCGCAACGTACAGATGAAGAACTGCACCGTGTTGGGCGCAAAGAGCGTAGGAGGGCTTCTTGGCAGCTCGGGCCGTACCAGCCGAAGGACGGATAACGACGTGACCTATATGGTCAATTTCGGCTCCGGCACGCAGGCGCCCGCGAATCTCTGTGACTGCTCATACACTGGCCTTAGCGTCACGGGCGAGAAGTACGTTGGCGGCTATGTGGGTGCGATCGCCTCGCCGTGCGGCGTGTGGACAACCGCGGCCACAGGGGTATACGAGAAGACTATTGGCAAAAACTCGACCATAACCGCCACGGGAACAACACCCTACGTGGGCGGCGTGTTCGGTTATACCTCCAGTAACGTATCGGTGAACACCAAAATTGGCATCACGGAAGCCGTCGCATCGAGCACGGCAGTCATCTCTGGGGTAAATGTACTCGCCACCGGGTCGAACACCGATAAGTACATGGGCGCCGGCGGTGTGGTCGGAAGCGCCTATAGAGGCGTTATTTCTATAAGCAACGTGCGCATTGATGCCGGAGGCGATGCCAAGAGCGCCATCATCGGCGATGCCACCGGAACGAACAATAGCATCCGTAATGCGGGCGGCTTGATTGGCGAGGTCACGAGCAGTGGCAGTCCCAACACGTACTGGTTTGAGGGCTGTAGCGTCGAGAATATCAACATTGCCGGCACCGACCAATGCTCGGGCGGACTTATCGGCTACTACTTCAGCAATGTGAACATAGCCTGCAACAATATCGCGATTGAGAGCGCCACGATCAAGGGCAGGTGGAGCGGCGGTCTACTTGGCGCGATTAACAGCGGTGCCGACGTCATCAACGTCACCAACACAAAGGTATCTAACACAACGTTTGGCGGAACCTCCAACGGCGGCATTGCGGGCGACGGACGCGGCCAGTTCCATCTGGTAAACGTGCTCATGGACAGCAATACCTACAAATTGGGCTCTAAGCAGGGCGTGCTCTTAGGCGAGGTTGACACAAACGGCTATAGCCTCTCCGCAGCGGGCGTGAACGTAAAGCTCGGCAACGGCAAGACCACGCGTGATCTGCCGCCGATGGTTTACACGACCAATACGGCCGCCGTAAACAGGAAGACCTACATCGCGTTCGGCGACTATAAGGACACGCTGCGCGCGCCCGACGAGGGCACCACGCTCTACGGTGCGGACGATACCGCTACCACGGCGGCAAGCCCGTACGTGACCACGAGCCCCGTGAGCACGCTGGCGGTGCGTGCCTCCGACAACGACACCACCGACCGCTACCTGTTTGGCGACGGCGCCGCCATCGACACCGCGGCGACCATCCAGAGCGAGGCGGCTGCTGGCGTTGATGGCCGCTACACCTACACCAATATCGGCGGCATTAATGACAACGGCGCCTATCAAAATACCTCGAGCTACGATGCCTCATCCGTGGCGAGTAAGTTCAATTCGAATAATGATACAAGCAGCAACCAGGCCACAACAGATTTCCCCGTTTTGGTGATCTCTGGCAACGACAACACGACGGTCAAGAGCTATCTAAACATCGTCACGAACGGCGGCTTCTCCGACGCTTGCAGATTGAATAACGAGAATGGCACCAATCCGCACGTGACGGCCAAAGCAGAGGTTTTCCAACTCAAGGATGGTGTGTTCGTTAAGGACGATGGCGCGTCGAGCAATCCCACGCTTCGCGTGGTGAACAACGGCAAGAACAACATGTCGTTTAGCCCAAGCTCCGATTGGGATAACGGCAAGGGTCGCTTTACGCTCCTGACCGTCACCTTTACCGAGGCGGGTCAGAGCTACAACGTTCAGGTGCCGATCATCGTTAAGCGCAAGCTCGAGATCGATTTCACTGCAACGTATGATTACGGCACTAAATTTAAAGAAAGCGACTACGCTAACCTTGGAAAAGATGCACACGTGCTTACGAGCTTTGGCGAGCCGATGACGGGTCTGCTTACCTGGACATACAATTCTGCCAATGGGAAGGAAGTCGACTTTGGCTGGGACAGCTATATGGCTGCTGGCGGCTCGATGAAGGGGCTCGGTAAGAGCATCCTCTTCAATGGTGCCGACGGAAGGTTGCCCCAGGGCACCCAGCTTACGCTCATCGATGCGAACGTTGACGGCCGGGCCGGTGGCAGAGAGTATCACTATACGGTGGGCGAAGGCGGAGCAACGAGCGTTTCCCTGAGCGGAAACGACGGCTTTAAGGATTCTGCGGGCAATCCATATCAGGAGCGATGGCTGAGCGAGATTTTGGATGTGTCGGCCACACAGGATGGCGCCGGCACATGGACCGTGTGTGATAACGTGGCAGAGGCGACCGCTAAAGCGAAACTCGATGGCAAGTGGACGCTGTTTAAGGTTGCGGGTGCTGACGTTCCCAGCAACAGTCGCTATACGCTAAAGGTACCTAAGGAGAAGGATGCCGGCAGAGAGAAGCGTGCATCGGAGAGCGTCTACCTAGTTGTCAACGTGCCCAAGTCGGGCGACGGCGTGACGCAAGCTAGTATCAACGGTTTTACGGCTTCGTCTATTGACTCGAATTCTTCGGGTGCCCGCATATCTTGGAATCTGCATTACGTCTTGCGCACCGGTGGCGACGATAATCAAAACGGTACGGCATCGACATACAGCATCTTGTCCAATTACGGGCAGGAAGTTAACGACGGGGAGTCGGAGGCGCGCACTCCGGTTTCGAAGTCGACGGACGGCGCCGCCTACGTTCTTTCTCTTGACGTTACCGACAAAATTACGTTTAACCCAAGTCAGAACTATGCTGACTCGGACTCGTTGTTCTATCAGCTCGATACGTCACTGTGCAAGTATGGCGCCAACAATACCCTGACGGGGGTGAGTAGTTTCCCGAGCGGAACCTCGGCGATTGCTAAATTCTATGTTGCCATCGACAATCAGAACTATAAGTGGGATGGCGAAGATTGGGCGACGTGTGATTCTTCGACGTCTGCGTTCACGCAGACCGTGACGGATACGGGCGATGACTCGCTGAAGCTCAAGCTCGATTGTGACCTCGCCGGAATCCGCAAGCGTGCAACGGGCGGATCCTTTACCGTGCGTACGGTAGTGGAAGAGATTCGCCTTACGCCGGACGGCTGCAACAAGGTTATCTCCCTGTCCAAGCAGTCTGGCGAGGACGCCTGTACCAAGATGTCCTATACCGCCAAGCTTTCAACGCGTAAGGAAGGCCTTAATACCTCGAGCCTGACGCAGACGAAGCGCGGTAACGTCGGGTACTATCGCATGGACACGGGTGATACGACCATTACGCTTTCTGCGCCAGATAAGTCGCAGCTTGGTATTAACGTGGACGACCTACGTCCGATCGCGAATGGCACGATAGGCCTGGGTGCCACGTATGAACTGGGTGGACTCAGCAACGCCGCCGAGGCAATTGCGAACGCAGGCTCTGTTGTGTTTACGCTCGCGCTTCAGCGCCGCGGAACCGACGGCACGTATGAGAGCGTAACGGATGATATCTCCAACTACGTAACAGTGACGGAGAGTAAGCTTGCCGCGGTCGCTCCCTCCGGTAGCACGATCACCTTCACTGACTCGAAGGAGAACGGCAAGTTCAAAACGAAGAACGGTAATACGACGTTTAGCCTGCCCTTTACCGTTAAGGTCAACACGCAGGTTGAACAGCGTGAGCAGTTCTACGCGAACTATCGCTTGGTGATGAGAGCGAGCCTGGTTAAGGGTGACGTGGCGAGCGCAAAGCCTCAATCGCCCGACTATGTGACCTATACGCTCACGAGGGTGAACCTCAACGGCATCGACCACTAGTTCCGAAGCCAACTGGCTTCGCAAAGGGGGCGGCAACCACCCGGTTGCCGCCCCCTTTCTAGTCTGCGCGATCCCAGTCTTGGACTCCGCTGGACAGTTAGTTCAGATACGTATAATTCCAGACCGCAGCAGGCGCATCCGGCGCTCGTTTTGGGGAAGAAAGGGGCTCAAAACTAGGATTCGGTAGCTATCTGGGCTCGATTTGCGTGCAATGAGTCGCCAAAGAACCCTCTCCGGGGACCATAGCGCAGCTTTATCAGCATAGAAAAATACGTATCTGAACTAACTGTCCAGCCGCCGTTGGAGAAAGGTGTTTTAGCTCTCCCGACCCCTCCACCAGGCTTTCCAACTTCCCACTTAACTTAACACTTAAGGTGGAAAGCTGGGTAGAAAGCTGGAAAGTTAAGTGGAAAGCTGGAATGTTAAGTGGAAAGCTGGAAAGTACGCGGAAGACTGACATGCTAGCCCAGAGGCTAGAGGGGTTAATAATTATGAAGACCATACCAAGCGAAACAAAAAGATACCAATCTGGTTGGTAAAACACGCTCAATGAGCTGCGAGCTAACTAGCTGCGTAAATTAAATGTAAAGAACTGTCGCAAATAAATGGCAAATGCCCAGATGCCGCCGTTGCTATTTTCGATTAACTGCTACGCGGGAACAGCAAAATGCTACTATCTAACATGCACGTAAGAAAGCAGATTAACGGTTAAGGCTAAGAAGTGGCAGGTATGTCAGAAGCAACTAGGACTCGCACGCATGCGCCCGAGGTTAGGCAGCGCGCCGTCGAGGTCCTCCAAGAGGGGGTCGGTCATCGTGCCCTCGCCGCGGAGCTCGGCATTCCCCAGGCCACGGCTCGTCAGTGGGCCCGCGCATACGCCGTGGGCGGTGCCGACGCCGTGCTTAACGCGGGTTCGCATCACCGCACGTATTCGTACGACGTCAAGCTCGCCGTGGTAAAGGATCGCCTGGAAAACGGCCTGACGGTTCGCGAGGCCATGATCAAGCACAAGATCCCCAGCGAGTCTTCGGTCAAGGCCTGGTGCCGCCAGTATCGCGAGAGCGGTGAGTCCGCGCTGGCCGATAAGCCGCGCGGTCGCAAGCCGCGCGTTAAAAAGGCGGAATAGCGAATGGGATGGTGCGCCCACAGGGGCGCATTTTTCTTGCCGCCCCTCTGCTCCAATGCGGGCGTGCCCTTACCCCGTACGCCTAAAACTCCCCAGTTGACCGAAAACCCGCCGCCGCTACTCCTCAATTGAGCTATAACGTTAAACAATTGCAGCGTTTTAGCATGGGGGAGTGATGGTATGACGCTACTGTATTTCCTTACCCTGTTTCCGCTGGTACCGGCGCTGGGCATGCTGCTCGCGCGCGGTGACCGCGCCCGCGATGCGGCGGGGCTCATAGGCTCCGGCATTATTATGGCGGTGACAGTTGTAGTCGCCGTCATGTTTTTTGGCACGGGTCCGCAGAGCTTTGAGGTTGCCCCCGGCACCTCGCATGTGCTCTCGATCATCAGTTCCGTTATCGACGTCATCCTGTGCGCTGTCATCCTGTACAACGCGTACAAATATAGGAACGCGCTCACCACGGTGCTCGGCATAGTCCAGCTGGTGGGCTCGCTCGCCTTTGCAGCCATGACGCTGCCCGCGGCCGAAGCCGTCACGGCAACGCCACTCTACCTGGACTACATGAGCGTGATCATGGTCCTCGCCGTCGGCATCGTTGGCAGTCTAATCTGCTTGTATGCCCTGGGCTACATGAAGGACTTCCAGGCCCATGACGAGCACGAGGCCGCGCTGCGCGGGCAGACCGCGCCCGACCGTCGCCCGCAGTTCCTGGCGCTCATGTTCCTGTTCCTCTCGGCCATGTTCGCCATCGTGACGAGCGACAACCTTGAGTGGCTGTTCTGCGGCTGGGAAATCACCACCGTGTGTTCGTTCCTTATGATTGGCTACACGCGTACGCCCGAGGCCATCAAGAACGCCTTTACCCAAATCATCCTCAACATGCTGGGCGGCATCGCGTTTTTGGCCGGACTTATGTATCTGCACGTTAACGGCATGCCGCTGACCATCTCGGGCATGATCGAGCTTTCCGGCACCGGAACCGCGCAGTCCGCGCTGCTGGTGATGCCGGTCATCCTGTTGTCGCTCGCCGCGCTCACCAAGGCCGCACAGATGCCGTTCCACACTTGGCTGTTGGGTGCCATGGTTGCACCCACTCCCACGAGCGCCCTGCTGCACTCGTCAACCATGGTCAAAGCCGGCGTGTTCCTGATGGTCAAGCTGAGCCCACTCTATGCCATCTACCCCGTGACCGGCTTTATGGTCACGAGTGTGGGTGCCATCACGTTTTTGCTCGCTGCACTCATGGCCATCTCGCAGAGCAACGCCAAACGCGTGCTCGCGTACTCCACCATTTCCAACTTGGGCCTCATCAGTGCCTGCTTGGGTGTCGGCGCGCCCGAGGCCGTATGGGCGGCCATCTTCCTGATCTTGTTCCACACGGTGGCCAAGTCGCTGCTGTTCCTGTGCGTGGGCACGGCCGAGCATCATATCGGCAGCCGCAATATCGAGGACATGGACGGCATGTTCAGCCGCATGCCGCACCTGACGCGTCTGATGATGCTGGGCATTATGGGCATGTTTGTGGCGCCGTTTGGCATGCTCGTGTCCAAGTGGGGCGCCCTGGTGGCGTTTGCGCAGACCGGCAACGTGCTCATGATCATGGTGCTTGCCTTTGGCTCGGCCGCGACGTTTTACTTCTGGGGCAAGTGGCTTGCCAAGCTTTCGGGCGTCGACCCCACGGCTCAAAACGTTGAGGTCAATGTCCATAAGACCGAATGGATGGCCCTCAACGCCATCGCTGCGCTGCTGATTCTGTGCTGCGTGGCGTTTCCGGTTATCTCGAGCGGTCTGGTGTCGCCTTACTTGGCCATGGTGTTTGGCCGCGTGCCGTACGTTATTGGCAAGGACGCCATGTATCTGATGGTGGTTATCGTGGCGTTTATCGCCGTGGTGCTGCTGACTTCATTCCGCGTGAGCAACAAACCGCACGTAAACGTATATCTTTCGGGTGTGGGAACCGACAATTACCGCCATTTCCGCGGCTCGATGGGACACGAGGTGAAGGCCGAAAAGCGCAATTGGTACTCGGAGGACGCCCTTG
Source organism: uncultured bacterium (assembly GCA_905214215.1). Taxonomy (GTDB): domain Bacteria; phylum Actinomycetota; class Coriobacteriia; order Coriobacteriales; family Coriobacteriaceae; genus Collinsella. The sequence goes on along the minus strand of CAJMLP010000003.1, from coordinate 98,252 downwards.
GCGAGAAGCGTATTGGCCCCGCGGGTAGCGTCGTGTGCTGCAGCATTATCTTGTTTGCGCTGCTGTGTTGCGCGTGGATTGGGCCCGAGCGGCTTGCCATGAGTGCGCCCTCGGTGCTGCGCGGCAAGTATTTTGAAGGCTCGGGCGTCGTGGGCATTTTTATTGGCACCGTGGCGTTTGCCTTGATTGCGCCGCTTGTGGGCGGCTTGATCGACGGCGTTGACCGCAAACTTTCGGCTCGCATGCAGGGCCGCGTGGGCCCGCGCTTGCTGCAGCCCTTCTACGACGTTGCCAAGCTGCTGCGCAAGGCTCCCGCCAGCGTAAACACCATGGACGATACCTACATGGCGTGCGCGCTCATCTTTACCGTGGTGGGCGGCGGCATCTTTGTGTCGGGCTCCAACACGCTGTTATGCGCCTTTATGGTGACGCTTGCCGCGATTTTTGTGGTGCTGGCGTCCGCCTCGACGCAAAGCCCGTTTGCCCAGGTCGGTGCCGACCGCGAGCTGCTGCAGGTTATGAGTTACGAGCCCGCCGTTCTGCTGATGAGCGTGGGCCTGTACCTTGCCACCGACAGCTTCGATTCCATCGCCGTGACGGGGCAGTCGGCCCCCATCATCGTGTACAGCGCGCCCATTTTCCTCGCGCTGCTCGCGGTGCTTACCATCAAGCTGCGCAAGTCGCCGTTCGATCTTTCGTACTCGCATCACGCGCATCAGGAGATCGTCCAGGGCGTCGCCACCGAGATGAGCGGCAGCACGCTGGCCAAGATGACCCTTATGCACTGGTGCGAGACCGTGCTGTTTTTGATGTGGGTGGGCATGTTCTTTGTCTGGGACAACCCAGTGAGCTGGCTGGTCGCCCTGGTCGTGATGGCTGCGACGTACTTTGTCGAGGTGCTGATCGACAACACCTTCGCGCGCAGCACCTGGCGCAGCTGCTTTAAGCTCGGATGGGGCGTGGCGCTGGTGTTTGGCCTGCTCAACCTTATGCCCATCCTCGTCGACGTGTTTATTTAGGAGGCGGCATCCATGGATCATAAAATGTCGCGCTCGCCGTGGGTTATTCATTACGACGGCTCGAGCTGCAACGGATGCGATATCGAGGTGCTGGCCTCGCTCACGCCGCTGTTCGATGCGGAGCGCTTTGGCGTGGTCAATACCGGCAACCCCAAGCATGCGGACATCTTTTTGGTGACGGGCTCGGTCAACGCTCAGAACTTGCCTGTCGTGCGCCAGATTTACAACCAGATGCTCGAGCCCAAGTGCGTGGTGGCCTGCGGCATCTGCGCGTGCTCGGGCGGCGTGTTCCGCGATGCCTACAACGTGATCGGCGGCGTGGACCGCGCGATTCCCGTGGACGTGTACGCGCCCGGATGCGCCATTCGCCCCGAGACCGTGATCGATGCCATCGTGGAGGCGTGCGGCATCCTGGACCAGAAGGAGGCCGTGATGCGTGCTGGCGGCGATCCACTTACCGTGGGCGGTGCCGCTACCTGGGACGGCGGCGTTGAGCTGGGCGAGGACGGGTTTGTGGCTGCGGGGGCCGGGGCTGACGGTGCCGGTGACGCGCCTGCCGGGAAGCCTGCTGCGCCCGCCGCTGGCGACGCACCTGCTGAGACGCCCGCCGCTGCAAAGGAGGCCGAGTAATGCAAGAGGCAATCTATACCACCGTTGGGATCGACGAGCTCCTGTCGCATGTCCAGGCGCTCAAGGGCGCCGGTGCCCGCTTTGTGCAAATGCACGCCGAGCGCAACGTCGACGACGGCACGTATCGCTTGGTCTATACGTTTATCAACGTTCATGCTGCTCAGGAGCATATTGCGCAGGACGGTAGCTATGCGATCGAGAACCTGGTGGTTGAGGGAATTGATCGGCACCAGGAGATTCCGTCCATCAGCTCGTACTGTCCGGCGGTATTCCCGTTTGAAAACGAAGCGCACGACCTATTCGGTCTTGCCATCACCGATATGCAGATCGACTTTAAGGGCTTTTTCTACCAGGTCTCGACTGCCGAGCCCATGAGCGTTATCACGCCCGAGGTGAAGGCTGCGCGAGAGAAAGCCATGAAGGTCCGTGCCGCTGCCGAGGCCAAGGCGCGCAAGGCCGCGGCCGAGAAGGCCGCCGCTGCTGCGGCTGCTGCAGGGGAGGGCGCTGCCAGCGCCGGCGATGCCGCGGGCGCCGCTGCTCAGCCCGCTGCGGCTGCCGGCTCCGATGCTCAGCACGATGAAGCTGCCGCCAAGGCCGCGCTCAAGGCTGCCGAGATGGAGGCAAAGCTCGCCGCCATGGATCCCGAGAAAGCGGCCAAGGTCCGCGCGGCGCTTGCCGCCAAGGCCGCCCGCGACAAGCAGAAAAAGGAGGCGTAAAGTCCATGGCACATCGCTCCGTTATTCCGTTTGGCCCGCAGCACCCGGTGCTGCCCGAGCCGCTTCATCTGGACCTGGTGATCGAGGACGACCGCGTCATCGAGGCAATTCCGCAGATCGGCTTTGTGCACCGCGGACTCGAGAAGCTCACCGAAAAGCGCGATATGCACCAGTTTGGCTATATCGCCGAGCGCATCTGCGGCATCTGCGCCGTGGGCCATAGTTGCGGCTATGCCAGCGCCTGCGAGCGCATGCTCGACATCGAGGTACCCGGCCGCGTGCAGTATATCCGCACCATTTTGCACGAGCTTTCGCGTATTCACTCGCACCTGCTGTGGCTGGGCCTGCTCGCCGATGCCTTTGGCTTCGAGGCGTTGTTCTATCGTTCGTGGACGCTGCGCGAGCAGATTCTCAAGATCTTTGAGAGCACGTGCGGTGGTCGCGTGATTCTGTCGATCAACGAGATCGGCGGCCTTAAGCACGACATTGAGGACTCCGAGCTGGCCGGCATTGTCCAGACGCTCGACGCCATGCGCGCCGACTACGAGGCCCTGGTGCATACGTTTTTGGACGACGACAGCTGTGGCGAGCGTCTGCATGGCGTGGGCGTGATCAGCAAGAAAGACGCGCTGGAGCTTTCGATGGTCGGTCCGTTTGGGCGCGCCTCGGGCGTGGATTACGACGTGCGCATGTTTGGCGACGGCGCCTATGCGGATCTGGCCGCGTTTGAGCCCATCGTGGCGACCGACGGCGACTGCTATGCCCGCTGCCAGGTGCGTTGCGCTGAGGTCACGCAGGCCATGGATATCATCAAGGAGCTTGCCGGTAAGATTCCACACGACGGCATCGGCGGGCGCACCAAGCTTACGCCGGCCGACGGCGCGCGCGGCGAGGTTGTGATTGAACAGCCGCGCGGCGAGGCGTACTACTATGTACGCGGCAACGGCACCAAGAACCTGGACCGTTTCCGCGTGCGAACGCCGACGTCGCAAAACCTGGCGGGTCTGACACATGCGCTGCAGGGCGTGCTCCTTGCCAACGTGCCCATGATTATCCTGACCATCGACCCCTGCATTAGCTGCACGGAAAGGTAGGCGCGGCATGAGTTTGCTGACATTTGCCAAGACGGCCTTGGGCTCTATGGTCAAGCAGCCGGTTACGGTGTGCTATCCGCAGGAGGGGCTGACGGCACCAGAGCGCCTGCGCGGACATATCGTCAATGACATGGATGTGTGCATCTGCTGCGGCATGTGCGCGCGTCGCTGCCCGGCGGGCGCGCTCGCGGTCGATCGCAAGGGCGGTACCTGGTTGATTGACCCGTACGCCTGCGTGGTGTGCGGCGAGTGCATCGAAAGCTGCCCCAAGCACTGCCTGACTATGGACACCGCCCGTACTCCGGTTGCGGCGGATAAGACTCCCACGGTAGAAACCAAGCCGGAGTAGCGCTGGAATGGGGCTGGTATAGCGCTGGAATAGGGGCCGGCGGGGCAAAAATGCCCCGCCGGCCCCGCGCGTGAACGCGTGTGCGGGCCGCCACGCGACCCGTCCAGCCCGAAAATGACCCGTCTGCCATGAAATGGGCCCATCTACTACGTTTAAGCCGCTACCCTCAACCATGGCAAGTAATGCGAAATAAAAACCGCAGGTAGAACGCCTGCGATTTTTCATGAAAAGCGGGTATGGTCGGGGATATTGAGTCAAACGTAGTAGATGGGCCGATTTCGTGGCGGGCGCTGTCAGCCGGTTTCCGCGGGTGGAGGAAAATGGATCATTTTGGTCCCGCGAGGCTTGCGGAGGCACTCGTGCAGGGCCGCCCGAACAAAACTATGCCGGTTTACTACGATGAATTCGACATTCCCGACCATGACTGCATTTTTCTAAATAATGCAAGCGTTCTACCTGCGGTTTTGTAAGCGCGCAATTTGCCGTGGTCGAAGGCGGGCGATTCATCGTAGTAATCCGGCATAGTTTTGAAATGGCATTAAATCGGTGGCAGCCATTTTACTTTGCCGGGGTGGTCGGTTGTTGGGTAATTACCCTCGCAGGTAGGCGATGGCGATCTGCGTGCGGTTGCGCAGGCCCATTTTGGCTAGGATCGAGCTAATGTGGTTGCGCACGGTGCCTTCGCCCATATAGGCGGTGGCAGCGATCTCCTTGTTATCGAGGCCGCGGGCGATGAGCTCGGCGACTTCGAACTCGCGGTCGGTCAGGCTGGCAAAGGCTGCGGGCCGGCGGGGCGTGCCCGTCTTGTCGCCCATCCCGTCAAAGTCAACATCTTCGATCGCCTTGCCCTCGAGCACGCGTTTGCCATCCATGACCTGCGCCAACGCCGGAGGAATGGCGGCGACATCGGTTTTAATCAGGTAGCCGCGGGCGCCCAGTTTGAGCGCCGACACAATGTACTCGTCATCCGAGAATGTCGTCAGGAACACCACGAGCGCCGCAGGATCGCGCTCGAGGATCTCGCGCGCCGCCGATAGGCCGTCTCGTCCCGGCATCTGAATGTCGAGCAGCGCGATGTCGGGCGAGTGCTCAGCGTAGAGCGCCACTGCGTCGTTGCCGTTGGCACCGGTGCCCACCACCTCGATCTGCGGCTGGGCGCCCAGGATAATCTTGAGCGAATCGACCACTAGGCGGTCGTCGTCGACAACGATGAGCCTCATCGGCCATCATCTCCTTGCTGTTTGGGAACGGTGGCAAACACGCGCCAGCCGCCGGCGCCGGCACGCGGGCCGGCGGTGAAGGTGCCGCCAAGCGCCTCGATGCGCTCGCGCATAGAGGCGAGCCCCATGCCCTCCGCGGCGCCGTGGCCGCTTGCTTGAACCCCGCCCGCGCCATCGTCGGTAACGATGAGCTGGTAAAACGACGGATGCTCCATGCAACGTACAGTGACAGCATGGGCGCAAGCGTGGCGCATGGTGTTGGAGAGCGCCTCGCGCAGGACCGCCGCAAAGCAGTTCGCGACGTTTGCGGGCGCATGTTCGGTCATAACTTCAAGCTCAATCCGCGGACCGCCGTCCGAGCGCGCGCCTTCAACAATGCGTTCGAGCTGCACGGAAAGGTCGACGGCGTTGTCGTTGAGCGCGTGGACGCTGGCGCGCACGAGCTGGAGCGCCTCGTCAACGGTGTATTTGACGTCGGCGAAATCGGCGGCAACGCCGGGCTCGTTGGCATGGACCACGCGCAGGGCTTCGGTTTGAAGCGAAGCGCGCGTGAGCTGGTGGCCCACGTTATCGTGGATCTCGCGCGCGATGCGGGCGCGTTCGGCGAGCGTCGCGAGCTCGACTTCGTAGTCCTGGCGGTCGGCGAGGTCGCGGTTGCGTGCCTCGAGTGCCAGGGCGCGTTCTTGCAGCTTGTCGCGGGTGCGACGCATGCGTTCCTGTTCGCGCTCCAGCTGCGCGGTGCGCAGTGACAGCAACGTGGCGGCGACCGAAAGGATGGCGGTTAGCAACAGCGTTCGGGTGGTGAGCGCGCCGCAGCGAAGGTCCGTGGCAAGTGCGCAGGCAAACACGGAGCCAATCGCCAGCGCGGGCCAGATGCGTTCACGGCGCACGCGTCGCGCGATGTCATAGAGGGCGAGAGGTGCGAACGGCACAAACGGCGGCACGAAGACAGCCGCGATGACGTAGGCGTAGCTGCCGGCCTCGCTGGCGCGACGGGCGCGTTCTCCCTGCGCGACCTCGGCCAGTGCGGCGATGACAACGCCAAGGCAAAACGCCGCGACCAGGCGAGCATCCACAGCAAGGCCCGTGGCGGCTGCGATGCAGCACGCCAGCACGATCGATTTGTCGAATAGCCTGTTCATACGGGTATTGTACGCGATGCCGCGCACGGGGGAGGCGCCACTCAGAGCAAGCGTGACATTCCTCCCACGCGGCGGGGCGGTCGCGTCAGCAGGCCGCACGACCAAGACCTCCGCACTCGTGACAAAGCTCACTGGTGCGCGCCGTCAGCTCCTGCGATGATGCAATCGTACCGGGCCGCAAGCAACAGAAGGGCCGCCTCATGACAGACATCGTCCACGTCGAAAACCTCGTTAAGCGCTACGACGACCTTATTGCGCTCGACCACTTTAACCTGAGTATCGCCCCCGGCGAGATCTTTGGCCTGCTGGGCCCCAACGGCTCGGGCAAGACCACGTCCATCAACTGCATCCTGCAGCTGCTCGCCTACGACAAGGGCACCATCGAGCTGTTCGGCGAGCGCATGACGCCCGCCCGCTACGACCTCAAGCGCCGCATCGGTGTGGTGCCGCAGCAGGTGGCGGTGTTCGACGAGCTCACCGTGCGCGAGAACATCGACTATTTCTGCAGTCTCTACGTCAACGACCGCAAGCGCCGCCGCGCGCTGGTGGACGAGGCGATCGACTTTGTCGGCCTGGGCGACTTTACCAAGTTCCGCCCCGGCAAGCTCTCGGGCGGCCTGGCGCGTCGTCTCAACATTGCCTGCGGCATCGCGCACAAGCCCGAGCTCATCTTTTTTGACGAACCCACGGTGGCGGTCGACCCGCAAAGCCGCAACGCCATCCTGGAGGGCATCTGCCGCCTGCGCGACGAGGGCGCCACGGTGGTGTATACCAGCCATTACATGGAGGAAGTCGAGCAGATCTGCAGCCGCATCATGATCATGGACGGTGGGCGCGTGCTGGCGCAGGGCACTAACGACGAGCTCAAGCGCATGATTCAGATGGGCGAGAAGATTGTAATCGAGGTCGGCGAGGTTCCGAGTGCGGCGCTCGGTGCCGTCGCAAGCCTGCCGCACGTTCTGGACCTTTCGGCAAGGGCGGGACAGCTCACGTTTTCGTGCGAAGCGAGCCCGCACAACCTGACGGACATTCTCGATGCGCTGCGCTCGCATGACGTGCCACTCGACCGCATCTATTCCGAACCGCCGACCCTCAACGACGTATTCCTCGAGATCACCGGCCGCGAGCTGCGCGACTAGGGGGCGGCCATGTTCAACACCATCATCACCACGGTCAAGACGCTGCTGCGCCGGCCGAGCACGTGGGTCTGGGGCGCTCTCTTTCCTATCGCGCTTTCCACGATGTTCATGTTTATGTTTGCGAACCTCAGCTCCGACGGCACGGTCGACCCGGTGCCGGTTGCCGTCGTGGCGGACGAGGCCTGGGATGCCTCGACCTTTAAGGATGTGGCAGCTTCGCTTGCCAAGGCAGGCGACGATCAGCTGCTCGATGTGAGCGAGTACGAAGACTTGGCTGCCGCGCGCAAAGCGCTCAAGGCCGGCGAGGTCGCGGGCATCTATACGGTTGATGCCGCGGGCACGCCCAGGCTCACGCTGCTATCGAGTTACGACAGCTCGCGCGCCTCGTCGGTGCTTACCGACCGCAGCATCCTTGAAACGGTGGCAAGCTCGTATACGCAAAATGCCGAGCTCATGTCCCAGATTGCCCAGGATGACCCGGCGGCGCTCGCCGACCCGGAGGCGGTTGCGCGCGCTCTGTCGCTCGAGGGCGGAACCCGCCGCGTGAGCCTGACTCGTGCCACGCCCGATGGCACGGTCATCTACTATTACGCGCTTTTTGGCCTGGTCGCGATGATGTCTGCCGAGTTTGCCGCCTTGAGCGTCGTCGATTTGCAGCCTAATCTGTCGGGCCTTGGCGCGCGCCGCTGCGTGGGCGGTCTCTCCAAGACGGCGTCACTGGCCGGCATTTTTGTCGGCTCGTGGCTGGTTTCCTTTGCATCGATGGCGGTTGCGATCGGCTACGTGCGCCTGGTCGTGGGCGTCGACTTTGGCGGGCGCGAGGGGTTGTGCCTGCTGGGCGGGGCTGCATCCGCGCTTGCCGCCACGGGCCTGGGGCTCTTTGTGGGCACGCTTCCCGTTAAGGGCGGCAAGGCGTCCAAGTCCGGTATCCTCACGGGCTTCGCTACCACGTGCGCCCTGTTCGCCGGACTCTACGGCGAGCCGGCGATGGCGCTTGCCGACGATGTCGCCCGCGCCTGCCCGGCCGAGTGCTGGCTCAACCCCGTCAAGCTCATCTGCGACATGTTCAACCGCCTGTATTTCTTTGAGGATCTGGGGCCCTTCGCCGTCCGCGCCGGCGCGCTCGTCCTGATGACCCTGGTGTTTGTCGTCGCCGCTACGCTGATCTTTGGAAGGAGCCGCTATGAGCACCTTTAAGACCGCGCTTCGCATGGCGCTCGCGCACCCGTTATACCTGCTCATCTATACGGTGTTCATCTCGCTCATGGGCGTATTCATCGCGGCCTCGGTGAGCTGGAACTCGTCGCAGCTTACCGAGTACAAGCCCTACGACACCAATGTGATCGTGGTCGACCGCGACAATAGCGACCTTTCGCGGGCGCTTACCAAGCACCTAGGCTCACGCTTTGACCTGGTCACGGGCGTTGGTGACGACATGTACGACCTTGCGGATGCGCTCGCCAAGAGTAACAGCGCCAAGGGCAGCGCCGATTGCGTGTTCTTTATCCCGGAGGGGTTTGAGGACGATCTTGTTGCAGCCGCGCGTGCGGGGGAAGACCTGCCCAAGCTCGATGTGACGTACGGCTCCGGCACCATGGCGGCAGCGCTTTCGTCTGCCGAGGCCTCGCGGTGGGTCTCGCTCGCGGGTACTGCGGCGGCACTTGAGCCAGCTGCTTCCGACGGCGATGTCGCCAAGGCCGCCGAGCATGCTGCCGCAAAGCGTGCGGAGGTCCAGATCGAGCAGGTCAAGGTTGACTCGACTGCCGCCGCTACACTCGAGTCGTACTTCAACTTTGGCGCGTATGCGATCATCTCGTCGGTCATCGTGTCGGTGGGGCTGGTGTTCTCGGGCATGAACGAGCCCGAGCGCGTGCGCCGCATGGAGGCCGGTCCGCTCTCCGAGCGCCAGCGTTCGCTTGCCGTGTTCGCGGCCGCCGCCGTGCTCACTGTCTGTATCTGGTTTGTGTCGAGCATGATGGGCGTCGTGGGCTTTGCCGGCGCGGTCGCCGAGGTCGGCGTGGGCCGTGTGTGCCTGGCGCTGGCGGCAACGTTTGCCCTGGCGTGCACGCCGCTGGCCGTTGGCTTTGCCCTTTCGAGCCTGGGCGCGCGCGAAGAGCTGCTCAACGGTGTGGGCAACCTGCTTGGCTTGCTCATGACGTTTTTGGGCGGCGCCTGGATGCCGCTTTCGATGATGGGCTCGGCCGTGCAGACGGTGGCGCACTTTGTGCCGACGTTTTGGGTGAACGACGCGATCGGCAAGGCGCTTGCCTCTGATTTGACGTCTACCGTGCTGGGCGACATCGCCTGCGACCTGGGCGTCACGGTGCTCTTTGCCGCTGCCATCGCCGCCGTAGGCCTGGCTCTCGCACACGCCAAATCCCGCGCCTAGCCACCTAGCCATTGGGGACAGTCTTTGCCGATTCGCCGGCAGGGCTGGCAGGGACTGTCCCAATATGTCGGCACTTGGGGACGCTCCTTTCCTGCCGGCACTCATTGGGGACAGACTTAAATGAGCGATTTCACTCATTTAAGTCTGTCCCCAATGAGTAGGTTGGAAAAAAGCCGCGCACGTCGCTTAAAAATAGTTCGCCCGGGTTTACTATTAGCCTAGAAAGTAGCAGGTGGCTAACAACGGGGGATAAGATGGCGGCAAAGCGAGCCTACGTCCAGGTCAGCGGGCTTAAGAAACACTACGGCGACGGCGATGCACGCCTGACGGTGCTCGATGGCATCGATACGTCCATCAATCGCGGCGAGATCTGCGTCATGCTGGGGCCCTCGGGCTCGGGCAAGTCGACCTTTCTCAACCTGATCGGCGGCCTGGAGGATGCCGACGGCGGCTCCATCATGGTGGACGGCTGCGATCTCACGGCGCTCAAGCCCGCCGATCTGGGCGAGTACCGACGCCGCGAGCTGGGCTTTGTCTTCCAGTTCTACAACCTGGTGCCCGACCTTACCATCAAGGAAAACATCGAGGTCACGGCGCACCTGTCCAAAAAACCGCTCGACGTCGACGATCTGCTGCGTTCGCTGGGTCTCTACGAGCACCGCAACAAGTTTCCGCGCCAGGTCTCGGGCGGCCAGCAGCAGCGCTGCGCCATCGGCCGTGCGCTCGTCAAAAATCCGGGCCTGCTGCTGTGCGACGAGCCCACGGGCGCGCTCGACTACAAGACATCCAAGGAAATCCTGCAGCTCATGGAGGACGTCAACCGCACCTACGGCTGCACCATCATCATCGTCACCCACAACGCCGCCATCGCGCGCATGGCCAATCGCGTGCTGCGCCTGCGCGACGGGCGCATCGTCGAGGACGAGCTCAGCGAGTCGCCCGTCGCGGCCGCCGAGCTCGATTGGTAGGCGGCGCCATGACACCTCTCGCAAAACGACTCCCGCGCGAGCTGCGCCGCAATATCGGCAAGTACCTGGGCATCTTTTTGCTTATGTGCGGAAGCATCGCCCTCACGTCGGGCTTTTTGCTCGCGGCGCATTCCATCGGCTGCCTCATTGACGACATGCGCGATGCGTACACGATCGAGGACGGCCGCGTGACTACCTCCTTCGAGGCCACCAAAGATCAGCTCAAGGCTGCCGAAGACGCGGCTGAGGACGTCGGCGGCGTTACGTTCTACAAGAACTTCTCTATCGACGCCATCATCAAAAAGGCGGCTGGCGACGACGGCACCAAGCGCACCCTGCGCACCTACGCGCATCGCACCAAGGTTGACATTGCGTCCTACTGCGAAGGCAGGCAGCCCAAGACGGACGATGAGGTGGCAATCGACCGTGTCTTCGCCACCAACAACGACCTCGCCGTGGGCGATAAGGTCGAGCTTGAGGGCCGCACCTACATCATCTGCGGCATCATGACCCAGCCCGATAGCCAGGCGCTGTTCCTCGACAATTCGGACTTTACGGTGAACACCATCACGTACGGCGTGGCCGAGGTCACCGACGCCGGCTTTGCCGCGCTTGAGGACGCCGGCGGCGCGCCTGCCTACACCTACTCCTTCACCTTTGCCGATCGCGATCTCCCCACCGCGGATCGCATCGATGCGGAGCAGGATATGGTCGAGGCGCTGACCGATGCCGATGCGCGCGTGGACGACCTGATCGATGCCGATTCCAATCAGGGCATTGGCTATGCGCGCGACGACGTGGACGGCGACTCCATGATGTGGATGACGTTGCTCGACATCATCATCGTGATCATGGCGTTTGTCTTTGTGGTGCTCACCGACGCCACCATCGAGGAGGAGAGCGCCATTATCGGCACGCTGCTCGCCAGCGGCTATCGCCGTCGCGAAATCGTGCTGCACTACCTAGCGCTTCCCGCCATCGTAGGCGTGGCCGCGGCGCTACTGGGCACCGCTCTCGGCGTTGCGTTCTTTACCGAGCCCATGCGCGGTCTCTACTACGGCTCGTACAGCCTGCCGCCCTTCCAGGTGTACTGGAGCTGGGAGATCTTTGTGAAGTGCGCCGTGGTTCCCGCCGCCGCGCTCATTCTCATCACGCTGGTGGGTCTGCTCCGCAAAATGGGCAAGACGCCGCTGCAGTTCCTTCGTCACGAGGCGAGTGGCAAGTCGGGTACCAAGCGCGGTCTGCAGCTGCCGGAACGCATGGGCTTTGTCTCCCGCTTCCGCCTGCGCGTCTTCCTGCGCAACCTGGGCAACTTCGCCACGCTCTTCGTGGGCATCGCGTTTGGGTCGCTGCTTTTGCTCTTTGGTCTGGCGATCCTGCCCACGATGACGCACTATGCGGACAACCTCGAGACGAGCCTGGTCGCCGAGCATCAGTACACACTCAAGGCGCCGCTGGAGCTCGAGGGCACTGCCGAGGAGCGCGAGCAGTGGTCGGCACTCGAGCGCTTGCAGTCGGTTGACGGCGCGCTGCTTTCTGCCGCCCAGGATGCCGATGACGAGCTTGACGGCGCGGCCGATGCGGCGCAGACGGCAGCCGATGCCGCGACCGCATCTCCGTCTGCCGAGAGCCTGACCGCAGCGCAGGATGCGCTTGCCAAGGTCCAGGACAAGAAGGATGCGCTCTACGCGCGCCTTGACGATCTTGCCGATGCCCTTGGCCGCGACCGCGACGAGGCTATCGACCTGATCGACAAGGCCTCTAAGATCGACACTGACAACGACGATATCCACCCGGTCAATACGACCGACAACGGCGCGGGCGCAATCGCGCAGGCCGAGAAATATGCCGTTTACCAGCTGCAGTACGACCGTGGCGACGGTAATGGCGAGGAGACGATTTCTGTCTACGGCATCTCGTCCGATTCGCGCTACTGGAAGGGCCTCAACATCGGCGATGGCCGCGTCGTCTTTGGCGGCGGTCTGCTCGATAAGTTTGGCTGGAGCGAGGGCCAGAAGGTCGAGCTTCGCGACAAGTACGAGGCTCGGGATTATTCTCTTGAGTACGCGGGTAAGGACTGCATCTGGGGTTCAAAGTCGGACATGAATATCTATATGAGCATCGATGACTTTAACGAGCTGTTCGGCAACGACGCCGCCTACTTTAACGGCTATGTGAGCGACGAGAAGCTCGACCTCGATGCTCGTTACTTTGCCGGTGACACCACGCCCGACGACATGCGCGCCGTGGGTGACCAGTTCATCGGCATGATGAGCAAAATGATCGGCATGATGGTCGGGCTCGCGGTGTTTATCTTCCTGCTGTTTATGTACCTGCTGACCAAGGCGGTGATCGACCACAGCGCCCGTTCGATCAGCTACATGAAAGTCTTTGGCTATCGCGATAGCGAGATCTCGCATCTGTACATCCGCTCGATCACGCTGTGCGTGGCGGCGTCGCTCGTGCTGAGCCTGCCGGTCATTATTGGCTCGCTCACGGCCATCTTCCGCTCGATGCTGCTCGCCTACAACGGCAATATCGAGATCTACGTGCCCGCTTGGTCCATGGCGGCGTGCGTGGGCATCGGCTTTGCAACTTACCTGGTCGTGGCGCTGCTACACACGCGCTCTATCAAGCACGTCAGCCTAGCCGAGGCCCTCAAGGTGCAAGAGTAGTCATCGGGGACGTTCTTGAACGACTAGTCATCGGGGACGGTCTTTGCCGATTCGCCGGCTCGCCGGCCGGGCTGGCAAGGACTGTCCTCAACTGTCGGCAGGAAGGGAACGTTCCTAGCTGCCACTCATTTAAGTCCGTCCCCAATGAGTGGTTTCACTCATTTAAGTCTGTCCCCAATGAGTGCCTAACGACTCGGTGTTGCGCTTGACTTCGACCCTACTTCAACGGGTACCATCCTCTTATGTCTGTAACGCCATATAGACCGAGGGGATAGATCTATGACCGCAACTGCACCCGCAGCACCCGCTAAGGTGTACTTCACCAACCTGCGCACGCATGCTCGCGAGAGCCAGCTCGACAAGCTCAAGCGCCTCATTCGCCGCGCCGGTATCGAGCAGATCGACTTTGAGAACAAGTTCGTCGCCATCAAGATTCACTTTGGCGAGCTGGGCAATCTGAGCTTTTTGCGCCCCAACTACGCCCGCGCCGTCGCAGATGTCGTGAAGGAGCTGGGTGGCAAGCCCTTCCTCACCGATTGCAACACGCTCTATGTGGGTAGCCGCAAAAACGCGCTCGAGCACATCGACACCGCGTATCAGAACGGCTTTACCCCGTATGCCACGGGCTGCCAGATCATCATCGCCGACGGCCTCAAGGGCACCGACGAGGCACTCGTCCCGGTCGAGGGCGGTGAGTACGTGCGCGAGGCAAAGATCGGCCAGGCACTCATGGATGCCGACATCGTGATCAGCCTTACGCACTTTAAGGGCCATGAGCAGGCGGGCTTTGGCGGCGCCATGAAGAACCTGGGCATGGGAGGCGGCAGCCGTGCCGGCAAGATGGAGCAGCATGCCGCCGGCAAGCCGAGCGTCGATACTACCAACTGCGTAGGTTGCCGTGCCTGCGAGAAGATTTGCGCGCACAGCGCCATCACGTTTGACGGTACGCGTGAGCGCGAGCTTGCCAACGGCAGCACCCGCACGGTTCACGTGGCTGCCATCGACCACGATCGCTGCGTGGGCTGCGGACGCTGCATTGCGGCGTGCAACCAGGACTGCATCAAGCCCGACTATGATGCCGCGGCCGACGTACTCAACTACAAGATCGCCGAGTATACGAAGGCCATTGTCCAGGATCGCCCCAGCTTCCATATTTCGCTCGCAATGGACATCAGCCCCAATTGCGATTGCCATCCCGAGAATGACACGCCTATCGTCAACGATATCGGCATGTTCGCGAGCTTCGACCCGGTCGCCATCGATCAGGCCTGCGCCGACGCTGTCCTGGCGTCCGAGCCGTTGCCTAACACCGAGCTTACCGACAGCGCGGCCAAGATGGAGCATAACCACGAGCATTTGGAGGGCGAGCAGGCCAAGGATCCCTTCTGCATCACGCATCCCGACACCGACTGGCGCGCGTGCATCGCTCATGCCGAGAAGATCGGCCTGGGCACGAGCAAGTACGAGCTCATCGAGGTCAAGTAGCACCTAGCTATTGGACAAAACAAGCGCCTCTGTGGCGTAAGTCGAGCAAAATCCGCCCGCGAGCACAGCGCTCGCGGGCGGATTTCCGGAAGTATGCGGCAAATTTCGAGACCGCCGAGCACACGACGTTTTTTGGCAACAAAACCCTTGATAAATTGTTGATAAAACTGCGGTCTGGTCGGCAGTTCCAGATTTTGCCGCATACTTCGAAAATAGGGGGTCAGATAAAGCCCCGGACGTTGCTTTTTGCCTAAAAATTCTTTCCGAGGAAGTCGTCGACCGTGTTCCAGTAGAGCTCGGGGTTAACTTGCGCGCTCTTGGCGTGGGTGGCGCCATGGATGGTGAGCTTTTGCTTGACCTTGCTGGCGCACGCGTCGTAGTTTTGGTCGAGCATGTCGTACGGCACAAAGGTGTCCTGGTCGCCGTGGATAAACAGCATGGGAACCGTCGCGTGTTTGAGTTGCTCCACACTGCTCGCCTTATGAAAGTCGTAGCCTGC
The DNA here is from genome assembly GCA_905214215.1 of uncultured bacterium. Lineage (GTDB taxonomy): Bacteria > Actinomycetota > Coriobacteriia > Coriobacteriales > Coriobacteriaceae > Collinsella. Next base: position 82,927 of record CAJMLP010000003.1, on the reverse strand, counting down.
GCGCACGTTGCACACCAGGTTGGCCACATCGAGCAAAGGAAAACTGGGCAGCCCAAATACATCCTTGAGCTGCAGAGAAAACTCGTCCCAAACACTCGTATAGCCACAGTCCTCGATAATGCATTTCACGTTTGCGGGCAGAGATTCCCCCGCGACGTCCATGGCGGTTGCTGCACCCATCGACTCGCCAAAGACCAGGACGCGCGCCTCGGGGTCAGCCTGAACGATTCGCTCGATCCACGCGACGATGTCGAGGCGCTCGGGCCAGCCCATGCCGATATAGTCGCCGCCGGAGCGCTCGTGGGCGCGGGCGGCAGGTGCGAGTACGTTCATGCCGCGGTCATGGAATCGTTTGGCGTATCGGGCCATACCGATGGGCTCATCGGTGTATCCGTGTAGGCAGATAGCGTAATTGTGCGTGCTCTCTGGGGCGGCAAAATACCAAGCGGCAAGTTCGGTTCCGTCATCTGCGGTGAGGCTACTGCTCTCGCGGTTCTCTTTAAACCATGCCCGTGCCTCGGTTCCCTCGGCATCCGGCTGCTCACTTTCCTTGCCGTCCTTGCCGTCCTGCATCATCTTCATGGTGTATGGAGCGCGGGGATTCAGCGCGAAGTCAAACAGAAAGTTGCCGGCAAATCCGAGCAGCGCAACGACAGCCACCAGTGCAACGATGCCGGCTATCTTGAGCTTTCGATGGGAATGTGCGTTTTGAGCCATGTGGTATTCTCCTATAAGATGTTAATACATCAACATTTAAACCAAGCGCATTATGGATGTTCGCCGTTGATGCGTCAACAAGCAAAGAATGGGTAAACAAAGGGTCACGGATGGTGCAAATTTCGCACGTACCCAGACGCTTTGATATAGTGTTGAGAACTCTTTACATTGGAGGATGTAACCGGCATGTCCGATTCGAGCGACAGTTCTAAGCCGCGACCCAAGACCGCGGCCGTTCCACACTACACGGTGGGCGAGGAGATCATGAACTCCGTCACCCATGGTGTCGGCTGCCTGCTGGGTATCGCGGGCCTGGTGCTCCTGATCGTATTCGCTGCCCTGCGCGGCGGAGGCCCGGCTCACATGGCCGCGGCGATTGTCTATGGCGTCAGTATCATCCTCGAATACTTGGCCTCCACGCTCTATCACGCGATTCAGCCCGCTCGCGCCAAACGCGTGTTTCGCATCATCGACCACAGCTGCATCTACCTGCTCATAGCCGGCAGCTATACCCCGTTTTGCCTCATCACGCTCGCAAACGACGGCGGCCCTGCGCTGTTCTTTGCCGTGTGGGCCATCGCCATCGTCGGGATTGCCCTCGAGTGCTTTATGCGCGAGCGTCAACCGCACTGGGTAAGTGGCCTGGTCTACCTGCTGATGGGCTGGCTTGTCGTCTTTAAGCTGCCCGAGCTCGTGTCGCTGCTCAACCCCGTGGCACTTGCCCTGCTCGCCGTCGGCGGCGTGTGCTATACCGTGGGCGTGCCGTTCTATATCGCCAAAAACGTGCGCTATCTGCACAGTGTTTTCCACTTGTGGGTGCTCGCCGGCAGCATCTTCCAGTTCATGGCGGTGATCCTCTTCGTAATCTAGCGACCGCGCCCACGGCTCCGCTCGCACGGGCGACCGGCGCAATTGCCCTATCCGTCACCTACGCTTACTGCCCAACGTCCCGAATCTTGGAGGTTCGAGAAACTCCCGATGGACATAACCATCTCCCTTATTACCACGCTCGTTTTAACGCTTATCAACGGCTACTTCTCCATGTCCGAGATGGCTCTCACCACGGCTAAGCGCGCCGTGTTGGAACACGATGCCGAGGAGGGCGATAAGCGCGCCGAGCGCGCCGTCCAGCTCGCCGCCGATTCCGACCAGCTGCTCGCCACCATCCAGGTCGCCATCACGCTCGTGGGCTTCGCCTCGTCCGCCGTCGCCTCGACGAGCCTGTCCGACCCGCTCGCCACATGGCTCATGAGCTTTGGCATCGCGCCGCTTTCCGCCATTGCGCGCGGCCTGGCGCCGGTCATCATCACCGTCGCGGTCGCCTTCGTGTCCATCGTGATCGGCGAGCTCGTGCCCAAGCGCATTGGTCTGGCCAACGCCGAGGGCGTATCCAAGCAGGTCGTGGGACCGCTTTCCGTGTTCCAAAAGATCGCCCGCCCGCTCGTGTGGCTGACTGGTGCCTGCTCCGACGGCCTGGCCCGCATCCTGCGCATCAAGAGCGCCGATGACCGCCAGAACGTCTCGGAGGAAGAGATCAAGTACATGGTCTCGGAGCAGGACGACCTGCTCGACGAGGAAAAGCGCATGATCCACGAGATCTTTGACCTGGGCGACACCGTTGCCCGCGAGGTCATGGTGCCGCGCGTGGACACCACCATGTGCGAGGACGACGAGACAGTCGCCGACGTGCTGTCCACCATGCGCCAGACCGGCTTCAGTCGCATCCCCGTCTATCACGAGGACCCCGACAATGTCGCGGGCATCGCGCACATCAAGGACCTGATCCAGCCCGCGCTCGACGGCAAGGGCGACCAGCCCATTGCCGACTTTTTGCGCGACGCCACCTTTGTGCCCGATACCAAGGACATCCTGCCGCTGCTGTCCGAGATGCAGACCTCGCACGACCAGATCGTGGTCGTCGTGGACGAGTACGGCGGCACGGCCGGCATCATCACCATCGAGGACATCGTCGAGGAGATCGTCGGCGAGATCGAGGACGAGTTCGACCCCGACAACAAGTACCTCACGCGCCTCTCGCGCCGCGAGTGGCTCGTCGATGGGCGTTTTTCGTGCGATGACGCGATTGAGCTTGGTTGGCCGCTCGAGGAAAGCGATGATTATGAGACCATCGCCGGCTGGATTTTGGAGCTTTGCGACTCGGTGCCCGACATCGGAGAGGTGTTTGAGGTCGCAGGGTACAAGTTCAAGGTACAGTCGATGCGTGGCCAGCGTATCTCGCTCATTCGCGTGATCGCTCCGGCCGAAACCGATAAGAAGGATTCCGAGTCCCCGGCAGAGAAGCCGGCGGCGTCGGGTGCGGGCTCTGTGGATCCGCACGATGGCGACGAGTAGGGCAAGGACGAGTAGGGGAGAGTTATGGCAGGCCTGTTCAACATCCTTAAGGTCACCGTCAGCGAGGACAAGATTTGCGCGCACGTGCTGGTGAACCCCGGCATGCCGCTCATGACCTCGGAGGATATCGAGGCCACGGCGCGCGTGTACTACCTGGTGCCCGCGATTGCCAAGCATCTGTGCCTGGGCGATTCGGGTCGCGAGTTCCAGGACTGCATGGGCCAGACCGAGCTTTGCCACCTGCTGGAGCACGTGACGGTCGAGCTCATGAACGAGACCGGTCTTGCCGGCAGCATCTCGTGCGGTCGCACCCGCGTGAGCGAGCATGATGAACGTGTCTTTGAGGTTGAGCTTTCGTGTCCCGACGACGCGTTGGCCATTGGCGCGCTGTCATCGGCGACCTTTATGATGGACTGGGCGTACCTGCACGCTGACCAGCCGGCCCCCGACGTGGAAGGCACGGTCGCTGGCCTGCGCAACCTGGTGCTGGGCATGCGCGCCGAGGCCGAGGGCAAGGACCCGCACGAGGCCGTTGCCGCTGCGAACGGCGAGGACGTGGCCGAGGATGCGCCCGAGCACGACGCTCCTGCCGACGCCGACGCTGGGCCCGTTGCCGAGGCGCCTGCTGAGCCCGAGTCTGCGGAGCCCCAAGGCGTCCCGAGCTTTGACGACGAGCCGCAGATGCCAATCGATACCGAGGGCGCGGTCGTCGAGAACCACGAGGCCCCCGCGGCCGTCTTTGGCGGTGCGGCAACGGCTCCGTCCGGCTCGGCGCACGAGGGCAGCCTGCCGCTCGTCGATGGCGCCGGCGAAGACCCGGCTGCTACGGTGGCCATGCCGGCTGCGCCTCAGGAGTAGGCTCACTCGCTTATCACCATCATGTACCTGTGCTTTTACCGTACGCAGATGAGCGCGACGGCAAGTGTTGCGCTGCGGGTATAATGGACAGCATTCAAACGGTGGGCATCGAGGTGCCCGCAGGAGAGGAATGATCATGGGAAAGACTTTCAGCTTTGTCTCCGGTGCGCTCTTTGGTGCTGCCGCCGGCGCTATCATCGGCGTTGCTCTGGCCCCGCGCTCGGGTGCCGAGACCCGCGCCATGGCCGCCGATATCGCCAACGATGCCTGGGACAACATGCGTGACACCTACGAGCACAGTGCCGAGGAGGCTCGTGCCGCGGTCAACGACTTTGGTCCGATGGTCGACGCCAAGACCGATGACCTGCGCGCCAAGGTTGACCTGGCCCGCGAGCGCATGGACCAGCTTCGCGAGCAGCTCAACGACGCCATCTCGGGCGGCAACGTGACGCCCGCTGCCGACGTCGTGGTCGAGAACGTCGCCGAGGCCGACACCGAGGCCACGGAGCCCTCGACCGAGGCATAATGCGCGCAGGGGATTTTGTCGGCGTCAAGGTTTACCGCAAACCCGCCGAAGACAAGCGCACCAAAAAGGACGGCACGCCGCGCAGCCCTAAAAAGCTCGGCAAGATTCACTTTCCCGTCTTTACCCCGGGCGGCACGCGCGTGGTGGGCTTTATGGTCCGCCAGTCCGATATCGCGGGTATGATCGAGCGTCCCGACCGCTTTGTGGCGCTCGATGCCATCGGCGTCTATGAGGGTGCTGTCGCGGTCGACGACGTCAAGGGCACCTACGATGCCGCCGCGGCCAAGCGCCTCGATATCAACCTGGACGATTGCATCATCTGGGTCGGCATGGACGTGCGCACGGAATCGGGCGATGTCGTGGGCTACTGCTCGGACGTTGAGTTCAAGCCGCGCTCGGGTATTGTGCAGATGTTCTACGTGACCGCCGGTGCCGCTTCGAGCGTGCTGGTGGGCGACACGCAGGTGCCGCCGACGATGCTGCGCGGCTACGAGAACGGCGCGATGATTGTCTCGGACGAGGTCAAGGCGCTCGGGTATTCGGGCGGCGCGGCCGCCAAGGCTGCCGAGGCCAGTGTCGTGGTAGGCGATAAGGTCAAGAAGGGCGCCAAGGTGCTCGATGACAAGGGATCGGTCGCCGTGGACAAGGGCAGTCGTGCACTGGGCAAGCAGCTCGGCAAGACGCGCGGTATGTTCAAGGCCTTTAAGGACGAATATCAAAAGGCGAGCGGGGGCTCGTCAAAAGCTAGCAAATAGCGACGTACCAAATGATGGGAGGCGAGCCGGAGACATGTTGCTCCGGCTCGCTGTGTTTATGGGGGAGGGCACATGCGCCAAAACGGATCTAACTTAAACGGGCGCTCGGGTGCGCGTCCGACGGCGCGCCGCGACCTGGGGCAACTGCCCAGCGGTCAGCGTCGACGTCGCCGTAAACCCGGCGCGATGTACCTCAACCATAGCCGTGGGTTTAGCGATCGCAGCGCGCGCATCGGCAACGGGCGCTCGCCGCGCCGACCGTCCCGTCTGCCCTATGCGCTTATCGCCGTGGGTTGCGCGCTCGTGCTGTTTATCGCTGCCGTCGTGGGCTACGTCAACCGCAGCGTGGACGTGGAACTCAACGGGCAAAAGACCGCGGTGCGCGTGGGTTCTACGTTGCAGAATCTTATCGACGATCAAAGCCTGACCGAAACGTATGACGCCGGCGATCTGCTGGCCGTCGACGACAGCGTGCTTAAGCGCCATGGCGGCGAAAAGCTGTCGGTGAAGATCGACGGCAAGCGCGTGAAGCAAGGCAAATGGGGTAGCCGCGAACTTGAGGGCGGCGAGAAGGTGACGGTCAAGGATGGCCGTAACACCTACGAAAAGCACGAGGTCCAGGCCACGACTATCGAGCCAAAGCTCAAGGTCGAGGGCACGGGCGCTATTGAGTATGTCAAAACTTGGGGCGTTCAGGGCCGCTCCGAGATATGGGTCGGCGAGCAGTCGGGCAAGACGCAGGACCGCGGCGAGGTCGTGCCCGCCACCGACTGCGTAGTCGAGTGCGCAAGCGTAGCGCCCAAGGGCAACGAAAAGTACGTGGCCCTGACATTTGACGAGGGTCCGAGCGGCGCGACCAAGCAGATTTTGCAGGTGCTCAAGGAAAAGGGCGTCACGGCGACGTTCTTCCTTTCGGGCGATGCCGCAGAAGCCTCGCCCGCTACTGCCAAAGCGATTGTCGATGCCGGGTGCGAGATCGGCTCCAACAGCTACAGCGATGATTCGCTCAAGGGCGAGGATCGCGAGACGGTGCGCAAGCAGATCACGAAGGGCACCGAGGCGATTAAGTCGGCGACCGGTGTCGAGACGATGTTGCTGCGTGCCCCCTACGCCGCGTTTGACGAGCAAAACTGGATCGATTCGATGGACCTGGTGTCCGCCGTGGTTTCGTGGAATATCGATTCGGGCGACTGGCTGCTCAACGGCGCTGACGAGCAAGTATCGACCGTGCTCGACTCGGTGACGCCGGGCAATATTGTGCTGCTCACCGATAGCGATGAGTGCGCCGAGCAGACGCTCGAGGCGCTGCCGCAGATTATCGATGGCCTTGTCGCCGACGGCTACAAGATCGTGACGCTCAGCGACCTGGTCAAGACGGACACGGCATTGAGCAAAAAACTCACCTCGCTCACCAAGGTGTCCATGCCCAAAAACGCCGTGTTTCCCCAACTCCCCGAGGACGACGACACCGCAGAGTAGCCATGTAAGAACGTCCCCAATGACTATGTCACGGATACGTCAGTGTTTGGTATGCCTGCAATGTGCAGCGCATAAATTCGGTGCCGCAGCGCGATGCTGATGCTATAGTTACTGCGGTTAATGAGGGTCAAGAGAAAGGTTACAGGTGAAATCCAAACCTCGACCATACAGTCGATGACCCCATGCAGGTGCTTTCTGCGCGTGCACGGGGTGTGAGCGCCGAGCGGCGTGCCGCCCGCGCATGCGTATACATGTCTAAAAGTCCACGGATTGCGTGCCGGCATGGTCACGCGGTCCGCAGGAATAATGATGGGGAGCACCATTGAATTATCTGAGTGAGATGCTCAAATTGCCGGTCTTGGACGTCGATGGCGAAAAGCTCGGCGTTGTGAACGATTTTGGCATTGCAACCGGCGAAGTTTTTCCGCACGTGACGTCGCTCGCGTTCCGTGGTCCCGGCAAGACGCCGTTTATGATCAGCTGGCGCAAATGGGTCGACCGTATCGACGAGACGGGCGTGCACCTTAAGTCGCCGGCCACCGAAATCCGTTTTTCGTACCTGCAGCCGACCGAGCTGTTGCTGGCTCGCGACGTGCTCAATAAGCAGATTGTCGACACGCAGGGCATGAAGGTCGTGCGCGTCAACGACATCAAGTTCTCCATGTCGGGCGAAAATCAGCTGCGCCTGCTGGGTGCCGAGGTCGGTGCCCGCGGTCTGCTGCGCGCGATCAGCCCCGCGCTCGAGCACGTCGTCGAGGGCTTTATGAAGCACCTGGGCAAGCCGCTCAGCGAGGACATTATCGCCTGGTCTTACATGGACCTGCTCGATCGCTCGACTAAGAACATCCAGCTCTCGGTGTCGCACAAGACGCTTGGCGAGCTGCATCCTGCCGACATCGCTGACATCATCGAGCAGCTCGACCCGCGCCTGCGCGCGCAGGTGTTCGCGCAGCTCGATACGGCACAGGCCGCCGAGGCCATCTCGGAGTTCGATGACGACGAGCTCATGACCGAGATGCTCGAGGGCCTGTCCGATACCGACGCATCGTCGATGCTGGCCATGATGGACCCGGACGATGCTGCCGACCTGATCGACGAGCTCGATTATGAGAAGGCCGAGAAGCTCCTGCGCCTGATGGGCGTCAAGGAGGAGAAGGCGATTCGTAATCTGCTGGGCTACGAGGACAACACCGCCGGCCGCATCATGACCTCGGAGTTTGTCTCGCTGCCCGCCACGGCGACGGTCGGCGATGCCATCGAGGCGATTCGCAAACTCGACGAGGACTTTGAGAGCGTCTATTACGTCTATACCGAGGATCCGAGCGGCATGCTGACGGGCGTGCTTTCGCTGCGCACGCTGATCGTGGCCGACCGCGACGCCACGCTGGGCCAGCTCGCCTATCGCGATCTGGTCTACGTGTCGCCCGACGAGGACCAGGAAGACGTGACGGACGAGATGACCAAGTACGACCTGGTTGCCATCCCTGTCTGCGACGAGAACCGTCATATCCTGGGTATCGTGACCTTCGACGACGCCATGGACGTAATCGCCGAGGAGCATCAGGAGGACCTGCAGATCGCCGGTGTCGGCTCGGGCGATAGCGCGTCGGACGACTCGACGAACGTGCTCAGCTGGTTCGTGCATCGTCAGTACTGGGTCGTCGTGTGGGGCATCGCCTCGTGCATTATGGCGACGGTGCTGGGGACGGCGCTGGGCTCCGCGCATCTGGTGGTGTTCCCCATGTGCGCCATGCCGCTCGTGCTGCTGGCTGCCTCGCGCATGGTGTCGTTCGTCAAGAACTACTTCCTCGAGTACGACGGTCACGACGACGAGCCCAAACCGTACCTGGGATTCTTCTTCCAGAGCACGGGCATGGGCCTGATCCTTTCGCTTGTTACTTACCTGTGCGCGCAGCTGGTGCGCACCGCTGCGTTCCCCGATGCCTCTATGTTTGAGGAGCAGCTCTTTACCGGCTGCTTTAACATTGCCGCCATCATCTGCCTGGTGGGCAACATGAGCGCCGTGATTTACCTGATGGTGCTGTTCTGGCGCGACGAGCACGACCTTAACACGTCGGGTACCGCCATGAACGTTATCGCCGTCATGATCTCGTGTGTGGCGTACTGCATCGCCGCGGTGCTGCTCACCATGTCGGTCATGGGATAGGTGGTCGCGTGCAAAACACGAAGCAAAAGGCGAGCACCAAGCAAAAGCTGACCATCGCCGCCATCTTTGGCGCCATGGGCCCCGGTCTGTTGGCGGCGCTTTCGGGTAATGACGCCGGCGGCATCGCCACGTATTCCAGCGCGGGCGCCAGCTATGGTTACAAGATGCTCTGGATGCTTCCCGTCATGACCGTGCTGCTCATCGTGACGCAGGAGACCGCGGCGCGCTGCGGATGCGTCACGGGTAAGGGCCTGGCGTCGCTCATTCGCGAGCGCTTTGGCGTGCGCAAGAGCGTGCTGGCCATGGCGGCGCTGTTGATCGCCAACACGGCCGTGACCATTTCGGAGTTTGCGGGTATCGCGAGCGGACTTGCCCTGTTTGGCGTGCCGGCGAGCATTTCGGTGCCGCTCGTGGCGCTGCTGGTGTGGATGCTTACCATGTCGGGCAGTTTCCAGCGCATCGAGAAGATTTTGCTGCTGGTAAGCTGCGTGTTCGTGACCTACATCGTCGCCGCGTTTATGGCCGGCCCCAACTGGGGCGAGGTCGCGGTCGACTTGGTCGTCCCCAATATTCAAAACGACCCCAGCTACGTGTCGCTCGTGGTCGCAACGATCGGTACCACCATCGCACCGTGGATGATCTTCTTGGCTCAGAACAACGTGGTCGATAAGAATGCGGGCGAGGACGACATCGTGCTGCAGCGTATTGATACCGTGAGCGGTTCGATTGCTGCTGATATCATTGCGGGCTTCATTATCATCACGACCGGTACGGTGCTGTTCCCGGCGGGTATTCAGATTAGCGATGCCGCCGATGCCGCCCGCGCGCTGGAGCCCATCGCGGGCCAGTGGTCCACGGTGTTGTTTGCCTCGGGCCTGGTCGCAGCGAGCTTTTTGGCTGCCTGCGTGCTGCCGGGCGTTACGTCGAGTGCCATCTGCGAGGCATTTGGTTGGGAACGAGGCGCCGATCGCAGCTGGGACGAGGCCCCGGTCTATCGCGGCATCATTACGGCCATCATCGGCATTTCTGCCGTGTTGGTGCTCATGCCCGGCGTCGATTTGTTCCAGATTATGATGACCTCGCAGGTCATCAACGGCGTGCTGCTGCCCGTAGTTTTGGTATTCCAGGTGGTTATCGCGGCGGATCGCCACATTATGGGGGCCAACCGCAACGGTCGCGTGTGGAACGTGCTCACGTGGGCGACTATCGGCGTGATTACGGTGCTGACGGTCGTCATGTTTGTGCTGCAAGCGATGGGCTACAGCGCGTAGCGCCTCTTTTGGGTTTCGAGCGGGCCGCGGCCATGGGCTGCGGCCTCTTTTTTGCCCGCTACAGGGGGTCAGTTATATAACGATGGGCAAAAAATGCCAAATATGAGTACTGTTGCTAGACTGATGACATTTACGGCCAAGAAGATAATGAACATAACCTATAGTATGTTCATTAAAATTGGCTCCAATACACCTTAAACAAGTCAGGTTGGCTGCTTTAGGGGGTTGTAGGGGTTGCTCGGACGTCATTTTGGGTGGTTTTGCCTGCTACTAAAATGGTAACAGTACTCATATTTGCCCTTTTTTGCCCACAGACCTTTGAGGTTGCGGCGAAAAGGGCTTGTTTTGATTGTTTGGGGCAGGCGCGAGGCGCGGAAACGATGCCTGGAGCGGCGGAGCGGCTTGAAATTCATCTCTAGAGGTCTTCATTGGCTGCGCCAGAAGTGCCTCAAGGTGCCGGTGCAAAAGGAGCGTCCCTAACTGCCGCAGGGGGCGTCGGCCACGGCCGACGCCCCCTGCGGGTGGAAGCAGATTTGGCCGCGTGTTACTTGTCGGTGCCCAGCTTGTGTGGTTTGTAGGCGAGGGCATTGACGAGTGCGTCGGCGGCGGATTTGACGGCTGCCGGCTGCGGATCGTTGACGTGGTCCTCGGGGTGCACGGGCAGGTCTTTCTTGACCGCATCGTGGATCAAGTTGAGGTACTCAGTCACGCCAGTGGTCGACAGGTGCGTGCCATCGCCATCGAACAGGTCGTTGCGATTGGCACTGTATCCGTACCAGTCGATAACGCGCACGTTCTTGTAGCGCGTAGCAGCGTTGGCGATGGCCTGGTTGGTAGAGCCAACCCACGGCTGCGGGCTGCGCGTGTTCACAAACACCACAATACGCTTATCTCCTGCATCGGTCATGATGGCGTCGATCTGGTCGTCGGTTACCAAGCCGTTGGTGCCCAGTGCAAAGACCACGATCTTGCCGGCAAGGTTCTGTTGGAGATAGCCCTCAAATGTCGCGCGGCCCGCATCAAACTGGCGGCCCTTTTCGGCATCGATATGGCTGTGCGGGAACACGCCGTCAAAGGAATCAACGGCGCGCAGCGACACGGAGTCACCGATCATCAACAGGTCGTAGGAGCCATCGGGGAAGCCGTCGTTGTCCTTGTCGGTGTCGTCGGCCGCCTGTTGGTCTGTGGGCGCGGTGTTTTTGGCTTCCTTGTTGAGGACTTCGGCGCCCTCACCGCTCAGTGCGGAGGTCTCCGGCACAAAGATCAGGCCGCCCAGTGCAACGACCAACACGACAGCGCAGGCTGCGCAGACAGGGACGTGCGCGCGCACCCAGTTGGCGGGCGCGGTGGTGCCGTCGCGGAACTCGGATACGGTGCGCCCAAAGGCGCCCTTTCTAAACGGCGTCTCGATAAAGCGATATGAACATTCGGCTACGGCGACCACCAACAACACCTGCAAAATGTACTGCCACCACGGCGTATCGTTGATGTTGGCGACCGGGTTCATGAGCAACAGTAGCGGATAGTGCCACAGGTAGATGCTGTACGAGCGCTTGCCAACCCACACGAGCGGCTCGGCGGACAGTGCGCGGGCAACCATTCCCTGGGGCTGCACGCAGGCCGCGATGACCATGAGCGTGAGGATGGAGCATAGCAGCGTGCCGCCGCGATACTGGAACGCGGTGTAGCCGTTGGTGAGCGCGGCCATGGCGGCAAGGCCAACCAGACCCACGACGCCCAACACATCGATGGATGCGGGCGAGGACCAAAAGCGCACGAGGGCGCTCGGCTGTGCCGGGACGGTCTCGGCTGCGTTGTCGGCCTTCTCGCCAGGCTTGCCCTCGGCGTTCTTGCCGTGCTTGGCGGCGCCAGCCAGGCGATTGAGCCCCAAACGATGAGCGAGACGCACCGGCGCCAGGTCGCGATCGGGGATAAAGGCCATCCAGGCGCCCAGCAGCAGCGAGAAGACGCGGGTGTCGGTGCCGTAGTACACGCGGCTGGGGTCGGCGGCAGGGTTGTAGAGCACCATCATGGCAAGGGCGGATACCGCTGCGAGTCCCAGGACCATACGGCGCGTGTTGGGTTTGCTCACATGCATGGACACCATGGCAAACAGCAGCGGTGGCCAAACCAGGTAGAATTGTTCCTCGATGGCGAGCGACCAAAAGTGCGTAAGCGGCGAGGGGTCGCCCAGGGCGTTGAAGTACGAAACGTCCTGCATAATCTGCCACCAGTTGTTAAAGAACAGCAGCGACGGCAGAATGTCGGGACGCATCTTGGTGAGCATCACGTGGTTGAAGACGGTGCACAGCGCACAGGTTACAACCACAACGGTCACCACGGCGGGGACCAGGCGACGGATGCGGCGGATCCAGAAGCTCTTGAGGTCGATGCGGCCGGTCTTAGCGACTTCGTTGAGTAGCAGGCGTGTGATCAGATAGCCCGAAAGCACAAAGAAGATCGTGACGCCAAGCAGGCCGCCCTGAGCCCACGTGAGGTTGAGGTGATAGAGCACCACCGCGACGACGGCAAGCGTGCGCAGGCCGTCGAGCGCAGGGATGTAGCGGGACTTGGGGCGAGCAGGCGTCTGCTCCGCGGCGGGAGTGTTGGCGCGGCCAGCGTTGTTGGCAGAAGCGCGATGGGGGCTCGCGGTGCGTCGCGGCTCGTTGGCACGGCGCTCGCCCTTCACGCGTTCGTGCGGCGCCGGCTCGTTGCCCGTGCGGCGTCGACCGCGCGAGCCCGATTGCGAGAATTGTTCCATAAAACATCATCCAATGACGAGAATAATCAGCACGTATTCATTGTAGCTGCCTGCCCCTGTGAATGCTTGCTGCTGGCGCAAGCTCAAGCGCGCGTCCACATCAAAGTGGACTAAAGTTATAGGGGGTGCGAGAGTGCACAATCGTTGGTCGATGGTGGGCGCAAAGCCTGAAGACGAGGAGGTTTCCATGGCGGATCACAGCATCGTTGCGGTGTTCGGCAGCATGAACATGGACCTTTCGGTGGCGTGCGAGCGCATGCCGCGCGCGGGCGAGACGGTCGATGGCAGCGGTTTTATCACCAACGCCGGCGGTAAGGGAGCCAATCAGGCCGTTGCCGCTGCGCGCATGGGTGCGCGCACGTGCATGATCGGCGCTGTTGGGCGCGATACCTTTGGCGATGCGCTTGTGGCAGGGCTCCAAGATGCCGGCGTGGGCGTTGAGTCCGTGACACGTCTCGACGACGTGGAGACCGGTACTGCGACTATCATTCGCTGTGAGAGCGACAACCGCATCGTGCTGTCGCCGGGCGCCAACCATGCGCTTGCGGGCGAGGACGTTGCCCGCGCACTGAGGCGCTTGGTGGCCGACGAGCTCGACGGCGATGCCAGCGAGATTGCCCCGGCTGCTGGCGGCGTCTTTATCGCCCAGGGCGAATGTGACCTTGCGGCGACGGCCGGGGCGCTTGCTTGCGCTCACGAGCTGGGGTTCTATACGATCTTTAACCCGGCGCCCGCCTGCGACCTGCCGGCAGGAGCGTGGCCAGCGGTCGACCTGGTCTGCCCCAACGAGACCGAGTGCCAGGTACTGACGGGCATTCTGCCCACGGATGATGCGAGTTGCGTCGCCGCGCTCAATGCGCTGCTCGACAAGGGCGCCGGGGCTGCGGTCATCACGTTGGGCGGCGCCGGCTCGGTTACGCTCGGTGATGGCGGTGAGCCGCTGCGCATGCCGGCGCTTTCGAGCGCGGTGGTCGATACGACGGCCGCGGGCGATACGTTTATCGGCGCGTTGGCGGCGGCTCGTCTGGAGGGCCTGCCGCTCTTTGAGTGCATGGCGGCGGGTGCTCGCGCCTCGGCGGTGACGGTGTCGCGCCTGGGCGCTCAGCAATCAATTCCCACGCGTGCGGAAGTCGAGCACAAGTTTGGTTTAGACGGTTTGGATGTAGACGGAGAAGCGGAGTAGAACAATGGCAACCAAGAAGCTGATCCTTGATCTGGATATGGGTGTGGATGATGCGATGGCGCTTGCCTACGCCATCGCGAGCCCCGAGGTGGAGCTCGTCGGCATCACCACGTGCTTTGGCAACGTGCGCGTCGAGCAGTCGGCGCACAACTGCTTGGCGGTGCTCGACCTGTTGGGCCGTCCCGAGGTGCCGGTGTACCTGGGTGCCGACCGTCCTCTGCAAGCGACTGAGCCCTATACGCCGCCGGCGTCCACCGCGCTCATTCACGGCAAGAACGGCATCGGCGGCGCGAGCGTGCCCGCGTCGCCCTACGAGCCGGTGGGGGCGACCTCGGCCGACGGCAACGCTGCGGTCGATTATCTGATCGATGCCGCGCGCACCTATGGTCCCGATCTGGTCTACGTAGCGACTGGCCCGCTCTCCAACCTAGCGCTCGCCCTGGAGCGCGATGCGGCGGCGATGATGTCCATCGGCCGCGTGGTCGTGATGGGCGGCGCCCTTACCGTGCCCGGTAACGTGAGCGCGGGCGCCGAGGCCAACATGGCGAGCGACCCCGAGGCTGCCGACGCTGTGTTGCGCTCGGGCCGCAAGCTCACCATGGTGGGCCTGGATGTGACGCACCGCGTGGTGCTCACACGTCGCGACGTTGCCGGCTGGACGGGCTCGGGCACTATGGCTGGCTGCGCGTTTGCGAGCATGGTCGAGCACTATATCGGTTCGTACGAAATGAACGCGCCCTACCTGGGCGGCTGCGCGCTGCACGATCCGCTGGCGGTTGCCGTGGCGATTGATCCCACGCTCGTGGGTGCGCTCGGCTGTAACCTGCGTGTCGACCTGCTGGGCGAGTATCGCGGCCGCACCATCTGCGACGAGCACCGTCTGTCCGATCCAGATAAGAGCGCGCTCGTGGCGCTCACCGTGGACGCCCCACGCTTCCTGTCCGAGTTCAAGGCGCGTATGGCCCGCGTCCTGGGCTAAATGTTTTTCACGCCCCGCCCCAAGTAGTCAATTTGGGACGGGGCTTTTTTAGCTACCGAGCAAATGTGCCCGTTGGGGGAATAGTCGCGTCGCTTCGCTTGACAACAGGCTAAACTAGCTATTAAACATTTACTATTCTGTTTAGATTGAATTTGCGGTCGTTTAGTTGTCGAGTCACGGGGCGGTCAGGCCACGATGCTCGACCGCGACCGCTACTAGGGGGAACAATGGCCAAAGCAAGTGTTCGCGAAATCAGCCGCATCACCGGTTTTTCGCCTGCGACCGTGTCCAACGCGCTTAACCGCAAGCGCAGCGTGAGCGAGGAGACCGCCAAGGTCATCCTGGAGTGCGCGCAGTCGCTCGGCTATCAGCAGTCGACGCAGCTCGAGAGCATCCAGTTTGTGCTCGCGCGCAAGACGGGCGCCATCCTGGACGAGAGCACCTTCCACCCCGCGGTCATCGAGGGCGTGGAGCGCCAGGCGCGTCGCCACGGCATGAGCACGAGCTTTGTCTCGCTCGACTTTAGCGACCTGGACGCCGTGCGCCCGCAGGTCGAGGGCCTGATCGCCGACCCGTCGGCCGCCATCGTGCTGATGGGTACCGAGCTGGGTGAGGAAGACTATGCCTTGTTCGCCAACGCTGCCGCCCACTTGATCGTGCTCGATGGCTGGAGCGATCGTCAGTACTTCGATGCCGTAGTCATTGCCAACACCGACTCGGTGCTGCGCGCCGTGGACTACCTTATCGAGAAGGGTCACAAGCAAATCGGCTATCTGGCAGGCGACCTTCGCATCCGCAACTTTAAGGATCGCGAGCGCGGCTATCGCCAAGCGCTTGAGGATGCGGACCTTGAGGCCAACCCGACATGGCGCGTCACATTGGGCACCACGCTCGAAGGTGCTTATCGCGACATGGGCGCATGGCTCGACAGCGTCTCGCGCGACGACCTGCCGACGGCTTTCTTTGCCGAAAACGACGTGCTCGCCGTAGGCGCCATGCGCGCGCTGAACGAGCACGGCATACGTGTCCCCGAGGATGTCTCAATCATCGGCTTTGACGATCTGTCTTTGGGCGCCTTCTCCAATCCGCCGCTCACCACGGTGCACGTTCCCAAGCACGAGGTGGGCGAGATCGCGGTGCGCCGCCTGGTGGGCAACATCCGCAATCCCAAGAGCTATACCTGCAAGACGGCCGTGTCGACCTATTTTGTCGAGCGCCAAAGCGTGCGTGAGATCTAGGCAAAGGCAACGCTGGGCCGTAGGGAGGCAAAGCTCGCTAAGGCAGCCATACATAACGCTACTAAGAGAGGGTCCTTTGGGCCCTCTTTTTGATGCCCTTGTATGTTCAGTTTGTTTACATACCGTTTAGGCTGATTTCTCTACCGTCTACGGGTATTTCGCGTTAAACTTCTAAACAGTAGAGTAAAACATTTAGTAAACAGAACAAAACGAAACATGCGTCTGTTTACTGAACATGTGATTAGGGGAGGACGTACATGGACAAGATCAAGCTCGGCTTTGTGCCCACGCGCCGCAGTATCTTTAGCGCGCCGGACGCAATCAAGTATCGCGGCCTGACGGCTGATCGCCTGCGCGAGATCGGCGTCGACATCGTGGATATCGACGACATCAATGAAGAGGGCCTGCTGTTCGACGACAGCCATATCGAGCCCATCGTCAAGAAATTCCGCGCCGAGGGCGTCGATGGCATTATGCTGTGCCACGCCAACTTTGGCACCGAGTACGTTTGCGCTCGCCTTGCCCGCGAGCTCGGTCTACCCGTACTGCTGTGGGGTCCGCGCGACGAGCGCCCCGAGCCCGACGGCACACGCCTGCGCGATAGCCAGTGCGGCCTGTTCGCCACCGGCAAGGTCCTGCGCCGCTTCCAGGTTCCCTTCACCTACATGACCAACTGCCGCCTGACCGACCCCGAGTTCGAGCGCGGCGTTTGGGACTTTTTGGCCGTTTGCAACGTGGTCAAGACCTTCAAGCACACCCGCATCCTGCAGATGGCCACCCGTCCGTTCGACTTCTGGTCGACCATGTGCAACGAGGGCGAGCTGCTCGAGAAGTTCAACATCCAGCTTTCGCCTATCCCCATGACCGAACTTGTCCAGGCTGTGCGCGACGCCCAGGCCGACGAGCAGGCCATGGCCGCCATGCTTGCCCACATCAACGACAGCTTTGAGATCTGCATCCCCGAGGACAAGGTCCCCGCGGTCGCCGGTCTTGCCATCGCCATGAAGCGCTTGGTCGAGAAGTATGGCTGCAACGCCGGTGCCATTCAGTGCTGGAACGCTCTGCAGGACGAGCTGGGCATTATGCCCTGCGCCGCCAACGCCATCCTCAACGAGATGGGCATTCCTATCGTATGCGAGACCGATATCCACGGCGCCATCACCGCGCTGATGGTCGAGGCCGCCGACCTGGGCCGTCACCGCGGCATGTTCGCCGACTGGACCGTGCGCCATCCCGATAACGAGAACGGCGAGCTGCTGCAGCACTGCGGCCCCTGGCCCTGCAGCTGCGCGGCCGTCAAGCCCAAGCTCACCTACCCGCTGGCTTTCGATCACCCCGGCGCGCTGACGGCCGAGGCCAAGCACGGCGACCTCACCCTTGCCCGCTTTGACGGTGACAACGGCGAGTACTCGCTGCTACTGGGCAACGCCCGCGGCATCGACGGCCCGGCCGGCATGGGCACCTACCTGTGGGTCGAGGTCGACAACCTCAAGCGCCTCGAGGCCAAGATCGTTGAGGGTCCCTACATCCACCACTGCGTCGCCATTCATGCCAACGTGGTGCCGGTGCTCTACGAGGCGTGCAAGTATATCGGCATCGCCCCCGACCTGTACGACCCCATCGAAGAAGACGTTAAAGCCTACCTGCGAGGAGAGTAGAAATGGCAACTATCGAAGAGCTTGAGTCCCTGCGTTGGGACCTTCGCCGCGATTGCGTCGATATCATCATGGCTGGCGCCGGCGGCCACATCGGCGGCGACATGTCGGTGATCGACGCCCTCATGACCCTCTACGCCAACCACCTCAACATTTCGCCCGAGACCGTCGACGATCCCAATCGCGACCGCTTCGTGCTCTCTAAGGGCCACGCCATGGAGGCTTACTACGCGGTGCTCTGCCACGAGGGCTATCTTGACCTCGACGACGTCAAGGCCCGCTTCTCCAAGTTCGGCAGCCCCTACATCGGCCACCCCAACAACAAGCTCAAGGGCATCGAGATGAACTCGGGCTCGTTGGGTCACGGCCTGCCCGTGGCCGTGGGCATGGCGCTCGCCGGCAAGATGGACGGCCGCGACTACCGCGTCTACACCATCATGGGCGATGGCGAGCTTGCCGAGGGCTCGGTCTGGGAGGGCGCCATGAGCGGCGGCAACTACCAGCTCGATAATCTGTGCGCGCTCGTGGACCGCAACCGCCTGCAGATCAGCGGCAGCACCGAGGACGTCATGAAGCAGGATTCGCAGGAGGAGCGCTGGGCCGCCTTCGGTTGGAACGTGCTGTCCATTCCGGGCAACGACGTCCAGGCCATCGACGCCGCGCTGACGCTGGCCGCCGAGACCAAGGGTAAGCCCACGGTCATCATCCTCAACACGGTGAAGGGCTACGGCTCGCCGGTTATGGAGGACAAGGCCGCCTGGCATCATCACCTGCCCAACGATGAGGAATATGCCCAGATTATCGCCGATTTCGCTGCCCATAAGGAGGCTATCAATGGCTAACAAGATCGCCAACCGCAAGGTTATCTGCGACACGCTGCTCGAGGCCGCCGCAACTGACAAGGACATCGTCGTCCTGTGTTCCGACTCCCGCGGCTCTGCATCGCTCACGCCGTTCTTTGACCAGTATCCCCAGCAGTCCATTGAGGTCGGCATCGCCGAGCAGGACCTGGTGAGCATCGCCGCCGGTATGGCCTCGTGCGGCAAGAAGGCCTGGGCCGCCTCGCCGGCGTCCTTTGTGACCACGCGTTCGTATGAGCAGTGCAAGGTCGACGTTTCGTACTCCAACACCAACGTCAAGCTCATCGGCATCTCGGGCGGCGTGTCCTACGGCGCTTTGGGCATGAGCCATCACTCCGCGCAGGATATCGCCGCCATGAGCGCGATTCCCAACATGCGCGTGTATCTGCCGAGCGACCGCTTCCAGACCGCCGAGCTCGTGCGGGCCCTGGTCGCCGATAACAAACCGGCCTACATCCGCGTGGGCCGCAACCCGGTCGAGGACGTGTACACCGAGGACGAGTGCCCGTTCCAGATGGATCGCGCCACCTGGGTACGCCGCGGCACCGATGTAACGCTCGTCGCTACCGGCGAGATGGTCCGCCATGCCGTGGACGCTGCCGACCTGCTGGCCGAGCAGGGCATCTCGGCAACGGTACTCGACATGTACTGCGTCAAGCCGCTCGACGCCGAGGCCGTGATTGAGGCCGCCGGTGCCACGCGCGCCGTCGTGACCGTCGAGGAGCACAGCCCCTTCGGCGGTCTGGGCTCTATGGTCGCGCAGGTGGTGGGCGAGCATTGCCCGCGTCCGGTCAAGTGTCTCTCCCTGCCCGACGCGCCGGTCATCACTGGCACGAGCCCCGAGGTCTTTGCGCACTACGGTCTGACGGGTGTCGGAATCGCCAAGACCGTTGCCGAGTTCCTGCCCGCAGAGTAACTGGAATGTGACAAAGGGACCGTCCCTTTGTCACATTCGTTTTGAAAGGGGTGGCCATGGGCCGCTACATCATCGGAATCGATCAATCCACGCAGGGCACCAAGGCGCTGCTGGTGGACGAGGGCGGCCATTTGATTCATCGTGCCGACCGTTCGCATCGCCAGATTGTCAACGAGGCCGGCTGGGTGAGCCATGATCCGGCCGAGATTGCCACCAATGTGCTGGCCGTGGCGCGTGCCGTGGTGGAGGAGACCGGGGTCGATCCGGCCGACGTCGCCGGCATCGGCATCTCCAACCAGCGCGAGACCACCGTTGCATGGAACCGCACGACGGGCGAGCCACTGTGCGACGCCGTGGTGTGGCAGTGCGCCCGCGCCCGCGAGCTGTGCGACGAGCTGACCGCGCGCGAGGGTGTGGCCGAGCTGGTGCGCGACACGACGGGTCTGGTGCTCTCGCCCTACTATCCGGCGGGCAAGATGGCCTGGATCCTTGCGAACGTTCCCGCTGCTGCCGAGGCCGCGGCGGCAGGCGAGCTGTGCCTGGGCACCATCGATGCCTGGGTGGTCTGGACGCTCACGGGCGGCGCGGAGTTTCGCTGCGACTGGTCCAATGCCAGCCGCACGCAGCTCTTTGACCTGCGCCGTGGCTGCTGGAGCGAGCCGGTGTGCGAGGCCTTTGGCGTTGACGTGGCCTGCCTGCCGCAGGTGACCGATTCCGATGGACTGTTCGGCACGACGGATCTGGGCGGCTTTTTGCCGGCGCCCGTGCCCATTCACGGCGTGCTGGGCGACAGCCACGCGGCCTTGTTTGCCCAGGGCTGCCATAGCCGCGGCATGGCCAAGGCGACCTATGGCACCGGCAGCTCGGTCATGATGAACGTCGGCGACGAGTTCGTTGCCAGCTCGCACGGGCTTTCGAGCTCGCTCGCATGGCGCATGGACGGCGTGACCGAGTACGTGCTCGAGGGCAACGTGAGCTACGCCGGTGCTGTCAAGACGTGGCTGCGCGACGATCTGGAGCTCATCAATAACCCCGAGGAAGTTACCGACCTGTGCTACGCTGCCAATCCGGCGAGCCGCGTCTACTTTGTGCCGGCGTTTACCGGTTTGGGCGCGCCGCACTGGGCGAGTGACGCCGAGGGCTGCGTCTTTGGCATGACGCGTACCACGGGTCGCGCGGAGTTCGTAAAAGCTGCAGACGAATCGATTGCCTATCAAATCTTTGACGTAATTGACGCAATGGTCGAGGATTCTGGCGCGGCACTTGCCGAGCTTCGCGTTGACGGCGGTCCCACGCGCGACGCGTACCTGATGCAGTTTGAGAGCGACTTGGTTGGCTCGCCCATCCGCATCGCGAGCAATGACGAGATGAGCGGCCTGGGCGCGGCCTGGGCCTGCGGTATTGCGCTGGGCATGTACACGCGCGATGTCGTCGACGTCTACGGCGCCCGCGGCATCGTGGAGCCGTCGATGCCCGCCGACGAGCGCGCCAAAAAGATCGCCGGCTGGCGCCACGCCGTGAAATCAACGATTGCCTACACAGCCTAGAATGGTTTTTCTGGGACGGGGATTAAAAAATCATTGGTCCTCGTCCCAGGTAGTCAATTTGGGACGGGGCTTTTTTGACTGGTATGATTGGTGCGACCATTCGAACCAGCTAAAAGAGCCCGTCCCAATTTGACTATCGAGAGGATCTGCCATGGAGCGCATCGCGAGCTTTTCTGTTGACCATCTGCTGCTTGAGCCCGGCGTGTATGTGAGCCGCATCGACCGCGATCCGGCGACCGGCGCCGCCGTCACCACGTTTGACCTGCGCCTGACCACGCCCAACAAGGAGCCGGTCATGAACACGGCCGAGTGCCACACCATCGAGCACCTGGGCGCGACGTTCCTTCGCAACCATGCCGAGTGGTCGAGCCGCATTGTCTACTTTGGACCCATGGGCTGCCGCACGGGCTTTTACCTCGTCGTGTTTGGTGAGGTGACGAGCGAGGAAATCTTGCCGCTCGTGCGCGAACTGTTCGAGTTTGTCGCCGGCTTTGAGGGCGATGTCCCCGGTGCCGCTCCCGAGGAGTGCGGTAACTACCTGGACCAGAACCTTCCCATGGCAAACTGGCTCGCGCGCCGCTACCTCGACCGCGATCTGGCCGATATCGATGAGAAGCACCTGCACTATCAGCAGGCGTAAGGGCTTTATCGCCCAAAACGAGCGCATTGGGCGCCTTCGCTTATGCGGGGGCGCCTTTTTGTTGATTGGTCGGGACGAGCGTTCAAAATCGCTCATGTTTGTTCTAGAATGTTCGTATAGTCACATTTACAAACAGGAGTGAACATGCATATCTACTCTGTCAACGATCCCGAGTTCAAATCCTATGGCAACGTTTGGGATAACGTTCCGTCCGTGCTCACGTCGCCCGTGCTCGAGGCGCTCTCTGCCACGCCCATCCCCGAGGGCAGTAAGTACGTAGCAAGTGCGCCGGAGCTCGAGGGCGTCAAGGATGCCGACAAACTGGGCTTTCTCATGTTTGGCGGCCGCCCCTTTCAGCTCGGCTGGTGCAACGGCCACAACACACGCCTCAACTGCCTGGAGTATCACCGCGCCAGCGAGTTTAACCTGGGCGCCCGCGACTTTATCCTGCTCGTGGCGCATCGCTGGGAGATCGAGGACGGCAAGCTCGACACCGCGTGCGTCAAGGCGTTCCGCGTGCCGGCGGGCAAGGTCGTCGAGGTCTTCAACACCACGCTTCACTACACGCCCTGCATGGTCGACGACGGCGGCTTCCAAGTGATGGTTGCGCTGCCGGCGGGTACCAACGGCCCGCGCCCCGAGGCGGCGGCCGACATGCCCGCGGCCGGCGACAGCTACTGCTACTGGAAGGCCGACAAGTGGGTCCTCTGCCACGCCGACAGCCCCAAAGCAGCCGAAGGCGGCTACGTAAGCCTCGTCGGCAAGAACCTCGACATCGCCTGCGACTAGAATCTTCCATCTCGATCTGCAACATCTAGCGGGCTAAATCGTCTCTACCTGTTACAGATTTAGACAAACTGAAGGGGCTGCCCGAAAAATCTCGATCTGTAACACCAGGCCCGGTTTTGGCTGCCTAACTGTTACAGATCGAGACAAACCGGGCCCAATCCGCCGCAAAGGTGCCTGTCCCCTTTGTGGTGGTTGGCGGTTTGGGCGGGCAGGTATCAAAAAGTGTCAGACGGGGGCGGCTGCCGGGCGTCTGTGCGCGAAAAGAAGTGCCGACCTGCGCCGTTGCCGTTGAGTGGCGCGCTGCTTACGGGGATACTGAAGCCACGACAAACAGCGTGTGAAAGGATCGATGCATGGCTTTCCGTAATGACTTCCTGTGGGGCGGCGCGACGGCTGCCAACCAGTGCGAGGGCGCGTACAACGTTGACGGTCGCGGCCTGGCCAACGTGGATGTGGCACCGCACGGCCCGGAGCGTTACGCGGTGGTCTCCGGCCAGCGCAAGATGCTCGACTTCGAGGACGGCTATTACTATCCCGCGCAGACCGGCATCGATTTCTACCATCACTACAAGGAGGACATTGCCCTCTTTGCCGAGATGGGCTTTAAGACCTTCCGCATGAGCCTGGCCTGGACCCGTATCTTCCCCAACGGTGACGAGGCCGAGCCCAACGAGGCCGGCCTGGCCTTTTACGAGGACGTGTTCCGCGAGTGCCAGGCGCACGGCATCGAGCCGCTCGTGACCATCACGCACTTCGACTGCCCCGTCCACCTCATCAAGGAGTACGGCGGCTGGCGCAACCGCAAGCTCATCGACTTCTACAAGAACCTCGCGACCACGATCTTCACCCGCTACAAGGGCCTGGTAAAGTACTGGCTTACCTTCAACGAGATCAATATGATCTTGCACCTGCCGTTTATGGGTGCCGGTCTGGTCTTTGAGGAGGGCGAGAACAAGGAGGCCGTCGAGTACCTGGCCGCCCACAACGAGCTCGTCGCCAGCGCTTGGGCAACCAAGATCGCCCATGAGATCGACCCTGAGGTCAAGATCGGTTGCATGCTTGCCGCAGGTAGCTACTACCCCTACAGCTGCCGTCCGGGCGATGTGCGCCAGGCGCAGATTGACAACCAGAGCAACTATTTCTTCGTCGACGTCCAGAGCCGCGGTTACTACCCGGCCTATGCCGTCAAGAAACTCGAGCGCCTGGGCATCGATGTGGGCATGACCGACGAGGACCGCGAGGTCCTGGCTGCCAACACCGTCGACTTCATCAGCTTTAGTTACTACAGCACCCGTTGCTCTGCCGGTGCCGACAACCCCGATGTCAAGCGCACCCAGGGCAACGCCTTCGCCGGCGCCAAGAACCCCTACCTGCAGGAGAGCCAGTGGGGCTGGGCCATCGATCCGCTGGGCTTCCGCATCACCCTTAATGACCTGTACGACCGTTATCAGAAGCCGCTGTTTGTGGTTGAGAACGGTCTGGGTGCCAGGGATGTTGTCGAGGAGGATGGTTCTATCAACGACGACTACCGTATCGACTTCCTGCGTCAGCATATTGCCGCGATGCGCGATGCGGTGACCGAGGACGGCGTTGACCTGCTGGGCTACACCACCTGGGGCCCGATCGACCTGGTGTCTGCCGGCACGGGCGAGATGTCCAAGCGCTACGGCTTTATCTATGTCGACCGCGATGATGCGGGCAACGGCACCCTCAAGCGTTCCAAAAAGAAGAGCTTCGACTGGTACAAACACGTCATCGAGACGAACGGCGAGGACCTGGCCTAAGGCTTCCCAACAACCATAGCCTCCTAACCAAAACGCCCGGCGAGCAGTTAATGCCCGCCGGGCGTTTTGTTAAGAAGTGAAAGCACTCATTGGGGACGTACTTAAATGAGTGCCCGCAGAATGAGAGTGGATAATCTCCCGTTTTTAGCCTGTTTGTGGGCTCAAAGTGGGAGATTATCCACTCTCGCCATTTGGGCGTCCAAAAATCCTCGCTCGTTTTGTCTTAGTCATTGGGGACGTTCTTAAACGACTAGTCGCTGGCGACGTCCCTCGCCGTCGGCGGATTTTGGGACATGTGGCCCGCTTTTTGGGCCCGCCTGTCGGTACACTAAAAGCACTATGGGTACCCGCGAGCGACATATCGGCCACGCGACCGCCCGATCCGCGCCCGTGGCGGATCTTAGGGGCGGCAGGCTCTTCGCCATGCCGCGATTCCTTGTTGGCATATCGCATGGCGTGTATCGCCACCGCGTCTTTGTTATCGCCAGCGCCATTACCGCGCTGTTCCTTATGCTTTTGGCAGTCTTGCCGGCACTGTTTGCCTCCGACCCCAAGCTTTCCAACACCGTGCCCGCCTATAGCGAGGTGTCCGAAGAGGTCGTGGATGCGCTCGTCCACTCGAGCTCTCTCCCGCTGCTTGTCGCCGCAATTGCATTTTCAATCTGGGGTGTGTTGGCGTACCTACGCTGCTTGGACTACGTCTTGCGCCGCCGCCTTGTTGCCATCGCCGCCATTTGTGCCCTGTGGATGATCGAGGTCATCCTCAAATATAAGTCGTTCACGCCGTTCTATGCCACCGTGCTGTGGTACCTGTACTACGTGCCCATGACGCTCATTCCGCTGATCTACCAGCTGTGCGGTCTGCGCCTCGCGGGTTTGGAACAGCATCGTATGGGGCGTCGGTACCGCACCGTTTTGTGGGTCATGGCTGTCCTGCTTATCGGCTTTGTGCTTACTAACGATTTTCACCAGCAGGTCTTCCACTTTGACCGTACAAGCGACACCTGGAGCAACGATTACACGTACGGCTGGGGTTATTTCGCTGTCTTAGTGTGGACGGCCTTTAACTTCGTTGCCTTTTTTATCTTGGTAGGACGGTCCTCGTCTTTTCGTATTCAGCGTTTCTCGGGCACGGCCGCGCTTGTCCTATTGGGCGGCGCGTTCTTTGCCATTTCATATGCGCTGCGTGTGCCCTGGGCATGGAGGCTTAATTTTTCACTTGTCTACTGCGTCCTGTGCGTGGTGGCGATGGAAATCTGTCTCGATTGCGGTGTCATCCCGTCGTACCACGATATCGCCGGTATTTTCGGCACCTTGCCGCTTGACCTCAAAGTTCTAACGCGTGACCTGCAGGAAGTCTATGTCACGCCGGTGTCAAAGCCAATGCCGGTAGGCGTGCGTGAGGAGTTGCGGGTCCAAGAGCACGGGCACGCTCACGCCTTTGCCGTGGCGTCCGATCCCGATGTAATGTATCGCGCCTTTCCGCTGCTGGGTGGATCGGCTCTCCTTGCCCAGGACGTCTCGGAGCTCAACGAACTCAATCGCGAACTGGCGCATCGTCGCATGGAGCTGCAACGCCAAAATGAGCTGCTTGCCGCCGACTACGACCTTAAGACACATTTGGCAGACCAAGAGGCCGAGACCTTGCTGGTCCAAGACGTGGACCAAGCGCTTGCCCGTGCGCTCGAAGGGATGTACGACCTGCTGAGCTCGCTGCCGCCGTTGACCGATGAGGCATCTTCGCACGAGCGTTACCGCATGCTGCAGCGCGCCAAGATGCTCGTCGCCTATTGCAAACGCAAGGGGTCGCTCACGTTGGCACAGCACGGGGAGAGCGGTTTTGACCGCGACCGCATTCAGCTCATCGCCAACGAGCTTGCAAGTGACCTACGCACCATCGATGTCGATTGCGCCTCGATTATCGCCATACGGCGCCCGATGCACGCCAGTACGGTAAGCGCCCTGTACGACTGCGTGTATGACTTTGCGTTTTTTGCCTACACCACCGACCATCCGGCGCTTATGTATCACTTGGGCGACCATGACCGGTGCAGTGTCGAGCTGCGCGCCACGCTTTTTTCCAACGATGATGAAGATCTTTCGCAGACGCCCGCTGCGCAAGAGCTCGAAAGCGCTCTGCAAGGGCGCAACGTGGCATACCGCCTTGAGGGCGAGCCCGGCCAGCTGCGCATGATCGTCTTGATGCCGAGGGCGGGTGAGTGACGATGCAGATTTCGTTCATCCTTCCCCAAATCGTTGCGCTCGATGTTGTCTTTGCCCTGGCTGCGTGTCTGCAGATGATCCACGTCCCGCTCATCGCATCGCGCCGCTCGTCCTATAACCGTAAGGTGATTTGCGCCTACGAGACGAGCCTTGTGCTTCACCTGATGATTTCGGCGCTCATCTTATTCGCGTCGTCTGGCTCGTATCTGGTGGCGCCGCTTGACGTTTGCGCCAGGGCAATGGGCGGAGTGCTGTGGCTCAATGCCGCGATCTTTGCCTATGGCGTGGTCCTTATGGTGCGCTATCGTCGCCCTGTCATGCTGGCCGAGCTGCTTCTTGTTGGCGCCGTGACACCGCCGGTGGTTTTTGCCATGGGCTCGGTGTGGGCCGTTGTCCTTATCGCAGAGGGAGCGTTCTTCCTGTTCCGTTCCGTCGCGGCGCTCTTGATGGACGTCCGTAACCGCCAAGAGGATATCACCGCGTTCTCGACGATTGAAACCATCAACGTGATTCCCGTGGGCATCCTGTATCTGGACTCGAGGGGCCGTCCACTGCTCATGAACCGCTGCATGCGCAAAAACCTGGCGGAGCTTCATATGCCCACCGACCTAGGCGATATGAGCGGTACATGGAACGACCTGCGCAAGCTCAGCATGCAAATGCCCGGAGGCGGTAAGAACAGCGTGCGGATCAACCTGGACCGCTTTGGTGAGGCGCGTGCGGTGGTCGAGGTTTCTCCCGCCGAGATTCGCCTGTTTGTGTGCGATGACGTTATGGTCTCGGGCCGTTCGTTCGAGCGCATAATCGGTCTGGACGTGACAGAGTATGCGCATGCGCATGACCGCCTGGCGCAGGCCAATCACCTGCTTGAGCTTGCGGGCCAAGAGCTCCAGGCCCAGATCGAAGAAGTCAAAAAAGTTGCCGACAATGCGGCCTATCTGCGCATGCGCACCCGCGTTCACGATGTGATCGGCCAGCGCCTATCAATCCTTCATCGCTATTTGGAGGAGGGGCGCTTGGACGACGAGTCGCTCGAGCAGATCGACCCGCTGCTGCGCTCAATCGCTGCCGATCTGCGCAGCGGGGGCGACACCGAACCGGCAGAGCAACTGGGCGATATCGTCCATGCTTTTGGCCTGGTGAGCGTGCAGATCGATGTTGAGGGTGCGCTGCCTGAGGACGCGCGTGTCGCCGCTGCCTTTTTGCAGATTATCCGCGAGGCCTCGACCAACGCCACCAAGCATGCGCAGGCGCATCGGGTCCATGTGCGCTTGTGGCAGGAGAGGACGGATGCTGACGCCGTCGCGCACATGACGATTTCTAACGACGGGTCCCCGGCCCCCGTATCGTATCGCGAGGGAACGGGTATCCCAGGTATGAGGCTTGTCGCGCAAGATCTGGGTGGCAGCCTAGAGGTCCACGCCACCCCGCCCTTTACGCTTACGGTATCCATTCCGCTTAACGCTAGCGACACGTCCCAAAG
Organism: uncultured bacterium; assembly: GCA_905214215.1. Taxonomy (GTDB): domain Bacteria; phylum Actinomycetota; class Coriobacteriia; order Coriobacteriales; family Coriobacteriaceae; genus Collinsella. The sequence continues at coordinate 54,744 of CAJMLP010000003.1, read as the reverse complement.
GAGAAACTCATGATCCGCGTGTTAATTGTCGAAGATCAGGCCATCCTGCGCGAGAGCCTGGCGCGCTCCGTTGGCGACCAGCCCGATATGACCGTCGTTGCCGCGATCGCCGATGCCTCCGAGGCCTTGGGTGTCGCGCTCAAGGAGCGCCCGGACATGATACTGATGGACGTGTGCACCGAACACGATTCAAACGGCATCGTGGCGGCGGCACGCATCAAGGAGCAGCTGCCCGAGTGTCGCATCATTATCATGACAGGCATGCCCGAGATCACCTTTGTCGATCAGGCCCGCGAGGCGGGCGTCGATAGCTTTGTGTACAAGAACGTCGGTATCGACGAGCTGTTCGCCGTGATGCGCTCCACGCTGGCGGGTTACTGCACGTTTCCCAAGCCGCCCGAGAGCATCTTCTCGGGCACGGCGGCCCTCGACGATGTCGAGCTGTCGATCTTGCGCCTTGCCTGCGAGGGTAAAAGCCGCCGCGAGATTGCGGCCGAGCTGTTTATGAGCGAGGGCACCATCAAGCGCCGCATCTCGGAGATCCTGAGCAAGACCGGCTACGACAACATCATGCGTCTGGCCGTACATGCGGTGACCGAGGGCAGCATCGTTCCCAACATAGAGCGCTAGCGCTCGTTGCGCATCGGCATAAAAGCGACGGGGCCGCAGGATCATCTCCTGCGGCCCCGTCTGGTGTGCGCGGATGTGTCCGCCAATCCGCGGCTGATGTTACGTGCCGTTACGCGATGGTTGCGCTGTAGGAGGCAACGTCCTCGTAGGAATCGGTCAGGTAGGCGTCGATGCCGATGGTCGTATTGACCAGGTCGTCAAGGCTATCGAGCGTGCCGTTCGAGAACGTGAATTCCTCAGTGGCGTTGGTGCCGGGCATCAGGTGAGCCGAGAACCAGGGTTCCTTCATGGTGCCGTTGACGTTGGTCTTGCCGCTGGGGGCGTAGAAGGTCAGGTCCTTGTCGCTCTTGTTGGTGATGTTGACGACAAAACCGATGTCGCCCCACTCGTCCTTGAACTTCTCGGTGATGGTAATGGTGCACAGGTCGTCATCGGCAACGGTGACGGTGGGGGAGATTTCAATCTTCTGGACGTCGTCGTCTTCGACGGCCTCGTCGATCTCTTCTTCCTTCTCGGCCGCCTCGCGATCCTTCTTCACCGTGCCGGACAGGTCCTTGTCGGACTTGGTAAAGACAAGATTGCCGTCATCCTCTTCGAGGATGAGCTTGCCGTCCTTGAGCTTCATGTCATGCGACTCGTCTTCGGCGGTGATGGTTACGGTGGTGGCGTCCTTTGCCTCCCATTTAAGGTCGACGACTTCAAGGAACAGGTCGAGGGCACCTGTACCGTCCTCATCGAGAATCAGGACGCAGTGCACACCCCAATCCTCGAGCATCTTCATGTACTCATCGGTCAGTTCTTCGCCCTCCAGGGTTCCACCCGAGAGTTCCCAGCTGCCGACGAAGTTGGCCTTGGGGTCTTTGCCGCCGCCGCTGCAGCCCGTCAGGGCAAAGGCGAGCGCAAGGACGCATGTCAGAAATGCGAGTACGGACTTTTTGAACGTTGTCTTCATGGTGTCCTCCTTTATCGAACGAAACCCATAGAAGCAAATGCGGGGGTGGCGGATCCCCCGCCAATTACCAGATAGAGGGGCTAGGGCCTGGGCGTTCCACAGTTGCTGCAAAACTTGCCGCCGTTTTCGCTGCCGCAGTTGGGGCAGAACCACTTGGCCGGTGCCGGGGCGGGTGCGGGACTGCCACACTCGGAGCAGAACTTGCCGGTGTTGGTGGCGCCGCAGCTGCAGGTCCATGTGCCGGCCGCGGGAGCAGCGGCAGGAGCCGGTGCGGGGGCGGGTGCCGGAGCCGGCTGCGGGGCGGCCTGCTGCTGTGCCTGGCCGGCGGCGAACAGCTGGCTGGCATTCATGCCACCCATGCCACCTGCCATGCCCATGCCCATAAAGCCGGCCATCGCGCCGTTAGGGTTGGCCGCTGCCGCGCGCATCGCGTCGCTCTGGGCGCTGGCAATGTTGGCTGCCGCCATGGTGGGATCGCGCATGACCGCAGCCTTCTGCAGATCCTTGATCATCTGCTCGTCCTCTTGCGAGGCGGCGATGGAGTTGACGCCAAAGCTCACGATCTCGACACCGCGCAGGTCGCGCCAGTCGGCCGAGAGGACCTCGTTGAGCGCGCGGGCGAGTTCGGTGGTGTGGCCGGGGATGGCGCTGTAGCGGATGCCCATCTCCGAGATCTTGGCGAAGGCGGGCTGCAGGGCGGTGAGAAGCTCGGACTTAAGCTGGCTGTCGATCTTGTCGCGCGTGTAGCTATCGGTCACGTTGCCGCATACGTTGGTGTAGAACAGCAGCGGGTTGGTGATGCGGTACGAATACTCGCCGTTGCAGCGCACGGAGATGTCAACGTCCAGGCCAATGTTGTTATCGACCACGCGGAAGGGCACGGGCGAGGCGGTGCCGTACTTGTTGCCGATGATCTCCTTGGTGTTGATGAAGTAGACGCGCTGGTCCTTGCCCGCGTCGCCGCCAAAGGTAAAGCGGCTGCCGATATTGGCGAAGGTCTCCTTGATGGAATCGCCCAGGTTGCCGCTAAAGACGCTCGGCTCGCTGCCGGTATCGAAGACGAACTCACCGGGCTCCAGTGCGACTTCGATGATCTTGCCGTTTTGCACCACGAGCATGCCCTGGCCGTCGTTGACGGCGATGACCGAGCCGTTGGAGATGACGTTGTCCTCGCCGCGCGTGTTGGAGCTGCGGCCACCGGTGCGTTTGCTGCCCTTGCAGGCCAAGACGTCAGCAGGCATCGATTAGCAGTAGATAAATTCCTTCCACTGGTCGGCCATGACGCCGCCGGCAGCTCCCAATCCAGCTTTCAAGAGTCCCATGGTGATCTTCCTTTCTCGTCAAAGGCCGGGTGGTATTGGTCGGATTGCTTAGTCGTCCTTGTCGTCTTTCATGACAACGGTGGTCTCGGTGTGGTTGAAGGTGTCGTGCTTCTCGGTCAGGTCGAGCTCGCCGCAGTACTCGTCGGCGTGGGTGGCCTCGTTGGCCGTCTTGAGCTGGCCTACCAGTAGCACGTCTCCGATAATCACGATGATCAGCGGCGCGACGATGTTGATGAGGATGCCCTCAATATCAAAGGCGAGGTAATCCGGATCGAAGGCGTTCTCACCCATAAAGAGAATCTGGGAGAGGATAAATCCGATCACAAAGAACAGCACCGAGGCAATAGCGAGCTTGGGCTTGGAGCAGGGGAGCTCGCCGACCAAGCGGCCGGTCTGGCCGTTCATGGCAAACAGGTAGCTCTTGCCGTTCCACGAGGTGGAGAGCATCCAGACGGGGAACAGGGCGTAGTCGCTGTCTTCCCAGGTGTAGTCGAGCTGCTTGCTTTCGACCGTGGCATCGTCATATTCGTCGACGACGGTCTCGCGCAGGGCCGAGATCGTGCTCTCCTCCATACGGCGCTCGGCGCGCGCCTTGCAGGTCTCGCAGTCCTCGTCGTAACGGTTGGCGATGTAGCCGGGCATATATGCGACCGAGAACGGACGCAGTGCGTCGTAGTCAAACGGCTCGATGGCGTCCATGTGGCCGTCGGGCATCTTGGACGATCCGTCGACGGGCACGCGCTTAAACGAGATATTGCCCTTGCGATAGGCATCGTAGTGGTCGGTGGTCGTGACGGTGCGGTCGGATTCCTCGGTCACGGTCTCGTTGGTCGCGTCAAAGTGCACTTCGCCGTCAACGCGGGCGCCGTAGAGCCAAAACGGCACGTAGACACCTTGGACCTCGTCGATGTGGTTGCCGGTGACAAAGCTCTTGGGCAGCAAGATTTTGCCCTTGTAGTGTTCCTTGAGTGCGGCCGTGACGTCGTCGCGCCCGAGCTTAAATGGAATCACCAGGTCGGGCGAGAAGTCGCCAGAGAGCTGGCCGGGCGCCACGGCGGAGTTGCCGCAGTACGGGCAGGTGGTGACGGCGACGGTGCCGTCGGACACGAGCTCGGCGCCGCACGACGAGCAGATGTAGCCGGCGTTTTGGGCGAGCTCCTGCACGGCATCGTCGACAGCAGGTTTGGGAGCTGCGGCTGCGGCATCGGCTTTGGCATCTGCCTTGTCCTGGCGCTCGCGATAGAGGGCCTCGACTTCTTCGACTTCAAAGCGTGAGTCACAGTAGTCGCAGACGAGCTTTTGCTCGGCACTGGCAAAGTGAAGGGGGCCGCCACACGCGGGGCACTGATAGTTGACGCTCTCGAAGGCCATGATCGGTCCTTTCCGTGCCGGAGGCTATGCGCCGATGGCGCCGCCGCAGTATTCGCAGCGCCCACTGGCATCGGGAATGGTGGTGGCTCCGCAGAAGGGGCAGGTCACCGCGGTCTTGGGGGCCTTGGCGGCCACGACGCTGTCGCGCGTCTCCTGGCGCAGCTGCACCAGCGCGTCGCGGACCTCGGTTGCCTGGCGCTTGGCCTCGCGGTATTCGATGGAGCCGCGCTGATCGATGGTGGAGTCGTTTACGCGCAGGTTGATCTCGGTAAAGTACGGCGTGTTGACGTGGATGGTCAGATTAAAGTCGTAATCCAGGTCGTAGCGCGGCGGGTTGTAGCTCTCGCGCTCGCCGTCCTTGGTCTCGCGATAGATTTCGGTGCGATGCTCGTCGATATCCATATCGCAGCCGAGTACCTGCGAGAACTCGATGATGTCGGGATTGGCGTCGCGCCAGCGGCTCTGCGAGGTGATGATCAGCAGGCCCGCGTCCTCATCGAGCATGATGTTGGTGCGCCCGGCAGAAAGCGTGCGCGTGGGGTTGAACGACGCCAAGCGCTCGGCATTGGCCTCGCGGTAGGCGAGCTGCTCGCGGATATCGTCCGCGGTGCTGGAGCGATAGCCGTGAAAGTAGGGGGAGAGCTTGCCGGCGCACTCTTTGCACAGGTAGCCTTCATTGATTTTTGTCTTACCTAGAAGTCCCAGCTCGGTACCGCAAATCGCGCACTCTTTCTTCTCGAACATCTTGTCAAAGAAGCCCATGGCTGCCTCCCATCAACTGGTAGCGTGTGTCACTTTTGATGATGGGGGAGTGCGCAGCCTTTCACGATACCCAGACGGCTCAACGAGTCTCCACAACTGGGACACATGGCCCATTTTTCCTACTCATTGGGGACGTACTTAAATGAGTGAAACTACTCATTTAAGTACGTCCCCAATGAGTGCTCGCAGAACGAGAGTGGATAATCTCCCGTTTTTGGCCTGTGTGCAGGCTCAAAGTGGGAGATTATCCACTCTCGTCATTTGGGTGTCCAAAAATCCCCGCTCGTTTGGCACTTGGGGACGTTCCTTTTGTGCCGGCACCTGGGGACACTCCTTGCCTGGGGGCTACCTCTAAACGGGAGACGGTGTCGGCCGCGCAGGGGGCCGACCGTTCACCGATTAATGCCGACCGTTCGCCAAGCGCGGCCACAATTCCGCTATTAAAGCGATTCAATGACGCTTAAATACTATAAAGAGCTCAGCTTGAGTGCGACTCCCTTCGAGGCATGATCGGGCGGCTCGTCGATTTGCGCCCGCGCATGCACGCCATGCGCCGCCGTAGAACGCCGTTGCCGAAGGGAAGAACTGTGAAGGTCGTCAAGCGAATCAACAACAACGCAGTTATGTGCACCGACTCAAAGGGTCGAAGCGTCGTTGCATTTGGCAAGGGAATCGCCTTCGCTATCGACAAGGAGACGGGCGACCTGCCGCTCGCCGCTATCGAGCGCACCTTCTACAACGTGGACGAACATTACCTGGCGCTTCTCGAAGAGCTATCGCCCCGCGTGCTCGCGGTCTCTGCCGAAATCATTCAAGCCGCCGACCTGGAGCTCCCCTACGAACTCAGTCACAACGCCGTGCTCGCCCTTGCAGACCACATTACTTTTGCCCTGCAGCGCGCCAAGCGCGGCATTACCGTGCAGATGCCGCTCGCCTATGACGTGGCGCAGAAGTATCCCATCGAGTACAAGGTGGGCGTTTTTGCCCTCAGGCGTATCTTCGATGGCCTCAATGTGGAGCTTGCAGAGAGCGAGGGCGTGGGGATCGCCATGTGCCTGCTCAACGCGCGTCTGGCGCCCGAGAACGAGGCCGAAACCGACGCCGAGGCCCGCGACGATGAACGTCTCATTGGCGCCATCATCGCAAGGATCGAGAAGACCTATGGAATCGAGGTCGACCGCCACGGCTTTGAGTTTGCACGCTTCGCTACCCATATCCACTATTTGTTTGGGCGCATTCGTACCGGTGAGCCCATGAACACCGACGGCGCGGAGCTTTACGGAACCGTGCGCGGCGAGATGGGCCGTTCGGCTGAGGTTCTCGACTACGCCTGCGTGCTTATCGAGGAACATTTTGGATGCCAGATCAGCGACTCCGAGAAGCTATACGTGCTCATGCACATTCATCGTATCTCGCACCCCCGGGTGTAGATATACCGCAGCAGCGTCGGTTATCGCTGCAGGTAAACCGGCCTGAGGCCGCCGCGAAGCTCCCCATACCCCTTACAAATCGCGGCAGCCGGGCGACGGGTTGTTGAGGGCGCCGTAGAGGTGCCGGCGGGCGGGTCCCGCGAGAAAAGGAGGTCATTATGGCCGACAACAAGAAGATTGCCGAGGACGTGCTTGCAGCCGTCGGCGGCAAGGAGAACGTCTCGGGTGTGACGCACTGCATGACGCGTCTGCGTTTCACGCTCAAGGACAACGGTATCCCCGATACCAATAAGGTCAAGAAGATCAAGGGTGTCATCGGCGCCCAGGAGTCGGGCGGCCAGTACCAGGTCATCATCGGCCAGAACGTGCCCAAGGTCTATGACGAGGTGTGTGCAATGGGCGGCTTTGCCAAGAGCGCCGCAATCGACGAGAACCTCGATGCACCTAAGCAAAAGCTCACGCCCAAGGTGATCGGCAACAACATCCTCAACTACCTGTCCGGCTCCATGGTGGCGTTGATCCCCATCTTGATGGCCGGTGGTCTGTTCAAGTGTATCGGCACGCTCATCGGTCCGCAGGTCTTTAACCTGGTGCCCGAGACCGATCCCACCTACCTGCTGTTCTACACCTACCTGTTTGACGCGGCCATGTACCTGCTGCCGGTCTATCTGGGCTACAGCGCGGCCAAGAAGATCGGTGCGAGTCCGGTGCTCGGCATGTTCTGCGGCGGTATCCTCATCTGCCCCGACATCGTGGCTCTCGCCCAGAGCGGCGAGACCTCGCTCACGGTCTATGGCATCAGCGCTCCGCTGCAGAACTACCAGCAGACCGTCCTGCCGATCTTGCTTTCGGTCGCCGCACTCTACTGGGTCGAGAAGTTTTTTAAGAAGATTGTGCCGGACGTTCTGTCTACCGTCTTTACGCCGTTCTTTACGATGGTCGTTATGGTGCCCATCGAGCTTATCGTGCTTGGCCCTATCGGCAACGAGCTCGGTAACCTGCTCTCCGCCGTCCTCTTTGGTATGGCGGGCACCGGTATCGGCTTCTACATCGCCATGGCCATCGTCGGCGGCCTGTGGCAGCTGTTTGTCCTGACCGGTATGCACATCGCCGTGATCATGCCGGCTCTCGCCACCTTTATGGCGTTGGGCGAGGACAAGTTCATCTTTGTTGCGTCCAACTTTGCCATGATTGCTGTGTGGGGTGCTGTGTTTGGAGCCGCGTTGCGCATTCGCAACAAGGAGGAGAAGGCCCTGACCTTTGGTTATGTCATCTCGGCTATCCTCGGTGGCGTGACCGAGCCCGCGTTGTTTGGCTGCATCATGCGCTTTAAGCGTATGATTCCCTGCATGGTTGTCGGCGGCGCCATCTCTGGTCTGCTCGCCGGCATTCTGGGCGTGACGCTGGGCATGCCTGGTGCTAACTCCAACTTCCTGGTGTTCCTGGGCTACCTCACCCCGGGCATGGGCAACCTCATCAACTTTGGCATCTGCTTTGCCGTGGCCTTTATCGTCTCCGCCGTGCTCGCCTTCTTCTTTGGCATCACCGAGGCCGACCAGGCCGAGCTTGACGAGGAGTAACGCTTCCTACAGGTATTTTTCTCCTCTGGGGGACAGTTCAGCGCAAGGGGCACCGCCGGGATATTCCAACGGTGCTCCTTTTTGGCACTTGGACGTTCTTGTCTGACTAGTCATTTAAGTACGTCCCCAATGAGTACCCGTAGAATGAGAGTGGATAATCTCCCGTTTTTGGCCTGCTTGTGGGCTCAAAGTGGGAGATTTCCACTCTCGTCATTTGGGTGTCCAAAAATCCCCGCTCGTTTGGCGCCTGGGGACACTCTTTGTCGAATGTGGGCGTCGCCCTTGCTATGCCACAGTCACGGCGACCTGGGCGTAGCGGCTGCAGGGGCGCTCGGCGCGCGTCTGCACGGTAAGGGTGAGCACAAAGCGGTCGCCGGGTCGTGCGTCGGCGGGCACGATGAAAGTGGCATCCTCCGTGCATTCTTGCCACAGCGACAGATCCTGGACGCCTGCATAGCTCGACGGGTCTACGGCGACATCCCAATGCGCATCGAAGCCCCTGCCGTCGGGGTCGACGATGGTCGCCGCAAGGTCGATGCGCTCGCCGGCTGCGGCGCTGCGGTCGGCCGTGACCTCGACAACATGCGCCGGATGCGAGCAGATGGCCGGATCATGGGCGCACCATTGCGCGCGGGCGGCAAAGTCTTCCTGATAGGCACGCAGGTAGGGATTGAGATTGTCGTCTGAGGGCGTGCCGAGGGCGGCAAAACCGGTGGGCGCGTTCGCATCGGGGCGTCCATCAAGAAACATGCGGCCGAGCAGCGTATCGAAGTCGCGGTCGTCGATACCGCGCAGGCCAAACGGAAGCAGCGGAATATAGGTCATGCTGTCGCCTTCGGCCATAAAGTCGCCGCGCTCAAACTGTACCGCGGGCATGCCTTCCAGGCCCCAATCCAGGCGGGCATGCTTGCCAAACTGAAAGCGCTCGGGCTCGTTTTCGTAGACCTTACCATCGCCATAGAGCATATAGCGTGCCATGAGGTGGCCGTTGCCCTGCGTGAGGTTCTGCTTGGGCCAAGGAGCCTGAAACAACGGCAGCGTATCGGGCTGAGCCATCTTGGCGTCGACATAGCCGCCATACATATAGGGCACGCGCCAAAAGATGAGCTCGGGAAAGAGCTCACGCCCATGGTCGAGCCACGAGTTGTCCTGTCCCACGCCATCGGCAACGCCCATCACGCGCACCTTCTGATAGACCCGCTGCTGTACGGCGGGCCACTCGGGTGTGGCGCGATAGCGCTCGGCAATACTCATGAGGGCGCGAACGATCGTATTCATACCACCCCAGCTGAGCAACCATAACGTACGCGGATCATCATCTAAAATCGCCTGCGCAATTACGCGAGACCCCTCAGTTTCCTCAGTCACATCACCCTCAAAGGCAACATTTCCCACAAAGGTGCGCTCGATCATCTGGGCGGGCGTGGGAAACGGCGGCTCACCGGCAGCGGCCGCATTTGCTTGCAACTGCGGCCAAGCCTGGGTATATTCATTACTCCAGAGACTCTCAATCCAATGCTCGGGAAACGGCCGATACTCACGAAGCTCGCCAGCCAGCGGATCGGGCTCATGAGGCACAACAGCCCACTCATAAGAGCGCCGCCCTTTGGTCCGCCAATGCGAATTCACCTCGCCGAGCGTATGAACCCCATCCCCAAGAAAGTGATACTGCGAAGCCGTATACACCACAGCCTGAACATCAAGCAAGTTGAGATACAGAGCCAAATGAACAAGCGAGTTCATATCATCGACTTCCATATCAGTGGTAACAATCACCCGAGTCAACTTCTGGGACATAGGAACAGCTCCAATCAAAATCAATTCAGCCAGTTACGCGCAAGGCAAGACGGGACCCACGCCCCCATCGCCCGCGACCCGGCGGCCCGCCGGAAGCGGCCGACCAGCGTTTCGAACAACGTTAACTTAGGGGGGCTCTGACCTTTAGTTTTGTAAACATTCCGCAGCGCGAGCCCCGCTTATCCGATGCTCCGAAGGAGCAGGATAAGCGGGGCTCATGCGCGAGGACGTTTACAAAACTAAAGGTCAGAGCCCCCGATGGGATGGTTACCTCGAAACCCTGGCCGACCACTCCCAGCAGCCCACCGGCTCGCCGTCGATGAGTACGTTGCCCCCGTCGAAGTCTTGATAACACAGGTCGTTGAATTGGTGGATCCACACGCCGTGGTTGAACGTCTTCTTGGCCGAGCCGTCGGCCTCGCGATACACGCCGGTCAGGTCCTCGACATGGCTAAAGTAGGTGAGATGCACGTTGGCGCCGGCACCGCGCAGGCGCGCCGTGAGCGGCAGCACGGTCTGTTGCGGTGACACAAGCTCGTCGCCCTTGGAGTGCGTAAACCACAGCGGCGTCTTGGCGAGCGCGGCCACGTCCTCGTCCGTGGCGTTGTACCACGGGGCGCAGCAGGGAAGGCCCGCGGCGAAGAAATCGGGGTAGTCGGCGCACAGGCGCAGGGTCATAAAGCCGCCGTTGGAAAGACCGGCGACCACGATGCGGTCGGTGTCGATGCGGTCGGCATGCTCGGCGACAAACTCGTCGATAAGCGCCTTGAGCACGGAGGAGTAGATGCTCTGGTTGGAGCGACCGAGTTGCTCGACGCCGTTGTCCATCCAAAACGTGGGCGACTGCGGCACGAGCACCCAGGCAAAGCCGCCAAAGTAGCGCTGGATCTGCGCCTGGCTAATGGCCGTCACGCGGTTGCCGATATAGGCGCGCGTAGCGCCTTCGCCTTGCGTGGCGCCCTTGCCCTCGCCGGCGCCGTGCAGATACACCACGAGCGGTGCCCTTTGGGGCACGACCGTCGCCTCGGGCGCAAAGGGGTTGAAGCATGCCGAGTCTTCGGCCTTAAAGGTGGGCTCAAAGAAGCCGTATTCGAGCGCGATGCCGTCGACGGCGGTCTTTTGCGTGGCGTTGCTCCAGCCTTTGAGCGCGGGGCAGATATCGCCACGGCAGGTGTCGAAGACCAGGCCGCAGGTGGGATCGTCGCCGTCGTTGCCGGGAAGAGCTGTGAGCTGCGTGATGCGCAGCTGGTCATCGAGCATGCGCGAGCCCATGACGCCGCCTTCGATGGTCTTGGTCAGGCGCTGCTCGGCGACCTCGAGCGCCACATGGGTGCCCACGGCGAGCTTACGTCCGTTCTCGTCGCACGGATATGCGGCGAGAATGTCGATGTAACCCACGGAGGGCGCGGCATGGTCGGCGCCGCGCTCCTTGCGCATCAGAACCTCGCCCGAGCGCTCGTGACGCTCTACATATATATGGAAGGTGTTCGCGTCGATGTCGTTGGCGCGCACGGTGCAGGGCAGGTCGAGTACGACCTTGCTGATCCAGGGGCCAAAGTCGCCCAAGGTGGTGACGGTTGCGTAGGTACACAATTTGAGCTCCATGAGCTGCCTCCCTTACGCCGCGAATGCCTGGCATCTGCGGCAATACAAACTAAACATGTTTAGTGTAATCTAGAATTGAAGAATAACCAGATGAACTCGGTAAACGGCAAAATTGAACACGTCGTGAGCTACTAAACATATGTTTACTAGCTTCTAGCAGGGATTCTGTTGATGAGTTAACAGATCAGTGAGGTGTTCATCAAAATAAAATCCCACGTAAATGGCTATATATCAATAGAGGGTCAAAGAGACCATTTCCCGCCATTCAAATACGTTCACCCCCGATTACCTACCGTTCACCGGACTGTAGACGGCAAAATTGCCATAAATTCGGCGCTCCGTGTAAACTAAAGCCCGTAAACGTTCAGTAAACACCTTGTTTACAAAAGCGTATCCAAGGGTCCGGCAACCGTAAGGGGTTATAGTCGCCGGGCCAAAGGCGTGCCTAAGCCCAAGGGGGCTGGCACACGAAGATATGGGGAGGGGTCCCATGGCAGTAGATAACAAGCAGATTGCCACCGATGTCCTCGAGCTCGTGGGCGGTGCGGAGAATGTTGCCGTCGCCACCAACTGCATGACGCGCCTGCGTCTGACGCTCAAGGATAACAGCAAGGCCGACGTGGAGAAGATCAAGAAGGTCAAGGGTGTTCTGGGTTGCCAGTTCGCCGGCAGCCAGCTCCAGGTCATCATCGGCCAGAACGTGCCCAAGGTGCTCGCCGAGTTCGTCGCCATGTCCGGCGTCAAGCAGGGTGCCGCGGTCGACGAGAACCTCGACGCTCCTAAGGAGAAGTTCGAGCTCAAGAACCTGCCCAACATCATCCTCGACTATCTGTCGGGCTCCATGACCCAGCTGATCCCGCTGCTCATGGCCGGCGGTCTGTTCCGCACCATCGCCGCGGTCCTCGGTCCCACCATGCTCGGCGTTCTCTCCGATACCGATCCGACCTACACGTTCCTCTACACCACCCTGTACGAGGCCACGTTTACCTTTATCCCCATTTACCTGGGCTATGCCGCTGCTAAGAAGCTCGGCGCCTCTCCGGTTCTGGGCATGCTCCTCGGCGGTGCTCTCATGGCCCCGTCCGTCGTGAGTGTCGCGACTCAGGAGGGTGGCGGAATCATCTCCGTCTACGGCATCCAGATCGCCGCTGCCAACTACCAGCAGTCCGTCCTGCCGATCATCCTCTCGGTGCCGGTCCTGTACTTTGTCGAGAAGTTCTTTAAGAAGGTCATGCCCGACGTGCTGTCCACGGTCTTCACGCCGTTCTGCACCATGATCGTCACCATCCCCATCGCCTTCATCGTCCTTGCCCCGATCGGCAACGAGATCGGCAGCCTCATCGCCAACGCCCTCTTTGGTCTTGCTGACCTTGGCGGTATCGGTATCCTGATCGTCATGGCCATCCTCGGCGCCTTCTGGCAGCTCTTCGTGGTCTGCGGCATGCACATGCCCGTCATCCTGCTCGCTCAGGTTCAGATCATCGCTGCCGGCTACGATCCCTTCGTCTTCGTTTCCACCAACTGCGCTATGGCCGCTGTCTGGGGCTGCGCCTTCGGTGCCTTCCTCAAGATGAAGAACCCCGACGAGAAGGGTCTTGCCCTGGGTTACGTCATCTCCGCCATTGCCGGCGGCGTCACCGAGCCCGCGCTCTTCGGTATCCTCATGCGCTTCCGTCGCACCATGCTCGGCATGTTTATCGGCGGTGCCATCGGCGCTGTGTTCTCCGGCCTCATGGGTGTTACCTACTACCTGGCCGGCGGTGCCTCCAACTTCCTGGTCTTTACCAACTACCTGCAGGGTGGCCAGATGAACACCGTCTGGGCTATCGTCGGTATGGCAATCTCCTTTGTCATCGCCGCTGCCGTCGTCTTTGCCACTGGCTTCTCCAAGGAGGAGCTCGCCGAGATGGAGGCCTAAGGCCAAACCATTCGGACGCATACGACCTTACCTACACGACAGGGCCCCGTCAGGCGCAAGCCCGGCGGGGCCCTTCTTACAAGGTAGACTGATTGGGGGCGCGTGGCGCCTGCTCGCCGGGGTTTGCTAAGCGCCAGGGACTTTCGCGCGGGGTTACCGCGAAAGAATCTGCCGGTTCGCAATTCCTTTATCAAACGAAAGGACATGCAGATGAGTTTGGGAAAGCTGACCGTTAACGGTCGTCAGGACGGCTTTTTGTACGAGGGCAAACCGTTCTTTTGGTTTGCCGATACGTGCTGGAGCGCGTTTACGAGCATTGCCGAGGCCGATTGGGACTACTATCTGACCCGTCGCGCCGAGCAGGGCATGAACGTGCTGCAGATCAACACGTTGCCGCAGTGGGATCGCTGCTGCCCCGATCTGGGCATTTGGCCCTATGCCAGCGAGGACGGCGTGCATTTTGATTGGTCCCGTCCCAACCAGGCGTACTGGGACCGCGCTGCTGCCATGTGCCGCGCTGCCGTCGAGCACGGCATTCGTCCGGCACTCGTGCTTATGTGGTGCAACTACGTGCCCGGTACCTGGGGTGCCAAGATTGCTGAGCGTTGCGGTGCCGAGGTTATGCCGCGCGAGGAGGTCCGCGCCCACGTTGCCCGCGTCGTCGAGAACCTGGGCGAGTTCGACCTCGTCTATGTGGTGACGGGCGATACCGACTTTACCAGCGACGAGGCGATCGCCTATTACGAGGATGCCCTCGACGAAGTCGTCCAGCGCGCGCCCGAGGCGTTGCGCACCATGCATATCAACCGCGGCAACCGCACCATTCCGTCACAGTACCTGGACCGCCTGGACTTCTACATGTTCCAGCCCGGCCACAACTACGAGGGCCAGCCCGAGGCCTGGCGCCTGCCGCAGGACTTTATCGCCAACTATCCCAAAAAGCCGATGGTCAACTCCGAGCCCTGCTACGAGCAGATGGGCGCCTCGCGCAATGTGTACTGGCGCTTCACCGCGCAGGACTGCCGTGCGAGCGTGTGGTCGTCGATCCTTGCCGGCGCCAGCGCGGGTGTGACCTATGGCGCGCACGGCGTTTGGAACTGGCAGACCAGCAAGAGCCAGGGCTCGGTGCTGGGCGAGGGCTTCGATATGCCGTTCCGCTGGCAGGAGTGTCTGCAGTTTGCGGGCGTTTGGGACTTTGGCGCGATCGAGCACGTGCTTGCCGGCCTGGGTGCTACGGCTGGTGACGACGCGCTTGCCGTGGTTCCGGCGCAGGAACTGATCGATGACGCGCGCGAGGCCATTCGTGTGGCGCGCGTTGGCGATCGCGTCGTCACGTACCTGCCGCGTACCACGGCGCTCAAGTTCAAGCTCGACGGCGCGCGTGACTGGACGGCAACGGTCCTCGACATGGAGGACAAGCGCATCGCCAAGTTGCCCGTCCGCGACAACGGTGACGGCACCGTGCGCGTGGCTCAGCATCCCTTTGAGCACGACGCCCTGGTGATCCTGACCCCCGGGCGCTAACGGCTCTTCTCCAACATTTACAACCCAGTCCCTTTCATTAGGGTGCGACGGAATGGTTCCTGTATGACAGCTTTAAGCTGCCAAGGGGAGCCGTTCCGTCGCACTCATTGGGGACGTACTTAAATGAGTAGTAATTAGGGACGTTCTTTGGGAGGGCGGTTTGCGTGGCGGTTATGTGACCCACGGTGAGACCTACGTCGACGATATGTTGCTTCGTCTGACCAAAGTAGAGGCGTAAAACAGAGAGATAATCGGCTTCGGGTGCGATTTGCTGCACGACCATCATAAGGGCAGCCCTGTGGTGGTCGCGGCGATGCGCGTCCGGGGCTATGGCGCGTGAGGGGCGAATATGCAGGAGTTCTTCGGAATCGATGTGGGCGGTACGGCCGTTAAATGGGCCGTGCTAGGCGAGGATTTTTCCATCCGCGATCGCGGGAGCCTGCCGACGGGCTTTACCACGGCTGAGGAGACGGTTTCGGCGTTGATCGGGCTCGTCGAGCCGTATCGTAAGCGCGTGAGCGCCGTAGGCGTGAGTGCGCCCGGCGGTATCTACGAGGGAGACGTCACGGGAACGATCCATCGCGGCGGTGCGCTCACGTTTATGGACGGCTGCCCGCTGGGAAAGCTCATGCGCGAGGCGCTGGGGGTGCCGGTTGCCGTCAATAACGACGGTAAGTGCTGTGCACTCGGTGAGTATGCGGCTGGCGCTCTTCGCGGGACGCGTTTTGGCGTGGTGCTCGCTATCGGCACGGGCATCGGCGGCGGTATCGTCATCGACGGCAAGGTCCTGCGCGGCGCGCACTGCTTTGCAGGCGAGTTCAGCTTCTTGCGCAACGATGTCACAACTGCCGCGAGCATGGAAAACTCCTTTGCGGGTTCGTGCGGTTGGCGTGCGCTCCGCGATGCCGCCATTGCCGAGAAGGGCCTGCCTGCGGATTCTCCGGTGGACGGCCGTCGCGTCTTTGAGTGGATCGCGGATGGCGACATGGCGGCGCAGCGCGCGCTCGACCGCTACGCTCGCTCATTTGACGGACGGCTCATCAACCTGCAGGCCGTGCTCGACCCCGAGGTCTTTGTGGTCGCAGGCGGCATCTCGTGCCATCCCGAGCTCATCGATGCCCTGCGTGCGCAGATGCCGCTGGCCCTCGCGGGTTACGAAGGAACCCTTGCCGGCATCCCTGTGCCGCAGATAAAGGCGGCCGAGCTCGGCAACGACGCCAACCTTTACGGTGCTGTTCAGGAGGCCATGCGCCTGGTGTAGCGCGAGCCAAACGAGGCTGTCGAAAAAGATAAAGGCCGGAGTGAACCGCCCTCATTTCCTTAGCACGGGAAATGGGGGCGGTTTAATTTGAGGCGGGACTTTTTGACCGCCTGATGGGTCGCGCGCCACAATTCGGGCGTCACAGCAGCTCGCCGTGGCGGGCAATGTAGCGGCGCTTTGCCAGCTGGGTGAGCGCGATGTAGGCGGTAACGATGCCGATGAGCAGAGCGAAGAAGATTGGCGGCAGCGGCATGAGACCCAGCACATCGGCGATGGGGCTTGCCGGCAGCCAGGTGACGAGCGCCAGGCCCAGCACGGTGAGGGCGCACAGTGCCGGTGCGGCATGGTCGCGCGGGCTCGGCAGGCGCGGGGAGCGCAGCATGTGGACCACGAGCGTCTGCGACCACATGGACTCGACAAACCAACCGCTCTGGAAGAGCGCCGTAAAGGTCGCCATGCCTGCGACGTTGCCCGCGACGGCAAGCTCTGCCCAGCTTGCGCCCACGGCGGCAGGGCACATCACAAAGAAGAGCGCGGCGAAGGTCACAATGTCAAACAGCGAGCTCACAGGGCCCAGCTCGAGCATGAAGCCCTTGATGGACGCGGCGTCCCAGGCGCGCGGGCGGGCGGTCCAGGCGTCGTCGACGGTGTCCCACGGCAGCGCGATGCACACGATCTCGTAGACCAGCGACAGCAGTACTAGCTGCAGAGCGCTCATGGGCAAAAACGGCAAGAACAGGCTCGCGACGGTCACGGATAGCACGTTGCCAAAGTTGGAGCTCACCGTGGTCTTGAGGTACTTGAGCAGGTTGCCGTAGGTGCGGCGGCCTTCGATGATGCCGCGCTCGAGCACGCCCAGGTCTTTCTGGAGCAAGATGATGTCGGCGGATTCCTTGGCGATGTCGACGGCCGAATCGACCGAGATGCCGCAGTCGCTCGCACGCATGGCGGCGGCGTCGTTGATGCCATCGCCCATAAAGCCCACGGTGTGGCCGAGCAGCTCGCGCATGACACGCACCAGACGCGCCTTCTGCAGCGGCGAGAGCTTGGCGAAGAGGTGGGTGTTCTCGGCGCGCTCGGCAAGTTCGGCGTCATCGAGCGCATCGATCTCGGAGCCGAGCAAGACGTTGCTCGCGTCGATACCGATCTGTTCGCAGACGGTGGCGGCAACGCGGTCGTTGTCGCCGGTCAGGACCTTGACCGCCACACCCTTGGCCTCGAGCGTGGCGACGGCGCCCGCGGCACTCGCCTTGGGCGGATCGAGGAAGGCCAAAAAGCCCATCAACACCATGTCGCATTCGTCGGCGATGCCAAACTCGCCCACGCAGCGCGGATTGGTTTTCTGCGCCACAGCAATCACGCGCAGGCCCTCGGCGTTGAGCCCGGCGACCTGCTTGCGAATCTGGGCGAGCTTATCTTCGGTAAGCGGCTGGGCGGCGCCATCGACCTCGACAAAGGAGCAGATCTCGAGCATTTCCTCGGCAGCTCCCTTGGTGACCATCTGGGTTTTGCCCTGGGCGTCGGCGACAACTACGCTCAGGCGACGGCGCGAGAAATCGAAGGGCACCTCGTCGACCTTAGTATAGCGGTCGCGCAGGCTCTGGCCCAGCATAGAATCGGGCACGACGGTCGAGGGCGTCACATCGGCACGGTCGATGACGGCCAGGTCGATAAGGTTTTTGAGGCCGGTCTGGAAGAAGCTGTTCAAAAACGCATGGCGCAGCACGCGCGCATCCTCGTTGCCGTCGGTGTTGAGGTAGCGCTCGAGCACGATACGGTCTTCGGTGAGGGTGCCGGTCTTGTCGCAGCACAGGACGTCCATCGCGCCGAGGTTTTGGATCGCCGGCAGCTCCTTGACGATAACCTGGCGGCGGGCGAGGTCCTTGGCGCCCTGCGACAGGCTCGTGGTCACGATGACGGGAAGCATCTGCGGCGTGATGCCCACGGCCACGCTCGTGGCGAACAGCAGCGCGTCGATGACGTTGCCCTTGGTGGCGGCGTTGATGGCAAAGACCGCCGGCGCCATAACGAGCATGAGGCGCACGAGCAGCATGGAGACGCTCGAGACGCCGCGGTCAAACGCGCTCTTCTCGCCGCGTCCGTTGAGCATCTTGGCGATGCCGCCCAGGTAGGTGTCCGAGCCGGTGGCAACGACAAGCGCCATGGCGGTGCCGTTTTGCACGGAGGTGCCAGTAAAGACGATGTTCTTGCAGGCAGAGAGTGGTAGCGCGGAGCTGTCGGCACCCGCGGCGGCAGCGGTCTTCTCGACGGCCTCGCTCTCGCCGGTGAGTGCGGACTCGATCACAAACAGGTCGCGTGCGGTGATGATGCGGGCATCGGCCGGCACCATGTCGCCGGCAGAGAGGCGGATCACATCGCCGGGGACGAGCTCGTCGAAGGGGATCTCGAGGCGCTCGCCGTCGCGCAGAGCGCAGCAGGTGTTGGAGACCAGGTCCTTGAGGGCCTCGGCCGCATTGCCGCTGCGGGCTTCCTGGATAAACTTCATGCCGCCCGATACCAGCAGCATGATGCCGATGACGATGACCGTGGAGGGGTCGCGCTGCGGCTCGGGCACGGCGAGCACGTCGATATAGAGCGAGACCAGTGCGAGCGCGGCGAGGATGCCAGCGAAGGGATCGATGAATGCGTCGGCGATGCGGCGGGCGAGCGTCTTGGTCGGCGCCTCGATGGTGTTGGGGCCGACCGCGCTCAGGCGCTCGGCGGCGTGCTCGGCGGTGAGTCCGCCAGCCGTGGCGTCGAGCAGCACGAGGGCGTCCTCGGCGCTATGGGTGGCGGCGAATATGGTGTTCTTGGACAGGCCGGCGTGAGCGGCAGGGCGCGCCGTGCGGCGGCGCTTGGAGATAGCTTCGAGTACCGTGGCGGTTTTGAGCATCAGCATAGGGTCCTCCTTGTTGAAGGGAGTTAGCGTACGTGTCGTATGTGCTTCAAAAAACCTAGATGTCGCTCACGTCATGCTCGCGAGCTACCACAAAGGGGACGGGCACCTTTGTGGTGGTTTTGACGGTCGGCTGTTGGCGCTTATGCGCGTGCGGAATCCTCGCGGCGTGCCGAGGGCGACATGCAGGTTTTTCGACTATGACTGCCTTCCATGGCACACCTCCTTAAGGCCGGGCGCGGCGCGCTTTGGGTATCTCGTACCCGTTACAATCCGCCCGTATTCTTGATGAGGGGGTTTGCCGTGTCAACCCCAATGTTTGGAAAACCATTGCCCCTGACAAAGCCTTTACAGAATGCCGAGGCCCCAAAGCGCGCCCGCAACGCGCCCTGCCTGCGCTAAACTGGAAGGCACGTACGCGATTACGAGAGGAGCCCGCATGGAGGCTTACAAGCAAGAGTTCATCAAGTTCATGGTTGAGTCCGACGTTCTTAAATTCGGCAGCTTTACGCTCAAGAGCGGCCGTCAGTCCCCGTTCTTTATGAACGCCGGCGCCTATGTGACGGGCTATCAGCTCAAGAAGCTGGGCGAGTATTACGCCCAGGCCATCCACGATAACTTTGGCGACGACTTTGACGTGCTGTTTGGACCGGCCTACAAGGGTATTCCGCTGGCCGTCGTGACCGCAATTGCCTACCACGAGCTGTACGGCAAGGAGGTCAAGTACTGCTGCGATCGCAAGGAGGCCAAGGACCACGGCGCCGACAAGGGCAACCTGCTGGGCTACGAGCCCCAGGACGGCGACCGCGTGGTCATGGTCGAGGACGTCACTACCAGCGGTAAGTCCATCGACGAGACCTATCCCAAGGTCAAGGCTGCTGCCGATGTCGAGATCAAGGGCCTCATCGTGTCCCTCAACCGCATGGAGGTCGGCAAGGGTGGCGTGACCACCGCGCAGAAGGAGATCGAGGCCAAGTACGGTTTCCCCGTCGCGAGCATCGTCTCCATGGCCGAGGTCGTCGAGACCCTCTACAACCACGAGATCGACGGCAAAGTCGTCATCGACGACGAGCTCAAGACCGCTATCGACGCCTACTACGAGCAGTACGGAGCTCGTTAGTTACGGCGTTTTACCAAACGCCGTAACTGCTCGACGCTGCGCGGGCCGCATTTGGACAATCTGACGTTCAACTTCAAGGGCGCGACCAGAAGGTCAGCGCCCTTTCGTTTCACGTCACCTTGTCTCAAATGCGACCCGCTCGCTGTCGTTGCCAAGACATCGGCACTCCCGTTGCTGGCAAGGGGCGGCACTTGGGGACGTTCCTTTTCTGCCGGCAGTTTGGGACACTCCTTGTTGGGGTGGTCATTGGGGACGTTCTTAAATGACTGCTCGAGATGAGCGTCCAAAAATCCGCGCTCGTTCGATTGGCGCATGTCTACGCAGCGTAGGTTGTCGAGCCTGGCCTTCAAATGGATACTGACTGTCGAACCGGTTCACTCCATTTCTTCAATTTGATTGGACAGCCCATGAACCAGACACGGCAAACCAATGCCTCCCATACTTTTTTGGCAGCGCATGCCATCAAGCAGCTGCGCGAAGAGCGCGGCCTCACCCAGCGCGCCCTGGCGGAAAGCCTTGGCGTGACCGATAAAGCCGTCAGCAAGTGGGAATCCGGCCGCGGCCTTCCCGACATTTCCCTCGTTGAGCCTTTGGCCCAGAGACTCGGCATAAGCGTGGCCGAGCTTTTGGCTGGTGACATTCGGGCCAACGCCAACCGTGCAGGCAATATGCTCAAAGGCGTCTTTTACGTTTGCCCTATCTGCGGAAACGTTGTGCACGCGCTCGGAGAAGGCAGCTTTAGCTGCTGTGGCTCCACGATGTTTCCCCAGGAGGCCGAAGAGCCGGACGCGGACCACGCCTTTTCCATCGAGCGCATCGAGGACGATTGGTACGTCACGCTCGATCATCCCATGACCAAGGATCACTACATTAGCTTTGTGGCATATGCGACTATGGACGGTATCTGCTTTAAGAAGCTCTATCCAGAGCAATCGGTGCAGCCGCGCTTCCATATTACCGGGCGCGGCAGGATATATCTTTACTGCAACCAACACGGACTCTTTACGTCGCTGACGCCTCGCAAATAACGGCTGTCTATCCGCCCTCCTCATGCGTTCCCAAGGGACCCAAAATGAGCGTGGATAATCTCCCGGTTTTGGCCTGTGTGCGGGCTCAAAGTGGGAGATTATCCACGCTCGTTATCTGAGTGTCCAAAAATCCACGCTCGTCGCTACTTGAGTCCGGGCAGGCGGGTGTAGGGGAACGAGCGCTCTAAGAACTCGGAGCAGCGGGCGTAATCTTTGGCAAAGTAGCTGCTATAGAGCGAATCGAGTACGTATTGCACGGCGATATGGCTGGCGAACTGCGTGATGCGGTGCGTCATGCTCTCGTGGTCGCTTACCGTGAGATAGGCGGCAAAGCCGGGGTGAATGCGGGCACAGTACGGCGTGCCGATGACGATGACCGGGACATGTCGACTGCTAAGGATCGGCAAGATCTCCTTGAGGTTGGGGGCAAGGCCGCTGTAGGAGATGATGATTGCCACATGGTCGGGACCCGAGGCGAGCGCCGTGCGCACCTGCGCCTCGACGCTGTCGTGGCACGTCGCGCTTTTGCCGGCGGAAAGCAGGCGATCGCGGAACATTCCCGCTGGATACAGGTTATGCGAGCCCGTGTAGATGTCCACGGTGCCGGCGCGCATGATGAGCTTGGCGGCGTGGTCGAGCTGTGCAGGGTCGAGCAGCTCCTGCGTTTCGGCCAAGGTGGTCTGGTAGAGCCCCTCCATGCGCTCCATCACCTGCGCAGGGGTGGAGGTGGCATCGAAGGGAAAGTTGATGTCCACGTCGCGCCGGTTGCCCGCCTCGGTCGCCTGGCGGATGAGCTCGACCTTGAGGTCTTTGAATCCCTCGAGGCCGAGCTTTTTGCAAAAGCGGTGCACGCTCGCGACCGAAACGTTGGCGCACGCGGCAAATTCCTTAATGGAAAGCCCGCGCACATCCTCGCCCATGGCGAGGGCCGTTCGCCCAAGTTGTTGCTCGGTGGGGGTGAGGCTTTTGCCCTGCGTGATCTTCCGCCTGATATCCATATGGCTCCTATGCGTTTGCGTCGCGATAAACCAATCATAGCGATAAATAAAACGTTCGGCTTGGCTGGGAGTTTTGGTCCGCCGGTCTATGAACGACGGACCGCTCGACGCTGCGCGGGCCCTTGGCACGGCACCTTGGGCTTCAATCGTCGGGCGCGTGCGGAAGCACACATCCCTCCTCTTTCGGCCCAATTTGCCGCACCAGGGGCCCGCTCGCTGTTGTGGGCTCAACATAGGGCGCTGTCCTTGTTGGGCCGTTTGCGCCCGGGGCGTTACCCGAGCACGCGTACGGGCCCCAAGAGACCGCTGGGCTCGGAGGGCTCGGTCATGCCGAACACGTCGGGGACGGCATGGTCGAGGGTGTTGATGATATCGATCGCAAGCGCGTGCTCGCCGGCCAAAAGCGCGCCGGCCTCAAAGCAGTAAGGCGGACAGATGCGCGTGCCGAGGGATTTGCCGTCGAGGGTGACGGTTGCGGTCTCAAAGACCTCGCCAAGGTCGATGACGGTGCGGGTGGCCGCTTCGCCCAGGACAAAGGAGGCCCGGTAGCGGAATGTGCCGGCCTTGCCGGGGAACTCGGCCGAGGAAAGGTCGTGCAGGTCTGCAAGCTCAACAGACTCGCCAAAGGCATCGGTGCCAGGGGCAGAGAAGGCAACCGCCCAGGGCCCGTCGACGCATGTGGCTTCGTCTTCGGCGGTTGCCACAGCAACGGAACCTGTAGCCCCAAGGACCACGATGCAGCTCTCGTAGGGAGCCAGCTCGAGCGTGCCGTCAAAGGCGGTGGGCTCGGTGCCGTTGAGCAGATCGAGGCGCGCGCCTGCAACGGGTGTGCCGTCGGCAAGCGCAATCTGAGTGGAGATACCCTGCTTGGGATGCTCGTTGACGAGCATCAGATAGGTCTCGCCCGCCCGCTCGTAGCGCAGTGCGCGCAGCCAGGGCTGGGGCTCGGCGCAAACCACGGTCTGCATGCCGGTGTTGGCAAGTGTGTCTGCGAGCTCGGTGGTCGCCAGGAGCTTGATGCCGGCGACCGCGGCTGCATCCAGGGAGGCAAAGCCCTCGCGACCTGCAGTGTCACCGTCGTAGCGCTTGTTCGGCAACTCATCCAGCGCGTACACGGCAACACCTGCGGCTGCGGCACGCGCGGCAAAGTCGAGCACGGCTTCGCCGACAAACTCGGCTCCGGGCATCACCAGGCAGCGGTATGCCTGGCCGTTCACGCTAAAGCCGCTACCGTCTGCGGCAATTTCAACGGCATAGCGCCCTGCGTCCTCAAATGCCTCTGCCGGCACGATGTCAAAGTCGACCTGCGCGCGCATAAGCTCGGAGGCGGCATGCTGCATAAAGTTTGCCTCGCCTGCCCACTCGGCGTCCGCATGGTAGAGAAGCGCCACCGGGGTCGTTGCGCGCCCGCCGCTCAGCAGGCTCGCCGTACGGTTCATGTAGCTCATAAGCTGCCCAAAGTGTGCAAACTGGGGGTTTTGGCCATGCGCATAGAAATGCGGCGGGCAGTCCCAGTCGGGGAAGGCGGCCATGCTAAAGGCATGCGGCACAAACCAATTGACGCCGCGCACCAAAAAATGATCGGCGATCCACTTCATCTCGCGTAGGCCTTCGTGCCATCCAAATGCGCCAAAGACCTCGGCCATGCAGCGCCCCTGCTTTTTGGGGTCGAGGTGTGCTGCCGAGGAGCCCAGCTTGGGCAGCACGTAGTTATAGAACTCGAGGTCCCACACGCCGCGTCCGTAGCTGTGAAGGCCGCGGTCCATGCCGGGTACCAGCTGGTTGATCACGATGTCGACGCCCGCCATGTCCTGACCGCCCACGGCGCGGAAGTAGTGCCCGGCGCCCACGCCCAGGCGCGCGTGGCAGTCCTTGTCCTCGATAACGTGGCCGATGTACTGCACGCCGCGCGCGCGGCACCAGTCTCCGAGCTGGTCGCAGAAGCACTCCTTATAGAGGGTGCTCGCGATGTCCATATAGACGTGGCGTACGTGCGCGCCGGCCGGCTCGCGGTCCCACAGGTGCGGGAGCTCGGCCAGGTAGCGCTCGCCCAGTGCCGCGCGCAGGCGACGCTCAAGCTCGGCCGACCAGGGTAGGGGCGCGGTGGCCTTGCCGATGAGCGTGTCCGAGATGCCATCGGGGCCCGTGGTGCCCTTCTCGTTGGCAAATCCGGGCTCATCGGAGAAAAAGCCCAAGATGGTCTTGCCAAACTCATCGCCCAGATGCTCAAAATGCGGCTCGTAGACAGCATCGATGAGCTGCGCCACCGAGGCGCGGTCGACCATATTGATGTAGTCCTCGTTGTAGGAGGTCTTGCCGCTCGTGAACATCACGCATGCCTGCGTGAGGCCCGCAGGTGCATCGAAGACCAGGCGGCTGGGGTTGCCGTCTGCATCGTCGATTACTCGGTAAGCGACGTCGACGGGGCTGCCGTCCTGCATAAATGTCACGCCGTAGAAGCGCTCCGTTTTGTCGAGCATGTTGGCGAGCGCGATGCTCGCGGCGGACGTGGGGCCCACGATGTCGAACGTGCGGTGCGTGAGCACGATCTTGCGGAGCTCGGGCACGGCCTCCTTGACGGCGCCGTTGGCAAAGCCCGTGGGGAAGTGCGCGTCGTCCAAGATCCAGAGCTTAAGGCCCAGCTGCTTGCACTCGTCAATGACAAAGCGCAAGTCGCGCCACCAGCCCTCGCCGCAAAAATCGGGGTGTGGGCGGCTTTCGAGACAGACCTCGTGGATGTCGGCGCCGGCGATCTTTTCCAGATACTCGGCAATGGTCTTATGGCTCTCGCCCTTCATCCACAAAAACGGAAGCACGTGGTTGTCGTATGTGCCCTCGAGCACCTGCTGATAGTACGCGGTCATGGATCCTCCTTGGCTCGATCGATCTGCTGCATAGCACAGATTATGGACGCGTCGGCGCGTTCTGCTAATATCTGAATCACGACGAACTATGACCAAATCAACGATTGGCAAGCCATGGAGATCGACGAGCTCGAGCGTAGGCTCAGCGAACTGAGCGCCAGTGAGATCGCTTATAAAGACGGCATGGCATTTGATTGGTCGATTATGACCGAGCATGTCGAAATCGACGGATGCCCAGTGCGCAAGATTGGGCAGCCAGGGTTTGCCTATGCCCAGCCCGGCATGCCGCGTGGCCTGACGATAAGGAAAAACTCGCGTTTTAATGCAGTTCCCGAGCACGTGCATGATTACGTGGAGATGAGCTATGTGTATCGCGGGCGCTGCCCGCAGACGGTGGCGGGGGAGAGGCTCGAGTTGCGCCGCAACGAGGTGCTTTTGCTCGACGCCCTTTGCCCTCATGCCGTGGCGGCGCTCGGCGAGGACGACATCATGCTGAGCATGACCGTTTCACGCTCTTTTTTGCGCCGGAGTCTCGAGTCGAGCCTCTCGCGCGAGAGCGCGGTCTCGCGGTTTTTGTTCAACGCGCTCAACAGCGAGACGGACCATCGGGGCCATGTCCGTTTTCATTGCGGCGAGAGCCGTCGGATTCGGCGCTACATGCAGGAGATGCTCTGCGAGCTGTACGACCCGAGCCCCAACGGTCCCGAGATCGTCTTGCGTCTGTTTCAGCTGTTTTTGGCCGAGCTCATGGATTGCTACGAGCGCGAGCTGGTGCGCGGCGCGGCGGACGGCGCGGCGGGGCCCACTGCCCTGGTGACGGGAATGCTCGGCTATATCGATCGCGAATTCGCCGCGTGCTCCCTCGAGGGGATGGCGGCGGAGTTTGGCTTGAGCCCTAATTATGCGACGGCGCTCCTTAAGCGGCATGTGGGCAAGACCTTTAGGCAGCTTGTGCAGGAGCGACGCCTGGTACATGCGGCCGAGCTTCTGCGCGGCGGCGCTACGGCCGGGGCGGCTGCGCATGCGGTGGGCTATGAAAACATGAGCTTCTTCTACCGTAAGTTTCACGACAAGTATGGCTGCACCCCCGCGGCATACCGCCGGTAAGCGCGGGGCGGATCGTCTTCGCTCCTTCGGTGTCAAAAAGTTTCAGCTGCAGCGCTGTTGCAGCGCGCGTCTGCGAAAAGAAGTGTCGGGTTTGGCACCCCTGCCCCTGCCTGTCGCGTGCGTGGGCGATACTCGGCCTATCGACCCGCAATGCAAAGGAGATGCTCATGGCAAACATCAAGTTCCCCGAGGGTTTCTATTGGGGCGGCGCCACGGCCGCCAATCAGTTTGAGGGCGCTTGGAACGTGGACGGCCGCGGTCCGTCGGTCGACGACCACTTCTTGGGTGGCAGCTACAAGGAGCCGCGCCAGATTACGATCGACATCGACCCTAACCGCTTCTACCCCAACCATGACGGCATCGATTTCTACCATCACTACGAGGAGGACATCGCGCTGTTCGCCGAGATGGGCTTCAACTTGTTCCGCATGTCCATCTCTTGGAGCCGCATCTTCCCCAACGGCGACGACGCCGAGCCCAACGAGGCCGGCCTCGCCTTTTACGACCGCGTCTTCGACTGCCTGCGCGCTCACAATATCGAGCCGCTCGTGACCCTGTCGCACTACGAGATGCCTTATCACCTGGTCGAGAAATACAACGGCTGGGCGAGCCGCGAGCTCATCGGCTTCTTTGAGAAGTACTGCCAGACCGTCTTCGACCGCTATCAGGACAAGGTCAAGTTCTGGCTCACCTTCAACGAGATCAACTGCGGCACCCAGGACATGGGCAACCTCTTTGGGACCAGCATGATCCAGGGCTTTGAGGGCCCGGCTTCGGCGGTCCACACCACGCCGCAGGCCCGTATGCAGGCCCTGCATCACCAGTTTGTCGCCAGCGGCCGCGTCGTGCGCTATGCCCACGAGCACTATCCGCAGTTTAAGATGGGCAACATGGACTGCTTCATCCTCTCCTATGCCGCCACGTGCGATCCGGCCGACGTGTTCGCCACGCAGCAGGAGATGAATACCATGAACTGGTACTGCTCCGACGTGCAGGTGCGCGGCAAGTATCCGTTCTATGCCAAGCGCTTCTGGGCCGAGAACGATGTCGAGCTTGTGATGGAGGACGGTGACCTGCAGGATATCGCCGACGGCAAGGTCGATTTCTACACCTTTAGCTACTACATGTCCGGCACCGTGGGCACCCACAAGGATCACGAGATGACCGAGGGCAACATGACCTTTGGCGGCAAGAATCCCTATCTGGAGTCCACCGACTGGGGCTGGCAGATCGATCCGCTGGGTCTGCGCATCGCCCTCAACGAGATTTACGCCCGCTACGAGATTCCGCTGATGGTGGTCGAGAATGGCATGGGCGCCTACGATGAGGTCGAGGAGGACGGCTCCATCCACGACCCGTATCGTATCGCCTACTTGCAGAGCCACGTCAAGGCCATGGGCGAGGCCATTGCCGACGGCGTCGACCTGATCGCCTACACCTGGTGGGGCCCCATCGACCTGGTTTCCGCCGGCACCGGCGAGATGCGCAAGCGCTACGGCTTTATCCACGTCGATAAGTACGACGACGGCACCGGTACCTACGAGCGACGCCGCAAGGACAGCTTCTACGCCTACCAGAAGATCATCAAGTCCAACGGTGCCGAGGGCCTGGATTAATCGACAATATGAGTGCCACCGGGGAAAAGCGTTGGGATGGGCTCGCGATTCGAGTCCCCACCTTAGCATTTGAACCATTTGGCACTATAATCACCATAGGCATGCGCACAACGTTGCGCTTAATCAAGAGGAGAAAACGTATGGGTCTGTTTGACATGTTCAAGAAGAAGGCTGAGCCCGCGACTGCCGCTGCTCCGTCCTCCATCTCTGCTTCTGCCGGCGCCGACGTGCTGTGCTCGCCCGTCAAGGGCAAGGTCATCAAGATGGCCGACGTGCCCGATCCCGTCTTTGGCGGCGAGGTTCTGGGCAAGGGCTGCGCCGTGTGGCCCGAGGACGACCTGGTCTACGCTCCCTGCGACGGCAAGGTGACCGTCACCATGGGTCACGCCGTGGGCCTGCAGTCCGATAGCGGCATCGAGGTTCTGGTGCACGTTGGCGTCGATACCGTCAACATGAACGGCGATGGCTTCGAGGGCTTCGTCAAGGCCGATGACGTCGTAAAGGCTGGCCAGCCCATGCTCAAGATCGACCGCGCCAAGATCGCCGCTGCCGGCTACAAGGACTGCGTCGTCGTGGCCGTGTCCAACACCGCCGAGTTTGCCGATGTCGAACTCGCCGTTGAGGCCGACTCCGCTGTCGCCGCCGGCGATGTCATCGTTAAGGTCGTCCGCAAGTAAACTGCGGCATCCAAAGGATGTGCAAGGGTGGTCGGGTTTTCCGGCCGCCCTTTTTTATTGCAATGCGGCGGAACGTTTTATTGCGCGTTGGGCGGACCGGTAAACCGTTCGGACGTTAAATCGAGCCGACTGCGCCTTTGCTTTGCCGGGGGTGTTCGTTATCGGCTAGTATGGCCTTATTGTTACGACGCGCACCGCGTCGGGAAGCGCGGTGCCGCTTGTTGGGAGGAATGTCATGAAGAAGAAGCTGCTGCTTGCGCCCCTGATGGCTGTTCTGGTCGCGTGCGTGGTTGTGCTTTCCGGCTGCGGAGGTCCTTCGGTTGAGGAGCTCATCACCGAGGATCTTACGACGCAGTTTGACGAGGTCAAGAACGGCGGCGACGACTTCCTCGCCGGCCTGGAAGAGGCCTCGGGCGACGAGTTCGAGCAGCTGGGCATCGATCCCAAGGAGTACGCCAAGAGCTATCTCGAGGGTTTTGACTACAAGATCGGCGATGTGACGGTCGACGAGGACAAGGGCACCGCGACTGCCGATGTCACCATTACCTGCAAGTCCATGAACAAGATCGTTGAAGATTTCGCCACCCAGTATCAGGAGAAGATCGCGGCGCTCGATACGATGCCTTCCGAGGACGACCTGTACAAGATGGCCGGCCAGGTCATGGTCGATGTGACCAAGGCTGCTAAGACCAAGGACACCAAGGTCACCTTCAAGTATTCCTGCAATGACGACGGCGAGTGGTCTGCCGACGATTCCGCAACCAACGAGATGATGAATGCCATGATGAGCTAGGGGAGTTACGTGGCAGTTCGTTGCGGCGTTTTACCAAACGCCGCAACTGCTCGACGCTGCGCGCCGCCCAGGACGACAATTTGTCATTCAAAAGGCGAGGCATGACCAGAAGGTCTATGCCTCGCCTTTTTCATGTCAACTTGTTCGTCCTGGACGTCGCTCGCTGTCCGTCCTCTACCCGTGACGTTACCATCGCTGGAGTAGTCATTGGGAAGGCGGTGCTTGGGGACGTTCCTTTTCTGCCGGCAGTTGGGGACACTCCTTGTATCAGCGCCGCATCAAATGCTCGGGAAAATGCGACCCGGTTTTTGCCCGAATTCCGGGTCGCGGTTTCCGGATGGGGCGGGTTGCGGAAACCGCGACCCGGAATATTGCTCCAAAACGGTATGCACTTTCCGCGTGGAAGAATTGTCGCAGCTGCGTTAAGCGGTGTCGCTCGCTACTCGCCCAAGATTAGCTCGGCGAGTTCGTCCTGCGTATCTACCACGTAGTCGGCGCCGGCGGCCTCCAGCTCTGCGCGGCCGCGGAAGCCCCAGCTGACGCCGGCGCTCTTAAGGCCGGCGTTGTGGCCGGTCAGAACATCGACATTCGAATCGCCCACATAGAGCGTGGATGCCGGATCGGCGCCCAGCTCTTTCATCACATGCAACGTGACGGGTGCCTCGGGCTTGGGCGGAAATGCGCCCACACGGCCCTGTACCAGCGCAAAGCGATCGGAACCAAAGTATTTCTCGATAAGCGGGGCTGCCGAAATATGATCCTTGTTGGTGAGCACGGCAAGCTGAACGCCCGCTGTGCGCAGACGGTCGAGCATCTCAATCGTGCCGGGGTAGGGGGCGGTGTGGTCTTCCTTGTGCTCGCCGTAATAAGCTCTAAACTCGGCAAGCGTCTGCTCAAACATACGGCCGTCGCCCGCGTACTCGGCGGGCATAAAGCGCTCGACCAGCTTAAGCATGCCGTTTCCCACCTTGTAGCGGTACTCGTCCATGGCAAACGTGGGCCAGCCGTGCATCTCGCAGGTGTGGTTGCCGGCGGCCGCCAGGTCCTCGAGCGTGTTGAGGATGGTGCCGTCAAGGTCAAAGATCACGGTGGAAAAAGCTGCTGCCATGAAAGCTCCCGTCATTGGGTTTAAAACGCACCCCATAATACTGGGCTTCCGCGTCGGGCGTGCTCGGAATCTGAACATCTCCAGGGATATCAAGCCACATCGCGCCAGCCGTGCAATTCCGCCCTAGCAAATTCTCGGCAGCTGCTCTCCTACGAGCATGTCGAGGATGCGGGTCGATCCCCAGCCGGTGCGTACGCGCACGGCGGGTCGAGTGCTTTCGGCAAGCGGCAGCACGCGACCGATGACGGCGGCGTTCTCGCCGTAGCGGGCGGCGCGCATGGCGGCCAGCGCGGCATCGGCCTGCTCGGCCGGCACTACGGCGACCATCTTGCCCTCGTTTGCCACCTGCAGCACATCGTAGCCGAGCATCTCGCAGGCGGCCTGCACGTCGGGGCGCACGGGCACAGCATCCTCGTCGATCTCCATGGCAACGCCGCTGGCCTGGGCAAACTCGTTGAGCGTGGATGCCAGCCCGCCGCGCGTGGGGTCGCGGAAGCAGCGGGTGTCGGGGGCGGCGGCGAGCACGTCGGCAATCAGATGATTGAGCGGTGCGGCGTCGCTTTCGATGGTGCTCGAAAACGCCAGGCCCTCGCGTTGGCTCATGATGGCGATGCCGTGGTCGCCTAGCGTACCCGATACCAGGATGGCGTCGCCGGGCCGGCAGTTGGCACCGCTGAGCGTCACGCCTGCGGGTACCTCGCCCACGCCGGCGGTATTGATGTAGACGCCGTCGGCACCGCCACGCTCGACCACCTTGGTGTCGCCGGTGATTATGGACACGCCCGCCTCGCGCGCTGTTTCGGCCATGGTCTGCACAATCTGGCGCAGCTTGTCCATGGGATAGCCCTCTTCGAGGATAAAGCCGCATGAGAGATAGCGCACGTTGGCGCCCGAGGTCGCGACGTCGTTGACGGTTCCACATACGGCGAGGCGGCCGATATTGCCGCCGGGGAAGAACTGCGGCGTTACCACAAAGCTGTCGGTCGACATGGCGATTCGCCCGCTTGCGGGCAGCGCAGCGACGCCGGCATCGTTGCCCGCGAGCAGCTCGGGCGACCCAAAGGCATCCAGAAAGACCTCATCGATAATGCGCTTCATCATCTGGCCGCCGGAGCCGTGGCCCAGCAGGACAGTGCTATCGGTGGCATTACGGGACATATCGAAAACTCCAATCGTGGGTGGTGCCGGTACGCGGGGGCGTCCGGGCTAGTCGCGGTATCTAAAGTACGCCGCGCAGCTGCCTTCAGAGCTCACCATGCAGGGGCCGACGGGATGCTCGGGCGTGCAGGTGCGGCCAAAGAGCGGGCAGCTGCTCGGCGTAATGGCCCCGCGCAGCACGTCGCCGCAGCGGCACCCACGCGGCTCGACCGTCGCCTCAACGGGCACGTCAAAGCGAGTGCGGGCATCAAAGCGCGAGAACTCGGGGCGGATGGAAAGGCCCGAGTTGGCAATCGGCCCCAGCCCGCGCCACGTGGTGTCGCATGGCTCAAACACCTGCTCGACCAGCTGGCGCGCCACGGGGTTGCCGTCTGCATTGACGCCACGGCGGTAGGCGTTGTCGATCGCGGGCCTGTTCTCGACGGCCATCTGGACCAGCATGCAGATGCCCTGCAAGATATCGACCGGCTCAAACCCGGTGACTACGCCGGGGGTCTCGAACTCATCGACCAAAAACCCAAAGGGTGCCAGGCCTGTGATGGTAGCGACGTGACCAGGCAGGATAAAGCCGTCGATGGTCGTCTCGGGGTCGTTGGAGATCGCACGCAGAGCCGGCGGCGTGGTCTTGTGAGCACAGTAGACCGAGAAGTTCTGGAGCCCGCGCGCGTCGGCCTCCAGGATAGCGGCGGCAATGGTGGGCGTCGTAGTCTCAAAGCCCACGCCCATAAAAATGACCGGACGATCGGGATTTTGCTCGGCAATGTCGAGTGCGTCGAGCGGAGAGTAGACGATGCGGATGTCGCGCCCCGCCGCCTTTTGCGCGGCAAGCGAGGTGGACGATCCGGGCACGCGCATCATGTCGCCAAAGGTGGTGATGATGGCGCCGTCCATGTTGGAAAGCGCGATTGCGTGATCGATGTCGCGGTTGGCGGTAACGCAGACGGGGCAACCCGGACCGCTTAGCAGTTTGAGCCCGACAGGCATAATGGAGCGAAAGCCATAGCGCCCGATACTCACGGTATGCGTGCCGCAGACTTCCATAAGGTTGATGGCGCGGTCGCCGGCAACCTTATGAATGCGCTCGATGAGCTCGCGAGCCAGCTTGGGATCGCGGAATGCCGAGAAGTCGATACCGGAGCGCGCCGGCTGCTCGGCCGCCACTAGTATGCCTCGGCCGGGTTGGTGGCAAGCTGGTCTTCTTCGACCAGTTCGGTCATGGTATTGACGAGCTCGAGTGTCTCTTGGGCTTCCTGCTCGTCGACAATCTGAATGCCAAAGCCGGCGTGCACGAGAATATAGTCGCCTACCTGTGCCGTCGGCACGAGGCGCAGCGAAACGGGGCGCTCGATGCCCATCATGTCGACGGTCGCCTTAAGGTCGTCGTCGCGTTTGACCACTTTACCGGGAACGGCAAGGCACATAATGTTCCCCTTTTATACGTTTTGCGCTGGATAGGCGCCTAATTACCCATCAGTTGATGGTAGCGCTCGCGGGAGTCACGAGCAAACGCGTTACACCTGTGAGACGGCGGCGCACAGGCTGGCAAAACAGCCTATCGCAACGCCTTCTGCGCGAGGCGAGCGCGAGCGATGGCGGCCTGACCGTAGGCGATGCAGCCGTCGTTGGCGGGTACAGCGTGGGGGACCAAGACGGCAAGACCGGCGTCTTTGAGTTCGTGGGTAAGGAGCTGAAGCAAAAGCCGGTTCATGAACACGCCGCCCGAGAGCGCGACGGTATCAAGGCCTTCGCGCGCACAGATTTCGCGTGCGATGTGGGTCGTAGCGTGCGTAATGGCGATGTGAAACCCGAGGGCGAGCCGGTCGGCCGGCACGCCTGCCTCGATTCCATTCAGAAGAGCTTCGATGAGCGGTTGGGGGTCCAAGATGGGGGAGTCGTCGGCAGACGTGAATACGCCTGTATGATTGCCGTCGAGACGAACGGGCTTACCGTCAAGCGCGCGCCAGGCGGCGGCTTCGAGTTCTATGGCGGGTTCGCCCTCGTAGGTTGCCTTGTCGCAGATGCCCAGAATAGCTGCCGCGGCATCAAAAAGACGCCCCATGCTGCTGGTACGCGGGCTGTTGATGCCGCGCTCGATCATGGTGGCTGTCACGCTGCGTGTTTGCTCGTCGAGGGTGCCCAATAGCCCCGCGGCACCCGGATGCTCGAGCAGGCCGAGCTCGCTCAGCAGGGCAAAGGCATTGCGCCGGGCATCGCGCACGGATGCGGCTCCGCCTGGCAGCGCCCAGGTGCGCAGGTGCGCGGCGCGTTCAAAATCGGCAAGGCCGGCGATAAGAAACTCACCGCCCCATATGGTGCCGTCGGTGCCGGCACCCGTACCATCGAAGGCAATACCGAGGACGCGCGCATCGGGCGCAAGCCGGCCAGCGACAATCGCCTCCGCCATTACGCTCGCGATGTGAGCATGATGATGCTGGAGTTCGATAAGCGGCAGATCGTGCTCCCGTGCCCGCTCACGCGCCCACTGGCTTGACAGATAGCTGGGGTGCATGTCGCATGCCAGGGCGACAGGCGTCAGGCCAAAGAGGTTTTCTAGACGTGCGCGGGCGGCGCTCCAAGCATCGAAGGTCGCGCCGTTTTCGACATCGCCGATATGCTGCGACACAAAACAGGCCACATGGCCGTCGGCGTCCTCGCGCGTGAGCGCGATCGTGGCTTTTTGCTGCGGCCCGCAGGCGAGCACGCAGGGTGCAGTGCCGTCGAGCGTCGGCAACGACAACGGTTGCGGCGCATATCCGCGTGCGCGACGCACAGGCATGACGGTGCCGTCGACCACACGTACCACGGAGTCGTCGTAGCGTGAGAGAATCGCACGGTCGTTGCCAAGTAGCGCGTCGGCGATGCCGGCGGCAACAAGATGTTCCCATGCAAGGGCATCGTCGGTCTCGATAGGTTCCTCGCTCAGGTTTCCGCTGGTCATGACCAGCGCGTGCATGTCGTGCGACGCGGCAGCTGCAAGCAGCAGATGCTGAAGCGGTGTATAGGGGAGCATGACGCCGAGCTCGGGTAGATCGTGTGCGACGGATGGCGCGAGTGTAAGGCCGTCGGGGGAATCTCCCTCGCCAACAGCACGGCGGCGCAGCAGCACGATGGGGCGGATGCTACCGGTTAGCAAGCTGCGCTCGGCATCATCGACATGGCACAGGCGTTCAGTATCGGCAAGGCTGCGCACCATAACGGCAAGCGGTTTGTTACTGCGGCGCTTGCGACGGCGCAGCTCGACCACCGCCTGCTCATTGGCAGCGTTGCAGGCCAGATGGAATCCGCCCAGGCCCTTGATGGCGACAATACCGCCGCCTGCCAGCAGCTCGATGCAGCGTTCGATGATGGCATCGCTGGCCTCGCGCGTGGAGCCGACGGCTGGTGTTGCGTCGACCGCCGTTGGCACAACACCGTGGTCCGCTTCGCGCCAGGTAATATGTGGCCCGCAGTCAAAGCAGGCATCGGGCTGCGCGTGAAAACGCCGGTCGAGTGGGTCGGCATACTCCGCGGCGCACTTGGGACACAGGGGAAAACAATCCATCGAGGTGGCCGCTCGATCGTAAGGCAGCGAGCGGATGATGGTAAAGCGCGGCCCGCAGTTAGTGCAGTTGATAAAGGGGTAGTGATAGCGTCGGTCGGCGGGATCGAACAACTCGCGCAGGCAATCGTCACAGGTAGCGATATCGGGCGAGACGAGCGTGGTATGAGCGGTCTGATCCTGCGATGCCACAATGCGAAAGCCCCGCTCATCGACAGCGCTCCAGCCGCCAGGCCCCAAATCCGCAACATCGACTCGCTCAACGCGGGCTGCCGCAGGCGCATGCTCAGAAAGCGCGGCAACAAAAGCATCGAGCGCATCGGCCGGAGCGTGCGCCTCGATATGCACGCCGTCGCCCGCATTGAGCACCCATCCGCAAATGCCATGCGCCATGGCCTCGCGATACACAAACGGTCGCATGCCAACCCCCTGCACAATGCCCGTCACATGAATATGCACATGCCGCATGCGACACCCCTCATCAAAACCGACCAAATAGGGACAGGTGCGCTACAGTCCCAGGCTCTGCTTGGTGGCGGCGCACGTGAGCTCGCCGTGCTTAACGCCGCGCAGGCCCAGCAGGCGGTCGGCTAGTTCGTAGACGCGCTCGCCGCGACCCTTGAGCGCCAGAATCTCCAAGCAGTTGTGGTGATCCAGATGCACGTGCATGGTCGATACGATCTCGTCGGTGTAGTCGTGCTGCACTTCGTCCAGACGGCGCGTCAGGTCGCCGGTATGGTGGTCGTAAATCATGGTGAGCGACCCGATAACATGCTCATCGGGCGTGCGCATCTGCTCCTTGGCAATCGAGGCGCGAATCAGATCGCGTACGGCCTCGGATCGGTTAGCCACGTCACCGCGGCGCGCGATCTGCTCGTCAAAGCGGCGCAGCAGGTCGTCGGGCGCGGTGACCGAAAAGCGGACCAGCTCGGAGCTGGAGCCGCTGCAGCGGCAGCTCGCATCGTCGTCCGCACCGTGATTGTGCGCGTGCTCGTGCTCGGCCACGCTACACCAGCTTTACGGAGCCAACAGAGTTATGGTCGGCCTCGATGGCCTCCTCGTAGCCCTCGAGCGCATCGTGTGCCTCGTGCAGCGCAGACATGGCGGCTTCGAGCTTGGCGCCAATGCGCTCCATATCAAAGTTCTCGGTCGCATGCAGCAGCTGATGGCTCCACTCGTGAGCGAGCTCAATGGTGTCGTCGACCTGCTTGACGCTCATGGCAAGCTGGCTCATGTTCATTCCGACGTCATGCATGGGAATCTCCTTTTGTACGGGGCGATATGGTGGTTCAGATTCTACTACGCCCGCCTTGAGCGCCGCCGCATAAGAAAACGGGTGCGAGTCCGTCTGACCCGCACCCGTTCACTGGGGGCTGTTTGTATCTACCATACTATCCGTGGTCGCATACCTTGCGTTTGGCACTCCGGCGAGCGGTGCGAAACCGCTCATGGACGGCAGATGGGTAACAAGCGTATTACAGATGTTTCTCCAGCAGTGCCTGAAGTCTTGCCTTGGGTAGGGCGCCAACCGAGCGGTCGACCTCCTCGCCGTTCTTAAAGACGATCAGCGTGGGGATGCTCATGACGCCAAACTTCATGGCCAGGTCCTGGTTGTCGTCGACGTTGCACTTGGCCACAGCCAACTTGCCGGCCAGCTCGTCGGCAACCTCGTCTACGATGGGCGAGAGCGAGCGGCAGGGGCCGCACCACGGGGCCCAAAAATCAACCAGTACGGGCAGGCTATCGTTGACGACAGCGCCGAAGTTCTCGGGGGTAATCTGCTTAATGTCAGCCATGGTGACCTCCATAATACGACGCGGCTCGGCCGCGTAAAACTCAGTACGACCGTGCTTATACCCAGCGGCCCGCAAAGCAACCACTCGCGGGCGGCTCTTTTATATAATGGTGGGCACGCAAACGATTGGAGAGCGCATGCCCACGTCACAAAGCCAGAAAAAAGAAGCCATCGCTCAGGCGACCGAGCAGGAGCTCGCGTCGCTTGCAGATCGCGGTGTGCGCATCGCGGGCAACGCGTGCTCGCCGATTGTGCTGGTCAAAGGCGATTTGGATGAAGCCGAGTGCTCGGGCGGCGAGCTGGCCGCCGGCGCGGATGGCGCCGCGTTGCGCAAGGCGCTCGGTGCCATCGGATATGCCCCCGAGGATTTTTGTGTGCTGGCAAGCGTCGCCGGCCCGGGCGACGGAGCGGTCGCGGCGGGCGAGGCCCTGACGTGCGACCTGTTCCGCGAGGCGCTGGAGACCTTGGACCCCGAGGCGGTGCTGCTGCTGGACAACAGTGCGGCCGATGTCATGCGCGAGACCTATGCCGATATGCTTGTGGCAATTGATGACTTTGACACCGCCATGCTCAAGCCCGGCCTGGTCGCCCATGTGCAGGGGCGCCGCGTGCTGGCGCTCGACGGTTTTGAGGCGGCGCTCACCGACAAGGCCGCCAAGCAGCGCATGTGGGCCTACATTAAGCAGCTGACCCCGGCGGCTGCACCGCTGTAGCGAGGTTGGCGGCAGCCCCTACATCACGGCGCGCAGCTCAAACCGGTCGCCATTAATGCGGAACTGGCAGTTGCCGTTCATGCGCTCGACGGCAAGCATAATGCTCTTGGTGCCAAAGCCGTGCCCAGTGTGCTGAGTCACGGGCATGCCGTCGACCATGTGCGGCGCACGGCCAAACGTGTTGGAAACCAGCAATAGAAGCTGACCGTCTTCGTAGCGAAGGTCCAGGTCGACAAACCGCTTGCCTTCGGGGGCGGC
This sequence comes from uncultured bacterium, assembly GCA_905214215.1. Classification (GTDB taxonomy): domain Bacteria; phylum Actinomycetota; class Coriobacteriia; order Coriobacteriales; family Coriobacteriaceae; genus Collinsella. The sequence goes on along the minus strand of CAJMLP010000003.1, from coordinate 16,923 downwards.
GCTCGCCGCGGCGATGGCATTGTCCAGGGCGTTCGATACCACACTGAATAGATCGACATCGCCCACGTGGACGGTTTCGGGCACGGCGGCGTGCAGGTCGGCGGTGATGCCGTGCGCGTTGATGTCCGCGGAAAGCGACGAGAGCGCAATGTTGACCGTTTCGTTGGCGCAGTAGCGGCGCACGGCGGTGCGGTCGTTGGTCTCGCAGAGCGCGTCGATGCGCTCGAGTGCCTCATCGGTGTGACCCTCTTCGATCAGGGCCGCTAGACCGCGCAGGTAGTGGCGCATGTCGCATCACATTGAGACCAAGTCAAGAAGAATCGCTTCGGTCGAATCGCGTCTTTTGGGTGAGTTCTCAACGTCCGCTGCCGCTGGTTTCCACCGTATGCCGAAAACACCCGGACGATGCCGTGCAGATCGCTTCGCTCTGCTATAGTCTCCCAAATTCACGTTTTCTATTGGGATGGTGGTTAATATGGGCGACATACTCGAATCGTTCCTGCGCGTGGCGATGGTGGTGTTCATCGTCGGTCCGCTCACTGCATGGGTCGCCCGTCGCGGCGCGCGTGAGCGCAGTGAGGCGACGGACAGCCTCGATCGCTTCACGGTGCGCATGCCCGCTGCCATCCGCACGATCATCGCCTGCTGCGCGGTCGCGTTCGAGCTGCTCATGTTGGGTGTTTACGTCTGGCAGGGCGTTTCGCTGGGCGAGTGGGGCCACGAGCTTGTGTGGTTCGGCCACGCCATGGCACTTGCGGGCATGGCCATCTGGGCCCTGCTGAGCATCCCGCGCATCGACGTGGACGGTGAACGAATTCTCTCGCGTAACGCCTTCGGCATCCGCAAGGAGACGACGTTCGGCAACATCACCCATGCAACGCTTCACACGCAGATGATGAGGATCGACCTGTTCGAGGGCGATCGAAAGTTCTGCTCGATAAGCCTCGAGGGGGTGTGCTCGCTCAACCTCCTCGCCCGTCTGGAGGAAGAGGGCATCGAAGTCTCGGACGCCGTCGACGGTCCCATGACCAAGGCGGGCCTGTGTTGGTCTGCCGTCAAGCCGTTGACGATTGTTTTCAACGGCATGGCGCTCGTCTTCTCGCTCGTGATCGCCTTCATGGCTGTTTTCACCGATGCCGGAGCCCGCTTGCTCTTGCTCGTTCCGTTCCTCTTCCTGTTCATAGGGGGACTCCTGCCCCTGCTTATGCTCAGCATGCCCGCCCGTGGTATCTACGAGATCGGCAGGCAGGAGCGCGAACTCGGTTTCTCCTTCGCCGAGGAGATGGCAAGTCGAGGTGCCACGGGCACTTCGCTTGTCGACGACGATTGGTTCATCGAGATCAGCAATGCCCGCGTCGTGGCGTTCCGCCGCGATTACCTCAAGAAGGTCACGGCGCACGAGGACAGCGAGAGCGGCGACCGCTGCACGGTGACTACGAAGGGCGGTCGAAAAATCAAGGTGTATGCAGCGGGCAGCACGCTCGAGGACCTGCGCACGTGGTTCAAACAGGGTGCCAAGGCCAGAAGCACGCTCGACCGTGCAGAGGACGCGCTCGAGACGACGTCTGATTGGGTTGTCTGACCTGTATCGTCTTTTCGGACACGCATGCTAGAGGCCCAATCCTTTAGAATGCATTCATCGACGACCGAGAGGACGGTATGCTATGTCCAACCCAGCCGCCAAGTACACCGACGAGTTCAGGCGCGAGACCGCCGACTACATCATCTCGACGGGCAGGCCGATAACGGAATGCTGCGCAGAACTGGGCCTGAATTCCAAGACCGTGAACAAGTGGGTGCAGAACCGCCGGCGCGAGCTTGCCGGCGGGCCCGACCCCAAGGCCGAGGACCGCGAGCTTCGCGAGGCGAAAAGGCGCATACGCGAGCTCGAGATGGAGAACGCCTTCTTGAAAAAAGCCGCGGCCTTCTTCGCCAAAAGCCAGGCGTAGCCGCATGCTACCGGATGATGTTGGCGGAGAAGGCCGAATTCCCGGTGAAAATGATGGCCCGCGTGCTCGGCGTGAGCCGATCGGGCTTCTACTCGTGGCTCTCCAACGGCTGCCCGCGAGAAAACTGGTCGGCCGAGCGCGAGGCGGTCCGGCGCGTGTGGCTGGAGTCGGACCGCAGGTTCGGCTTCCGGTTCGTGAAATGCTTCCTGCCCGGCGAGTTCTCCGGATTGACCCTGTACAGGGTGCGCAAGCTGATGCACGAGCTGGGAATACGCGGCTGCACGCCCAACGCCAGGAAGCGCACCACCATCCCCGACCCGAAGGCCAGGCCCCGGCCCGACCTGGTGAGCCGCGACTTCACCAGTCCCGTTCCAACCTACAAGCTCGTGGGCGACATCACCTACCTGCGCACCGGCGAGGGATGGCTGTACCTGTCGACGGTCATCGACCTCAACACCCGCATGGTGGTGGGCTGGTCGCTCTCCGAGCGCATGGCCGCCGACATCGTGGTTTCGGCGCTGGCGTCGGCCAAATCGCGCGGCTACGTGGCCGGCAACGCGATATTCCACGCCGACCGCGGCGCCCAGTACACCAGCAGGCTTCTGGCCGAATGGGCGCGCGACAACGACGTGCGGCTGTCCTGCAGCCGCACCGGCAACTGCCACGACAACGCGGTGGCCGAGTCGTTCCTCGCCACGCTGAAGAACGAGATGTACTACAGGCGCAGCTTCCCGACCAGGGATTCCGCCAAGCACGCGGTGGTCGAGTTCATCGAGGCGTACTACAACCGCCGAAGGCCCCGCTCGACGATCGGCTACAAGGTGCCGGCCGAGGCCATGGCGGCCTTCTTCGAGAGAACCGAGCCCAAGCCCGAGGCCATGCCTATGGCCGCTTGATTCCTCGAGCTTGCGTGTCCGAAATCTTGACACAGGTCAGAAGGCCTCGATGCCAGCGCTGCGCCGATATGGGGCAGCGGCCCCCCCGTTGGCCGCCATGGCCCTGACTTCCGAGCGTATGCTGGCGCCGCTCGTCTTAAGACGTCGACCTCCATCCGGAGCCTGCGGTTCTCGCGCTCGGGCTCCAGGATCCGGTTCTACTCGGGCGTGCGGTTGTCGGCGGCGCGCGGCGAGCCGGTCTCGTTTATCGACTTGACCCGCCTCTCCACGGTGCTCTTGTCGAGGTCGCACTCGTCCATGGCCTCGCGCCTGGGCTTTCCGGCGTTGTGGAGATCGACTATCTTCCTCTTGAACTCGTCGGTGAAATGCCTCGGTCTGGGGCCGGTCGAGGCCGAGCCCCCGGTCCGGCTGGGGTAGCATGTCGCTGCGGACCACTGTCTTTCCTCTCGTTGAATATCTAGGCGCTGACGATTCTAGGCGATGGCCCTCTCTTGCTTCTTACACCTCGATTGTGCTCGCTACCCCCAGCGGGTCCGGATCGAGCGATCCGGACCCGCTTTTGGGGTTTGCCGGAAACCCGGTGGTCAAAAAAGGCCAAATATGAGTACTGTTACCAGTTTGGTGGCAGCCAAATGGCCTCAAAAATCGGTGCCAGAGGCCAAAAGTGCATCGATTTTCGTTCTTCAGAGTCGCGATCGGGCTCCAAACAAGGCGATTTTGCTGCTCTGGACCGGAAAATCGATGCTACTAATTTGGTGACAGTACTCATATTTGGCCCTTTTTGACCACTGCCCCTTGGTCCAGGACAAAACGGGCTGCCCGAATCATGGGGCGGGTCCATTTTCGGCTGTCCTCAGCTTGCCAGTTCGAAAATGGACCTGCCGCATGATTGAATCTTTATTTCAACTTTACACCTAGGTTTACAGCTGTCTTGTCAGCTGTAAACCTAGGTGTCATACTAAAGCCCCAAGATTCGCCAAAAGAGAGGGGCCTTGATGGCACAGAGCGCGAACATGGATGCATCGGAGCTTGCACGCGATATCGCGGCCGGCCTAGCATCGGCAACGACGGCAACGGAGCGCGCGGCACTGGTGCCCGCAGAGCTCGTCGAGGCCATTCAGCAACTAAAAGCCCAACGTGACGCGGTAATCCTGGCGCACTACTATGTGGCGCCCGAGGTCCAAGCCGTTGCCGATTACGTCGGCGACAGTTTCTACCTGGCAAAACTCGCCAAGAGCCTGCCGCAGCAGACTATCGTGCTGTGCGGCGTGGAGTTTATGGGCGAGAGTGCCAAGCTGCTCAACCCCACCAAGACCGTGCTGCTGCCCGAGCCGGGCGCGGACTGCCCCATGGCTCACATGGTCAAGCGCGAGACGGTCGACGCGGCGCGCGCCGAGTACGGTGACGACCTTGCCGTGGTCTGCTACGTCAACTCCACGGTCGAGATCAAGAGCTGGAGCGACGTGTGCGTCACCAGCTCCAACGCCGTCAAGATCGTGTCCGAGCTGCCGCAGCAGCACGTCCTGTTCATCCCCGACCAAAACCTGGGCCGCTTCGTAGCCGAGCAGGTGCCGCAAAAGCACGTCATCCTCAACAACGGCTACTGCCCGCGCCATCACATCATCACCGTCGAGCAGATCGTCGACGCGACGGAGGCCCACCCCGACGCGCTCGTGCTGGCGCATCCTGAGTGCAAGGCCGACGTCCTGGCCGAGGCCGACTACATCGGCTCCACCGCCGGCATCATCAAGTATGCCGAGGAGTCCGACGCCAGCGAGTTCATTATCGTGACGGTCCGCGGCGTGCTCTACGAGCTCGAGCGCCGCTGCCAGGGCACCGGCAAGAAGTTCCACTTCCCCGCGGTGCAGCCCACCTGCGTCAACATGGACCTCATCACGCTCGAAAAGCTCGTGCGCTGCCTGGAGACGGGCGAGGGCGAGGTGCAGATCGGCGTCTCGGACGAGGCGACAGACCAGGCCAAGCTCACGCTCGACCGTATGCTCGAGTACGCAGCGCGCTAGAACAATGTGACATGAGGGACAGTCCCGCATGTCACATTACAAGGGAGAGGATTCCTGTGGAAACCAAACAATACCCCGACATGGAGTGCGACGTCGTCATTGCCGGCTGTGGCGTGGCGGGCCTGTACGCGGCCCTCAATCTGCCGACGAGCACGCGCGTGATCATGCTCTCCAAGGGCGCTGTCGACGAGTGCGATTCGATGCTCGCGCAGGGCGGTATCTGCGTACTGCCCGAGGGCTCGGACTACGATGCCTTCTTTGAGGACACCATGCACGCCGGCCACTACGAGAATCGCCGCGAGAGCGTCGACATCATGATCCGTTCGAGCCGTTCGGTCATCAACGACCTGCTAGCGATGGGCGTGGATTTTGAGCGCAAGGCCGACGGCAGCCTCAACTTTACCCGCGAGGGCGCGCACAGCCGTCCGCGTATTGCCTTCCATGCCGACATTACGGGCAAGGAGATCACGACCAAGCTGCTCCAGGCCGTTCGCAAGCTGGATAACGTGCAGATTTTGGAGCACGTGGCCATGACCGACATCCTGACGGGCGAGCGTGACGGCGTCACGGTGTGTGTCGGTGTCGTCGCCGTTTCCGTGGACGAGGACAACTCGGTTCGTCCCGCCGACGAGCTGGCAAATGCCGCCGAGGGCGTGCATGCCGGCGAGCCGTTTAAGATTCATGCCCGCCGCACGCTGTGGGCGACAGGCGGTATCGGCGGCGTGTACGACCATTCGACTAACTACCCGCAGCTCACGGGCGATGCATGCTACATCGCTCAGGAGCATGGCATTAAGATGGAGCACCTGGACTACGTGCAGATTCACCCCACGGGGCTGTTCTCGCCGCAGCCGGGTCGCACCTTCCTGATCAGCGAGAGCTGCCGCGGCGAGGGCGCGATTTTGCTCAACGCCGCCGGCGAGCGCTTTACCGACGAGCTTCAGCCGCGCGATGTGGTCGCTGCCGCTATTCGCGAGCAGATGAAGCAGGACGGTACCGAGCACGAGTGGCTGAGTTTTGCCCCCGTCGAGCGCGATGTGGTGACCGGGCACTTTGCCAACATTCGCGCGCGCTGCCTGGAGGACGGCCGCGACATCTTGGACGAGCCCATCCCCGTTACGCCCACGCAGCACTACTTTATGGGTGGCGTATGGGTCGATAAGGACGGCCGCACCTCGATGCCCGAGCTCTACGCCGCGGGCGAGACGGCCTGCAACGGCGTTCACGGCAAGAATCGCCTGGCTTCCAACAGCCTGCTCGAGTCCCTGGTTTGGGGCCGCCGTGCCGCCTGGTGCATGCGCACCGGCGAGTCGCTCGCCGTGGAGCAGGCGGGCGAGCCCGCGCTTGACGGGCGTCATCGCGCCCTGGGCGCCGAGACCCTTGCAATCGATGATTTGGCCCGTGCGGCCGGCACGCAGGCCGTGGAGGAGTAGACCATGAATCCCATTACCATGAAGCTCGTCGTCGATGATCTGATTTTGCAGGCTCTGCGCGAGGACATCACGTTTGAGGACGTGAGTACGGCGAGCGTGTGCCCTACGGCGCGCCCCGCTACCGTTGAGCTCATCGCCAAGGCCGATGGCATCATCGCCGGCTTGGATGTGTTCGCTCGCACTTTTGAGCTGCTGGATCCGCAGAGCTCCGTGTTGTTCGATGTCGCGGACGGCGACGAGGTGCACGCCGGTGACCACGTGGGCCAGGTGCGCGGCGATGCGCGCGTATTGCTTTCGGGCGAGCGCGTGGCGCTCAACTACCTGCAGCGCATGAGCGGCATCGCTACTTACACGCATCGGATGGCGGCCGCGCTCGAGGGCACCAAGACCGTGCTTGTCGACACGCGCAAGACCACGCCGGGCATGCGCGTCTTCGAGAAGGCAGCAGTCGAGATCGGCGGTGGCAGCAACCATCGCTACAACCTGTCGACGGCCGTCATGCTCAAGGACAACCATATTGACGCCGCCGGTGGTGTGACGCGTGCGATTGAGATGGCACGCGCCCACGCATCGTTTACCACGACGGTCGAGATTGAGTGCGAGAACCTGGACATGGTACGCGAGGCCGTGGAGGCCGGTGCCGATATCATCATGCTCGACAACATGACCCACGACGACATGGCTGCAGCGATTGAGCTTATCGCCGGTCGTGCTAAGACCGAGTGCTCGGGCAACGTAGACGCCGACAACATTCGTGCCCTGGCCGACCTGGGTGTTGACTTTATCAGTTCGGGGGCGTTGACGCACTCTGCGCCGATTCTCGACCTCTCGCTCAAGCACCTGCGTCTGCTGGACGGTAAATAATGGACGCCCGCGAGCGTCGCCGTGCCATCATGGCCGTGCTCGAGGGGGCCAAAGATCCTGTCTCGGGCAGTGCGCTTGCCCGCGAGGTGGGCGTGAGCCGTCAGGTCGTGGTGCAGGACATCGCCCTGCTGCGCGCTGACGGGCACGATATCGTCGCCACCAATCGCGGCTATGTACTACAGGAGGCCCCCAGCAGCCCCGCCGTGCCCACGCGCTTGGTCAAGGTTCGCCACAGCGTGGAGCAGGCAGGCGATGAGCTCACGAGTATCGTCGACGCCGGTGGCGCCGTGCTCAACGTGATCGTCAATCACCGCGTGTACGGTAAGATCACGGCCGACTTGGACATTCGCAATCGTCGCGATGTTGAGCGCTACCTGCACGATATCGAGAGCGGCAAGAGCTTTCCACTACTAACGGTGACGAGCGGCTACCACTTCCATCGCATTGCGGCAGAGGATGAGCAAACCCTCGACGAGATCGAGGCCATGCTCAAGGAGAAGGGCTACCTTGCCGATTTAATGCCCTACGAGGATGATTTGTCCTAGAACACATGCAAAAGGAGGCCTCCGCGGCGATGCGGAGGCCTCCTTTTTGTTTGTGCACGGTGTACTTTTGAGTGTGCAGGTGGGGGAGTTGTTACTCCTCGACGATCTCGGTGATCGCGCCAGCGGGGCAAGCGTCCTGGCAAGCGCCACAGGCGACGCAGGAGTCCTCGTCAGCGACGGTAGCGACGTCCTGGAGCTCCAGAACGCCAGCGGGGCAGGAGTCGACGCAAACGCCACAAGCGATGCACTCGTCGGCATCAATTACGGGATGAGCCATGGTAGTTTCCTCTCTGTTGACCGACGCTACAGACGATGCGCGCCGGTTTGATTCGGGCAAAAACATACCACGGGAGCGACCGTTTGCAATACCCTCTGGCCGGCATCTTCATACCGTTCGCCGAGTATGCCAAGGTTTACTAAAAAACGCGCAGGTGGGGCCGTTGAGCTGCGCAAATGTTAGCTAAAGGTGACTTGAAATATTGAGCTATTGAGCGCGCTTTTGGAAAGCGCATCCCGGAATCGGCGCTCAAAACGGGTCGCGCTTTCCTCGGGGGTGCCCCAAGATCGTTCCGTGTGGCTCCGGTCCAAACCTCAGCCATCTCTACATAGATTTCGATAGATTTGCCGAGAACTCAATCAGCGTATCTACCTGCGCATTTGAGAACCTAAACTCTCGGCAATAAGAAATCTTATATGAATTGACTTAGATTTTGTATATTCCGGCCCATAAGGGGATACACTACATCCTGAAAGACAAGCCGAAGCGCCGCGTGACAGACCGTCGAGGCGGCGCGAACGCAAAAGAGAGAGGGAATTTCTAATGGGCAAGATTCTTGGTATCGACCTTGGTACTACTAACTCCGCTATGGCCGTCCTCGAGGGCGGTTCTCCGACCATCATCGTGAACGCCGAGGGCGACCGCACCACGCCGTCCGTCGTGGGCTTCCGTGCCGACGGCGATCGCGTCGTGGGCAAGGCCGCTAAGAACCAGGCGGTCACCAACCCCAAGAACACCGTGTTCTCCATCAAGCGCTTTATGGGCCGCAAGTACTCCGAGTGCACCTCCGAGCTCAAGACCGTGCCGTATGAGGTCAAGGAGGGCCAGGGTGGCCGTGCCGTCGTCGACATCGAGGGCAAGGATTATACCGCCGAGCAGGTGAGCGCCATGACGCTCGCAAAGATGAAGGCCGACGCCGAGAAGTATCTGGGCGAGACCGTCACCGACGCCGTCATCACCGTCCCGGCCTACTTCAACGACGCCCAGCGTCAGGCCACCAAGGACGCCGGTAAGATCGCCGGCCTCAACGTCAAGCGTATCGTCAACGAGCCGACCGCTGCTGCTCTGGCCTATGGCCTGGACAAGCAGGGCACCGACCAGCGCATTCTGGTCTTCGACCTGGGCGGCGGCACCTTCGACGTCTCCATCCTCGACCTCGCTGACGGCGTGTTTGAGGTTCTGTCCACCTCGGGCGACAACCACCTGGGCGGCGACGACTGGGATCAGCGCGTCATCGACTGGATGGCTGACAAGTTCCAGCAGGAGAACGGTGTCGACCTGCGTCAGGACCCCATGGCCCTGCAGCGTCTGAAGGAGGCCGCCGAGAACGCCAAGAAGGAGCTCTCCGCAGCCCAGCAGTCCACCATCAACCTGCCGTTCATCACCATGAACCAGTCCGGCCCGCTGCACCTCAACTACACGCTGACCCGCGCCGAGTTCGAGAAGATCACCCGCGACCTGCTCGAGCGCTGCAAGCAGCCTGTCACCAACGCCCTGCGCGACGCCAAGCTTAAGCTCTCCGATCTGACCGAGGTCATCCTCGTCGGCGGCTCCACCCGTATGCCCGCCGTCCAGGATCTGGTCAAGACCATGACCGGCAAGCAGCCCAACATGTCCGTGAACCCCGACGAGGTCGTTGCCGACGGCGCTGCCGTCCAGGGCGGCGTGCTCACCGGCGACGTCGAGGGCATCCTGCTGCTCGACGTTACCCCGCTGTCGCTGGGCGTCGAGACCATGGGCGGCATCATGACCAAGATGATCGACCGCAACACCACGATCCCGACCTCCAAGACCGAGGTCTACTCCACCGCTGCCGACAACCAGACCAGCGTCGAGATCAACGTGCTCCAGGGCGAGCGCGAGCTTGCCCGCGATAACAAGTCGCTCGGTAAGTTCCAGCTGACCGGTATCCCGGCTGCCCGCCGCGGTGTGCCGCAGATCGAGGTCACCTTCGACATCGACGCCAACGGCATCGTCAAGGTCTCCGCTAAGGACAAGGGCACCGGCAAGGAGCAGCAGATTACCATTTCCGGCTCCACTGCTCTGTCCGACGACGAAGTCGATCGCATGGTCAAGGACGCCGAGGCTCATGCCGAGGAGGACAAGAAGCAGAAGGAAGAGGTCGAGGTCCGCAACCAGACCGACAGCCTGTGCTACTCCACCGAGCAGACCCTCAACGAGCTGGGCGACAAGGTTTCCGCCGACGTGAAATCCAAGGCCGAGGCCGCTATCGCCGACGCCAAGAAGGCGCTCGAGGGCTCTGACGTCGAGGCTATCAAGGCCGCTGGCGAGTCCCTGCAGTCCGTGACCTATGAGCTGGCTCAGGTTGTCTACGCCGACGCTCAGCAGCAGACCGACGGCGCCGCCGGTGCCCAGCCTGCCGACGATGACGTCGTCGACGCCGACTACGAGGTTGTGGACGACGAGGACAAGTAATCATGTCCGCCCGTAAAGCTCGCACGGAGGCGGCTGCCACCGGCGCCGCCCCCGTTGACTCTGAGGAGAAGGACGTGAAGATTCCCGTAGAGGCCGTCGACGATACCGAGGCCAACGAGGCCGAGGCCGCCGAGGCTGCCGAGAACCAGGTAGAGGATTCCAACAAGGAGGCGACGATGACCGAGGACGAGATGGTGGAAGCTGCTATCCGCGCCGGTGAGGAAGCCGCCGACAACGACTTTAAGCTCAAGTTCGAGCAGGCCCAAAAGGAGCTTGCCGACGTGCGCCGCGAGCTCGATGCTGCGGCAGAGGCCCAGAAGGCCGCCGAGGATAAGGCAAAGGACGCCACCGAGCGTACCGCCCGTCTGCAGGCCGACTGGGAGAACTTCCGTCGCCGCACCGCCAACGAGCGCATCGCCGAGCGCGAGCGCGCGACCGAGAAGCTCGTCACCGCGCTGCTGCCGGTGGTCGACGATATCGAGCGCGCGATCGACCATGCCCGCAGCCAGGAGCTCGCCGACGACTTTAAGCAGTTCGTCGACGGCGTTGACGCGGTGCATGCCAAGCTGCTCGATGTGTTTGCTCACGAGGGCGTTGAGCCCATCGACCCCAAGGGCGAGGCGTTCGATCCGCTCGAGCACCAGGCGGTGGGCCGCGTCGAGGACGCATCGCAGTACGACGAGACCGTCAACGATGTGTACCAGAAGGGCTACCGCATGGCGGACCGCATCCTGCGTTCCGCGATGGTGACGGTGACCTACGGTGGCGAGAAGCGCCCCGCACCGGAGCCCGAAGCGGCGCCCGAGGATGCCGCGGCCGATACGGCCGAGAGCACCGAGGAGTAATTGAGAAGGGCCCCGGGGCAACACCCGGGGCCCTTTCTGGCCTAGTGCCATATGAAAGCATGAGCCGCCGTCCGCTGGACGGCGGATGAAACAGGAGAGGAGCTACGATGGCTGCAGGCAAAACCTTCTATGACATCCTGGGCGTATCCAAGAGCGCCTCCGACAAAGAGATCAAGAGCGCGTTTCGCAAGCTCGCGCAAAAATATCACCCCGATGCCGGCGGCGACGAGGCCAAGTTTAAGGAGATTAGCGAGGCCTACGAGACGCTTTCGGACGAGAAGAAGCGCAAAGAGTACGACCAGATGCTCATGTTCGGCGGCATGCCGGGCGCAGGCGGCGCGTATGGCGGCGGCTACGGTGCCGGCGCGGGCGCCAGCGGCTGGGGCGACATCTTCGACAGCATCTTTAGCGGCAACGGCGCTTGGGGTAGCGATTGGGGCTCGGGCTTTGCCGGGGCTGCGGGTGCTGCCGGTGCCGGCGCGGGTCGCAGCCGCGCGCGCAAGGGCGGCGACCTGTCGCTGACCGTCGATGTGACGGCCGAGGACGCGTTTCGCGGCGTGACGCACAAGGTCACCTATCGCATTCCCTCGACAGGCGAGCAGCAGACCATTACGGTCTCGGTGCCTGCGGGCGCGGTCGACGGCGGCAAGCTGCGGTACAAGCGTCGCGGCGAGTACGGCGTTGCCGGTGGCGAGCGCGGCGACTTGGTCGTGACTACGCATGTGGAGGAGCACCCGCTGTTTAAGCGCAAAGGCGCCGACGTGACCATGGAGGTACCGGTCTCGGTCTACGAGGCGGCGCTCGGCTGCACGGTGGACGTGCCCACGCCCGGCGGTGCGACGGTTCGTTTGAAAGTGCCGGCGGGCACCCAGACGGGCAAGAAGTTCCGCTTTAAGGAGATGGGTGCGCCCGATGTTAAGCACCGTGGCCGTACAGGCGCGCTGCTCGTCGAGATCAAGGTGCAGATCCCCACGAACCTATCCGATGACGAGCGCGATGCCATGACCAAGCTGCGCGAGGCCGACACGCGCGATTATCGCGAGAAGGTCAACCGTTACAAGGCGACGTACTAGGGCGGTCGTGGCGCACACCGGCGCCCTCGGGCTTATGATGGACGATAACGAGACGGAAAGGGGTCAGGTAGCATGGCCGAGGACAATAGGAACAAACCGCTGTACATGATCAGCGTGGCGGCCGAGCTGACCGGCATGCACCCGCAGACTCTACGCGTCTACGAGTCCAAGGGCCTGGTGAACCCCCAGCGCTCGGGCGGTAACACGCGCCTGTATTCGCGCGCCGATATCGAGCGTCTGGAACTCATCAACCAACTGACCGACGAGGGTATCAACCTCGCCGGCGTGGTGCGCATCCTCGATATGAAGGAGCGTGCTGAGGAGCGCGAGCGCGAGAACGAAAAACTCCGCGCTCGCGTGCGCCAGCTCGAGGACGAGCTGCACGAGTACAAGATGCAGAAGAAGATCACTGCCCTGGCCCCGCGCGATGGCTCGGTTAATCCCGAACAGGTCATGCGCAAGCTACTGGGCGCCGGCGGGGACTTGTAGGTTACGCCGTTCTACCGAACGGCGTAACGGCTCGACGCTGCGCGCCGCCCAGAGCGACAATTTGTCATTCAAAAGGCAAGGCATGACCAGAAGGTCTATGCCTTGCCTTTTTCATGCCAACTTGTTCGCTCTGGACGTCGCTCGCTGTCCGTCCTCTACCTGCGGCGTTGCCTTGCTCCGGATGCGGTAGTCATTGGGGACGTTCTTAAATGACTAGTCGAAAGGGACACTCTTGCACCAAATCTGCCGGCCCACACCGGACTCGTCCTATGCTTTACTGAGATAAAGTGAACGCGCAGATTCGTAGCCCACTCGCAACCGTTCTATGGCACGATATTGAACGAATGTATGCTATGCGCCCAAATTGTTTGGGCAGAGTGGGAGGCAGTATGGTCAAGCTGTACGAGGACGGCATCTACCTGCGCCGTGGCAGCGAGGTTGTGCCTGCGGCCGAGGCTGCTGAGCGCGGTATTACGCAGACGCCCGAGGATGCCAAGCGTGGCACCATCGCGTATTCGATCCTTCAGGCACACAATACGTCCGGCGACCCCGAGGCGCTCAAGATTCGCTTCGACGCCATGGCGAGCCACGATATCACCTTCGTCGGCATCATCCAGACGGCGCGTGCCTCGGGCATGGAGCAGTTCCCGCTGCCCTACGTGCTCACCAACTGCCATAACTCGCTGTGCGCCGTGGGCGGCACCATCAACGAGGACGACCACGTCTTTGGCCTCTCCGCGGCCAAGAAGTACGGCGGCATCTTCGTTCCGCCGCACATTGCGGTCATCCACTCCTTTATGCGCGAGAACTTTGCCGGTTGCGGCAAGATGATCCTGGGCTCGGACTCGCACACCCGCTACGGCGCTCTGGGCACCATGGCCGTGGGCGAGGGCGGCGGCGAGTTGGCAAAGCAGCTGCTGCGCGACACCTACGATGTCGCCTATCCCGGCGTCGTGGCCATCTACCTCACGGGCGCCCCGCGCCCCGGCGTCGGCCCGCACGATGTGGCGCTCGCCATTATCCGCGCCGTCTTTGCCAAGGGCTATGTCAAGAACAAGGTCATGGAGTTCGTGGGCCCCGGCATCGCGAGCATGACGACCGACTACCGCAACGGCGTCGACGTCATGACCACCGAGACCACCTGCCTTTCCTCCATCTGGGCAACCGACGACGACACGCACGCGTTTTTGACCATGCACGGCCGCGGCGACGACTACCGCGAGCTCAAGCCCGCCGATGTCGCCTACTACGACGGCTGCGTCGAGGTCGACCTGTCGAGCATCAAGCCCATGATCGCCCTGCCGTTCCATCCTTCCAACGGCTTTGAGATCGACGAGCTCAACGAGAACCTCGAGGACATTCTCCACGAGGTGGAACTCGAGGCCGCCAAGATCGGCGAGGGCAAGACGCACTTTAGCCTGCTCGATAAGATCGTCGACGGCAAGCTGCACGTGCAGCAGGGCGTTATCGCCGGCTGCTCGGGCGGCAACTACGACTCCGTGGTCCAGGCCGCCCGCGTGCTCAAGGGCGCCAACACCGGCTGCGGCGAGTTCTCGCTGTCGGTCTATCCCACGAGCCAGCCCGTGGCGCTCGAGCTCACACGCCGCGGCTACATCTACGACCTTATGGAGGCCGGCGCGATCGTGCGCACGGCGTTCTGCGGCCCGTGCTTTGGCGCCGGCGACACGCCTGCCAACAACGGCCTTTCGATCCGCCACACTACGCGCAACTTCCCCAACCGCGAGGGTTCCAAGCCGGGTAATGGCCAGCTGAGCGCCGTGGCCCTGATGGATACTCGCTCCATTGCGGCAACGGCTGCCAACGGTGGCGTCCTGACGCCGGCGACCGACCTGCCCGAGGAGACTTGGGACGAGGCCTGCGAGTACACCTTTGACGACGCGCCGTACAAGAAGCGCGTGTACTGGGGCTTTGGCAAGGCGGAGCCTGCCGATGTGCTGGTCGAGGGTCCCAACATCAAGCCGTGGCCCGCGATGGAGCCGCTCGGTGACGATATCCTGCTCAAGGTGTGCTCCAAGATCATGGACCCGGTCACCACGACCGACGAGCTCATTCCCTCGGGCGAGACGAGTTCCTTCCGCTCCAACCCGCTGGGTCTGGCCGAGTTTACGCTCAGCCGTCGCGACCCAGCGTACGTGGGTCGCAGCAAGGAGGTCGACGCCGTGGAGAAGCGTCGTGTTGCCGGCGAGTCCGCGGGCGACCTAGCGGCGCTCGATGCCGAGCTTGCCGGCGTGTTTGAGGCACTGGCCGGCGCGGGCGTCGCGGCCGATGCCAAGGCGACCGAGTACGGTTCCATGCTCTATGCCAAGAAGCCCGGCGACGGTTCCGCCCGCGAGCAGGCCGCGAGCTGCCAGCGCGTTATCGGCGGCCTGGCCAACATCGTCCACGAGTACGCCACCAAGCGCTATCGCTCCAACGTGATGAACTGGGGCATGGTGCCCTTCCAGATGGAGGCCGAGCCCAGCTTTGAGGTGGGCGATTACGTCTTTGTGCCGGGTATCCGCGCCGCGCTCGATGGTGACCTAAAGGACATCGCCGCTTATGTGGTGCGCGCCGACGGTTCGGTCGAGCAGATTGAGCTCTACATTGCCGACATGACGGCCGAGGAGCGTGCCATCGTCAAGGCCGGCTGCCTGATCAACTACAACAAGTTCAAGGCCGCTGCCGAGTAACTCTGCTGTACGCCCCGGACACACCTTTCCCTCGTGCTCACGCGCTTCGCGAGGGTCGCCCGAGGGAAAGGTGTGGCCGGGGCTACCGCGACGTTCTCGTTGGGTCTTGAGGGACGCTAATAAATGGACCTGCTTGATGCCGCTTCTGTTATCGGGGCGGCTTCTTTTTGTCGAAAACCACCACAAAGGGGACAGGCACCTTTGTGGTGGTGGGGACTAGCTCGATGTTGTTGTGATCGTTGAGCGGCATGTTAATGAGCGTCTCTACAGGATTTCATCTGGGCTGGCGGGCTTGGTTGTTTTGGGGATGCCGAGTTTGGATGACGCGAAATCGTCAACATTGTCCTTAATTCCGTCTTTGGTGTAGACAGTGACCATATAGGTGCTGTGTCCGAATTCGCCCTTGTCGCGTGTTGCCCAGGCATCCCAGTAGGCGGCCCCGTTTCGCCCTTTGATTTTTCCGACACGGCGGAGTTCTGTTCGCTTTAATTTCTGGTTGCTATAGATGGTTCGACCGGCCTCCTCGGTGAGCCCGCACTGTCCAAGCATCTTGTCGAGGACTTGGTTCATGTGGCGCTCATCGGTGTTTGGTGCGTAGTCGTAGGCGAGGGTGATGGAGTCGAGTGGCTGGTCGTCGATTAGATAGTTTAGCGCCTGAGGTCCAAGGCAGAAATAGGGGGAGCATCCGTCGATCTGACCGAGCAGCGGTAACTTTGACCGCCAAATTCCGGTGGGAATTCCATCTTCGTAAAACACGCCGCGACAGATAAAGGAGAGCGAGGTGGCACGCGAGCCGGCGTCGACCATTCCGCATAAATCGAAGGGCGAGGCGATACCGAGGGAAAAGGGCGTGACGACGATAAAGAAGAACATCACGATGGGTATGGCGAGAATGGCGATGACGTTGCGACCGGTGGAATGAGGCGGCTTCATATGCGCTCCTCGAGACTAAGAGCAGGCAAGCTCGATGACAAATGAATAGTCTCAGCTAACAAGTCAATTTTAATCTCATAACGTGCGACAGCTGGCCGTCGAAACCGAGAACCACCACAAAGGTGCCTGTCCCCTTTGCGGTGGTTCTCGGTTTGTCTTGATCTGTAACAGTTAGACCCTAATTTGCCGAGTAGATGTTACAGATTGAGACAAACGGTTGCCGCTGGTCATTTCATCTCGATCTGTAACATCTAGGATCAAAAATGGCTGCCAGATGTTACAGATCGAGATGGTAGTGAGCCTGGGCAGCGGTCGGCTGACATCTCAGTACCCTATCCATCAATCACTCAGAAAATCTTATATATAGAGACTTAGATTTATGTATAGGATCGTACAAAGCTGGCAACAATACTTCTTGAACAACGTGAAGCCGCCCCGTAGGGCGGCCGCCCCAAGAGAGGTGATTCCATGA
>CAJMLP010000002.1:0-157244 GCA_905214215.1 uncultured bacterium | reverse complement strand
TTCCAGGGCCCTTACGGCGAGCATGCCCAGCAGGTCTAGGGGAACGGCGGCGCTTGCCTGGGCGCCCAGTTTGCCGCTGGCGAGGGTGTAGATGGTGTCGCCGTCGTTGGTGGTGTGCGTGGGACGGATGGCGTGTGCGTAGGCGTCTGCGGCCATCTGAGAGACCTTGGTGGCTTGTGCCTTAGTGAGCTCCATGTTGGTGACGATGCAGCTGATGGTGGTGTTGGTGCGGTCGAGCGGCATCTGCATGGATCCGGCGGCGGCAAAGGCTGCGAGTTCCATGTCGACGATCTGGTCGCTATCGGCTGCGGCGCGCATACCGGCGACCCACTCGCCGGTGAAGGGGTCGACAACGTTGCCACAGGCATTGACTGAGACCACGGCGCCCACCTTGACGGGGCCGAGCGCCACGGCGGCGGCTCCAAGGCCGGCCTTCATGCAGGTGGCAGGTCCCATGAGCTTACCTACGGTGGCGCCGGTGCCGGCGCCCACGTTGCCCTGCTCGAGCGAGGCAGGGGTGTGGTCCAGTGCCTCACGCACGGCAGCGATACCGGCCTCGATGTCGGGACGCACCGTGGGGTCGCCAAAGGCAAGGTCGAAGATGCAGCTGGAGCACACGATGGGCACCTGTGTGGGACCGACGGGCAGGCCGATGCCGCGGCTCTCGAGCTCGCGGGCCACGCCGCTTGCGGCCTCCAGACCAAAGGCCGATCCGCCCGAAAGGCAGACGGCGTGGACCTTGTCGACGGTGTTCTCGGGACGCAGCAGGTCGGTCTCGCGCGAAGCGGGGGCGCCGCCGCGAACGTCGACACCGCCGGTGGCGCCCTCGGGCGCTACGATTACGGTGCAGCCGGTGCCGGCCTTCTCGTCGGTATAGTTGCCATAGCAAAAGCCATCGACATTGCAAACATCGATGGCTTCGAGCAGTGTGTCCATGTTTTCTCCTATCGGTTTTCCGCCGGGCCTTATGCCCGGTCGGGATCCGTACGGTACGGCAAAATTGTAGGCGCTGGGGGATACCCAGCACCAGATGCAATTACAAGAGTTTTTGGATCGCGCGAACGACGCGAGCGATGGGCAAGCCCACCACGTTGTAGAAGTCACCCGAAATATCGTGCACGAGCATACGACCGCCTGTGCCCTGGATGCCGTAGGCACCGGCCTTGTCCATGGGCTCGCCCGAGGCGACGTAGTGCTCGATCTGGTCGTCGGTAAGCTCGTAGAACGTCACATCGGTCACATCGACAAACGACAGGCTCTCGGCTGCATGCGGAGCTACGGTATCGCCGGCCTTAACGATGCAGACACCGGTCGCCACCTGGTGCGTGCGGCCCGAAAGCTTGCGGAGCATGGTGCGCGCCTCGTCCTCGTCTGCCGGCTTGCCCAAAATTTGGCCGTCAAAGGTGACAATGGTATCGGCTGCGACGGTCAATTCGTTGGACTCAGCGTGCTCGGTGGCGACGGCAGCGGCTTTGGCGCGCGCCAAGCGCTCGACGAGCGTAAGCGGAGCTTCGCCATCAAAGGGCGTTTCATCGATGTCGGCGGGGATCACGCGAATGTCATAGCCTGCCTCGCGCATCAGCTCGATGCGGCGTGGCGATTGCGAAGCCAAAATCATAACTGGATGCCCTCGGCGACCTTCTCGACGGCTTTGTCGCCGGCGAGCGTGCGCAGCAGCTCCAGCGCAAAGGGGAGTGACTGGGCCATACCGCTGGCAGTGATGATGTTGCCGTCTTGCGTGACCTTCTCGCCGGTATAGGCGCCCTCGGGGAAGCTCTTCTCAAAGCCGGGGAAGCACGTGGCGTGGCGTCCCTCGAGCAGATCGAGTTCGCCCAGAATAAACGGGGCGGCGCAGATGGCTGCGACGTGCTTGGTCGCAGCGAACTCGCAGACCACGTCGCAGACGCGTTGGTCGGCACGCAGGTTGGTGGCGCCGGGCAGGCCGCCGGGCAGCACGACGCAGTCGTACTCGTCAAAGTTGATTTCGTCAAAGAGAGCATCGCAGGTCACGGGAATCTGCAGCGAGCTCACGACCTCGCGCGTGGGCATGATCGAGACAAGGGTGGCGCGCACGCCGCCGCGACGCATGACGTCGACCATGGTCAGGCATTCAATAGTTTCAAAGCCATCGGCGGCGAGAACGGCAACGCTGGGCATGAGGGTTCCTTTCATAGGCGGCATACAATTAGCGGTCTTATACCCCGAAGGCCCATGCTTGCCACGCTCAATTTCCCAATGTTTTGCATGCGTAGGGAGACGGGCGATGGCTGTGTGGTTAGTTGCGCTTGAGGTGAACGACGGTTTCGCAGTGGAAGGTTTGCGGGAACAGGTCGACCGGCGTGATTTTAACGGGGGAGAAGGTGCCTTCCTCGACAAAGCGTTTGAGATCGCGTGCCAAGGTGGCTGGATCACAGCTCACATAGGCGACATCGCGGGCGCTCGTGCTGGCGATGAGGTCGATGGCCTCGGGCGCGAGTCCCGCACGCGGCGGGTCGACCACCAGGACATCGGCGTCCTGGTCGGGGAACTCGCGCACGGCATCGCCGCCGATGACGTCGACGTTATCGAGCTTGTTGATCTCCAAGTTACGGCGTAGATCGCGCACGGCCGGGCCATAGGCTTCGACGGCGGCAACAAAATCGCAGCGGCGGGCGAGCGGCAGGGTAAAGGTTCCAGCGCCGCAATACAGGTCCACGGCAAGCTCGTCTTCTTGTGGGTCGAGCGCTTCCATGACGAGCTCGATCAAAATCTCGGCGCCCTTGGTGTTGACCTGGAAAAACGACGGGGCCGAAAGGCGCATCTGTCCGTCGGCGATATTCTCGGTCCAGGAGCCCTCGCCAGCGAGCATTTCCACCTTGGAGACGCGGCGGGCTTTCTTCTCGCCCTTGCTCATGACGTGCACGACGCTCGTGGGGTGTGCGGCGTCTGCCAGCACGCGTGAGACCTGCGAGCGCGGGAAGGATCCCGTGGGCGTCCAGAGCGCGACCTCGAGTGCCTTGGTGCGACGCGAGGCGCGAATGCCTACACGCTCCAGGCCCAGGTCGTGACTGCCGCTCAGATAGTTGAGCGCGCCGACGACCGACTTGAGTGCCTTGGGAAAACGTTTGTCGAACAGCGGGCACGAATCGACGGTCACGATCTTGCTGGGGTCGACGCCGTGCATGCCAAGACGAACGCGGCCGTTAGCGACAGTCGGTTCGAGCTCAATTTTATTGCGGTAGCCCCAGTCGTCCTTGGTGTGGCGGATGGGCTGCACCAGCTTATCGACTTGTTCAGGGGAGAACTTGCCGATGCGCTCGAGCGTGGAACGCAGGTTTTGCTCCTTGGCGGCAAGCTGAGCGGTGCGCGAGAGATTGCCCCACGAGCAGCCGCCGCAGATGCCCACGAAGGGACAGGGAGGCTGAATCCGGTCGGGGCTCGGCTCCAGAATCTCGGTAGCGCGGGCACGCATAAACGACTTGCCGTCCTGCACGATTTCGGCCTCGACGGTGTCGCCCGCCACGGCGCCCTGCACAAATACGGCTTTGCCGTTGTCGGCATGCGCCAGACCGTCGGCGCCATACGTCATCGATTCTACGGTGAGCTTCATATCCCTGCCTGTCATTCGCGTTGTCGTTCGCAACCATGGTAGCAGGGAAAAGCGCCCCGTATCCGAGGCATTCCTCAAATACGGGGCGCTTCTACAAACGTCTATTTCGTCTTGCCGGTAATGAGCGTCTTTATGCCGAGACCGATCAGGCCCAGGCCCATGCGCACACGACCGGGGCGATGGCGCTCGATGGCCTTGGTCTTGCCGGCGGGCTTATCGCGACGGGCGCTCGTCTCGGGTGCGGGCTTAGCTGCCTGCGGCTCGGGCTGAGGTGCAGGTGCGGGCTCGGGCTCAATGACGGTCGCCTGGACCTTCTGAACCTCGGGTGTGGCCGGCTGCGGCTTAGGAGCAGGGGCGGGCTTTGCCTCAATGACGGGCTCGGGCGCGGCCTCGGCGTTGCGATAGGCACGCTCCAACAAAAACTCCTGCGAGTTAAAGGATTTCTCACCCTCTTTTCGCTCTACGGGAACCCAGGTGCCGTCGCTCGTCAGGCTGCGTGCCTTCACGTTGTCACGCAGCTGCACGCCCATGTACTCGTGCACCAGCGCGCGGCAGGTGGGGTCGAGCACGGGGAAGGCGATCTCTACGCGATGTTCGGTGTTGCGCGTCATCATGTCGGCGGAGCTCAGGTAGATCATGTCCGAGTCCACGCCGAAGGCATAGACGCGCGCATGCTCCAAAAAACGTCCGACGATGGAGCGGACATGCACGTTCTCGGTCTTGCCCGGAACGCCGGGCTTCAGGCACGAGATGCCGCGGATGATCATGTCCACGCGCACGCCGGCACACGATGCCTCGGCGATCTTGTCGATGACCTCGCGGTCAGTCAGCGAGTTGAGCTTAAAGAACACGCGGGCGGGCTCGCCTGCGAGGGCGCGTTGGATCTCGCGGTCCAGGCCGCGCATGATGAGCGGCTTGAGGCCCACGGGCGCCACGCCCAGGAAGCGGTAGTCGCCGCGCAGGTTGCCCAGCGACAGATTGCGGAAGAACAGGTTGGCGTCTTCGCCGATGTCGGGATGGGCGGTCATGAGCATAAAGTCGCTGTAGAGCTTGGCCGTCTTCTCGTTAAAGTTGCCGGTGCCCAGAAGCGTGAGCCGGGTGAGCGCCATTCCCTCGCGATAGGTGAGCTGGCAGATCTTTGAGTGGCATTTAAAGCCCTCGGAGCCATAGATGACGGTACAGCCCGCCTCTTCCAGGCGCTCGGCCCACTCGATGTTGTTTTGCTCGTCAAAGCGGGCACGGAGCTCCATGAGCACCGTGACCTCTTTGCCGTTCTCGGCGGCATCGATCAGCGACTCGCACAGACGGCTCTGCTTGGCCACGCGGTAGAGCGTGATACGCAGCGAGATACACTCGGGGTCGTAGGCGGCCTCGTGTACCAGGTCCAGGAACGGATTCATGGCCTCGTAGGGGTAAAAGAGCAGCTTGTCGCCCTGCAACACCTGCTCGCGAATGGAGCGGGACATGTCGATGGCGGGGTTGGGCTGCGGCTTAAACGGCGTAAAGAGGAGCTCGTTGCGCAGGTGCTCGGGAATTTTGCCCTCGATGCCAAAGACATAGCCCAAGTTGAGGGGGATATCGCAGCTAAAAACCGAGCGGCGCGAAAGCTCAAGTGCCTTGCGGATAGTCTTGAGCGTCGCCTTCTCGAGCGAACCCGAGACGGCGAGCACCACTGGCTGCAGGCGTAAGCGCTTTTTGAGGATTCGCTTCATGTGCTGGCGGTAATCCTCTTCCTCCTCGACGCCCTCGCCGTCCGGGTCGATATCGGCGTTGCGGGTGACGCGGATGAGCGCGCGGTCGAGTGGCTTATAGGAGCCAAAGCAGCTGTCCAGGCAGGCGAGGATAACGTCCTCGAGCAAGATGTAGGAGTAGGTGCCGGTGGGCGAGGGGATCTCGACCACGCGGCTCATCGAGGCGGGAATCTCGATAAGGCCCAGCAGGCTCTCCTCGTCGGTGACACCGTCTAGGCCGCAAGCCAGATAGAGTGCGCCGTTGCGCAGGTTGGGGAAGGGGTGGCGCGGGTCGATGACCAGCGGCGAGATGATCGGCGACACATAGGCCTGGAAGTAGCGGGTGACAAAGGTGCGCTCCTCGGGCGTGAGCGAATCGATGCGAGCGCGGTGAACGCCCAGGGCGTCGAGCTTGCCCTCGATGCTCTTGAAGATGGACTCCCAACGGGTAAGGAGCCCGGGCAGTTCGGCCATGACGGCATCGACCTGCTCGGAGGCGGTCATGTTGCTCTTGTTGTCGACGGGCTGCTTTTTGAGCTCTGCCAGGTCGGACAGGCCACCCACGCGCACCATGAGAAACTCGTCGAGGTTGGACTCGAAAATTGACACGAACTTTAGACGCTCGAACAGCGGAACGGTCTCGTCGAAGGCCTCGTCAAGCACACGGTTGTCAAAGCGCAGCCAGCTAAGCTCTCGGTTTTGCGTATAAGAAAAATCACGCGGCGGCTTGCGCAGCTTGGCGGCTTTTTGCTTCTTTTCGATTTTGCTCGGCATATGCATCTGTCCGTTCAGTCCCCGCAGGGGACGATAGCCTAACACTATTCACTATTGTCTCAATTTAGTCGACCGCTGGCACGGACGTATCGCGTGAACGGTATCTTTACCTACTTCTTACGCCGACAAGCGTAAGAGCTGACGCCCGGCTCGTTACGTAAACGGTCTCTATCTTCATTCAACCGGTGCGTATGTGTGAATAAGAATGATAGAGAGCTGAATATCATCGAATACAGGCAGAATAGCGAACAAGCATCATTTATATACATAAAATCGGTTTAGCTATGCAATTCCGAATCAATAGTCTAGAGATCCATTCGGAGATATTTTTTAAGAAAAAAGAGTATTTACCTTAGAAAAGGTACTTTAGAAAGCCGAAGTGCATCATGGGGGAATCATATTCGATATACCGTTCATCGAACTTTGTTGACCGTTCGGGGGCGAGGTGGAATTGCGGGTGATATTTGGATATAACTAGAGCTGTCAGCAAGCAGCACCCGTTACGGAAGGGTGCTGAGAGATTCGGCCGAAAGGCCCGAAAGAAAGGTAGGAGGCCATGACGAAAGGTCTGCACGTGCCTTCCGAGATCGGCAAGCTCAGGAAGGTCTGCCTGCACCGTCCCGGCGACGAGCTCCTCAACCTGCCGCCCGACGAGCTCGAGCGACTCCTGTTCGACGACGTCCCGTTCCTGGAGGTCGCGCAGCAGGAGCACGACACCTTCGCCCAGATCCTGAGGGACCAGGGCGTGGAGGTGCTCTACCTCGAGAACCTCGTCGCAGAGGTGTTCGACCAGGTCCCCGGCGCCCGCGCCGAGTTCACCGACCAGTACATCGCCGAGGCAGGCATCCGCGGCCAGCACATGCCGCAGATCGTCCGCGAGAAGCTGGACTCCATCGAGGACAACCTCGAGTTCGTCAAGAAGACCATGGCCGGCATGACCAAGGCCGAGATCGACATGCCCCTCACGGCGTCCACGACCCTCGACTCCCTGGTCAACTCCGAGTCCGAGTCCGACCTGATCATCGACCCGATGCCCAACCTCTACTTCACCCGCGACCCGTTCGCGGTCGTCGGCGAGGGCGTCAACCTCAACCGCATGTACTCGGTCACCCGCAACCGCGAGACCCTGTACGGCAAGTACGTCTTCAAGTACCACCCCGACTACAAGGACGTCTCCCTGTACTTCCGCCGCGACTGCCAGTTCCACACCGAGGGCGGCGACGTGCTGAACATCAACGAGAAGACCCTCGCCGTCGGCATCTCCCAGCGCACCCAGGCCGCCGCCATCGACGTCATGGCCCAGAACATCTTCTGGAACTCCGACTCCAAGGTCGAGCGCATCCTGGCCTTCGACATCCCGGTCTCCCGCGCCTTCATGCACCTCGACACGGTCTTCACCCAGATCGACGTCGATAAGTTCACGATCCACCCCGCCATCATGGGCACCCTGCGCGTCTACGAGCTGACCGCCGGCAAGAACCCGGGCGACGTGAACATCCGCCTGATCGAGGACACCCTCGAGCACGTCCTGGAGGACGCCACCGGCGTCGACCAGGTCAAGCTGATCCCCTGCGGCGGCGGCGACCCGATCGCGGCCTCCCGCGAGCAGTGGAACGACGGCTCCAACACCCTGTGCGTCGAGCCCGGCAAGATCTGCGTCTACGCCCGCAACACCGTCACCAACGACGTGCTGTACAAGGAGGGCCTGGACCTTCTCGTCGTGCCCTCCGCCGAGCTCTCCCGCGGCCGCGGCGGCCCGCGCTGCATGAGCATGCCCTTCTGGCGCGAGGACCTCTAAGGTTTTCAAAGACCCGTACAGGTCTTACTACAAACATCTAGCTGCCATTAGATGTCTCCCATTGGGGCGGTGCGGATCTTTCGCACCGCCCCATTCATGTTTAATGACGCTAAATGAAGATCAGATAAGGTGGCCATGGATATCAAGACAATCGGTGTTGAGGAATGGCTCAACGTTTGGGAGAAGAGCGCTACCTGGGATATCGCTCAGTCGACGATCTCGTCGCTGACCATGGGCGAGCTGCGCGCGCTGGACGAGCAGGACGGCGCCACGTTCTACGAGCGCCTGGATCGCGAGAAGATGAACTACGGCTGGATCGAGGGATCGCCGGAATTTAAGGTCGAGGTCGCCAAGCTGTATCGTCGCGATGTCAATCCCGATCACATTCTACAGACCAATGGCTGCACGGGTGCCAACCTCAACGCCATCATGGCTGTTGTCGAGCCCGGCGACCACGTGATTGCCGAGTGGCCCACCTATGCGCCGCTCTATGAGATTCCGCGTACACTTGGTGCCGAGGTCGAGTATTGGGAGCTTCGCGAGGAGCTCGGCTGGAAGCCCGATATCGATGAGCTCAAGCGCTTGGTGCGCCCCAACACCAAGCTCATCTGCATCAATAACGCATCGAACCCCATCGGTACGGTGCTCGATGCCGATACGCTCGGGCAGATTGCCGAGATTGCCCGTTCGGTGGGCGCCTACGTGCTGTGCGACGAGGTGTATCTGCCGCTCGAGAACACCGAGTCCTTTATGTCGATGGCCGACGTGTACGAGAAGGCCATTGTCACCAACTCGGTGTCCAAGACCTATTCGACGCCTGCGGCCCGCGTGGGCTGGGTCGTGGCCGACGAAGAGGTGTCCAACCGCATACGCACGTATCGCGACTACACCATGATCTGCGGCGGCGTGTTCAACGACGCCTTGGCGACCTACGTGCTCGAGCACAAGGATAAGATCCTTGAGCGCAACCGTAAGATCGTGTTTGGCAACCGCGATATCGCACAGGCTTGGATTGATACACAGGACCGCGTCTCCTGGACGGCCCCGCAGGGCGTGTCTACCTCGTTTATCCAGCTGGATATTCCCGAGGACGACGAGGAGTTCTGCAAGCGCCTGTTGGCCGAGAGGGGAGTGCTGCTGGTTCCCGGTAGCCGCTTTGAGCTTCCCTGCGGTGCGCGCCTGGGCTACTGCGCGAGCGAAGACGTTCTTCGCGAGGGCCTGAGGCTTCTGGGCGAGGCGCTGGCCGAGTTCGATCGCTAGCCCCTTGAGGTTTTTGAAGGCCTAAACCTTAACTGGCCCTAGATGTACCGAATGCAGACCCGCTCCCTTTTGGGGCGGGTCTGTTTTTCTTTACCGCCAAAAAGTCAAGTTATTACAAATAGAGGCGTAAAACCGATCGGGTATTCGACGGGCCTTATACTGAGCTTCCGGTGAACGGTATCCAACGTCTGGTAAACGGTAGTCTGTTTGCTAAAAATGAATAGGACGAACTTTTTTCTGAATAAAAATCAAAATGGTTGAGACGTAGCAAGAATTGCGAATTCTATTCATACCTTTGCGTGAAATATGCAAATCGAGGGTGGTTTAAGAAAGATTAGTTCCAATAGATTTTTCGCTTAAAAAAGCGTTTAAGCACGTAGATACACTTTATTAAGTCAAAGTATGCCATGCGTGAAGTATATGTGTATGCCGTTCACCCCTCATAAAAAACCGTTCGGGGGCAAGGTGGAAGTATGGGCTGATTTTGGATATAAATATGTCGTCAGCAATAACGCCTCACACGGAGGGGCGCTAACGAATCGGCCCTGACAAGGGCCCGAAAGAAAGGTAGGAGGCCATGACGAAAGGTCTGCACGTGCCTTCCGAGATCGGCAAGCTCAGGAAGGTCTGCCTGCACCGTCCCGGCGACGAGCTCCTCAACCTGCCGCCCGACGAGCTCGAGCGACTCCTGTTCGACGACGTCCCGTTCCTGGAGGTCGCGCAGCAGGAGCACGACACCTTCGCCCAGATCCTGAGGGACCAGGGCGTGGAGGTGCTCTACCTCGAGAACCTCGTCGCAGAGGTGTTCGACCAGGTCCCCGGCGCCCGCGCCGAGTTCACCGACCAGTACATCGCCGAGGCAGGCATCCGCGGCCAGCACATGCCGCAGATCGTCCGCGAGAAGCTGGACTCCATCGAGGACAACCTCGAGTTCGTCAAGAAGACCATGGCCGGCATGACCAAGGCCGAGATCGACATGCCCCTCACGGCGTCCACGACCCTCGACTCCCTGGTCAACTCCGAGTCCGAGTCCGACCTGATCATCGACCCGATGCCCAACCTCTACTTCACCCGCGACCCGTTCGCGGTCGTCGGCGAGGGCGTCAACCTCAACCGCATGTACTCGGTCACCCGCAACCGCGAGACCCTGTACGGCAAGTACGTCTTCAAGTACCACCCCGACTACAAGGACGTCTCCCTGTACTTCCGCCGCGACTGCCAGTTCCACACCGAGGGCGGCGACGTGCTGAACATCAACGAGAAGACCCTCGCCGTCGGCATCTCCCAGCGCACCCAGGCCGCCGCCATCGACGTCATGGCCCAGAACATCTTCTGGAACTCCGACTCCAAGGTCGAGCGCATCCTGGCCTTCGACATCCCGGTCTCCCGCGCCTTCATGCACCTCGACACGGTCTTCACCCAGATCGACGTCGATAAGTTCACGATCCACCCCGCCATCATGGGCACCCTGCGCGTCTACGAGCTGACCGCCGGCAAGAACCCGGGCGACGTGAACATCCGCCTGATCGAGGACACCCTCGAGCACGTCCTGGAGGACGCCACCGGCGTCGACCAGGTCAAGCTGATCCCCTGCGGCGGCGGCGACCCGATCGCGGCCTCCCGCGAGCAGTGGAACGACGGCTCCAACACCCTGTGCGTCGAGCCCGGCAAGATCTGCGTCTACGCCCGCAACACCGTCACCAACGACGTGCTGTACAAGGAGGGCCTGGACCTTCTCGTCGTGCCCTCCGCCGAGCTCTCCCGCGGCCGCGGCGGCCCGCGCTGCATGAGCATGCCCTTCTGGCGCGAGGACCTCTAAGTCTTTCCGTTTCCGGTGCGGTCTCCCTACAACCGCACCGGTTTCGCCCGTCAAACGGGCGACACTAATACTTACGTAATTCATTTCTTCGAAAGGAAACGAACCATGGGTGTTAACCTCTCCGGCCGTAGCTTCCTCAAGCTCCTCGACCTCACCACCGAGGAGATCGAGTACCTGCTCAAGCTCTCCAAGAACTTCAAGGATATGAAGCGCGCTGGCGTTCCGCACCGCTATCTCGAGGGTAAGAACATCGTCCTGCTCTTCCAGAAGACCTCCACTCGTACCCGCTGCGCCTTCGAGGTCGGCGGCATGGATCTGGGCATGGGCGTCACCTACCTCGATCCGGGCTCGTCGCAGATGGGCAAGAAGGAGTCCATCGAGGACACCGCTCGCGTTCTTGGCCGTATGTATGACGGCATTGAGTTCCGTGGCTTTGCCCAGGACGACGTCGAGGAGCTCGCTGCTAAGTCCGGCGTGCCCGTGTGGAACGGCCTGACCACTGAGTGGCATCCCACCCAGATGCTCGCCGACATCCTGACCGTCCAGGAGAACTTCAACTACGACATCAAGGGCAAGACCCTCGTCTTCATGGGCGACTGCAAGAACAACGTTGCTCGCTCCCTCATGGTCGTCTGCTCCAAGCTCGGCATGAACTTCGTGGCCTGCGGCCCCGAGGAGTGCATGCCCGCCGATGACGTCATCGAGGCCTGCAAGCCCATCGCCGAGGCCAACGGCTGCACCATCAAGCTGACCACCGACGTCAAGGACGGCGTCGCCGGTGCCGACGTTCTCTACACCGACGTGTGGGTCTCCATGGGCGAGCCCGACGAGGTCTGGGCCGAGCGCATCGCTCAGCTCACTCCGTATCGTGTCACCTCCGAGGTCATGGCTATGGCCAACCCGGGTGCCATCTTCCTGCACTGCCTGCCCAGCTTCCACGACACCAACACCACGATTGGCGCCGAGAAGTGCGAGCAGTTCGGCATCACCGAGCAGGAGGTCACCGACGAGGTCTTCGAGAGCCCCGCTTCCAAGGTCTTCGACGAGGCCGAGAACCGCATGCACACCATCAAGGCTGTCATGTACGCTACGCTCAAGTAAGAGCTTCTAGCATCTCGCTCGGGGTGCATTGCTGCGCACCCCGAGCGCTTTTGTCTGGTAAAAATCTCGCACTGAGCGACATGCACGGCACGGAAGAGCCGCTTCGGGCGAGATCAGTAAATGATTTATGAAGGGGGGATGAGAACTATGACTGAGACCGCTAAGAAAAAGCGCGGTATGCCTTCATCGTTCACCATTCTTCTTGCTCTGCTGGCAATCGTCGCGGTTGTTACCGTTATCGTCTCCGGTACGTCCGGTGGCGAGGTTACCGCTGCCCGCCTGAGCGATTTCTGCACCGCCCCGGTCAAGGGCTTCGCTGACGCTCTGCCCGTCTGCCTCTTCGTTATGATCCTCGGCGGCTTCCTCGGCATGATGACCGAGACCGGCGCCCTGGACAACGGCATTGCCGTTCTGGTGCAGAAGCTTAAGGGCAATGAGATCATGCTCATTCCCGTGCTGATGCTCATCTTCTCCCTCGGTGGTACCACCTATGGTATGTGCGAGGAGACCGTTCCCTTCTACGCCCTGCTTGCCGCCACCATGATGGCTGCTGGCTTCGACCCCATGGTCGGCGCTGCTACCGTCCTGCTCGGCGCTGGCTGCGGCTGCCTCGGCTCCACGGTTAACCCGTTTGCCGTCGGTGCTGCCGTTGACGCTCTGACCGGCGTTGGCATTGAGGTCAACCAGTCCATCATCATCGGCCTCGGTGCCGTCCTGTGGATTGTTACCACTGCCATGTCCATCTTCTTCGTCATGAGCTATGCCAAGAAGGTCAAGGCTGACAAGGGTTCCACCATCCTTTCGATGCAGGAGCTCAAGGACGCCGAAGAGGCTCACGGCAAGGCTGCTTCCGAGGTTAACAAGGAGGTCAAGCTCACCGGTCGTCAGAAGGGTGTTCTGATCGCCTTTGCCTTCACCTTCGTCGTCATGATCGTCGGCTTCATCCCGCTGGCCGACCTCAACGAGGGCGTCGCCAACTTCTTCGATGCTGGCGCTGTCTATGACGCCGACGGTAACGCCATCGTTCAGGGCTGGTCTGCCCTGATCACCGGCCTGCCCATTGGCCAGTGGTACTTCGACGAGGCTTCCACTTGGTTCTTCCTCATGGCTATCCTGATCGGTATCATCGGTGGCCTCTCCGAGAAGCAGATCGTCAACACCTTCATCACCGGCGCTGCCGACATGATGTCCGTTGTCCTCGTCATCGCTCTTGCCCGTGGTATCTCCGTCCTCATGGCTAGCACCGGCCTCGACGTCTACGTCCTCGACGCTGCCGCCAATGCTCTGGCTGGCCTGTCCGGCGTGATCTTCGCTCCCATGAGCTTCCTGGTCTACTTCGGCCTGTCCTTCCTGATCCCCTCGACCTCCGGTATGGCTACTGTCTCCATGCCCATCATGGGACCGCTGGCTGTTAAGCTCGGCTTCTCGCCCGAGGTCATGGTCATGATCTTCTCCGCCGCCATCGGTGTCGTGAACCTGTTCACCCCGACCTCTGGCGCCATCATGGGCGGTCTTGCCCTGGCCAAGATCGAGTGGACGACCTGGCTCAAGTTTGCTCTTAAGCTCATCGTCGCTCTCTCCGTCGTCTGCGCCGTCATCCTGACCATCGCTTGCGTGATGCTCTAAGTACCCCTTGGGTACCCCACGGAAACCATGACGATCCTGTAAAGGATCACCTGGTCATCGTCTGTCCGGTGGGGTAACCCCACCGGTAGACTCCTACCTTTAGCCTCCTCCCGTTCCGTGCGCGGGAGGGGGCGCACTTATGTTGCGCGGTTCTACGAACCGCGCAACCAGTTGACGCTGCGCGCCGCCCAGGACGACAATTTGTCATTCAAAAGGCAAGGCATGACCAAAAGGTCTATGCCTTGCCTTTTTCATGCCAACTTGTACGTCCTGGACGGCGCTCGCTGTCCGTCCTCTGCCTGCGGCGCTTTCCATTGTTGGTGCAGGGGCGCTTTGCCTACTCTGGCGGGCTTTCGCTGGCTTATGCTCAACCTGCGACGTTTTCATTGTTGGTGCTGAGTGCCTTGTTTCCCGTTCCAAATGAGCCACCCCGGGTCCCCGGCGGTTGCGGTGGGCGTGTTTGGTTGGTGCCTGTTGATGGCCTGGGCATCGGGGGGGGCAGGCTCCGTTATAATCGCGTAGGAACTTAATTTACGAAACGGGACGGGAGCCATACATGCGCCAGGGTTTCGACAACGCGAAGTATATCGAGCTGCAGGCTGCTCACATTAAGGAGCGCATCTCGCAGTTTGGCGGCAAGCTCTATTTGGAGTTTGGCGGTAAGCTGTTTGATGACTATCATGCCAGCCGCGTGCTGCCGGGTTTTGAGCCGGACAGCAAGTTCCGCATGCTCAAGAGCATCGCCGACGATGTCGAGGTTATCATCGCGATCAACGCGAACCACATCGAGAAAAACAAGGCTCGTGGTGACCTTGGCATTACCTATGACGAGGATGTGCTGCGCCTGGTTGACCTGTTCCGCGGCAACGGCTTTGCTGTCGCGGCCGTGGTCATCACCCAGTACGCTGGACAGCCCGCTGCCGATGTGTTCCGCAACCGCCTGAACGCGCTCGGTATTCCCGCCAAGCTGCACTATCCCATCGAGGGGTATCCGCACGATGTCGATCTGATCGTGTCCGACGACGGCTATGGCAAGAACGAGTTTGTCGAGACCACCCGACCGCTCGTTGTCGTGACGGCGCCCGGCCCTGGCTCGGGCAAGCTCGCCACTTGCCTGTCTCAGCTCTATCACGAGCACAAGCATGGCACGGCCGCCGGCTATGCCAAATTCGAGACCTTCCCGGTTTGGAATCTGCCCCTTACGCATCCGGTCAATATTGCCTACGAGGCCGCCACGGCAGACCTCGATGACGCCAACATCATCGACTCCTTCCACCTGGAGGCCTACAACAAGACCACGGTCAACTACAACCGCGACGTCGAGGCCTTCCCGGTAGTCCGTGCCCTGATGGAAAAGATCCTGGGCAAGAGCCCCTACCAGAGCCCTACGGACATGGGCGTCAATATGGTCGGTTTTGCCATCACCGATGACGATGCCTGCCGCGACGCTTCCAAGATGGAGATCGTCCGCCGCTACTTTACCGCGGTCGAAAATGTGCGCCGTACCGGCGTGGGCGATGAGCAAGTCGACCGTCTCAAGATTATTATGAAGAAGGCCGGCATCGATAAGAACTACTCGCCGGCACGCTCGGCCGCCCTAACCAGGGAACAGCTGACGGGTGGTCCCGTGGGTGCCATGGTCATGCCCGATGGCTCCGTGGTGACCGGTAAGACCTCCACGCGCCTGGGCGCCGCAAGTTCGCTCATTATGAACGCCCTCAAGCATGTCTCGGGCGTCGACCTTGAGCTCGAGGTCATTAGCGATGAGGCGATCGAGCCCATCAGCAAGCTCAAGACGCATTTCCTGGGAAGTAAAAACCCGCGCCTCCACACCGACGAGACGCTTATGGCGCTGTCGATCACCTCGGCCACGAGTGAGACGGCCGCTCGCGTCCTTTCGGGCCTGGAGCAGTTGCGCGGTTGCGATGCCTTCTTTAGCGTGATCATCTCGCCGACGGACGAGACGGTACTGCGCAAACTGGGTATCAACGTGTGCTGCGAGCCCAAGTTTGAGCGCCGCGGTTTCTTCCATCGCTAAGTTTGAAGCACCGCGGTAATTGCATTGCATTTTGGCCGTATCGAGTTAGCGCCCGGTACGGCTTTTTGATCAATAAAGCGCCTATTTCGGCGAAAAATAGCCGTTTACCTGCCTAGAAACAATTTGAGCGGTATACAATAACCGTAACTGTTTCATCCTTAGCGGGATGCCGCATGATGGATATTACCTGCCATCGTGAGGTGTGTCGGTCGCGCACGGCGCGTTAGATGCTCGTGCTCGGTTTGAGGAGGCTGCTATGGCGGGCAAGGGTCGTGCGAGTGTCAACGATATGAAGCGTGTCGAGGTGCTGGTGTTGATGGAGATCGACCAGCAAACCGAAGACAATGGCGGGCCGTATGGTTTCTCGCGCAAAACGCTTGCCGAGCGCGTGGGGGTTTCGCCGTATCGTGCCCGCGCCGCAATCGATCGCTTGGATTCCGAAGGCATGATTGATGTCGTCTCGCGTTATAGCGACGACGGCGGTCAGCTTGCAAATGGCATTTGCCTCACCGAACGTGGCGAGTGGTATCTTGAGGGCGTCCGTACCGGCATGCTCGTTCAAGAAATGCTTGAGGACGAGGTTGCTGATCGATAGCAGCATGTAACCCTTGCCATAGCGACGCCGCTTGGGAAACTGGGCGGCGTTTTGTTTCAAGATTGAGAAATGCAATCGCACGCGAGAAAAATTGCGAACGGTCCGCGGCGCGAGTATTACAATGAAGACCCGTAAGATGTGGATAAACAACTTCTACGGGAAGCGCAGGTAACTCAATATGACCAAGCATGTGTTCGTAACCGGTGGCGTGGTTTCGTCCCTGGGCAAGGGTATCACCGCGGCCTCGCTGGGCCGTCTGCTCAAGTCGCGTGGCTACAAAGTAACGATGCAGAAGGCCGACCCGTATCTGAACGTCGACCCCGGTACCATGAGCCCGTTCCAGCATGGTGAGGTCTTCGTTACTGAGGATGGTTACGAGTCCGACCTGGACCTGGGCCATTACGAGCGCTTTATTGATGAGAACCTGACCCGCGATTCCAACTTTACGACCGGTGCCATCTACAAAAGCCTAATCGCCCGTGAACGTCGCGGCGACTTTTTGGGCGGTACCGTGCAGGTGATTCCCCACGTCACCAATGCCATTAAGGACAAGTTTCGCCGCATCGAGGAGCAGACCGGCTCCGATGTAGTCATCACCGAGCTGGGCGGCACGATCGGCGACATCGAGTCCCAACCGTTTGTCGAGGCCATCCGTCAGTACCGCAAGGAGGCCGGCCCCGAGAACGTCTGCTACATCCACGTGTCGCTCGTTCCCTATATCGCCGCCGCCCACGAGGTCAAGACCAAGCCCACGCAGCATTCCGTCAAGGAGCTCCGCAGCTTTGGCATCCAGCCCGATATCATCGTGCTGCGCTCCGACCACCATATCGATGACGCTATCCGCGGAAAGATCGCAAGCTTCTGCGACGTCGACACCGATTGCGTCTTTACCAACGAGGACTGCGCGAGCATTTACGATGTTCCGCAGCTGCTTGCCGAGCAGGACTTTGACCTGCGCATTTGCGAGCGCCTTGGTCTGGATCCGCGTGAGCGCGACATGAGCGAGTGGAACGAGTTCCTGCGCAAACAGAATCACGCCAACCATCACGCCGACAAGGTGAAGATCGCCGTCGTGGGTAAGTACACGCAGCTGCCCGATGCGTACCTGTCGGTTATCGAGGCCCTGCACCATGCGGGCGTCTTCTACGATCGCCATGTGGACGTCCAGCTGGTCGACGGCGAGAGCCTCGACGAGCAGAATGTCTCCGAGGTTCTGGGCGACGCCTCGGGCATCCTGGTTCCCGGCGGCTTTGGCAAGCGCGCCCTGGAGGGCAAGATCCTCGCGGCCGAGTTTGCCCGTGAGCACAAGATTCCGTATCTGGGCATTTGCCTGGGTATGCAGGTCGCCGTGTGCGAGTTCGCCCGCAATGTCGTTGGCCTTGCCGGTGCCAGCTCCTCCGAGTTTGATCCGGACGGTCCGTATAGCGTCATCGATTTGATGAGCTCGCAGGAGGACGTGACCGAGAAGGGCGGCACCATGCGCCTGGGCGCCTATCCGTGCAAGCTCGCCGCCGATACTCTTGCTCGCGAGGCATATGGCGAGGAACTCGTCTACGAGCGTCACCGTCACCGCTTTGAGTTCAACAACGCCTTCCGCGACCAGCTCGAGGACGCCGGTTTGGTTATCTCGGGTCTGTCGCCCGACGAGCGCCTGGTCGAGATGGTCGAGCTGCCGCGCGACGTGCATCCGTGGTATGTGGCAACCCAGGCTCACCCCGAGTTCAAGAGCCGCCCGACCAACCCGCAGCCGCTGTTCCGAGAGTTCGTGCGTGCCTCGATCGGCCAGCACGAGGGTGTCGACCGTCTGCAGGTGACGCCCATGAACCTCGCTACGGACTAAGGGTGCCGGCGAATAAGGAACATACCGAAGCTACTCCCTCGTCGCTCGCCGTGGCGGCGGGGGAGTATCTTGATTACCTCGCGGTCGAGCGGGGCTTGGCGCGCAACACGATTGTGGCCTATCGTCGTGACCTGACGACGTACTGCGCCTATCTGGAGCGGGCGGGTATTGTGTCTTTTGAAGAGGTGACCCGTCAGGTCGTGGAGGGCTTTGTCGCCGATCGCCGCGACGGAGGCTATTCCGACGCCTCGGTGGAGCGCGCGCTTGCTGCCGTGAAGGGCCTGCATGCCTTTTTGGTGCGCGATGGGGCCGTGGCCCAAAACCCGACGGCGGCGTTGCGCCTGCCTAAAAAGGCTGAGCGTTTGCCGGAGTATCTATCGGTGGAGGATGTCTCGGCGCTGCTCGATCAAGACTTTCCCGAGGGCGAGATGGGACTGCGCGACCATGCCATCTTGGAAGTGCTCTACGGATGCGGTTTGCGTGTGAGTGAGCTGGTTGGGCTCGATGTGGGCGATATCCATATTGACGATGGCTTTGTACTCGTTCGCGGTAAGGGCTCAAAGGAACGCCTGTCCCCACTGGTGGGAAGCGCGGCGCGAGCTCTGACGCTCTATGTAACTGAGGGACGTTCTCGCTTGGCGGCCCATGCCCGCGGAACCGAGACCTCGGCGGTCTTTTTAAATAAGAACGGACGTCGCCTGTCGCGCCAGGCCGTGCATGCGATATGCGAGCGGTATGGGCGCCAGGTGGGGCTGGTGGGGCTCCATCCCCATGCCTTGCGCCACTCCTTTGCCACCCACATGCTCGCGGGCGGTGCCGACCTGCGTGTGCTGCAGGAGATTTTGGGCCATGCCGACATTTCGACCACGCAGGTCTACACGCATGTCGACCGCACGCAACTGACCGAGGTCTATCTGGCGGCGCATCCGCTGGCACATCGCTAGCAACCTCGCTGACCTGCATATTTATAAATATTAAGGGGGACGGGCCCCAGATTGCCGCGGCGTGCTTTTGCGCGCGCATGGGCAATCTGGGGCTCGTCCCATTTTTCGCTAGACACCGACGCGGCGGTGGGCCGTGTGTACCGTGGGTGGGGGAGTTTGGGGGCGATGTGAACGGCGTGTAAAGGGACGTAAAAATCGCCTCAAGGTCAACTTGAAGGTTGAGGTTCGCGGGCGTGGTTCTACAGGTGGCATCCCGCCTTTGCTGCAAACACAACATATTGTGTTTTCGAACATATGCTCGGGGGTGTTTTACAACATATTGGGGGTGGAATGGTGGGGAGGGGTGGGGGAAGGGGTGGGGAAAGGTGTTGAAAAATGGGGCGGTTCCCCATATTATTGATGACGTCGACAGGCGGGGTGGTTCCCCGCGTACGTGCCATCTGAGTAACCGAGGGGAGGGCGCACATGGGAATGACTGGTGCATATGAGCGCAATCTCGATGCAAAAGGTCGTCTGTCCCTGCCTGCACCCCTTCGCGAGGAGCTTGGAGAGCACGTTCGCGTGTTCAAAGCCCTGGATGTCGATGCTCTGTACGTGTTCTCTGCCGAGGCCTTCGATAAGTGGGTCGAAGGACTCTTCGCGGGTCGTGAGGGCCACGAGGGTTTTAACCCGCGCGACATCAACGACCAGAAGCTCATGAGGGCGATCAACAAGCGCACCACGTCGATGGACGTGGACAGCGCCGGTCGTATCGGTCTTTCTGAGTCTCTCCGCAAGCAGGCGAACCTCGACCGCGAGGTCACGGTTGTGGGCAACTACGACCACCTTGAGGTTTGGGATCGCGCCGCGGCCGATGAGGACGATGACGATGAGGCCCTGCTGGACCTCTTCTTCTCGTAAGGGCAAGGCACGGGTAACGGATGGAGCGTGGGATCTTGACACAAGAATATCGGCATGAACCTGTCATGCTCGGCGAAGTGCTTGAGTCGCTGCAGCTAAAGAGCGGCTCCGTCGTCTGCGACTGCACCCTTGGCGGTGCCGGCCATTCGGTAAAGATGGCCGCGCAGGTGGGGGAGACCGGCCTTTTGCTCGGCGTCGATCAGGACGACATGGCCCTCGAGGCCGCTGGCGCCCGTCTGGACCGCGAGGTTCCCGGCGTACCGCACCAGCTGCTGAAGGGCAACTTCGGCGACTTGGACGAGCTGCTTTGCTCGGCCGAGGTGCCCGGGGTCGATGGCTTCCTGTTCGATTTGGGCGTTTCGTCACCGCAACTCGATATCCCTGGCAGGGGCTTTTCGTATAACGAGGACGCCCCATTGGACATGCGGATGGATCCGGGCAATAACACCTTAAACGCAGCTGAGGTCATCAACACCTATAACGAACACGACCTCGCCCGGATTCTACGCGTCTACGGCGAAGAGAAGTTCGCCTCGCAGATCGCGCGCGAGATCGTGCGCCGCCGCGAGCAAGAACCGATCGAAACCACCGGCCAATTTGTCGAGATCATCAAGGCGGGTATCCCAGCTGCCGCTCGTCGGCATGGTGGACACCCGGCCAAGAAAAGTTTCCAGGCCATTCGCATCGAGGTCAATCACGAGCTCGATGTGCTCGAACGAGGGCTTGATGCCGCCACCAGGTGGCTCAACCCGGGCGGACGTATCTGCGTCATTTCGTATCACTCGCTCGAGGACCGTATCGTAAAGAACCACTTTAAGGAGATGAGCCAGGGGTGCACGTGTCCGCCGGAGATTCCGGTGTGCGTGTGCGGCAACGTGCCGATACTCAAGGTCATCACCCGCAAACCCCTGGTTGCCCAGCCTGATGAGGTTGAGCGCAACCCTCGGGCGAGATCAGCCAAAATCCGCGTGGCGCAGCGTCTGTAGGCGCGACCGCGCGATATTGGACCTCCCGCTCGCACCATAAACGAAGCTTAAACACACTACCAACGTACTCGGGATGGGAGGCGGCATATCATGGGCTACAACACTTCAAACGCAGCACTCGCCTATGATATGAACGCCATGCCCGCCTATCGTGAGACGCCGCAGGCCCCCGTTGCTCCCCGTGAGCAGCGCACGCCGCGCTTTGATGTCTACACGGGCGCGGGCCGTCAGGCAAACCAGGCGGTAAGCCCGGTTTTCATGAGCGTTCTTAAAACGTTTTGCATCATTGCGGCTATCTTCATGACGATCGGCGTCGCCCGCGTGGCGCTCGCCGGCGTTACGGCCCAGGTGCTCAACAGCAACGCCGAGCTTACCAACACGCTCGAAAAGGCGACCGATGAGAGCTCCGACCTGGAGGTCATGCATTCGGTCTATGGCGCCGACACGCGCATTCGCGACCTTGCGGGCGCTTATGGCATGGTGGAGCCCAGCGAGAGCGTTACACTTGACTTTTCGCAGGATGCAGCCGCGGGCGCCAACGCGACCGCGACCGCTCAGTAGCAAGACGGTAGCTGAGTATGACAAATGACTATCGCCGCGGTTCCGATGGGGGCCGCGGTTCTGGACGTCCCTCGTCGCGGGGACGTTCTGGTTATCAAGGAACGGGTCGGCAATCTTACAACGCCGGGCAGTCCCGTGGCAACGACCCGGCGTCGCGACTTCGCGGCTCGGGCGGCCCTCAAGTGCATAACACTAGGTCGCGCAAGAGTTCGTCGACCGAATGGCTCACAGGCACGCCGCTGCCTCGCCGCAAAGCCGTCATGGGATTCATTGGGCTTGGCTTGGGCTTGGGCGTCTTTCGCCTTGCCGACTATCAAATTGTCGAAGCCGATAAACTGCGCGAGCGTGCCGATGCGCGTCGCCTGCTTGCGCAGACCCTCTATGCCAAACGTGGCACCATCTACGACCGCAACGGTAACGTGCTGGCGTCGTCGGTCGAATGTCGCAACATCGCTGTGAACCCGCAGCTTGTCGAGGATGTTGACAAGACGGTGTCGGCGCTGGTCAAGGCAACTGGAATCGATAAAAAGACCTGCCGCAAGCTCGTTGAGTCCGATGGAACCTGGGTGTATATCAAGCGCCAGGTGGACGAAGACGATGCTGTGGCGCTGGAGAAGAAGAACCTGCCCGGCGTGCTTTTTGAGCAGGCCATGAAGCGCGTATATCCATACGGCAATCTGGCATCGCAGGTGCTGGGTGTAGTGAATGTAGACAACGACGGCTTGACTGGTCTCGAAAAGCAATACAACAAGCTTCTAACCGGCACGAACGGTTCTCTCGTACGCGAGCGCGCGAGGGACGGCAGCTATATCGCGGGCGGTGCCTATAAAAAGGTGGCTGCGGTCGACGGCGTTGATCTCGTGACGACGCTCGACGTCAATATCCAGCGTGCGGCCGAGGATGCCCTGGCAGAGGCTGTCGAGAAGACAAAGGCCAAGAACGGCTCGGCGCTGGTCACCGATCCTACGACAGGCGAGATCTTGGCAGCCTGCTCGTATCCGACCTACGACCAGACCAATTTGGAAAACGCCAAGACCGAGGATATGAACCTGCGCCTGGTCACCGACGCCTACGAGCCCGGCTCGGTCTTTAAGACGCTCGTGGCGGGCGCCGGCTTCGACTTGGGTGTCGTGCGGTCGAGTACGTCGTTTGAGGTGCCGGCGAGCATCAAGGTGGGCGACGATACCGTCACCGATGCCGACAAGCGCGACTACGCCATGACCATGGATGTGCGCGAGATGATGCGCCGTTCGTCCAACGTGGGATTTGTCCTGGTGGGGCGCAAGATCGGTGCCGACGACTTTGCCGCCTATGTGGACAAGTGGGGCATCGGTCACAGCTCTGGTGTCGATTTTCCGGGCGAGAGCCTGGGCATCGTCAAGGAGCGTGACCAGTATGACGGCGCCACGCTGGGCTCGATGAGCTTTGGACAGGCGCTGTCTGTCTCACCGATTGAGATCGCACGTGCCGTGGGCGGCATCGCCAACGGCGGCGTGATGATGACCCCGCACTTCTATAAGTCCAGCAAAGGCGACGAGAAGGACTGGGGCGAAGGCGAGCGCGCGATTTCGGAGGACGCCGCATCCCAGGTGACATCGTGCATGCAGACGGTCGTGTCGGAGGGAACGGGCGTTGGCGGCGCGGTTGACGGCTATGACGTGGCGGGTAAGACCGGTACGGCCGAACGTGCCGACGAGAACGGCGGCTACCTCAAGGAGAACTACATGTCGTCCTTTATGGGCTTTGCACCGGCACAATCGCCCAAGGTGCTGTGCTATATCACGCTCGACGGAACGCCGAGCGGCTCAGATGCCGCTGCGGTGCCGTTCCAGTCCATTATGGCCAACGCGCTCGACGTGCTGGGTATCCCACACACGAAGTAGGGGGTTACAATCTTTGGGGCGTGGTTTGTTGTCCCATATGAGGGGTGTTCACATGCCCTGCACCACGCATGCGCGGCGCTGGGATACAATACGCCGATAGCATTATTTAGGTTTACAGGGGAGCTGCAATGATAGAGATCGCCGTCAACAACCTCGCGGCCGCAACAGGGGCCCGAACCGTGACGGGAGAAGTCGATCGGGTATGCCGCGGGTGCGTTATCGACTCGCGCCAGGTCGAGGAAGGGACGATTTTCGTCGCCTTTCCCGGTGAAAACGTCGACGGCAATGATTTTGCTTCCCGTGCCGTCCAGTCGGGTGCCGGCGCCGTCGTGATGACGCGTGAGCCCGAGGCCGAGCTGGTCTCGCTGGCGCAGGACAAGGGCTGTGCCATCTTGCTGACCGATGATCCCGAGGAGTTTCTGCTGCGTTTGGCGCACGCGTATCGCCTGGAGCTTGGCTGCCTGGTCGTTGGCATTACCGGTTCCATCGGCAAGACGACGACCAAGGACGTGCTCGCCGCCGTGCTCGCCAAGCGTTATCGCGTCTGGGCCACGAAGGGCAATTTCAACAACTTGATCGGCATGCCGCTCACGGTGCTTTCCGCTCCGGCCGATACCGAGGTTCTGGTGCTCGA
This sequence comes from uncultured bacterium, assembly GCA_905214215.1. GTDB lineage: Bacteria > Actinomycetota > Coriobacteriia > Coriobacteriales > Coriobacteriaceae > Collinsella. The sequence continues at coordinate 133,166 of CAJMLP010000002.1, read as the reverse complement.
GATGGGTATGAACCATTTTCATGAGATTGAGCGCCTGTCCCAGTCTGCCAACCCCAATCTTGCCATTGTGAGCAAGATCGGAACCTCCCACATCGGTATCCTGGGCAGCCGCGAGAACATCGCCCGCGCCAAGTCCGAGATTGTCCAGGGCATGTGCGCCGCCGGCGACTTCTCGCCGTTGCTGGTTTTGGGCGGCGAGGACGACTTTACGCCGTTCATTCGCGATACGTTCGCCCAGCCTGCGGGTATTGACGTGATGCTGGCCGGTGTCTCGGACGACGACGAGGTCCGCGCACGCGACATTCGCGTCGACGACGAGGGCCATCCGGTCTTTACGCTCGACTTTGGTCAGGGCGACACGGTCGATACCATGCTGGCCATTCCCGGTGTGCAGTCCGTGCCCAATGCCGTCAAGGCCGCCGCGGTCGCCTATCGTCTGGGCGTGACGCCCGAGCAGATCGATGCTGCCTTTAGGGGCCTTACGATCACCGGCCACCGTCAGGAGATCAAGCGCGCCAAGAGCGGAGCACGCATCATCGACGACTCCTACAACGCCAGTGCCGAGTCTATGGCTGCCGGCCTCGATTTGCTGTGCTCGCTTATCTGTGACGGTTCGCGCATGGCGATCTTGGGCGAGATGGGCGAGATGGGCGACGAGGCTCCCCGCATGCATGAACTCGTGGGCGCCTATGCCGCCGCCAAAAAGCTCGACATGCTCGCGTGCGTCGGCGGCGAGCTGGCTCAGCTCATGGCCGATGCCGCACGTATGATGGGTATGGATGAGGACCGCATCCAGGTGTTCTCCGATTATCAGCAGGTGCTCGACCGCATGGGCGGCGCGCTTGAAAATCATGATGTTGTATTGGTCAAGGGTTCCCGTTTTGTTGAGCTCGACCGCTTTGTGGAAGGTGTGTGCTAGCCCATGTTCGGCAATCCCTCGTATCCTACGTATCAGGCCTTTTTGGGACTTGGCATCGCTGCTGCCATTGGGTTGCTGCTTATGCCGTGGTGGATCAAGCTGCTGAAGGTCGAGGGTATCGGCCAACAGGTCCGAGCCGACGGCCCCAAGCGTCATTTGATTAAACAGGGTACGCCCACCATGGGCGGCGTCATCATCCTTGTCGCGATCTCGCTGACCTGCCTGCTGATGGGCAAGCTCACCACCGAGCTCGTGCTCGTGCTGCTTGCCACGCTGGCCACCGGCGTTCTGGGTCTCATCGACGACCTGACCTCCGTCACGCATGGTCGCTCGCTCGGTCTGACGCCTCACGCCAAGATGATCGGTCTGACCATCATCTGCGTCACTTTTACCGTGCTCGCTGTCAATTGGTGCGGCGTCGCCCCCGAGATTCGTTTTCCCGGCGGCCTGACGATTGACCTCGGTGTTCTTTCGACCACCATCTGCGGCCTTTCGTTCCCGTGGCTCTACATTGTATTTTGCTGGCTGATGATCGCCGGTCTTTCCAATGCCGTGAACCTGACCGATGGTCTGGACGGTCTTGCCGGCGGCACTTCCATGATCGCCATGCTCGCCATGGCCGCCATGGCGTTTTTGCACGGTGACGTGAACCTGTCCATCTTCTGCACGGCGTGCGCCGGTGCCTGCCTGGGCTTTTTGTGGTTCAATTGCTACCCGGCGAGCATCTTTATGGGCGATACCGGCTCGCTTGCCCTGGGTGCCGCGTTTGCCTGCACCTCCATCATGACCAACACCGAAGTCGTTTCCCTCATCATCGGCGGTCTGTTTATCGTCGAGACTCTGTCGGTCATGATCCAGGTCGTCTATTTCCACTTTACGCACAAGCGCGTCTTCCTTATGGCGCCCATTCATCATCATTTCGAAAAGAAGGGCTGGGCCGAGACCAAGGTCGTTATCCGTTTTTGGATTATCGCCGCGGCCTTTGGCGCCGTTGGCCTCGCCCTGTTCTTCCAGTTGGGATAGTGGTCTTTCATGCCTCTTGCTGATGTCTTTAGCCTGCTCGTTTTGGGGCAGGGTAAATCCGGTCTCGATGTCGCCCGTTGGGCGCTGGCTCACCCCGAGCGCGTGAGCGCCGTTACCGTATATGGCGGCGGTACCTCCGAGCCCAATGACGCCACACGTGCGCTCGAGGCGCAGGGCGCGTCGTTTGTCTACGGCACCGAGCAGGTCGAGGGTGCCTATGACGTGTGCGTGACATGCCCGGGAATCTCGGAGTTCTCGGCTTTCTTTAAGGCCGGGCGTGAGCATGCCGCTCAGATTATGGGCGAGCCCGAGTTTGCCTATCGCCTGTCTCCCCAAAATTGGATCGCCATCACGGGCACCAACGGCAAGACAACTACCACGTCGCTGACCGATTATCTGCTCAAGGCCGCCGGTGAAGCCAGCGTGGCCGTCGGCAATATCGGTGAGCCGCCGGTGAACGAGATCGACGGCCGCGCACACAATGAGTGGTTTGTGGCTGAGCTGTCGAGTTATCAGATTGCTACGACCGCCGAGCTTCATCCTCGCGTGGCGGTGCTGCTCAACATCACGCCCGACCACCTGGGCTGGCACAAGAGCCACAAGAACTATGCGCTTGCCAAGATCAAGTTGTTCGAGAATATGGTCGACGACGACCTCGTGGTTATCGACGTTGAGGATGCCGGCATCCATGAGTTCGATGAGTACATCTACACACCGGGCCGCCGCATCTGCAAGGTCGCTTTTGACGAGCCCGAGGGTGCAGACGCCGCCTTCGTGCGCGACGGCAAGATGATCGTGCGCCTGAAAGGCGTCGAGACTCAGCTTGTCGCCACATCCGAGCTCAAGATCTCGGGCCATCACAATGTCATCAATGCCCTATGTGCCGCCACGGCTGCTCTGGCCGTCGGTGCCGATCCCGAGGGCATTTGCCGCGGTTTGGCATCGTTCCAGCCGCTCGAACACCGCGTGGAACCCTGCGGCGAGATCGATGGCGTGCGCTACGTCAACGATTCCAAGGCAACGAACACCGATGCGGTCGAAAAGGCCCTGACGGCGTTTTCCGACGACGATGTGATTTTGCTGCTCGGCGGCCACGATAAGGGCACACCGCTTGCGGACTTTGCCCGCGTCGTTATGGACAACGTGCGTTCAGTCGTTTGCTTTGGCGATGCGCGCGAGCGCTTTACCGCTGCTATGGACGAGGCCGATGTCGATGGTGACGTGGATATCGCCCAGGCCGATGACCTGCGCGATGCCGTTGACGTTGCCCGCTCGCTCTCGAGCCGCGGCGACGTGATCCTGCTTTCGCCCGCTTGTTCTTCGTTCGACGAGTTCTCGGGCTACGAGGAGCGCGGTCGCGTGTTTAAGGACTACGTGGCCCAGCTTGCCGCAGCAGCGAAATCGCAAACGGAATAGGGGTTGCCGGTGAGAGAGGAGAGCCCCCGAAGTGATATGAGGAGGCCCGACTCGGACCGTGCTTCCTCGCTGCGTAGCACGACGCGTTCCGGATGCGGCGGGCAGACGTTCGGTGAGCGCTATATTGCCGGCGTCCCCGCCCGCATCATGCGCCCCCGTTTGATATTTATGGCCTGCCTGTTTAGCTTGGTTTGCTTCGGCTTGCTGATGGTGTACTCGGCATCTTCGGTCGAGGCGCTGCACGAGAACGGTTCGGCGACGTTTTTCCTATTTCGACAGGCCGCGTTTGCCGGAGTTGGCGTGCTGGCTATGGTTGCCATCGTGCGCATCTTACCGGACAGTTGGTTTGGGGAAGACGTGCTCAGGATCTTCCTCATGGGCATGATGGGGCTACTGGTTCTGGTGTTCTTTATGGGTAGCGGCAGTCGTGGCGCCACGCGTTGGCTCAACATCGCCGGTATTCAGTTTCAGCCGTCTGAGTTTTTAAAGCCGTTCGCCATCGCGTATTCGGCAATCATGCTCGACCGTATCTTTTCGCCCGGCGGCAACATCAACGAGTTTCTTCGCAAGATGGGCGGCTACCTGGGAATTTCGCTCTTCCTGATCTTTGTTCAGCCCGATTTCGGTACCGTTCTGATCATTTTGTTGACCCTCATATGCATGGCGTTGTTTGCGGGATTGGACCCCAAATATATCGTTTGGACGGTTGTTGCCGGCATCGCCGTCATTGCGATTGCTCTTATCGCCGAGCCGTATCGTATGACGCGTGTCCAGGTTGCTTGGAATCCTTGGGCAGACGAATATGGTGACGGCTATCAGGCCACGCTTGCCATCATGGCGTTTGCCTCGGGCGGACTGTTCGGCCGTGGTATCGGCAACTCCACCATGAAGTACTCGTATTTGCCCGAGGCGCACAACGACTACATCTTGGCTATTATCGGCGAGGAAGTTGGCTTTATCGGAACCGTGCTGTTCTTCTTGGTGTTTGCGATGCTGATTTACTCGGCGTTTCGCATTGCTGAGCAGGCGACCGATCGTCGCGGAGCACTTATGGCATCGGGTTCCGCGGTCATCCTTGCGGTGCAGTTTTTGATCAACGCGCTGGGCATTCTCAATGTGTTTCCCATGACGGGTAAGCCGCTGCCGTTTATTAGCTACGGCGGCTCGTCGATTATTGTGTCGCTTATGCTTGCCGGTCTGATCCTGCGCGTTTCGTATGAGAGCGCCCGTCGCGATGAGTACGACCGTCGCCGCGAGAGCTTTGCCGTTATGGATGAGAGTACCGCCGGCGTGCCCCATGTGCGCGGCGAGCGATCTTCGCGTAACGGCTTTACCGTTCTGGATGGCTCTGCGACCGAGCCGGCGGCCCGTCCGCGTCAGCGAACAGCGCCGCAAGGTCGTCCGCAGCGCCCCACTCCTCGCAATGCGGGCGGCGGATATAATCGAATCGATTTGAATTCGGACCCGTCGGCGCGTTTGCGCACCGATGACCAGGGGCCGCGTGTACGAAGGGATTACCATGACCGATAAGATGACCGTTGCTATTGCAGCTGGCGGCACGGCAGGACATATCAACCCCGCGCTCGCCTTGGCCGAGGAACTGCGTGACCGCGGTCATCACGTTGTGTTCGTGGGCCAATCGCGCAAGCTCGAGGGTCGTCTGGTTCCCGAGGCCGGATTCGATTTTGTGCCCATCACAGTTACGGGCTTCGATCGCTCCCGTCCCTGGACGGCGCTGACCTCGTTGTGGCGCGTCAACAAGGCGAAGCGTGCGCTTGCCAGTCACTTCTCGAAGGTCGGTAAGCCCGATGCCGCTATCGGCTTTGGTGCTTACGTTGAGGTCCCGCTGCTGGGTTGGTGCAAGGACGCCGGCGTTCCGTATCTGCTGCACGAGCAGAACTCTGTTCCGGGTCTGGCCAATAAGATGATGAACTCGCATGCCGCCCGCGTGTGCATTTCGGTACCTGCGGCCCGCACGGTCTTTGAGCGTGAGGGCGACCCCGACCATGTGCTCATGACGGGCAATCCTGTGCGTCGTTCGGTGATCGAGGGCGATCGCACCCGCGGTCGCAAGACGCTCGGCGTGCCCGAGGATGCGACGCTTCTGCTCGTCTTTGGCGGTTCACTTGGTGCACAGCATCTCAACGAGCGCGTTGCCTCGCTCAAGGGTGAGCTGCTGACCCGCGAGAATCTCTACATTTTGCATTCGACGGGTGCCGACGGCTTTGAGGAGACCGAGCGCGCTTTGGCGCTGACGCCCGAGGAGGCGCAGCGCTATCGTGTCCAGCCCTATATCGACAACATGGGCGATATGCTGGCTGCGGCCGATCTGGTGCTCTCGCGTTCCGGTGCCTCGAGCGTGGCTGAGATCGCCGCGCTTGCCGTGCCCTCGGTACTCGTGCCGTACCCGCACGCCACGGCCGACCACCAAACCACCAATGCCCGTTATCTGGTCGACGCCGGGGCCGGCGTGCTCTGCGCCGATGCCGATATCGACGGTTCTGCCTTTGCCGATGAGCTGCTGCACCTGGTCGATGACGCGGCGGCGCGCGACGCCATGCGTCAGGCGGCGCGTGGTCTGGCTCAGGATAGAGCCGCCGCTCTTCTGGCGGATGCAGTAGAGGGTTTGCGTTAGTTAGACGGGATATCTTCGGTCGCCCTCGCGCTGATGCGGTAGGTGCGGTACAGTTAACGGGTTACAGGCAGTGTTTACGCAAGGAGTACACGAGCACATGGCTGATTCCCAGACTGCAACCTCCGCGCCCGAGTTTAAGAGCGCCCACTTTATCGGTATCGGCGGCGCCGGCATGAGCGGCATCGCCCTCGTTCTGCACGAGCGCGGTTATGCCGTTACCGGCTCCGACCTTAAGACGTCACGTTATATCCGCCAGCTTACCCGCGCTGGTGTGAAGGTGCATGTGGGCCATGAGGCCGCCACGATCGACGAGGTCAAGCCCGACGTGGTTGTTGTCTCCACCGCTATTCCGGAGTCCAACCCTGAACTCGTGCGCGCTCGCGAGCTTGGTATTCCCGTGTGGCCCCGTGCCAAGATGCTCTCTGCTTTGGGTCACGGCTACACCACCGTCGCTGTTGCCGGCACGCATGGCAAGACCACCACGTCTTCGATGTGTGCCACCATGCTCGACCGCATGGGTCTGGATCCGAGCTTCCTGATCGGTGGCATCGTCGAGGGCTATGACACGAACGGCAAGAACGGCTCGGGCGACTACTTTGTCGCCGAGGCCGACGAGTCCGACAGCTCCTTCCTGTTCCTGAACCCCAACGTAGTCATTGTGACCAACGTCGAGGCCGACCACCTCGATCACTACTCGGGTATCGAGGAGATCGAGGCAACTTTCGCCAAATTCATGAGCCTGGTGGGCGAGGACGGCACCGTCATCGTCTGCGGTGAGGACCCGCATCTGGTCGAGCTCGCCAAGTCGACGGGCCGTCACGTGCTTTCCTACGGCTTTGCCGAGAGCAACGACATCGTCTGCATGCACCCGGATGTCAAGGGCATCCAGAGTGACTTTATCGTTCGCTTTGAGGACGGCACTGAGCGCGCTGTGGAGATCAAGAGCAATCCCGGTCGCCACAACATGCTCAACGCCACGGCGGTGCTCACCGTCGCCCATGTCCTGGGCCTTGACATCGACGCCGCCGCCAAGGCGCTCTCGAGCTTTGAGGGCGTCCGCCGTCGCTTTACCCACGTGGGCGATATCGATGGCATCACCGTGGTCGATGATTACGGCCATCACCCCACCGAGATCAAGGCGACGCTTGCTGCCGCTTCGTCGCTGGGTTACAAGCACGTCGACGTCGTGTTCCAGCCGCACCGCTATTCGCGCCTGCAGGCCCTGTGCGACGACTTTGCCGATGCATTTGCCAATGCCGATAAACTGCTGCTGATTGATGTGTTCTCGGCTGGCGAGATGCCCATTCCGGGTGTCACCTCTAAGATGCTCGCCGATACCGTGCGCGCCAAGCATCCTGGCAAGGAGGTCGTGTACTGCTCCAGCCGTCTTGAGCTCAATCAGGAGCTCGAGCAGATGGTGGGCGAGGGCGACCTGCTGCTCACCATGGGTGCCGGCGACGTTACGACCGTCGGTCCCGAGTTCATTGAGTATCTGACTGCCAAGAAAGACGCTTAAGTCTAATGGGTCTGTTTAACGCCGTCATGGCGCTCTCGGGCATGATCGGCACGGATGTGATCGAGGACGAGCGCCTTGCGCGTCATACGAGCTATCGTATCGGCGGCAAGGCCGACCTCTTTGTGACGTGCCATAGCTATCATGCCCTCCGCCGCGCCGTGGCGGTGCTCGATCGCGAGCAGGTGCCGTGGGTCATCATCGGCAAGGGCTCCAATCTGCTGGTTGCCGATGGCGGTTATCGCGGTGCCGTCATTTCGCTCGGACGTGAGTTCCAGCGCACGGTTGTTGCCGATGACGGTTGTACGCTGACGGTCGGTGCGGGCGTGATGTTTGCGCGCCTGGTCAACGATGCCCTGTCGCGTAGCCTCTCGGGCCTTGAGTTTGCCGTTGGCATTCCTGGTTCGGTCGGCGGTGCGATATCTATGAATGCCGGCACGCGGACCGAGTGGATTGGCTCGCTGGTTGAGGATGTCGTAACGTTTGACCCGGCATCCGGTATCAAGCATTATGCGGGGTCCGAGATCTCTTGGGGCTACCGCGAATGTAGCCTTCCCCGCAATGAGATCATCCTCGAGTGCGTGCTCAAGCTTAAACCGGCGCCCAAGGCCGACATTCGTGAGCGCATGGAGCGGTACCTTACAAGGCGCAAGCGTACGCAGCCCATGGGTCGCGCATCCTGCGGGTCTGTCTTTCGCAACCCGCCCGATGCGAGTGTGGGCAAGCTTATCGAGGATTGTGGATTAAAGGGTTTTTCGATTGGCGGCGCGGAAGTTTCGCCCGTTCACGCTAATTTTATCGTTAATAACGGAACTGCCTCGGCCGATGACGTTGCCGCGGTTATCAGACATGTGCACGGAAAGGTGAGGGAGGCGTATGGCATCGAGCTCAGACCGGAAGTTAAATTCCTCGGCTTCTAGAGCATCGAAACCCACCTTCCGCCGCGCCGGAGGGCGTTCCGGCGCGCCTGCCAAACCTCAACGCAATACCGTCGCGCACTCTAAGTCTGTCGGGCATGCTCGACAGACCAGTCGTCCGGTCGTCGGCTCGCAGCTCGGTAATCGTCCGGCCGCAAAAAAGTCCTCGCGTCCCTCGGTGACGTCAAAGCCTGTTATGGGCGCCAAGCCTGCCCGTCCCATGGCAGCTCCCAAGCCCTCGACGGGAACTAAAGCGGCGCGTCCAGGTCTCACGCTGGGCGCATCGAAACCGCGCTCGCTTACATCGGTGCCGGCTACCGCCAAGAAGCCTTCGAGTAAAAAAGGTTTCAACCCGTTATCTTCACTTGGAGCGATGGCAAATAAAACATCAGATGCCGCTTCTGTCGTTACAGGCAAAGGCAAAATCGTGGGCGGCGTTCTGGCCGTCTTGGCCGTGCTCGTCGTCGTTGCCATCGTGGTGATCAACTCTGGACTGTTTACTGCCACTGATATTCAGATTCAAGGCAGCGAGCATGTGACGAAGCACGATGCTATCCAGCTGATTGACTTGCCCGAGGGAACGTCGCTTTTTAACGTCGATCCCGACCAGATTACCGAGGATCTCAAGCAGAACCCGTGGGTTTCGGGCGTGGATGTCCAGCGCCAGTTTCCCCATACGCTTATCATCACGCCGACGGAGCGTAAAGTTATCGCCATTGCGTATATCAGCTCCGACGACCTTGCCTGGGCTATCGGAGACGATGACACCTGGATCGCCCCGCTGTCGACGTCGGTCGAAGTGGACGACCAGGGCAACGTCATCACGACAGGGCAGGGCTCAAATACCTTGACCGGAATCGATGCCGCGCTGGCGCTCGCCAAGCATTATGGCGCGGTGTTGTTGACTGATGTCTCGGCGGATGTCGCTCCGGTTTCCGGCCAGGCGGTGAACTCCAAAGCCGTTAAGGCCGGCCTGGATTATGTGCGTGGTTTTTCGAGCGAGTTCTTGGGACAAGTCAAGGATATTTCCACGCCTTCGGTCGAAGCCATCTCGGCAAACCTCAATAACGGCATTGAGGTGTCGCTGGGCGATTCGGACGATATCGCCAAGAAGGAACGCGTAGTCACCAAGTTGCTTTCGCAGGTAGAGGGCGTAACGTATATCAATGTGCGCTCTCCGGGCAACTACACATTTAGGAATGCTCCGACCTCGTAGCGCTGGTTGATGCTTTGTTGAGGGGCCATACCACGCCGTTTATCTGGTTTGTTTGGTTTTCACGGTCAATTATTTGACTGATACGTTCATAATGTGCAAACATAATACGGTTTACCTTTGCATTTACTTTCAACCTGAAGGTTAATGTGCGCAGGGGTCGACCCATGCTATGGCTATAACCTTTGTTCGGAGGACCGACATGCACGAGACAGAGATCAACAACTACCTTGCCGTCATTAAGGTGGTCGGCGTCGGCGGCGGCGGTACCAACGCGGTCAATCGAATGATCGAAGAGGGCATCCGCGGCGTCGAGTTTGTTGCCATCAACACCGATGCTCAGGCACTCGCGATCTCTGATGCCGATATCAAGGTGCACATCGGCACCGACCTTACCCGCGGCCTGGGCGCCGGCGCCAATCCCGAGGTTGGCCGCAAGGCTGCCGATGAGTCCCGTGACGACATTGCCGAGGCGCTCGCTGGCGCCGACATGGTGTTTATCACCTGCGGCGAGGGCGGCGGCACCGGTACCGGCGCTGCTCCCATCGTTGCCGATATCGCGATGAACGAGGTCGGCGCACTGACCGTCGCCGTCGTGACCAAGCCCTTCACCTTCGAGGGCCGCAAGCGCAAGAAGAGCGCCGAGGAGGGCATCAAGACCCTCTCCGATTGCGTCGACACCATGATCGTCATCCCTAACGATAAGCTGCTCGACATCGCCGAGAAGAAGACCACCATGCTCGAGGCCTTCGCGATTGCCGATGGCGTCCTTTCCCAGGGCACCCAGGGCATCACCGACCTCATCACCGTCCCCGGTATCATCAACCTGGACTTCGCCGATGTTAAGACCATCATGAAGCAGGCCGGTACCGCCATGATGGGTATCGGTACCTCTTCTGGGGATACTCGTGCCGTCGACGCTGCCCAGCAGGCCATCTCCAGCCCGCTGCTCGAGAGCTCCATCGATGGTGCCACGCGCGTGCTGCTCTCCATCGCCGGTTCCAAGGACCTGGGCATCCAGGAGATCAGCGACGCCGCCGACGTTGTCGCCAACGCCGTCGACCCCGAGGCCAACATCATCTTCGGTACCGTTGTCGACGAGTCCCTGGGCGATCAGGTGCGTATCACCGTCATCGCTACGGGCTTCTCCGACTCCAACGTCAACCGTCAGGATGAGCTCTTTGCTGCTCAGCAGTCTCAGAGCAAGGCCGCTGCCTCCGCTGAGCCGCAGCGCACCGCTCCGGCTGCCAGCCCGGCTCAGGCCGCTCCGACCCGCAACGTCGGTGGTACCGAGCTGCCCAACTTTGGCAACGACCAGTTCGAGCTTCCCGACTTCCTGAAGCGCGGTAGCTTCTAGTTCGTTTTTCTCAACGACCTGCACGGGGTGTGTCCATTTGGATGCACCCCGTTTTGTTTCTCGTTTGTAAACGAAAGCCTCCAATCTCCTTACGTTCCCTTTACGTTTGGTCCCTACCGCTGCGGGTATCCTTTTAAGGAAGTATGACAGCCGTATAAACGCGGACTGCGCGGCGACGCCGCGGTACTTGTGTTATTAGGAGGCTTTAGTATGGCAGCACGTGCGGACAGGGTTTCGCGTGTCGACCATGATGGAGTTACGTTGGTGGAGGGCGCGACATCCGATGTCCGCTTTGCCTTTACCGAGCGCACCGGTGGTGTTTCCGAAGATGCGTACTCCTCGCTCAACCTGGGCTCGCATGTAGGCGATGACCCCTTTGCAGTTCAAGAAAATCGTCGTCGAGCGCTCGAAGCTATGGGCGCCACTGAGTGCGAGCATAATCTGCTCGTGCCCAATCAGGTACATGGTGACCATATCGTTACGGTGACTTCGAACGGCGCCGACGATCTTGAGGCTGTTCGCGAGCAGATTGCCGAGGGCTGCGATGCCATCGTCTGTACGGCCCATGACGTGCCCGTGCTGTTCTGCTTTGCCGACTGCGTTCCCGTGGTGCTGGTGGCCCCCGGCGGATTTGCCGTGGTGCACTCCGGTTGGAAGAGCACGATTGCACGTATTTCTGCCAAGGCGTGCCAGGCGCTTTGCGATGCTGCCGGCTGCGATGCGAGCGACGTTTCCGCCTATATCGGGCCCCATATCCTGGGTGACGAGTACGAGGTTTCCCAAGAGCTCATGGATCGCTTTGCCGCCGAGTTCTCTTGCATCGATGCGAGTGCCTCTCGCATGCTCGATCTTTCCGCTGCCATTTGCGAGGCGCTGGTAGATGTCGGTGTCGACGCGGATAATATCGTGGATACCCAGCTTTCGACCGTGCGTCAGAACGACCGCTTTTATTCCTACCGTAACGAGGACGGCACCTGTGGGCGCCATGCCGCGATCGGCGTGATGCTATGAGAAAGATCGTATCGGTCCTGAGCGCCGCTGTGCTTACGCTTACGCTGTGCGCCTGTTCTTCGGGATCTTCTACCTCTTCCATTACCGTGGCCGGCTCCACGACCTGCCTTCCTATCGCCGAAATTGCGGCAGAGGGCTTTAAGGAGGAGACCGGCATCGACGTGCTCGTTTCCGGTTTGGGCTCTTCCGCTGGCATCGAAGCCGTCAGCGCTGGCACGGCCGATATCGCCAGCTCCTCCCGTGGACTCAATGCCGACGAACAGGATCTGGGCCTGACTCCCATCGTCATTGCCCACGACGGTATCGCGGTCATCGTGAACGACGATAACCCGGTCGATAACCTCTCGACCGAGCAGCTCCGCGATATCTACGCCGGCAAGATCACCAACTGGAAAGAAGTCGGTGGCGAGGACCTGAGGATTCAGGTCATCAACCGAGATGAGGCGTCTGGCACGCGTGAAGCCTTCCGCACCATCGTGATGGACGGCACCCCGTTCGATCGCCGCTCGGCCGTTCTTTCGGGCACGGGCCAGGTGCGCGACGTGGTATCTCGTTCGCACGGTGCCATTGGCTACATTTCGCTGGGCTTCGTCGATAGCCTCAACGCCAAGACCTCGGTCAAGGCCGTCTCGGTCAATCATGTTGAGGCGTCCGAGAAGACGGTCGCGAGCGGCGGCTATCCCATCTCACGCGACCTTTACTTCTTTGTGAAGGGTGCGCCTTCGCAGCAGGCGCAGGATTACATCGACTATGTGACGTCCGAAAAGATGGACAAGCAGATTCGCGAGGCGGGCTTTATCCCCGTCACCAACGACGAGAAGGGGAGTGAGTAGCATGGAAGCACAGGAAAACTCCCAGACTGAGCAGAATGGTCAGGCGCCCAAGAAGCGCGAGCTGGCGCTCGTATCGCGCAGCACCTATATCAAGGAGAAGGCGCTGCAGTGGATCTTCTTTGCCTGCGCGTTCTTGGCGGTTGTTACCGTCATCCTGATTTTTGTCTTTACCACGTACTCGGCGCTGCCCGTCTTTACCGACATCGGTCTGGCGGACTTCTTTAGCTTTACGTGGGCGCCCTCTGAGGGTCACTACGGCATCGTGTCGCTGCTTGCCGGCTCGGGCCTGGTGACCGTCGGCGCGCTCGCCATGGGTGTGCCCCTAGGCGTGGGCACGGCCGTGTATCTGGTCGAGATCGCCAGCAAGCGCGTGCGCAAGCTCATCAGCCCTGCCGTTGACCTGTTGGCCGGCATCCCTTCTATCATCTATGGCTTCTTTGGCATGATCATCATCCGCCCGTTTATCGCACAACTGACCGGCGGTCTTGGTTTTGGCGCGCTGACGGCGTGGTTCGTGCTCGCCATTATGATCGTGCCCACCATCACGACGCTTACCATCGATGCTCTCAATTCCATTCCCATGGGCATTCGCGAGGCATCGTATGCCATGGGCGCCACCAAGTGGCAGACTATCTATAAGGTCGTGTTACCTGCCGCCAAGCTGGGTATCGTGGATGCCATCGTGCTGGGTATGGGCCGTGCCATCGGCGAGACCATGGCCGTGCTCATGGTCGTGGGTAACGCCCCGGTTATTCCCGACAGCATTGCGAGCCCCATCTCGACGCTCACGAGCCAGATTGCGCTCGACATGAGCTATTCCTCGGGTCTGCATCGCTCGGCGCTGTTCGGCATGGGCGTGGTCCTGTTTATCATTTCCGCCACGCTGGTGGGCATCGTCCGCCTGGTTTCCAAGAAGAAGAGGGGGTAGGCTATGTCCGATTCCGTTGACACGACGGTCGATACGACCTCGTCGCGCGAGCGCATCAAGCGTGCCCTTTCCCACGGCAAGAAGGGCCGCATCAACAAGGACCTGTCCAACAAGATCATGCTTGGCGTGTTCCGTGCCGCGGCATACATCACCACGCTGGTGCTGGTCGCTATCATCGCCTACGTGGTCATCAACGGCCTGCCACACATCTCGCTCGACTTTATCTTCGGTTGGCCCCAGGGCGTCAACGCCGAGGGCGGTATTTGGCCCACGATCGTCTCGACCGTCTATGTGACGGCGCTCGCCATGCTTATCTGCACGCCGATCGCTGTGCTGGCAGCCGTCTATCTGGCCGAGTACGCCAAGCAGGGCAAGATCGTCGAGCTCATTCGCTACGCTGCTGACGCTTTGGCCTCGGTGCCCTCCATCGTTATGGGCCTGTTTGGCTACGCCTTGTTTGTCGAGGCTATGGGTCTGGGCCTTTCGATGGTCTCGGCCGCTCTGGCGCTCGCGCTCTTGATGCTTCCCATCGTCATGCGCACCACCGAAGAGGCCATTCGCGCCGTTCCGCGCTATATCCGTTGGGGCGCGTATGGCCTGGGCGCCACCAAGTGGCAGGTTGTCTCCAAGATCGTGCTTCCTTCTGCCTTTGGCCGTATTGCCACGGGCATTGTCCTTGCCATCGGCCGTGCCATTGGCGAGACCGCCGTGGTGCTCTACACCATGGGCCAGGCCATCAATCTACCTATCTCGCCGCTCGATTCCGGCCGCCCCATGACCGTTCACCTGTACCTGCTTGCCAACGACGGCATCAACATGAACGCAGCCTACGGCACCGCGCTCTTGCTGATGGTGATCATTCTGGCCTTCAACCTGTTTGCGCGCTTCCTGTCGCGCAAGCGTCGCTAGTTAAGGAGTCCCATGTCCGTTTATCAGTCCGCTCCCACGCTGGAGCAAGCGGCCATTACGGCCAAGGATTTCAACTTTTGGTACGGTGACTTTCATGCGCTGACGGGGCTCGACCTCAACATCGCCAAAAACGCCATCACCTCCTTCATTGGCCCTTCGGGCTGCGGTAAGTCGACGTTTTTGCGCTGCATCAACCGCATGAATGACCTGATCGAGGGTACGCGCGTCGAGGGCACCATGACGCTCGACGGCAACGATATCTATGCCGAGGGCGTCGACCCGGTCGACCTCCGTCGCCGCGTGGGCATGATTTTTCAGCAGCCCAACCCGTTTCCCAAATCCATCTACGAGAATGTCGCCTTTGGCCCTCGTCTGCAGGGCGTGACTAGCAAAAGCGACCTCGATGACATCGTGGAAGAATCGCTCAAGCGCGCCAACCTCTGGAAAGAGGTATCCAATCAGCTCAACAAGGATGGTTTGGCGCTCTCGGGCGGTCAGCAGCAGCGTCTGTGCATCGCGCGCGTGCTTGCGGTGCAGCCCGATGTCCTTCTGATGGACGAGCCCTGCTCCGCCATCGACCCCACGTCCGTCTCTAAGGTCGAGGATCTGATGGCCGAGCTGGCGCCCGAGATGACGATCATCATCGTCACGCATTCAATGCAGCAGGCAGCTCGTATCAGCGACTACACCGCATTCTTCTTGCAGGAAGTTGCCGGTGAGCCTGCCACGCTCATCGAGTATGGTCAAACCGACGCGATCTTCACCAGCCCGGTGGACTCGCGGACGGAAGACTATATCACCGGCCGCTTTGGCTGATCGGTGCGACTAGTCCCAAGCCGATTGGACCTGGTCCGGTGCGTATTCACTGTGCGGGCGGCATGACCGCACCCAACTGATTGGAGTGAACCATGCGTAAACTGTTTTCCCGTCAGCTCATCGAGGCCCGCCACGAGATGCTGAGCATCTACGAGGCCGTCGATCTGGCCCTCCACGATGCCGTTAAGGCCTATGTGACCGACGACCGCAAGCTCGCCACCAAGACCAAGAAGCGCACGCTTTCGATTGACGCGCGCTGCGCCAACTTGGAGGCCGTGTGCTACAACCTGATCGCCACGCAGTCGCCGGTCGCCTCCGACTTCCGCTTGCTGCAGACGATTATCTACGTCGACTTTAACCTGCAGCGCATGACCGATAAGGTTCGCCAGATCTGCCGCGCCACGCGTCACATGGTCAAGGCCGACATCTCGCTGCCCCAGGAGCTCGTCGGTACGGTTGAGGCCGAGGCCGAAGCTGTTTACCAGGTGCTGGGCTCTTCGCTTTCTGCGCTCGTCACCAATGACATGTCCATCATCTGCAACTTGGCCGTCGAGGACGAGCCGGTGCACGCCGCCTACGAGAAGTTCTTCCGCACCTTTAACCGTATGGATACGGGCGACTTTATGGACGACGACAGCAACTATGACGACCTGCGCCGCGCTATCATGGTTTCGCGCTACCTCGATCGCATCGCTTCGATTTCCATCGATGCCGCTTGCCGTCTGACCTTCCTGTTGACTGGTCAGCGTATGAACGCCGGCGATATCGCCCGTGTGGACGAGGATGAGCTCGAGAGCATGCGCGTGCCTTCGGGCGAGGGTGTTATCATGAGGCCCGCCGTCGACGCTCGCTACGTTGCCAAGGTGCCCGCTAACGAGGTCAGCGAGGGTCTTCGCTACCTGCTCGATCATCTTGAGGACGAGGACGACGAGGAGTAAGTGACCCCGTTCGTCGAAAGATTGTAAATACCTAAGTGAGCGCGGCCTTGCACATGCGGGGCCGCGCTCTTGCGTTAGCATGGGACTACTTGTTTGGCTGTCAGCGGAGGCGATTGGCAATGGATAACTATTTGGACTTGATGCGCGCTCGCCGCGAGCAGATTCTGGAACGTTTTTATGCGGCGCTCGATCGCGCGGGCCGCCCCCACGACGCCGCGCGCCTCATTGCCGTGTCCAAGACCGTTGGTGTCGATGAGACCGTTGCCGCCATCCAGACGGGGTATCGCAATTTTGCCGAGAACCGCCCGCAGGAGCTGGTTCGCAAGCTCACGGGTCTGGCGGAGCATCCGGAGCTGCCCGAGGTGCGCTTCGATATGATCGGCAACCTGCAGACCAATAAGATCAATGCAGTGCTGGGCTCAGCCGAGCTGATTCACTCGGTGGGTTCGCTGCATCTGGCGCAGGCGATCTCGAGCCGTGCTGTCCGCAAGATTGAGGCAGGCGAGCTCGCCGGCCCCCAGTGTGTGCTCATCGAGGTCAATGTGAGTGGTGAGGAGTCGAAGGGAGGCTTTTCGCCCGATGAGATTCGCGCCGCCGCGGGTGAGCTTGCGGAACTTGAGGGAATTTGCGTACAGGGGCTTATGACTATGGCGCCCCGGGGGAATAAGGATGTGGCACGCCGCACCTTTGCGGGGCTTCGTGAGCTGAGGGATGAGCTGGAGGCGGCGCATCCCGATTTGAACCTGCCTGAGCTTTCCTGCGGCATGAGCGAGGACTTTGAGCCTGCCCTTGAGGAGGGCTCTACGCTCGTTCGCCTGGGCAGGGTAGTATTTAGCCCGGAGTTTGCAGTAAAATAAGGCTCTGAAGTGCGCACTGATTATCGGGGTGCCTGCACTAAACCGCGAGAGGACACAACCATGGGCTTCCTTGACGAGATTAAAAATAAGATGCACCTGGGCGGCCAGCAGGGTTACGACCAGGGTTATGGCCAGGACGACGACTACGGCTACGATGACGGCTATGACGATAGTTATCAGGGCAACGGCTACAGCGGTGCTTCGGGCGAGGGCTTCTACACCCAAGACGAGCCGAGCAACGGCCTGCTTGGCCAGACGCGCCGCGGTGAAGCTGAGTCGGTTGCCGTGTATACGCGCTCCGGTCAGCTTGTCGGCGATGACTCCCGTCATGCCACGACGTATAACCCGCCTTCGCGCTCGCAGGACAGCGTTGCGAGCGGTTATCGTCCTGGTGCCTATGACACGCCGTCGAGCTACGCCGAGAACACCCGCGCCCGTGCCGCCGCTGCGCCCGCGCCTGCACCGAGCGATGCCTCGGCCTATGCGAGCAATATCATCAACGCCACGCCGCAGCTGCCGGCCTATGTCCTGCGCCCCGAGAGCTATGACGACGTGGAGACCGTGGTGCGCCGCGTTCGCACCAAGCAGCCTGTCGCACTGATTTTTGTGGGCGTACGCACCGAAGTTGCCAAGCGCGTCTTGGACTTCTCTTACGGCTTTGCCTGCGGTCTGGGCGCCACGGTCAAGGAGGTAGGCGACCGCGTGTTCATGGTGCTGCCCGCCGGTTGCGAGGTCAAAGATTCCGATCTCAAGAAGCTTCGTGCCGACGGCTACCTTAAGTAAAGACAAGACGAGGAGATTCCCATCAACATCTACACTATCGTCCAGCTGGTCAACACGCTGTTCAACTTCTATTCCACGCTCATTGTCGTCTACTGCTTTATGACGTGGATTCCCATGAAGCAGGGTGGTTTGCTTCAGGATATTGCTGCGGTGCTTGATAGCGTGTGCGGTCCGTGGCTCAACCTGTTCCGTCGTTTCATTCCGCCGATGGGCGGTATCGATTTTTCGCCGGTCGTTGCGATTATTGCGTTGCAGTTGGTGCAGAGGCTGGTTCTGCAGCTTCTTATAGGTATACTCGTATAGAACTGACTTAGTAACTTACGTCGGGCGTGTAGCGCCGAGGCGATGAAAAAGGAGACTTGTTATGGCTATTACCCCTGCAGACATCCAGGCTCAGACTTTCTCTGAGGCCAAGCGTGGCTACGATCCTGCCGAGGTCGACGTTTTCTTGGAGACGCTGTCCTCCGAGGTTGACGCTATGCTCGCTAAGATCGTCGACCTTAAGGGTCGTCTGACTGCTACCGAGCAGCAGCTTGCCGATGCACAGGCTCAGCTTGCCCAGGCTCAGGATGCCACCGCCCAGGCCGTTCCTGCCGCCCCTGTGGCTGCTCCCGCCCCTGACTTCTCCGCTCAGGAGCGCCAGATTTCCGCTGCCCTGATCGCTGCCCAGCAGACCGCTGAGACCATCGTCAACGATGCCAACGAGAACGCTGAGCGTATCCGCAACGAGGCTGACGCTAAGGCCCGCGAGGTTATCCGCCAGGCTCTGACCGAAAAGCAGGCCGAGCTCGAGGAAATCGATCGTCTCAAGGCTTCCCGTGAGGAGTTCAAGGCAGAGTATCTCAAGCTCATCCAGCACTTCATGGACGATGCCCAGAACTCCTTCCCGGCCGACCTCATGGCCTCCACGCCGGTCGGTTCTGCCGCTTCTCCTGCAGTGACTGTTCCCGCCGAGCCGCTGCCCGTCGCTGACCCGGTTGTCCCCGTGGCCGATCCCTTCGCCCCGATCGACAACTTTGCTGCCGACGACCTGGACTAGCATCAGAGCTACAATCTAGTGTCCTTAAGAGGAGCTCGCACCTGCGGGCTCCTTTTTTGTGGCTGTATACGGGTTGGGAAACAAAACGCCGAGCTCTGCATTAGATAGGACAGAACTCGGCGAAGGGCGCGTGGTAAAAGGTAGATTTTAAGGTATGTCTAAAACTACTTGAGGAGGAAGTTGGAGAGGGGAATAGTGCGGGCCTCGCGATGCTCGGGATCGGCGATGTGGTCGGCGGGATAGCCACAGACGAGCATGTGATAGGGATAGACGCACTTGGGCAGATTGAACTGCTCCTGTGCCACCTCAGGCTTAAAATGGCATACCCAGCACGTTCCCAGGCCCTGCTCGGTGGCCTCCATCATCATCTGGTCGCACACGATGGACGTATCGATTTCACTGGAATTCATCTGGTCATACGGGCGCACCCAAGCATCATCGGTAACGCTGCAAATAAGGAAGACAAGCGGAGCTCCAAAGATAGACCCATCACGAGCAAACCGAGGCTGACAAGCAGCAGCCTTCTCCAACAACTCGGGCGTATCCAACACCATCACACGGGTTGGATGATTATTACAAGCAGAAGGGGCAATACGCCCAGCCTCAACAACGGCATCCACCACAGCCCGCTCAACAGAACGATCCTCAAACTCGCGACAAGAATACCGAGACCGAGCCAGATCCAAATACGACATAACCAAACCCTCCAAAGTCAGCGAATCAATCCAAAGTAAACCAAAGGGTACCCAAAGCCCTGCCCAACCAAACGTTTAAGGCGGTCCCAAAGTTTCCAATCGGGCCCCAAGGTCCTGTCAACAAAGGCCCCATCGCTTTCAAAGTATCAGCCAAGGTTCCCAATGGTGGTACGTAAGGCGAAGGGCCGGCCACGGTTTACTTTCGAACGACTCTGCTACGCAGCCGGAGTGAGAAAGCAAACCGTGGCCGGCCCTTCGCCGCCGGGACACGTACCCCTAATTAACTGTTCTTCATGACTATCGAATCCACGACATCGGCCACATTCTCGCAGCAGTCGGCGCAGTACTCCAGGAAGGCGTACACGTCACGCCAAGCGATGACCTCGAGCGGGTCCTTGCCGTTAACGTGCAGGTTACGCATGGCGTTGATATAGAGCTCGTCGGCCTCGGACTCGATGGTGTTGATCTGGATGACGAGCTCGCGCAGCGTTTTGGACTTGCGGTAGTTAGGCAGCTCGACCATCAGGTCTTTCATGGCGCGGCAGGCGTCGGTCACCTTGTGGGCGATCACGATGGCATCGGGATGGATGCTCTGGATGTTGGTGAAGTAGACGCGCTGCACGACGCCCTCGATGCGGTCGAGCACGGTGTCGAGCGAGCAGCTCATCAGGTCCAGATCCTCGCGCTCAAGCGGGGTGATAAAGGCGGTGAGCAGGGCGTCCTCAAGCTCATGGTGCTTCTTGTCGGCCGCATGCTCGATCGCGTGCATCTTGTCGAGCATATCGTGAATCTTTGCGGGATCGAAGTTCTCGAAAATCTTGGTAAGCAGCTCGGCGGCCTGGACGGCGAGGTCGGCGCAGGCGACGTAGTTGTCAAAGTAGAACGAATCGGGTTTCTTTGCCATGAGTGGGTCCTTTCGAGGCGAAGACGGGTGGGCGAGGTGTTACGGTCCGGATGGACGTTCGGTTTGACTAGATGAACATCATGAACAGCTTGGCCATGACAAAGCTGATGAGTCCGCAGGCGGGGAAGGTGAAGAACCAGGTGAACATCATGTCCTTGACGACGCCGAAGTTGATGGCCGAGAGGCGTTTGACGGCACCGACGCCCATGATGGCGCAGGTCTTGATGTGCGTGGAGGACACGGGGATGCCGGTAAGGGTGGCAAGCAGCAGGTTCGCGGCACCCGCCAGGTCGGCGGAGAAGCCCTGGTACTTTTCGAGCTTGACCATGCTCTGGCCAACGGACTTGATGATGCGCTCGCCGCCCACGCTGGTGCCGATGCCCATGGTGGCCGAGCATAGCAGCATAATCCAGATGGGGATGCCGGCATCGCCGACGCTCGTCTGGCCGCTGGCAAAGGCCACGCCTAAAAAGAGCACGCCGATGAACTTCTGTCCATCCTGCGCGCCGTGCATAAAGCTCATGGCCGCAGCGCTCGCGATCTGAGCGTATTTAAAGAAGACATTGGCACGTCGCCTGTTGGCGGCGGCGAAAAGAATCGAGACGAGCTTGCACAGGACCCAGCCCATGACAAAGCCCAGACCGATGGAGAGCGCCAGGCCGTAGATGACCTTCATCCACTCGTGGACGTTGACGCTGCTCGCACCGCCGAGGGCGATGGCGGCACCGGTCAGGCCGGCGATAAGGCTGTGGCTTTGCGAGGTGGGGATGCCAAAACGCGACGCTGTGGCGCCGTAGACGACGATGGAGAACAGCGCCGCGCACAGACAGGCGAGCGCCATGGTGCTATTTCCTCCAAAGTCGACAATATGGGAGATGGTGTTGGCGACGCTCGCGTTAAAGTGCGTCATGATGAGCACGCCAAGGAAGTTGAATGCGGCACTCATGAGAATAGCGGCGCGGGCGGGCATGCAACGCGTAGTGACGCAGGTCGCGATGGCGTTGGGTGCGTCGGTCCATCCATTGACGAAGATGGCGCCGAGCGCGAGGATCACGGTGACGGCAAGGACTGGGTTCGACACAAGTTGGCCGAGGAAGGTTGAGAACGTTACGTCCATATATGGGCTTTCTCGAAGTTTGCAGGCACGTTACAGAAACATGATAAATCGTATCACCTCCTGCGGGTTTCTTTACCGAGTTCTGATGGGAGAAGTGAATTTTTTGGCACTAACATTGAATATTAGCCCTGTTGACCGCGGGTGTTCTTTTTGCTAACACGCCATGAGGACACGTGCGCGCGTCCCAACATCCCAAAACCACAGTCTGTTCGCTTTACAACATACAAACATGCGTTCGATAATAGGGACCATGGAATACCGACAGACAGATGGCAAAACTCGACGCGTGCACAAGCAGTATGTGGACGTCGTGGCCCGCATCCTTGCGGGCGGACAAGTCGTGCCGGTCACCGTCTGCTGGGTTGACGGCCGTTGTTTTACGATCGACGAAATTATCTCGACCACCGGGTTTGGCCTGACGGTTCACGGCATTCGTACGGCAACCTATAAGGTACGTTTTGGCGGACATGCGACCGAGTTGTATCTGGAGGACCAAACGCGTGAGCGGGCGGACGGCTCGCAGGTGCACGTGATGCGTTGGTGGGTCTGGGCTTTTGATCGTACGCTCGAGGGCGAGCGCCGCAGGTAAGAGCGCGCGGCATTCGGGTACAATGGCAGGAATCTTGTCACCTACGGCGCTGTTGTGGCGCTTTTTGAAAGGACGAAGCTATGAACGATATCCAGGGCTATCAGAACGGCCCCATCGAGACCGGCACAAGCCGTGCCAAGGAGATGTCGCCGCGTGCGTACAACCTTGTCATGTCTGCCCTGATCTTTTTGGGCTTTTGCGCCATGGGTGCCGGTGCCTACTTTACGAGCACCATGGCGTTTGCCCGCATGATGATGAGCGGCGCCGCTTTGCCGCTGGTCTTTGGCTCGTTTATTCTGACCATCGTCGGCATCGTCATGATGTCGGCTGCTGCGGGCAAGCAGTCCGTGGGGCTGTCACTCGCGGGTTACGTGATCTTTGCGAGCACCTTTGGCCTGACCGCGTCGTTTGGCCTTGCCAACTACGACCTGCCCACCATCAACACCGCCTTTATCGCCACCGCCGCCATCACCTTTGTCTTTGGCGCCTTGGGCGTGACGTTCCCCAAGTTTTTCCAGCGCGTATATGGCATCGGTTTTGGCATTCTGCTCGCCACTATTCTGGTCGAGATCGTGCTGATGTTCATGGGCGTCTCGCAGACCATCACCGACCTGATCGTGATCGTGGTGTTCGCCGGCTTTATTGGCTACGATACCTATGTTGCCACGACGGTGCCGCCCACGCTGCCCAATGCGGTGCTCATGGCGTCCAACCTGTTCGTGGACATTATCAACGTGTTCCTGCGCATCCTGAACATCCTCGGTCGTCGCGACTAGCGCGGGGATTGCAGCGTTTCTTGTCGGACGCGGTAAAACGATGTGAAAGGCGGTCCTGCGGGGCCGTCTTTTTTGTGCACGGCGGGGTATCATGGATGGGAAAAAGCCGACAGCGGCAGCGACAGGAAAGGTGACCACTTATGGCAGACGTCGACAACAGGAACCGTAACCGCAGGCCCAACCGCGCGGGACAGCCCAATCCCAAGCGTGAGGCGCGTGCCAAGGCCGCCGAGCGCCATGTGGCGACTGTGTCCGAAGCGTGCGCCAAGGATATCGAGCGTTCGCTTGCCGGTGTTCGCGAGTTTGACGGCATGCCCGCCGGCTTTGTCGCGGCGATGAAGGCCAAGGTTCAGACTGCTGTGGCCCCCGAAGAGCAGGTCGCCGAGGACGTCGAGGACGCGGAGACTGCCGAGGTCGAGGCAGCGCCCGAGACCGAGGCAGCGCCCGAGCCCGTCGAGGAGCCTGCCGAGGAAATCGCCGAAGCTGAGTCCGCGCCTGCTGAGGAGCCCGCTCCGGTTCTGCCCGAGGTCACTGTGCTCGATGCCTCCGCCACGCAGACAATCCTCGATAACGGTCGCGGCTATGCGCAGTTCTGCGACATGGCCGTGCTCGCCTTTGCCTCGTTTACCAATCCGGGCGGTGGATATATTCAGGGTTATCTGGGCCAGGAGGCCACGCTGTGCGCCGATTCGTATCTGTACAACGTCCTCGATAAGCAGCGTAAATGGTACGGTGAGAACCGTCGCCGCAACATCAACTGTGAGCTGTACCGCAACCGTGCGCTGGTGGTGCCCGCGGTGCGCTTCGAGCGCAAGCATGTGCACGCCTATGCCGACGTGATCGTGGCCGCCGCGCCCAACGTCAAGCGTGCCCGCCAGGAGTATCGCGTGAGCGACGATGCTCTGCTGGATGCCCTGCGCGACCGCATCCGCTTTGTGCTCGCCATCTGCGACGAGTTGGGTCGCGAGAAGCTCGTGCTGGGCGCATGGGGCTGCGACAACAACGGCTTTGATGCCGAGGCCGTGGCCGAGCTCTTCCGCAAGGAGCTCGCATCGGGCGACTTCAAGGTCAAGCAGGTCTTCTTTGCCGTGCCCTCTACGCGCTGGGACGAGGACTTCGCCAAATTCGAGCACGTGCTGGCAAACTTCCCCGAGCGAAACGAGGAGTCCTATGCTCAGGTTGCCGCCCGCGCCGCAGCCGCCCGTGCCGCCGAGCAGGCTCAGGCCGCTGCCGAGGACGATGAGGATGACGACGACTGGCGCAAGTACCTGTAAACGGTGCACGTGATGCGACATGCCGAGCCGACGGGGGCTGCTCCCGTCGGCTTTTTATTGAGTGGGGAGCTTACGATGAAAAACGTTCTGTGCTTTGGTGACAGCAACACCTATGGCTATGATCCGGCTGGTATGCGCGATGGCATTTCGGTGCGCTATGCGCAGGATGTGCGCTGGTGTGGCGTGGCCCAACGTGATTTAGGCGAGGGCTGGCATGTAATTGAAGAAGGCCTCAACGGCCGCACGACGGTACGCGACGATATGTGCCATCTGGACACCAATCTTAACGGCATCCGCGCGCTGCCGATGCTGCTCGAGGCTCATAAGCCGCTGGATGCGATCGTTATTATGCTGGGAACTAACGATTGCAAGACGGTCTTTGGTGTGACGGCCTCCGATATTGCCCGTGGCACCATGGCGCTGATTCGCGCGGTGCGTGCATTTCCCTGGACCAATGCCGCACCCTGCCCGCGTATTCTGCTGATGGCACCTATCAAGATCAAGCCCCAAATCGCCGATGTATATATGACCGATTTTGACGAGCGTTCCGTCGAGGCCTCGGAGCATTTTGCTGAATACTATGCGCACGTAGCTGAGCAGTTTGGCTGCGACTTTTTGAATGCCGCCGAGTTTGCCGAGCCGGGCGATATCGACTATCTGCATATGATGCCCGAAAGCCACGAGAGCTTGGGACATGCCGTGGCAGCCAAGCTCCAAGAGATGCTCGGTGAGTAGCGCGACCCCAAGCCACCGCAAAGGGGACAGGCACCTTTGTGGTGGTTTTGCCCGGGTAAACGAACGGATTGGCTGCCATATGGGCATGGACGAGCTCATCGACCTCTTTGCCGAGGGCGATGAGCTCGTCTCCAATACCGCTTTTGAGGATTTGGATCTTGCCTACGACGTGGCGAACGGCGCGACCTTCGATGGCGTTGTGTTCCGATCTTGCGAGTTCGATAGCGTTGACTGGAGCGGCTCGACGTTTCGCGACGTGGTGTTTCGCGGTTGCCGCTTTATCCGCTGCAACATGGAAGGCTGCTGGCTCAGCCGCTGTGACTTCGTTGACTGCTCGGCACCGGGACTCAACTTGCTCAAGGCGCGCCTGTCGAGCGTGTCGTTTGGATCGTGCGATTTGAGCTATGCGAACCTTTCGGAGGGACGCATTGGCCCTATGACAGCATGCGATACACGTCTGAGAGAGGCTGCGTTTCAGGGTGCCAAGCTGGTTCAGATACGCCTGGATGGCTGTGACCTGACGCGTGTTGATGTGTTCAAGACGTCGCTTTCCGGCGTTGATGTGTCGCGCTGTACATTTGCAGCGCCCGTTGTTTCGGGCGATTACCATGAGTTGCGTGGCTTGACGGTCAATGCCGAGCAGGCGCTGGCACTCTCGGGTTTGTTGGGAATTCAACTCGCCGACGAATAGGCGCTCTGGTCCTTTGCTCGACCGCTATCTAAAATCAAACCGTCGCAACATTTAATGATTTTTTGCGTTTGCACGATTTTCATCGAATGTTGCGACGGTTTTTGGTGCAAGGTAGCCTGTCCCTTTTTGGCAGGTTACTGGCTATTTAGTACTGCCACATGTGGTTGACAGGGCCGGAGCCTTTGCCCATGTTCAGGCCGGCGGCCAGAGCGCCGGTTAGGTAGGCCTTGCCGCCGTTGACGGCGTCGGCAAGATCCATGCCCTGGGCCAGCGCGCAGGCGATGGCGGACGAAAGCGTGCAGCCGGTGCCGTGTGTGTTGTCGGTCTCGATGCGCTTGTGGCGGAACCACGTGGTGAGCGGATCGCCCAGATGGTTGCCCTCGTCATCGAGTGGTGCGGGTTCGGCCAATACATCGTTAGCCTCGTTGACAAGATGCCCACCCTTAACGAGGGATGCGCAACCAAAGCGGCGGGTGAGGAGCATGGCAGCATTTTGCTGTGTGCGCTCGGAGTCGACCTCGTAGTCAAGCAGGGCCATGGCCTCGGGAATATTGGGCGTGATGACGGTTGCTAGTGGGAACAGGCGGCGGGTGAGCGCCTCGGCGGCATCTTCGGCAATCAGCCGTGCGCCCGAGGTGGCTACCATGACGGGGTCGACGACCACGTTTGTCGCGTTCCAGGCGCTCAGGCGGTCGGCGATAACCTCGATAATCTCGGCAGAGGAAACCATGCCGATCTTGACGGCGCTGGGGCGGATATCGTCAAATACGGCGTCGATCTGCGCAGCGACGATATCAGGGGAGATATTCTGCACGGCGGTGACACCGAGCGTGTTTTGTGCGGTGATGGCGGTGATGGCCGTCTCGGCATACAGGCGGTGCGCCGTGATGGTCTTGATGTCGGCCTGAATGCCGGCGCCGCCGCTGGAATCGGATCCTGCGATGGACAGGACGGCAGGTACCTTACTGCGATCCATGTTTGCTCCCTTGTTCGGTCGGAATCAAATGGGTCTTTAAGCCAGCATTATAAAGATGCCCGGGCCGACTCTATGTCGAACCCGGGCGGGCGATGCAATCTTTACGCAAATGTAAGCAAATGTTCACACGTCAACAATTGACGAACACCATGTTACCGATTGTGGCTCCGATGACGAGTTAGTCCTCCATGCCGAGGTCGATCGTCGTGCCTTCGAACACCTTGTTAACGGTGCGGACGGCGCACATCTTGCCGCACATGGTGCAGGTGCCCTCGGTGGCGGCGGGGGATTCCTCGTAGCGCTTCTTACCGGTGACCGGATCGAGAGCACACTTCCACATGGCATCCCAGTCGAGCTTGCGACGTGCCTGGCCCATCTTGTCATCCATGTCGCGGGCGTGCGGCACCTTCTTGGCGATATCGGCGGCGTGCGCGGCAATCTTGGTGGCCATGAGGCCATCGAGCACGTCCTGGGCGTTGGGCAGGCACAAGTGCTCGGCCGGCGTCACGTAGCACAGGAAGTCGGCGCCGGAGCTGGCGGAGATGGCGCCGCCGATGGCAGCGGTGATGTGGTCGTAACCCACGCCGATATCGGTCACCAGCGGCCCGAGCACATAGAACGGGGCGTTGTGGCACAGACGCTTCTGCAGTTTCATGTTGGCGGCGATCTCGTCGAGCGCCATGTGGCCCGGGCCCTCGACCATGACCTGGACGCCGGCGGCCCAGGCGCGCTTGCACAGCTTGCCCAGCTCGATCATCTCGGCGGTCTCGGTGGCGTCGTTGGAGTCGTAGAGACAGCCCGGGCGGCAGGAGTCGCCGAGCGAGATCGTCACATCGTACTCGTGGCAGATCTCGAGCACCTCGTCGTAAAACTCGTAGAAGGGGTTCTCGTTGCCGGTGACCTCCATCCAGCCAAACAGCAGCGAGCCGCCGCGGCTGACGATGTTCATCAGGCGGCCGGTCTCCTTAAAGGTCTTGATGACCGATTTGTTGATGCCGCAGTGGATGGTCATAAAGTCCACGCCGTCCTCGGCGTGTGCGCGCACGACCTCGAGCAGGTCGTCCTTGGTAAGCTTGACCAGCGGCTTTTCCATGTAGCCGATGGCGTCGTACATGGGCACCGTGCCCACCATGAGCGGCGTCTCGTCGATGAGCTGCTGGCGGAACTGGCGCGTCTTGCCCGAGTTGGAGAGGTCCATGATGGCGTCGGCGCCGTAGTCCTCGGCGATCTTGACCTTCTTCCACTCCTCGGCGGCATCGGCCTTGTCGCCCGAGATGCCCAGGTTGACGTTGACCTTGGTGGCCAGGCCCTCGCCGACACCAAAGGCGCGCATGCCCTTTTTGATATGCACGATGTTGGCGGGAATGGCGATGCGGCCGTCGGCCACGCGCTCGCGGATGTACTCGGGGTCGCGATGCTCGCGCTCGGCGACCTCCTTCATCTGCGGTGTGATCTGCCCGGCGCGGGCGAAGTCGATTTGTGTGACGAGCTTGGGCTCGGTCTGTGTGCTCATTGGCACGGCTCCCTTCGTTGGCATTACCCATATCAGGTTTGCGGGTCAGGGCGGGCGCGCCCAATCTCAGCCTGTCGTCTTGTCCTGCAAGCTCCCCGTTATGTCATGGGCTCAAGTATAGCCTGAATGGGTACGATTGGGCCAACGAGCGTGCCTGTGGGGAGGCGAACATGGAAGACAAGCATCTATATCGAGAGACGCAATGGGATGTATCGGCCGAGGAAAGCCGTGCGCACCATGGCCTTGTCGCGATTGGTTTTGCGGTGCTTGCCGTGCTGGTGATTGCCTTTTTTATCTGGACGTTTGGCGGTCACGGCGGCGCTGCATGGGAGTTCGAGGCCGACGATGCCCTGCCGATCATGACAGTGAAGGTTACGGGCGGCAATACCGTTGCCGCGCCGGGCGACTATTGGTATTCGCGCGATGGATTTGTCCAGCTTCAGCTGAGCGGTGGGTCTATTCCTGGTGAGGAAATCGAACGCGTGACGTATGATGCGGCGCTCAAAACGCTGACGGTGAAGCTCAAAGATCAAGGAGATGTGCCCACGACTATGGATATCGCCCTGACGGAATGGCGTCTGGAGCCTCCGACGGGTGTTGCGGTGTCCGAGGTTGAGCACGTCAAGATTGTCTATCAGGACGGTTCGACAAACGGGATTGCAAAGGCCGATGGCTTGGCGGAGTAACGGAGTGTTTGGAAACGGCGGGCCTATTGTGCCTGCGCGTTCATGAAAACCAGGGTGTTTTTGTCTGAAAGCTCGGGGATGTGACGATAGCCGATGTTGAATGCGGTGAGCCCGCTTACATCCTCGAGCTTGTTTTCTGCCATCCAGCGCACCATGGAGCCGCGCGCCTTTTTGCTGGCGGTCGATCGCTGAACGGGCTTATCGTTGCGGACGTCTTCGCCAAAAAGGCAGGTGATAACCGTTGTATCCTGTGCAGCATGGGGCAGGACGGCTTTGGCGTATTCCACGCTGGCAAGGTTGACGATCGTAGCGTTGGAGCCCGCCGGAGCGATGACCCGTGCGAGTTTGTCGCCCCAAAACGCGTAGAGGTCTCGGGCATCGTCGACGGCAAGCTTCGCCCCCATTTCGAGCCGATAGGGCGACACGCCGTGGAAGGGGCGTGCGCATCCGTAAAGGCCCGAGAGGATCCACAGATGGTCTTGCAGCCATGCGAGCTGCGCGGAATCCATCACCTCGGGCGCCATGCTCTCGTATTGAATGCCGTGATAGGACATGACGGCAGGGGAGAGGTGACGGGCGAGTGCAGGATTGTCGAGATCGCCGTTTCCCAAGATGGGCCCGAACTCATGCAGGGTGTTGAGGCAAGGCCCCAGCAGTTTGTCACTCACGTTCCATAGCGCCTGCAGACCGCCGCTGCCTTCATTCCGCTCGATATCTAGCAGTGCGCGGTGGAGGCGAGCTGTCTCGTGCACAAAAGGTGGAATGCCCAGGACTTCAAAAGCATCCCTGGCCGCGCGCATTTGCTTGGCGGGCGAAATGATGACCTGCAGCATGGACTCTCCTCTGCCAAATAGGAAGTTGCGGTGGAATACGGTCTGTTTTGGCCGGTTATGGGCCAGTTTAGTCCGTATTTCACCGCAACTGATGAAGGGTTGGTTAGGCTCGCTCGATGAAGGCTTTGTAGCCGCGATAGGCCTCGTAGATATCGGCCTTGTTAGCGACCTCCCACAGGGCGTGCATGGACAGGACGGCAACGCCAGAGTCGATGACGTTCATGCCGTACTTAGCCATGATGTATGCGATGGTGCCGCCGCCGCCCGCGTTGACGCGACCGAGCTCGCAGGTCTGGAAGTCCACGCCGGCCTCGTCCATGATGTCGCGGATGAGGGCCACATACTCGGCGTCGGCGTCGTTAGAGCCGCCCTTGCCGCGGCTGCCCGTGTACTTGTTAAAGCACAGGCCGCGACCCATAAAGGCGGCGTTCTTGGTTTCGAACTTGCCGGCGTAGCCCGGGTCGAAGCCGGCGGACACGTCGGAGGAGAGCATGCGGCTGCGGGCGAGCGCGCGGCGCAGGGCCAGCGGGCTATCCTCGCCGGCGAGCGTCATGATCTCGGCGACGGTGTTCTCGAAGAAGCGGCTCGTCATGCCGGTGGCACCTACGGAACCGATCTCCTCCTTGTCGACGATGAGTGTGATGCTCGTGCGCTCCACGTTGGCGACGTTGATCTGGGCGAGCATGGACGGATAGGCGCAGACACGGTCGTCGTGGCCATAGCCCAGAATCATGGAGCGGTCGAGGCCCATGTCACGGGCGGGGCCGGCGGGCACGACCTCGATCTCGGCGGAGAGGAAGTCCTCCTCCTCGACGTCGTACTGCTCCTTGAGGATATCCAGGAACATCTGCTTGACGGGCTCCTTGGGAGCGTCCTTGTCGTCCTCGTCAAACTTGACGGGGCGGCCGCCCACGATCACGTCGAGGATCTCGGCGTCGACGGCGTCCTTGGCGGGCTTGGCCATCTGCTCGCTCGAGAGGTGGATCAGCAGGTCGGAGATGGTAAAGACCGGGTCGTCGGCCTTGTCACCGATGTTGATGTCGACGGTGGTGCCGTCCTTTTTGCAGATGACGCCCACGAGTGCGAGCGGGGAAGCGACCCAGTGGTAGCTCTTGACGCCGCCATAGTAGTGCGTGTCGAGATAAGCCATGTCGCCGGCCTCGAAGACGGGGTTCTGCTTGAGGTCCAGGCGCGGCGAGTCCACGTGGGCGCCCAGGATGTTAAAGCCCTGCTCGAGCGGGGCGGTGCCCAGGTTGACGAGCATGAGGTCCTTGCCGTGGTTGGCGGCGTACACCTTGTCGCCGGACTTGAGCGCGCGGCCCTCGGCGATCACGGTCTCCAGATTGACGTAGCCCGCCTCCTCGGCCATCTTGATACCGGCCTTGACGCACAGGCGCTCGGTCTTGTTCTCACTCAAAAACTGCTTATAGCCGCGGCAAAGCTCCTCGAGCTCCTCGATCTGCTGTGGCGTGTACTTTTTCCATGCGCTGGGACGCTCCATGACGCAGGCTCCTTTCGGATCGATCGTGCTGGTTGATGTACCGTGAGCCATCGTATCACGCGCGGGCCCGCGGCGGCAGGGAAGCCTGATGTGCGGTGGCCGCGGGGCGGGGAGCGTGTAAACTGGTGTGAGCAAACCGTGCCCAGCCCAAAGCGAGGTATTCAATATGTCTGAAAAGCGCCGTACCTTTGCCGTCATCGACGGCAACTCGCTCATGCATCGCGCCTTCCACGCCGTGCCGCCGACCATGAACGCGCCGGACGGTCGCCCCACCAACGCGATCTTTGGTTTTCTGAACATGTTCCTCAAGATGATCGATGCCTTTAATCCCGACGGCGTTGTCGTGGCGTTTGACAAGGGCAAGCCGCGCGTGCGTATGGAGATGCTGCCGCAGTACAAGGCGCAGCGCCCGCCCATGGACCCCGACCTGCACGCGCAGTTCCCCATGATCAAGGAGCTGCTCGCCGCGCTCAACGTGCCCATTTTGCAGTCCGAGGGCTGGGAAGGCGACGATATCCTGGGAACCATGGCGCGCCTGGGCGAGGAGGCCGGCTGCGACATGCTGCTGGTGACCGGCGACCGCGACATGTATCAGCTCGTGACCGAGCACGTCAACGTGGTCTCGACTCGCAAGGGCCTGTCCGACGTGGCGATCATGACGCCCGAGAGCGTGGACGACCTGTATCACGGCATCACGCCGGCGCTCGTGCCCGATTTTTACGGTCTGAAGGGCGATACGTCGGACAACATTCCCGGCGTACCGGGCATCGGCCCCAAAAAGGCGAGTGCGCTCATCGCGCAGTACGGCAGCCTTGACGAGGTCATCGCGCATGCTGACGAGGTCAAGGGCAAGATGGGAGAAAACCTGCGCGCACACATCGACGACGCGCTGCTGAGCCGTAAGGTGGCGACCATCCGCACCGATGCGCCCGTTGAGCTCGATTTTGAGGCGACGTCCTTCCCGGCGTTTTCCGCCGATGAGGTTTCCGCGGCGCTGGGCACGCTTGGTATCACCGCCATGCAGAACCGTTTCTTGGCGCTGATCGGCGGCGAGGGCGGGGCAGCTGCCAGCACGTTTGAGATTCCCGCCGTTTTGCGCGCAGCCGCCGGCGATGCTGGCGCGCTTGGTGCCGTTGCGGCTGAGGTCTCCCGCGTGATTGATGCCGGCGAGTGGGTCGCCGCCGTGGTGGACGATGACAAGGAAGAGGGCGCGCTCTTTGGGCTGACACGCACGCTGTGGTTGGCGACGTCCAAGGGCCTGTTTGCGCTCGAGGAGGGCGACAGCGGTGCGGCGGCTGAGGTTGAGGGCTTCAACTTCGCCCACGGCGTGATTGCCGGCGTGCTCGCGCGTCTGTTTATGGAAGGCCGTGTGGCGAGCCCGGATATGAAGGCGCTTCTGCATGAGCTTTCGCCCATCGATTCTTCTGAGCTCGAGCTCATGGATCCGCTGGCAGTCGATTCCACGCGCATCTTCGATACCGTTGTTGCCGCCTACCTGTTGGATTCCGACCGCTCCGAGTTTGACGAGGTGTATCTGGCCGATACGTATCTGCAGATGGCGCTGCCTGCGGCGCGCGGCGCAGAGGGTGCTGGCGAGGACGCTCCTGCGCCCGCCGCTCGCACGGCGGCCTTGACGCTGGCGCTGGTTGCACCGCTGCGTGACCGCATGGCCCGCGAGAACGCCGCCAACGTGTTCGATGGGATCGAGATGCCGCTCGTGCCGGTGCTTGCCAAGATGGAGCGCGCGGGCATGCTCGTGGACCCCGACCGCCTGCACAGTCTGTCCGAGGGCCTGGCGACCCAGATTGCCGATGTCGAGCGCAGCATTCGCGACCTGGCCGGCGACGAGACCTTTAACATCGGCAGCCCCATGCAACTCTCGCACGTGCTGTTTGATGTTATGGGACTTCCGACCAAGGGCCTCAAAAAGACCAAGCGCGGCTACTATTCGACCAACGCCAAGGTGCTGAGCGACCTTGCCCGCGACCACGAGATCGTGCGCCTGATTTTGGACTGGCGTGAGAAGTCCAAGATTAAGTCGACCTATCTGGACACGCTGGGCCCGCTGCGCCGTGGTGACGGGCGTGTGCACACCACGTACAACCAGACCATCACCGCGACGGGGCGTTTGTCTTCGAGCGACCCCAATCTGCAAAACATTCCGACGCGCTCGGAGCTGGGGCGTACCGTCAAGACGGCGTTCTCGGCGGGCGAGGGCAGCGTCTTTTTGGCGGTGGACTACTCGCAGATCGAGCTGCGCCTGCTCGCGCATCTTTCGGGTGACGAGCACCTGGTGCGCGCCTTCAACGAGGGCGAGGACTTCCATGCCGAGACGGCCGCGCGCGTATTTGGCGTGCCGGTGTCCGAGGTGACACCCGACCTGCGTAGCCGCGCCAAGGCCGTGAACTTTGGCATCGTGTACGGTCAGCAGGCCTATGGTCTGTCGCAGTCGCTGCACATCTCGATGGCCGAGGCGCGCGATATGATCGATCGCTACTACGAGGCCTACCCGGGTGTGCGCACGTTCCTCGACAATGTGGTGGCGCGAGCCAAGCAGACGGGCTATGCCGAGACCATGTATGGCCGCAGACGCCATATTCCCGAGCTCAAGGCCAAAAACCCGCAACTCCGCG
Source organism: uncultured bacterium (assembly GCA_905214215.1). Taxonomy (GTDB): domain Bacteria; phylum Actinomycetota; class Coriobacteriia; order Coriobacteriales; family Coriobacteriaceae; genus Collinsella. The sequence continues at coordinate 99,136 of CAJMLP010000002.1, read as the reverse complement.
GCTTTGGCGAGCGCACGGCCATGAACCACCCCATGCAGGGCACCGCGGCCGACATCATCAAGATCGCCATGGCCCGCGTGAGCCGCCGCCTGGAAGAAGAGGGTTTTGCCGCCCACATGATCTTGCAGGTACACGACGAACTGGACTTTGAGTGCCCAGTCGATGAAGTCGAGCGCCTCACCGCCATGGTCCGCGACGTCATGGAACACGTAGTAGACCTCCGCGTCCCCCTAATCGCCGAAGCTTCGACTGGAGTGACCTGGGCAGACGCCAAGTAAGGGCACGACCACAATTCCAAAGTAATACAAAACCAGAAGGACGCCCCTCATCAACAAGGAGCGTCCTTCGTTCAATAAAAATCAGTCAAAGTATCTAGGCGCCAAGATGCCATCCAGGCGGCAAGCAAGTCAACGTAGCCATGCCCGGGGCCGACCGTTTGATTTTTGTAGATTCCGCACGAGCCGAAGAGCACTTAATGTGCTCTTCGAGCGAGCCCAGGACCTGACCGAACAAAAATCAAACGGCCGGCCCCGGGCATGGCGTCGAGTTTAACGAGCCGCCAGGATGGCGTCGATGAGCGTCAGTACGCCCCCGTCGTTGTTACTCGGAATACGCCACTTGGCATGCGCGTTCATATGCTCCTCGGCATTGTCCACGATAAAGCTGTGACCGACGCGCTCAAGCATGGGGATGTCGTTGTACGTATCGCCCACGGCAGCGGCGTCGGCGATATCGATGCCCAGGCGCTCGCAGAGATGTGCTACGCCCGACCCCTTGTCGACGCCCAGATTCATAAAGTCGATCCACTCGCGGCCCGCATTGGTGACGTAGAGTTTGTCCGAGAACTCGGGGCTGTAGTCCTCGCGAAACGCTGGCTCGGCATCGTAGGCGGGGAAGAAGATCGAAATCTTGTTAGACTCGATGTCAATGCCCTCAAAGCTATCGACGTAGTTGATCGTGTTGTAGTAGACGCTGATCTCGTCGTGGTATTGATGATCGCGGGCAAGTACATAGAACTCGTCGAAGCAGCACAGGACGGGGACAGCGCGCGAATCCTCCGAGGCGCGGCTCAAGACCTGCTGATACAGCGCCACGTCGATAGTGCTCTTATAGATATAGTTGCCGCGGTAGATAACGCACGCGCCGTTATCGGGGCAAAAAGCGATGCGGCTCTTGATGTCCTCAAACATCTCCTCGAGTTTGGGGGCGGGGCGTCCGCTGGCGGGGCAGAACACGATGCCAGCCTCGGCGAGCTTGTCCAGGCGCTCGTCGAGGCCCTGAGGCAGCACGCGCTCGTCGGTCAGTAACGTCTTGTCCATATCGACAGCGAGAATCTTAATGTTGCCGATGTTGGCGTCTGATTCGTAAGTCTGCATAAAACGCGCCTTTCGGTTTCCAGAATGTTTCGGGTGATTGACCCTCTACTTGATAGTCGGGCGTATTTTCGCAGGATTGGCGCATATTTGCATCATCATTCACAAAGTAATGAAAAAACTTTTCAGAAATTTGAATTTGTCGCTTGTACAGCAGGCACTTTAGCGTAATATAGCGACCATCGAAAACGGAGACGGAAAAACAACCGCTTACCGAGGAAAAGGTACCGTTTACGATATTAGAATTGCGCCCGGCGATAGGTGAAAGGAGAGGCAGATGCAGTTCGTAAAGATTATCACTACTGCAGACAATGCCATCCGACGCCAGCGCGCAATTTCCCGACGACGATAACAATCGTCTCTGTCCGCATGGGGCTAAATGCCCCAACAGAGTCATTTTGAGGTCGTTGGGTTTTAGCACGACATTGCTGCATGTTTCTAGGGCATGTATGTGCTGATTTTTGCTATTTAACCTGATATTGCACGGTTTTTGACCTCGAAATGACTTGCAACTGACCGATGTTCTAACTAGCTACCAAGGGCGAAAGGAAACAGCCATGAGCAAGGAAAAAGTCGTTCTCGCATATTCCGGTGGTCTTGATACATCCGTATGTGTCAAGTGGCTTCAGGACGAGAAGAATCTTGATGTCGTTTGCGTCTGCGGTAACGTGGGCCAGGAGGAGACCGGCCTGGATGCCAAGAAGCAGAAGGCGCTCGACCTGGGCGTTCTGGATTGTCAGGTGCTCGACTTGCGCGACGAGTTCTCCGATGAGTTCCTGACCAAGGCCATCGCGGCCAACTCCATGTACGAGAACAAGTACCCGCTGCTCTCCGCCCTGTCCCGCCCGCTGCTCGCCAAGAAGCTCGTCGAGGTTGCTCACGAGTTTGGCGCGACCTACGTCGCCCACGGCTGCACCGGCAAAGGTAACGACCAGGTCCGTTTTGAGACTGCCGTCAAGGCGCTCGACCCCGAGCTCAAGGTTATCGCCCCGGTTCGCGAGTGGGATCTGAAGTGCCGTCCGGACGAGGTCGCCTACGCCCACGCCCACAACGTGCCGGTTCCCGAGGGTACCAACGACAACCCCTATTCCATCGACGACAACCTGTGGGGTCGCGCCATTGAGTGCGGTCACCTGGAGGATCCCTGGAACGAGCCGCTCGACGACGCCTGGGTTATGACCAAGAACCCCGAGGATACGCCCGACGCCCCGACCTACACCGAGATTGAGTTTGAGGCGGGCAAGCCCGTCGCCGTCGACGGCAAGAAGATGAAGCTCTCCGAGATCGTCATCGTCCTTAACAAGATTTCCGGCGACAATGGCTTTGGTCGCCTGGACCTGGTCGAGGATCGTCTGGTGGGCCTCAAGAGCCGCGAGTGCTATGAGGTCCCCGGCGCCCTGACGCTTATCACCGCCCACAAGGCGCTCGAGGACATTTGCGTTGAGGGCGACCTGCTCAAGGAGAAGATTAAGCTTGAGCAGGATTGGGCCACCGCCGTGTATAACGGCCAGTGGTACAGCCCGCTCAAAAACGCGCTCGATGCCTTTATGGCCGACACCCAGAAGTTCGTGACCGGCACCGTCCGTCTGAAGTTCTTTAAGGGCAACTGCCATGTCGTCGGCCGCAAGAGCCCCTTCAGCCTCTACGATTACGGCCTGGCCACCTACGACCGCGACACCACGTTTGATGAGAAGGCCAGCGCCGGCTTTATCGAGATCGATACGCTGTCGCTCAAGACGTGGGCTAAGGTCCAGGGTCCCAGCTCCGCTGCAGCCCAGGCCTAAGGCTTCTCTTCCTTGGTATCCGCGCGGCCCATCCGCGTGATACATAACGGGCGCACGGGGTCCCTACCTTTCGTTATGCTTGCTGACACTTCTTAACATCGGTGGCCCCTACGTTCCGCCCGCATATATGATGCCGCATCTGCGGCTGAGTCCGAGCCCCGCCGGGGTTGTCCGGCGGGGCTCTTTCTATCAATTTGGCGGCTCTGCGCCTATATATATCTGAGGAGTACCTACTATGTTTGACGCTATTGCACACTCTTTGCTTTCTCTTGCCCCCGAGCTCGATACCGCCAAGGTGGAGGAGGTCCCCATGAGCCTGAAGGCCTGGATTGACGCCTCGCAGGGTAACCTCAGGAGGGAATCCATGGGCGCCAAGTGCATGGTGCGTCACTTCTTCGCTATTTAGCTTGTCAGCCTCGCGCACGGTGGGGAATGTGTAAAACTAGCGGTTGATAAATCGCTTTAGCGATATGGCGCATTGCTTTGGGCGCTTGTTTTGGTATTTGGAGAAAGGGGACGGTTCCATGGCTCTTTGGGGCGGTCGTTTTGAGGCGGGCGTGGCCGAGGTCACGCAGGAGTTTGGCGCGTCGCTGCCGGTCGACAAACATCTCTATAAGCAGGATATCGCCGGCTCTAAGGCGCATGCCAAAATGCTGGCGGCCCAGGGCATCATCAGTGCCGAGGACGAGCAAGCGATTGCCAAGGGCCTGACTGGAATCGAACAGGATATCGATGCCGGCAACTTCACCTTCGACATCAACGACGAAGACATTCATATGTCCATCGAGAGCGAGCTGACGCGTCGCATCGGCGAGGCCGGTAAGCGCTTGCATACCGGACGTTCGCGCAACGACCAGGTGGCGACCGACACACGCCTGGGCGTCAAGGCGCTGGCCAAGGAGCTCATGGAGGCCAATCTTGAGCTGCGCCATGTGCTGGTGGATGCGGCTAAGAAGTACGACAAGGTGATTCTGCCGGGCTACACGCACATGCAGCACGCTCAGCCCGTGCTGCTGTCGCATCATCTGCTGGCGTATTCCTGGATGTTCGCGCGTGACTTTACGCGCCTGAAGGCCGCCTTTGATGCCGCCGACAACTGCCCGCTGGGTGCTGCCGCGCTTGCCGGTACGAGCTATCCGCTCGATCGTCAGATGACGGCTGCCGAGCTTGGCTTTGCGGGCGTGATTCCCAACTCGCTCGATGCGGTTTCCGACCGCGATTTCCTGCTCGATCTGCATTACGCCGGCTCCGTCATGGCCATGCACCTGTCGCGTCTTTCCGAGGAGATCGTGCTGTGGTCGAGCTCCGAATTTGGCTTTATCACGCTTTCCGACTCGTACTCCACCGGCTCGTCCATCATGCCGCAGAAGAAGAATCCCGACTTTGCCGAGCTTATCCGCGGCAAGAGCGGCCGTGTGTATGGCAACCTGGTGCAGCTGCTCGTGACCATGAAGGGCCTGCCGCTTGCTTATAACAAGGACTTGCAGGAGGACAAGGAGGGCGCGCTCGATACCGCCCATACGCTCATGCAGTGCCTGTCGGTTATGGCCGGTATGATTTCGACTTGGACCGTCAACGAGGATGCCATGGCGTGCGAGTGCGGCGTGGGACACCTTGCCGCCACCGATGTTGCCGATTACCTGGCTAAGCGTGGTCTGCCGTTCCGCGAGGCACATGCCGTGGTGGGCCATCTGGTCCTGATGTGTGAGAAGCGTAGCTGCAATCTTGAGGACCTGCCGTTTGAGGTGTTCCAGGAGGCAAGCCCGCTCTTTGAACGCGATATTACCGAGGCGCTCGACATCCCCTCAATTGTCGCCGCGCGTACGACCGAGGGCGGTACCGCCCCTGCCGCCGTTGCCGTACAGCTGGATCGTGCCGAGGCACAGCTCGTGGCCGACGAAGGCGTGTTTGGATCGCTGACCAAGGTCTTCGAGATGGGCCACGGGGCAAAGTAAGAGTCTGGCTAAAGCTGCTTGGCCATTTATTGATAAATCGTTTTTGCTTTTACGGGCGTCTGCTGATGTGGGCGTCCGTATTTTGTTGTAATGGGGGAGGGGCTTGTCGAGAACTTCTGTAGGACCTTTGGGCAGGTTGTGAAGGGGGTACGTTCACAGGCGGCAACCGACCGTCCGCTCGGTTCGGTGCGGTTGATGGGCAGTCGGATGGTACTCTAATCGGGCTTCGAAACAGAAGTGACACATATGGAACGCTTCAATTAATTGCAGCGCTTCAATAAACAGCTTTTTGTTTAACTGCAGCTAAAACTCTGTTACGATGCAGTCCAGGCGAGTGCCGGAATGGGACTTGGGCACGCGCGAACCTACTTGAAAGGCTACCTTATGGCTATCGAGAAGACCTTCATCATGATTAAGCCCGACGCCGTGCGCGATCGCAAGATCGGCGAGATCGTTGCTCGCATTGAGCGCAGCGGCCTTGTCATCGAGCGCATGGAGATGACTACGCTCGAGCGCGCTACCGTCGAGGAGCACTACGCTCATCTGGCCGACAAGCCCTTTTTTGGCGGTCTCTGCGACTTTATGACGAGCGGTCCGGTCGTCAAGATGGTCGTTTCCGGTCTCTCCGCTGTTTCCAAGATGCGCACCCTTATGGGCGCTACCAACCCGCTTGATGCTGCGCCCGGCACCATTCGCGGCGACTTCGCTGTCGATGTCAACGCCAACGTGATCCACGGCTCCGACTGCCTGGAGAACGCCGAGATCGAGATCAAGCGCTTCTTTGGCTAAACCAGCTTTGACTCCTTAAAGCTGTTAGCGTGTGGCTTGGGCGCCGCGGAATTCCAACCGCGGCGCCCTTTTATTCCGGTAGATTTTTGGTAAACGCATAGAAAACTACTAAAGAGCCCCGTCCGGATGTTTCTTCCGGGCGGGGGCTGGCGCTAGCGTATGGCTTTGTAAGTCTTTAGGCCTCGTCGACAATCTTTAGTCCGCGGGTCTGGTCGATCTCGTTGAGGAGATTGACGCGACGCTCGTGGCGGCCGCCCTCAAACTCGGCGTCGAGCCATTCGTCGACAATCATCTTGGCGAGCTCGGAGCCCACGACGCGGGCGCCAAAGGCCAGCACGTTGGTGTTGTTGTGCATACGGGAGAGCTTGGCGCTGAAGGGCTCGGAGCACACGACGGCGCGTACGCCCTCGACCTTGTTGGCAGCCAGGCTAATCCCGACGCCGGTACCGCAGATCAAGATACCCAGGTCGACGTCACCGTTGGCCACGGCCTTGCCCACCTTGTAACCGGCGATGGGGTAGTCGAAGCTCTCGGAGGTGTCGGTGCCATAGTTCACGACCTCGCAGCCGCGCTCCTTCAGGTGCTCGGAAATGATGTTCTTGAGCTCGACGGCGGCGTGGTCGTTACCGATACCGATCTTCATGAGTGGTTCCTCTCTGGTCCGTGCGGCGGAATTGCTATAGGTTTTACCGCGTTCGACTGCATGATAGCGCGACTTTTGTGTAAACGCTCGGGCGTTTTTTGGTCAAACGCTTTAGCATGCAACAAGACTAGCTTTTCATGAATGAATGCCGTCAGATTGCGCTTGAACGCCGTCCGTCGGAACCATGGTTGCGGTTTTTGATGCATTGTTATCAAATAAAAGAGCTAACTATTATCGAGAGCCCAGTCCGTTATGTAAGCAGGAGATTCCTATGCCTACCGATTCCATCCGCGATGCCGCTTTTTGCGATGTCTTGAACCGCGAGCTTGTCTGCGCACTTGGCTGCACCGAGCCCATTGCCGTTGCCTATGCAGCGGCGCTGGCGAGCCAGACGCTCGGTTGCGAACCCGATCATATGGATGTTGCCTGCTCAGGCAACATCATCAAGAACGTTAAGAGCGTGACCGTGCCCAACTCGGGCGGCATGCACGGTATTGAGGCCGCGGCCGTGCTGGGCGCCGTGGGCGGTGACGCCAAGAGCGCGCTCGAGGTGCTCGAGAGCGTTAACGATGAAGACCGCGCTCGTGTGGCCGAGCTCCTCGCCGACGCTGGCTACTGCGATGTGTCGCTTGTCGAGGGTGTGCCCAACCTCTACATCAAGGTGACTGCGACGGCCGGGGGCCATACCGCGGTCGTCGAGATTACCGATCACCACACTAATGTCACGTGCCATACGCTCGATGGTATTCCGGTATGCGGCAAGTCGGCGGGGGAGTGCGCCGCCTGCGCCGAGCGCGTGGTGGCCGAGCGTGCGGCAGATAACGCCGATACGCCCATGTCCATTGATTCCATCATCGACTTTATCGAGGACGGTGACATTGAGGGCGCCCGCGCTGCCGTTGAGCGTCAGATTGAGCTGAATGGCGCAATCAGTGCCGAGGGCCTTGCGCACGCTTGGGGCGCCGAGGTGGGTCGTACGCTGCTGGGTGCTCGTGCCGATGACGTCGCCTGCCGTGCCCGTGCCCGTGCGGCCGCCGGGTCCGACGCCCGCATGAACGGTTGCGCGCTGCCGGTCGCCATTGTGTGCGGCTCGGGCAATCAAGGCATTACCTGCGCATTGCCCGTCATGGAGTATGCCGAGTACCTGCGTTGCGACCACGAGCGTCTGGTGCGCGCCGTGATGCTGTCCGATCTTATCGCCGTGCATATCAAGAGCTATATTGGTGCGCTTTCGGCGTTTTGCGGTGCTATTTGCGCCGCGTGCGGCGCCGGCGCTGCGATTACCTGGCTGTGCGGTGGCACGTGCGAGCAGATTGGCGCGACGGTCTCGAATACGCTCGGTAACGTGGGCGGCATCGTGTGCGACGGCGCCAAGGCGAGTTGTGCCGCCAAGATTTCGGCTGCCGTCGATGCGGCGATTCTGGGACATGACATGGCCATGCAGGGGCGTGGCTTCCGTGCCGGCGAGGGTTTGATCCAGGATACCGTCGAGCAGACGATTGCCAGCATGGGCTACGTGGGCCGTGTGGGCATGAAGGACACCGACGTCGAGATCCTCAACATCATGATCGGCAAAACCCAAGTGTGCTAGGACAGTTCGTCCGCTACTTGGTGTTCGTAGAAGGCTTCTACTACGGCGTTAAAGTCGCGGGCGAAGCCTTCCATGGTTCCGCGCCAGGTGACTCGGTTGGGCTTGCCCTGGCCTACATAGGCAGTCTGAATGCCGCAGGCGGGGCTAGGGAAGTCGCGTTTGGGATCGTTGCCCACCATAAGGACCTCGTGCGGTTCGAGCCCCATCACCTGAAGCTGCTCTAGATAGTAGGTGGCATCAGGCTTGCAGCGGGTGGCGTTTCCCATGTGCGTGACGAGCTCAAAGGGGGCGTCGGCCAGGTCGCCCCAGCCCATGCGGCACTCGATGGCCCCCTGCGGAAAGCTGGGGTTGGTAAAGAGCGCGCAGCGCAGCCCTGCGTCCTGTACGGCCTGGAGCGCGGCGTGTGCGCCCGGCATGGCATGGGCGTTGATGAGTTCGTCATTCTTGTACGGAAGAACTTCGCGGTCGTAGTAGGTAAACGCCTCGTAGATAAGTGGGTCCGAGAGGCAAATCCCGCATCGGCGCTCGACCTCTTCTTGGTAAAACTCAAGATTGGTGCGGTTGTCCGTGCCGCTGCGGCGATTGGCGTTGAGGTCGACCAGGATGGTGCCGAGGCGTGCCATCGTGCCACCGCGGCTGCGGCGCCCGATATCCGCGAGCATCGAAGAGACATCCTTAAAATAGCGAAGGATGAACGCGTTGAGGTTGATGCTAAGAAGCGTTTCGTCCATATCGAAAACGACTGCTTTGAGCACGCGGGCACCTTTCTCGAAAAATCGTTCCAGAATCGTATGTCTGGGATACTTTACCCCAAAGCCGAATGCCTGGCTGGTTATCGTCAAGTTGCGGAGACGTGTGTTCATAAGATTACGAAAAAGTCTCCACACGATTAAAAAATCGCAGTTCACGCTTGAAATCGAACTCATTTCCCCGTAACCTATACGAACGTGATTGCATAAGCGTCACATTAGTATCTGTCGGCTCCCGAGTGTTCCTAAACGTTGTGTGCTTGTCGCACCCTTCTGTAGGTCCTAGCAATCGGGGCCCCGTAGTTCGAAAGGGGTCCACCTTTGAGTGAGATTCAGAACTCGTCCATTTTCTCTCTTGACGATGTCAACGAGGAGGAGATGAACAACCTCATCGACGGTACGATTACCGACTTTGATGAGGGCGATCTCGTTAACGGCACTGTCGTTAAGATCGAGCATGACGAGGTGCTCGTTGACATCGGATTCAAGTCCGAGGGCGTTATCCCGGTCCGCGAGCTGTCCATCCGCAAGGACGCTAACCCTGCAGACATCGTTGCACTCGGTGATCCCATCGAGGCTCTGGTTCTCCAGAAGGAGGACAAGGACGGTCGTCTGGTCCTGTCCAAGAAGCGTGCCGAGTACGAGCGTGCTTGGAACCGCATCGAGGAGAAGTTCAACTCCGGCGAGAACGTCGAGGGCGAGGTTATCGAGGTTGTCAAGGGCGGCCTGATCCTCGACATCGGCCTGCGTGGCTTCCTGCCCGCTTCCCTCGTTGACCTCCGTCGCGTCAAGGACCTCACCTCCTACATGGGCACCCGCATCGAGGCCCGCGTTATCGAGATGGACCGCAACCGCAACAACGTCGTCCTCTCCCGTCGCGTCGTGCTCGAGGAGTCCCGTAAGGCCGAGCGCTCCGAGATCCTGTCCAAGCTCAAGTCTGGTATGCGTCTCCAGGGCACCGTTTCCTCCATCGTCGACTTCGGCGCCTTCGTCGACCTCGGCGGTATCGACGGCCTTATCCACATCTCCGAGCTCTCTTGGAACCACGTCAACCATCCTTCCGAGGTTGTCAAGGTCGGCCAGGAGGTCGAGGTCGAGGTTCTCGACGTCGATCTCAACCGCGAGCGCATCTCCCTGGGTCTCAAGCAGACCACCGAGGATCCGTGGCGCGCACTGGTCAAGAAGTACCCCGTCGGCGCTATCGTCGAGGGCACTGTGACCAAGCTTGTCCCGTTCGGCGCTTTCGTCGACCTGGGCGAGGGCATCGAGGGCCTGGTGCACATCTCCGAGATGGCCAACAAGCACGTCGATCAGCCTTCTCAGGTCACCCACGTGGGCGACAAGGTTCAGGTCAAGGTCATGGAGATCGACCTCGACCGTCGTCGCATCTCCCTGTCCATGAAGTCTGCTGCTGAGACTCTGGGCGTCGAGATCGAGGTTACCCCGCTGCCTTCCGAGAAGAAGGACGAGGAGACCGACGCCGAGTAAATCGGTTTGACGATCACTTGTTTTAAGGGATCCGTCCGCAATGGACGGGTCCCTTTTTGCATTTGCTGCTGATGTGCGCGATACAACCCGGGCGCAATGCTGTCCGGGCTGTCTGCAGGCTATTGGGTTGTCGGTGCATGAAAAAATGCCGACATCCCGCCTCGGGGAGGAGGCGGGAACGCACCGAGTAGACGGAGGGGTGCGGAGCGCGGTCGTGTCTCGACTGACGACGTTGCCCATCGACGACCTTATTGTACTGCATGGCGTGGTTCTTGGTTTATCGTGTCGAACGCTTGTGTTGTGTCATTGCCTGCGGCAACGGTGTGCTACACTCTTGCACTGCTGAGTGGGCCAGACGGTCGCGCGATGTGCTGCTTGCAGCACGCGTGAGGAAAGTCCGGGCTCCAGAGGGCGGGATGCCGGCTAACGGCCGGGCGGAGTGATCCGACGGAAAGCGCCGCAGAAAAGAAGACTCCCACCTGCGCCGCAAGGCGTAAAGGGAAAAGCTGAAACGGTGGTGTAAGAGACCACCAGCGTCGTGGCAACACGGCGGCTTGGCAAGCCCCATCCGGAGCAAGCGCGAATAGGAACGCTATGGGCCGGCCCGGTCCGCGTTCGGGTAGCGTGCGTGGAGCTGCACGGTAACGTGCAGACAAGATAAATGACCGTTCACGACAGAACCCGGCTTATAAGCCCACTCAGCACTTTGTCGACGCTGCGAACCCGCCAGCGCGGCAATCTGCCTTTCAAGCCTTCGGGCATGACCATAAGGTCAATGCCCTCGGCTTTTAAGGCACCTTGCTCGCGCTGACGGGTTCTCGCTGTTGGCGACGGCATCATTGGTGTTTCCGTTCTTGTTGGCGAGGGCAACGGTACACCCTTTGCCGTATTATTGAGGCTGTTTTTGCTTTGCTTGTTATTGAGGGGCTTTGTTGGACAGCTATTTTACTTTGCAATCGAATATTGAGGCTTCGGGCGAGTTTGTGGACCGCAAGAGCCGGTTTATTGCCCAGCTGGTCCATATTGAGTCCGAGGATGAGGCGAATGCCTTTATCGAGACAGTTCGCAAGCGTCATTACGACGCTCGACACAATGTTCCCGCGTGGATTTTGGTCGATGGACGCGAACGCCAAAGCGATGATGGTGAGCCGAGCCGCACGAGCGGTATGCCGACGCTCGAGGTGTTGCGCGGCGCGGAGCTCAAAAATGTTTGCTGCGTAGTGACGCGCTATTTTGGCGGCACGCTGTTGGGGCCTGGTGGATTGGTGCGCGCCTATACCGCGGCGACGCAGGCGGCGGTGGCGGCTGCTCGGGAGGCCGGGCAGATCGTCGAGATGACGAGCGTCGTACCGGTTGACGTGCATGTGGCCTATCCGCAGTATGAGCAGGTGCTTCGTTTGGCGCAGGATTCGGGTGCCAAGGTTTCGGATACCGATTACGCGGATGCCGTGACACTTCATTTGGTGTTTAAGGCGGGGGAGCAGGAGCCGTTTTGCGCCAAGATGCGCGAGCTTATGGCGGGGCGCGAGGAGATTGAGTTCGGCGCTCCCGAATTTGCCGAGTTCTAACGACGACGGCCGGCGTGCTTTTGGATGGATCCCAAGCGCGCCGGCCGTCGTTTTATGTTGCTGCCGTCTTCTCGGCGAGCTGCTTTAGCATATCGCAGGCGATTTCGACGGCATCGTCGATGCAGCCGGGGCAGCTGCGGAGCGGACCCTTATCCGATCCGATGCCCTTGAGCGTGCCGCAGACGGTCGTCGTGTTCTTCTCGCCAAAACGCTTGGCGATTTCGCGCGATAGCTTGTAGGTCTGGCCCTTGGTCTTGGGGTTTTCCATGCCGTTGCTCATTACAAAGCCCATGATGGCCACGGCGCCCGAGATGGCGCCACAGGTTTCGGTCATGCCGCCCATGCCGGCACCAAAGCCCTCGGTGAGGATAAAGGCGGTCTGGGGGTCGAGCCCGACGGCGGGCGCGAGCGTGCAGGCGACGGCCTGGGCGCAGTTAAAGCCACGGGCGTGGTATTCGGCAGCCTGAGCTTGGCAGGCGGCGGTGTCGAGCTGGGCCGTATCGATTTGCTTCATCGTTGTCTCCTTGGTCACGGTGTACCCGCCTATGGTACCCGTGACGGTGCATGTAATCATCGAGAGCTCCATCTATGCCTTTTTTATCTATCGAACAAATGCCTAAGGTTGAGACAAACACCCTTGATTCATTTGTCTCATAACCCACCTTGAGGATGGGTTGAGAGGGGTGTGCGGTAGCGGTATCGTGAACCGAATAAAACAAAACCCAAGTAAGGGAGTTGGATATGAGCGAGCAGACCATCGGTACGACGTGTGTTCAGGGCGGCTATCACCCGGGAGATGCCGAGCCGCGTCAGGTGCCTATCTACCAGTCAACCACGTGGAAGTACGACACGTCCGAGCACATGGGCAAGCTATTCGACCTGGAGGAGTCGGGCTACTTCTACAGCCGTCTGCAGAACCCCACGTGCGATCTGGTTGCCGCCAAGATCTGCGAGATGGAGGGCGGCACCGCTGCGATGCTCACGAGCTCGGGCATGGCTGCGAATTTCCTCGCGATCTTTAACGTGGCCGGTGCCGGCGATCACGTGGTCGCGAGCTCTGCCATCTACGGCGGTACCTACAACCTGCTCGCCCATACTATGGAGCGCATGGGTTTGACCTGCACCTTCGTTGCCCCCGACTGCACTGATGAAGAGCTCGAGGCAGCCTTTGAGCCCAATACAAAGCTCGTCTTTGGCGAGGCGATCGCCAACCCCGCCCTTGCCGTGCTCGATATTGAGCGCTTTGCCAAGGCCGCACATGACCACGGCGTGCCGCTGATGGTCGACAACACCTTCCCGACACCCGTGATGTGCCGTCCCTTTGAGTGGGGCGCCGACATCGTTACGCACTCCACCACCAAGTACATGGATGGACATGCTGCCTACCTGGGCGGCGTGATCGTCGATCACGGTCAGTTTGACTGGATGGCCCATGCGGACAAGTTCCCGGGTCTCACCACGCCCGACGAGAGCTACCACGGCGTGACCTATGCCGAGAAGTTCGGCCGCGAGGGCGCCTTCATCACCAAGGCCACCGCGCAGCTCATGCGCGATCTTGGTCCCATGCAGAACCCGCAGGCGGCGTTTTTCCTGAACAGCTCGCTCGAGAGCCTGCATGTGCGCATGCCGCGTCATTGCGAGAACGGCCTGGCGGTCGCTAAGTTCCTGCAGAGTCATCCCAAGGTGCGCTTCGTGAGCTATCCGGGCCTGGAGGGCGACAAATACTATGACCTGGCTCAGAAGTACATGCCCAACGGTACTTGTGGCGTCGTGAGCTTTGGCTTTAACGGTGGTCGCGCGGCGGCCGAGACCTTTATGAAGAGCCTTAAGCTCGCCCAGATCGCCACGCATGTGGCAGACGCCCGCACTTGCTGCCTGCATCCCGCTAACGCCACGCATCGCCAAATGAACGATGAGGAGCTCATCGCCTGTGGCATCTCCGCCGACATGGTGCGCCTGTCGTGCGGCCTCGAGGACACGGCCGATCTGATTGCCGACCTTGAGCAGGCGCTCGAGCAGTGCTAGGCTAACGTTCGCACAAGGCGCCGAAGCTGGCAGAAAGCTTCGGCGACCTTTCGTTCCGATTCCGTAGGCGGGACCCCAATCGCGGCTGTTTGCAGGCGATTGGGGCCCCGTTTTTTTTGCGTTGGGCCACTCGAAAGGATGGATATGGAGAAAACTGCAGAGCAGCTGCGCCGCGAGCACATTGCCCTTGAGGGCGACACCCATGGCAAGAACAAATGGGCGATTCTGTTTACCGTGCTCATCATGACGTTTATGTCGTGTCTGGATTCGACCGTCGTGACCGTGGCGCTGCCCGTGATGCAAAAGGAGCTGGGCGTGGGCCTCGATCGCATTCAGCTGGTAAGCTCGGTGTATCTGCTTGCGACATGCGTGGCCATGCTGCCGTTTGGCCGCCTGGGCGACGTGCGCGGCAAGGTGGGTGTATTCCAGCTGGGCGTCATCGTCTTTACGGTCGGCTCGCTGCTTTGTGGCCTTTCGGCCTCGCTCGAAGTTCTTATTCTGGCACGCATTGTGCAGGGTATTGGTTGCGCGGCGGCCATGGCCAACAACATGGGTATCATCACCGAGTCGTTTCCGGCGCGCGAGCGCGGTCGTGCCATGGGTATCCTCGCGACCTTCGTGGCCCTCGGCATGATGTGTGGCCCCGTGCTGGGCGGCATGCTGGTGGCAAGCTTTCCCTGGGAGAGCATCTTCCTCATCAACCTGCCCATTGGCGTCATCTCGTTTATCGTGGGGCTCTATACGCTACCGCATGTTAAGCCGGAGGCCGGCGAGCGCCCCATGTCGCTGATCGAGGCCGCTCGCCGCTGCTTTGCAAATTCGGCCTTCACCATCAACCTTGCCTGCATGCTCATCGTGTTCGTTGGTATTGGCGCATCTGAGTTTATCCTGCCGTTCTATTTTCAGGACGCCCATGGGTTTGGTTCCGACATTTCCGGATTGCTCTTTTTGGCGCTGCCGATGGTGAATGCCTTTATCGGCCCGCTTTCGGGTACGGTTTCGGACCGTGTTGGCTGCGAGGGCCCCACGGCAGTCGGCCTGGGCGTGTACGTATGCGGTCTCTTTGCGGTAAGCACACTCGACGAGCACTCTTCCATCCCTGTGATCGTGTGCTGTGTCGCGTTTATGTCGTGCGGCACGTCGATTTTCCAGAGCCCCAATAACTCGCTGTACATGGGCTCTGCCCCGCGCGAGGCGCTCGGTTTTGCTGGCAGCTTGGGCAGTTTGGCGCGCTACGCCGGCATGGCGCTCGGTATTACGGTGGCGTCGCATATCCTGTATGGGCAGATGAGCGTGGCGATGGGCGAGTCCGTGACCAGTTTCGTTGCAGGCCGTCCGGATGTGTTCTTGTTTGGTTTCCGTTCGGTGTTCTACGTACTCATGGCTGTGGCCGCTGTGGGCTTTGCGCTTGCCACGGTGCGTTTGGTGAAGATACGCGCCCGCCATTAGCGTGTTGGGAGGCCGTCTGCCACGATTTGCGTTGTCCCAAATAGACTGGTTTGTGGTGCGATGCGGCTTGTGGGGCGGGCGGGGGTCGGTCCGTGGTAGACTATCGAGCAACGTTTATTAATCGCGCGGTATCGTTGCCGCGAGAAGGGGTTGCGCCATGCAGGAGCTTGAGGATCGTATTCGCCATGACGGCATCGTAAAGGCCGGTAACGTCCTTAAGGTTGATGCCTTCCTCAACCACCAGTGCGACGTTGAGCTGTTTGACCACATGGGTGCCGAGTGGGCCCGTCTGTTCGAGGGCGTCGAGATCAACAAGATCCTGACGATTGAGGCTTCGGGCATTGGCATGGCTTGCATTGCGGCTCAGCATTTTGGCGGTGTGCCGGTGGTCTTTGCCAAGAAGGCGCAGTCTATCAATCTCGACGGCGAGCAGTACGCCACGACCATCTACTCCTTTACCAAGCAAAAGGAGTACCCGGTCATCGTTGGCAAGCGTTTCCTGTCCGAGGGCGACAAGGTCCTGATCATTGACGACTTCTTGGCCAACGGCTGCGCGCTCGAGGGTCTTATCAAGATCTGCGAGGCTGCGGGTGCCGAGGTGTCCGGTATTGGCATTGCGGTGGAGAAGGGCTTCCAGGGCGGCGGCGATAAGCTCCGCGAGCGCGGCTTCCGCGTCGAGAGCCTGGCCCGTATCGCCGATATGGACTGCGAGACCGGCGAGATCACCTTCGCCTAAGCGCGCAACACAAGCGATTGGTATGCGATGTGACAAAGGGACCGTCCCTTTGTCACATTTTTTGTATGAGGGGAGGTGTTGATATGGATGAGAACAAGATGGGATGGCGCGAGTATGCGCGCTATGCCGAGATGTCGGCCGAGGAGTTGGCGCGCGATTGCGAGGTGCAAGTGTTTCGCGCGACGGGTCCGGGCGGACAGGGCGTGAACACGACGGACTCGGCGGTGCGCATGAAGCATGGGCCCACGGGGATTGTCGTGACGGCGCGCGAGAGCCGTAGTCAGTTTCAGAATCGCGCGAGCTGCCTGCGTAAGCTGCGCGCAGAGTTTGAGCGTCGTGGCCGTCCGCCGCGCCGTCGCGTCAAGACCAAAGTGCCCCAGCGATCGCGCCAGCGCAGGCTCAACGACAAGCACTTCAATGCGATTAAAAAGGCTAACCGTCGCAAGCCGGGCGGGGAGGAATGATCATCTCAATAAGTTGCGGTGAAATAGGGACTGTTTCGCGGCTTTAACTGCATAAACAGTCCCTATTTCACCGCAACTTAGGTGGGGTTAGCGGGTTGGGTGCCAGACTTGGAGGGCGCCGGGTAGGATGTCGACTTCGATGCGCGAGGCGACAACGGGCTCGCCGTCGGCCTGGATGGGGTAGTCGGGCTCCTCAAAAGTTAGCTCGGCATGGCGGCAGCGGCGCATGCGAACCGGTGGCAACTTGGTATGGTGGCCGTCCTTGGCCGAAAGGAACATAGGCAGGGCTACCGCGCGAGGGACGGGGCCGCAGGCGTAGCAGACGTCGAGCATGCCGTCGCAGGGGTCGGCATCGGGGCAGATGCGATAGCCCGAGCCATAGGTAGGACCAAGCTGAATCGCCATGATGATCGCCCTCACGCGCTCGGCGGGCGCGCCGTCAAAGCTGACTGTCATGGGGTAGCTGCGATAGCGCAGGCCAAACTGCTCAAGTCCCGAAAGGGTGTAGAGCGGAGCACCCGTCAAGCCGGTCTTTTTGCGCAGCTCGGTGGTGCCAAGGCCGATGGCGGCATCGATGCCGACCGAGAGCGTCTGGTCGTAATACTCGACGATCGCCTCGCCGCTGCCGCTTGCGGGGTTCCATGAGCGAATCCGCCCGATGTCCTGACGCTGCAGCTCACAGGTGAGTAGCGCGCCAAAATCCTTGCCGGAGAAATCTTCGATATCGAGCGTCTGGGCAAAATCGTTGCCGGAGCCCACGGGCAGGACGGCAAGAGCGGGGCGGGCGTCCTCCTTTTGCGTCATAAGCCCGTTGACGACTTCGTGGATCACGCCGTCGCCGCCGAGTGCGATAACGGTGCGATAGCCCTGAGCCTGTGCGGCAAGCTCCTTGGCGTGTCCCATGTGCTCGGTTAGCACCAGGTCAAACTGGGATGCGCGCGCGGTCATATCCAAAAAGCGCTGCAGGCGCTCGGCAACCTCGCGCGCGGCGCCCGACTGGGCGGCGGGGTTGGCGATGATGAGCGTGCGGCCAAAATCAGTTGCGTGCATGGGGCGACTCCCGGCGTGTGGCATGACGGTGCGGTCGCGCTCAGGTCGAATTGCCCCCGATTGTGGCTGCACGGCGATTATTACATCTACTCTATCAGGTCGTTGTGGCGCTCGATAGCATCCGCTACCGTACCGCCCTCATCCACAATAAGCGAACGGCGCTTGGGTGAGATGATGCGCTGGGCAGGGTACACGCCGCGGTGTCCGCCGGTTAGGTAGCTGATAAAGGCCACGATGACAAAGAACCCGGCGGCCGTGCCGTGGAACAGGTCGATGGCCATCATGCAGGTGGTGATGGGCACGTTGAGGCCGGCGCAGAACACGCCGAGCATGCCGAGAGCCGCCAGAAAACTGGGTTCAAGCCCGGTAAGGCAACCGATCCAGCCACCGAGTGCCGCACCGATGCCAAACAGGGGCGTGACCTCGCCGCCTTGGAAGCCCGCGCCCAGGGTAAGCGCTGTGACGACCAACTTGATGGCTGCGTCCGCCAGGGTGGTGTTACCTGCAAATCCTGCGCCGGAAAGCCACGTGGAAAGGCCGGCGTAGTCCCAGGCGTCGAGGAGGGCATAGGCGGTCAAAACCACGAGTGCGCCTATGAGTGCGCGGACGAGGTAATTGGTGATAAAGCGACCGTACAGGCTTTTGACGGTTCGAACCGACCAGGCAAAGAGGCGTGCCGTCAGGCCGAAGATAATGGCGCTGATAACAACGATGACAACCGTCCGTGGTGTCATGTTGGGAACGCTGGCGATGACATTCGCCTCGTACTCGGTTCCCAAGGCAAGCGACGTAAAGTAGCCGGTAAACGAGGCGACCAGGCAGTAGATGCCCGCGGTGTAGTCGATCTTGCCGATAAAGCACATCTCCATGCCAAAGAAAGCTCCAGCAAGGGGCGAGCCGAATACGGCGCCAAAGGCCGACGAGATGCCGGCGAGCATGAGGTCGTGGTGGTCATGTTTTTTGAGGTGGGCGAGGCTCGAGATGTTGCTGGCGATGGTGCCGCCAATCTGCACCGCGGCCCCCTCGCGACCGGCAGATCCGCCCGTTAGGTGCGTGAGCGTGGAGCAGACGAAGGTAAGGACGGCCATGCGCATATGGATGAGACGTGTGCTCAGAGCGGAGTCGATGACCAGGTTGTTACCGCGTTTGGCGGCAAGGCCGTGGTTTTTGTACACCCATGCGGTGGCAACGCCCACAACAGGAAGCAAGGCGTAGACCCACGCGTGGTGCTCGCGATAGTCGGTCGCGATATTCAGCGAGGCCAAAAACGCCCAAGCGGCAACGCCCATGGCGAGCGAGACGATGACGACGAGTGCGAGCAACTTGGCGCTTGCGAGTAGGTTGCGGACATTGCGGCGCGTGTCGGCAGCTAAGAGATGCTCGGAGCGGGTGATCTGATGCCTGCCAGCCATGATGACGTCGTTCAGGGAGAAAAAACCGCCGTCGTCGAGCGGCTGGGAATGATCCTGCGCCTCGTTTGCGCTTTCGGGTTTGTCGTTATGAGCCATATGTTCCTCTTTTAGGTTGTAACGCAAGCATTATAAAACGCGGTAAACGCGACGAGCCGGTGGGTTGGTTTCCATTCTGTTTCGCGGCCTGCAACCGACAGGTGTATTTGCGGGTACAGGCCGAGTCGCGGTCATGCGTCGGGGGATTATACTGAGACAAGCATAAAGAATCGGCGCTCCTGTTGTGCGCCGTGGCATTAAGAGGTGCATATGGCAGAGAAACTCATTCCGCTGGAGGACGCGCAGTCGATTGTTCTGTCGCATGTTGTTCCGACGGATCTCATCGAGATTCCCGTGTGGCAGGCCGCCGGTCTTCCCTTGGCCGAGGACGCGGTGGCCGATATCGACATCTCGCCGTTTGCCAACAGCGCTATGGACGGATATGCCGTGCGCTCGGCGGACTTGGTGCAGGCGTCTGGCGAGGCGCCGGTGACGCTCGACGTTATCGGACACGAGGCCGCGGGCCATGTGTTTGAGGGCGCAATCGCCCCGGGCGAGACTGTCCGCATCATGACGGGTGCGCCGGTACCCGAAGGTGCCGATGCCGTGGTGAAATACGAGATCGTCGAGGTGCTTGACGGCGATGGCAACGAGGGCTCACACGTGAGCTTCTCGGCGCCTGCTAAGGTGGGGGAGAACGTTCGCTCTGCCGCCGAGGAGGCCCATGCCGGCGATATCGTGATGCGCGCCGGCGAGGTTGTGGCCCCGGCCGGCGCCGGCTTGCTGGCAAGCGCCGGGTATGCGAGCGTGAAGGTGCATGCCGCCCCGCGCGTGGGCATTATCTCGCTGGGCACGGAGCTGGTCGCGCCGGGTGAGCTGCCGGCGCGCGGGCAGATTCGCGACTCCAACTCGTCGGCGTTGATGGCCGAGGCACTCGATGCCGGCGCCGAGCCGGTGTTCTTTGGCATCGCTCCCGATGATGAGCAGGCAATCGCCGAGCTCGTGCATCGCGCCGTGCAGGAGTGCGATTTTGTCATTACGAGCGGCGGTGCCTCGGCGGGCGATTACGACTATGTGACGGCGCTCGTCCGGCGCGAGGGCGAGGTGCTCTTCGACCGCATCTCGATGCGTCCCGGCAAAGCCATCACGTTTGGCCTGCTTGGGGGCAAGCCGTATTTGGGGCTTTCGGGCAATCCCGCGGCGGCGTATGTGGGCTTTGAGATGCTCGCCCGCCGCGCGATCCGCAAGATGCGCGGCTTTGCCGAGGGTACGCGTCCCGTGCAGCGGGCGATATTGACGCACGGCGTAAAGAAGCGCCAGGACCGACGCTTCTTCGATCGCGCCACGGTTTTGCGTGACCCCGAGACCGGTGAGCTGTTGGTGACCGAGGCCAAGACGCAGAATTCGGCGCTGCTCGGCACGATGCAGCGGGCCAACTGTCTGCTGCGTATTGACGAAGGGCCGTGTGAGCTCAAGCCGGGCGACGTCGTGGGCGTCGTTCGTGTCGATCTGCCTGAGGATGCCGTGTTGTAGGAGGAATGCTATGGAGCTGAAGATATCGATCGTGACGTGTTCGGACACGCGCGATCTTGCCCAGGATGAGGCCGGAGCCGCACTCGAGGAACTTATCGAGGCGCAGGGCTGGACGGTTGCCTCACATGTGGTCGTGCGCGATGACGTCAGCGAGATCGGTGATGCCATTGTGGAAGCCGCCGATGAGTGCCACGCCAATGTCGTGCTCACCTGCGGTGGCACGGGGCTTTCGATGCGCGATGTGACGCCCGAGGCGACGCGTGCCGTCTGCGACCGCGATGTGCCGGGTATTGCCGAGGCGATTCGCGCGTACTCGATGACCAAGACGCGCCGCGCCATGCTCTCGCGCGCTATTTGCATGCAACGAGGCCATGCACTTGTCGTAAACTTTCCCGGTTCTACGAAGGCCGCCCGCGAAAGCTGGGAGGCCGTGAGCGATCAGCTGGAGCATGCGGCTCAGATGACAGCGGGCGGCGGACATACCAACTAAGCGGTTTACCTGCGGCGGAGCGACCTGAACGGCTGCTCCGCCTTTTATTTGCGCCCAAGGGGACGGCATTCTGTAGGCATGCCTGAAACTATATTCTCAGACGAGAATTATTTCTCATAATCATTATTCGCGCCGAAGTATAATCTAATTACAGAATAAAGCCCGCGGTGGGGTACCCGGGCACAAGGTACGAAAGGGTTGAACATGTTCGATATGGTTTCTCGCCGCGGATTCGTCTCACTCTCCGCTGTCGCCGCTGCCGGCCTTGGCCTTGCCGGCTGCTCCGGAAACAAGGAGCCTGAGTCGACCGGTTCCGATGCCGGCTCCGCCAAGATTTCGTCCAAGAAGGCTGTCGAGCTGCAGGTCTTTGCTGCCAACTCGCTCGAGAAGGCTCTGCCCGAGGTCCAGAAACTCTACACCGACCAGACTGGCACCGCCTTTTCCGACACGCAGTTTAAGGCTTCTGGCGACCTCGTTGAGCAGATGCGTGCTGGCGCCACGGTCGACGTGCTCATCACCGCCTCCAAGGGCACCATGGATGACGCTGAGACCGTCGAGCTCGTCGATGCCGACACGCGTGAGGATATGTTCGTCAACGACCTCGTGATCATTCGTGCCGAGGGCTCCGACACCAAGGTCGAGGCCATCGCCGAAGTCGCGAATCTGGACGGCAAGATCGCCATTGGCGACGCCAAGACCGTTCCCGCCGGCAAGTACGCCAACCAGGCGCTGGCTTCTGTGGGCCTCTATACCGGCACCGAGGGCGACGACGGCGAGTATGCGCCCGAGATCGCCGACAAGGTCGCGCTGGCAGACAAAGTTGGTACCGCCGCCGCCTATGTGTCCACAGGCGACTGCGTTGCCGGTTTTGTCTACAGCTCTGACATCTACCGCTACAACGGCATCGAGCAGGCCTTCGTGTGCCCCGAGGACTCGCACAAGCCCATCGTGTATCCGGGCGCCGTTGCCGAGAGCTCCGAGCATGCCGACGAGGCTAAGGCGTTCATCGACTTTTGCCTGTTCAACAAGAAGGCTCAGAAGATTTGGGCTAAGTACGGCTTTGAGCTTTCCGCGTAGTGCGGCTTGGCGCGATAATTCCATCGTTTTGTGTTTCACTCCGTCCTTGTATTCGCTTGGAGCTTTTCGTGCTTAATAGATTCCGCATGCTTGTCGCCTGTGCTTTGACCTTCGCGCTTTGCTGGGTGCCGGGATTTGCGTTTGCTGGGGACGCTGAGGACGGGGCCCAGGTTGCTGCGACCGCTCATGGGCTTTCCTATGGGATCGAGGGTTTTGAGCGGTTGGCCAAGGGGACCGCTCGTGCCATGGAGGGCCAGCCTGAGGGCTACCGGTTTCCCGTTGACGAGGACGTGGACCTTGTAGTGGTGCCTGCTGCCGATCGCGTTGTGGTGTGGATATCGCCCAAGGCGGTCGAGAAGTTTGGATTGGATTCGCAGGACAACGAGTGCGTATCGGGTCTCAAGGCCCTCGTCTACGAGCTCGACAGCGCAAACTCCATGGGAGGTGCGCAGCTAGGGGACGTTGATCTTCCTTGGTATGTCACGGCGGAAACAACTTTTGATGCCGGCGGTTATACCTATGGCTTTGACGAGCACGGTGCGGATGGGGACCGCTATGTGGTGATTGCATCGGCCTCGGGTGATGCCAAGGGCGGCGCGCGTTGGCTTGATAGCGCTCAAATGGTAGAGGCATCGTCTGTCGTGTTGCGGGATGATCAGGGGCCCTTGACCTCTCTGGCTTCCTTTTTGGGCGACATCGACTATCGCCCGTTTTGGGTGTCCATCAAAACGAGCGGCCTTGCCCTGGTGATTGCCTTTGCGCTGGGCCTGTTTGCCGCGTGGAAGACTATGGGTACCTCGAGTCGCATCAAGGGCCTGCTCGATTCGGTCTTTACGATTCCTATGGTGCTGCCGCCCACGGTCTGCGGCTTTCTGCTCCTCATGCTGTTTGGCCGCTCGACCGGGGTGGGCCAGTGGCTCATCGCGCATGGCATCTCGATTGTCTTTACGTGGCCGGCGGCGGTGATCTCTGCCGTGGTGGTGTCGTTCCCGCTCGTCTATCGTACGGCACTCGGAGCCTTCGAGAGCCTCGACACGCAGATGCTCGACGCCGCGCGAACCTTGGGATGGTCCGAGTGTCGCATCTTTACCAAGCTCATGATGCCGCTCGGCTGGCCCTCGATTGCCGCCGGCACGGTGCTCGCCTTTGCCCGCGCGATGGGCGAGTTTGGCTGCACCCTGTTCTTTGCGGGCAACTACGCCGGTATTACGCAGACCATTCCCATCGCCATCTACTTTGAGTGGATGGGCGGCAACACGTCGGTGGCCCTCTTTTGGGTCGTCGTCGTGATCGTGTTTAGTTTCCTGGTCATTTTGTTCATCAATATGTATACGGCGCATTCGCAAAAGTACCGCGAGCGCGGCCTGTCCCGCGCGGAGCGCAAGCAGGCCAAGCGGCTGGGCAGCCAGACCGATTCGCTCGACCCGGTCGGCGGCGATGCTTTGCGCATCGATCGCGAGGCGCTGGCCGAGCTTATGCGCGATGACGCAGCACCGCAGGGAGGTCGATAAGCTATGTCGCTCGTTTTGGATATCAAAAAACGCTATGCCGGGTTTATGCTCGACATGCAGCTTGAGGCCGGCGAGGAGCGTGTGGCGCTGCTGGGCGCCTCGGGCTGTGGCAAGAGCTGCACGCTGCGCTGCATTGCCGGTGTGGAGACGCCCGACGAGGGCAAGATCGTCGTCAACGGCGTGACCTTCTTTGACTCTGCGGCGGGCATCAACTTTTCGCCCCAGGAGCGAAAATGCGCCCTGATGTTTCAAAACTATCAGCTGTTCCCTAATATGACGGTGGCCGATAACGTGTGCGCCGGCGTTGAGGGTGCAGGTGACGCCGCAGCGCGCAGACAACTTGCCGAGCGCTACCTGGGCATTTTTGGACTGGCCGACTTTGCCGACCGCTATCCCGCGCGTCTCTCGGGCGGCCAGCAGCAGCGTGTGGCGCTTGCTCGCATGGTGGCGGCACACCCGGGCATTTTTATGTTCGATGAGCCCATGAGCGCGCTCGACGCGTATCTCAAGAGCGCGCTTGAGCAGAACATGCTTGACCTGTTCGACGTATGCAACCGCACCGTGCTCTACGTGAGTCACGACATCGACGAAGCGTGCCGCCTGTGCCAGCGTATCTGCGTAATGCACGACGGGCATGTTGAGGAGATCGGCTCCATCGAGGACGTTGTCCGCCGTCCGCAAACCTTGGCTGCGCTGCGCCTGACGGGCTGCAAGAATACGAGCCGCGCGCGCAAGATCGGGCTTCAGGAAGTTGAGGCCCTGGACTGGGGCATGACCTTCAACGTGGGCCGTGAGGTTCCCGATAACGTGGCGTACCTGGGTATTCGTGCGAGCTACTTCCATGTGGACAACCGTGCCGAGCGGGGTCGCAACAGCTATGATTTGCACGTGGCCCGTGTGAGCGATTCGCGCTTTGAGCGGCTGGTGCTGCTGGACGCGCCACGTGCCGATGCGCCGACGCGCCTGCAGTGGAAGGTCAACAAAGTGGGCATGCCTGTCGACGAGCTGCCGCAAGCAGGCGAGACGCTGCGCATGCATTTTGATGCCAGCAGGATCCATTTGGTTTGTCGATAGCGCCGGGTAATGCCGTCGGGGGATATAAGCCTCGGCGGCTTTGTTTTTGCCGTTCGCCGAATGAGGAATGACAAACTCTTATCAATCAGGATAATAATTTATTAACGGCGGCACACGACGCTGTCATACGAATGTCAACGGTGTTCGCATGGTCGATGACCGTTGATATAGTTGACCTTAACTTGTAAAGGAGGGTGCGTACATGCCGCAGACGACATACATTTGCCGCGTTGCCGCGCGTGCCCTATATATCGCTCGGAGCCGCATATGAGCAGGTATGTTCACGGCTCCGGGAGAGACGACGCACAACTAAATAGTCAACCGCAAAGCAGGTTCCCCAAAATTCCGGGTTTGAGCACGGCAGGGCAATCGCCACCCGTCGTGCATCGATACCGCTGTTATCCGTTTTTGGTTCGAGAGGGGAACCGTCATGGCTGAAGAATTTGATTTCCATCCGATGTGGCAGAGCCTGGGCATGAATCTTGCCGACCACGACATGCTGCTGGGCGCCGTGGGCCAGATGTATGGCGATATGTTCCTGACGCAGAACAACCGCCCCAAGTCCACGTCCTATCTGGACTTTGTGGCCACCAACATCCATAGCGGCCGCATTAAGGAGATGCTCGACAAGAAGGAGGCCGGCGAGGCCACCAAGATCGTGGGCTCGTTCTGCGTGTACGTGCCCGAGGAGATCGTGCTTGCCTGTGACGGCATTCCTGTTGGTCTGTGCTCGGGCGCCGATTGGGCAACGGACAAGGTCGAGGAGCACTTGCCGCGCAACACTTGTCCGCTTATCAAGAGCTTTGCCGGATTTAAGCTGGGTGAGGTCTGCCCCTACATTGAGTCGAGTGACCTGGTGGTGGGCGAGAACACCTGCGATGGCAAGAAGAAGGCTTATGAGTTTTTTGCCACGCAAAAGAACATGCACGTCATGGATATTCCCAACGTGCACGACGAGTCGACGCTCGTGACCTGGAAGGCCGAGGTCAAGAAGCTCGCCGCCAAGATCGAGGAAGAGTGCAGCGTCACGATTACGCCCGAGCGTCTGAAGGCCGCCATCCACGCCGTCAATGAGAAGCGCCGCGCCCTGCAGCGCCTCGCTGCCACGCGCGCTGCCGACCCAGCGCCCATCAGCGGTCTGGACAGTCTGCTGACCGTTCAGGCTGCCTTTATGGACGACACGCCGCGTCTGACCGGAGCCATTAACGATATGGCGGCTGAGTGCGAGCAGCGTGTCGAGGCCGGCGAGGGCGTGGCACCCAAGGGGACCAAGCGCATCCTGTACACCGGCACGCCCATGGCCGTGCCCAACTGGAAGCTGTTCAACCTCATCGAGAAAGCCGGCGGCGTTGTGGTAGGCGAGGAGTCCTGCACGGGCTCGCGCTACTACAAGGACCTGGTCGACGAGTCCGGTGAGACGGTGGACGAGATGCTCGATGCCATTGCCGAGCGCTACTTTAAGATCAACTGCGCCGTCTTTACGCCCAACGACCAGCGTATGAAGGACATTGTCCAGATGGCCAAGGACCTGCATGCCGACGGCATCGTCGACGTGGCTCTGCAGTTCTGCACGCTCTACGAGATGGAGTCGTTTACCGTGGAGAAGGCTGCCGAGGAGGCAGGCATTCCGTTTATGCACATCACGACCGACTACGCCGGTGAGGACGCCGGCCAACTGCAAACCAGGATTGAGGCTTTCTTGGAAACCATTTAGGACTATCCGTCCCGGCGGCTTCCCTAGGCACCCGATCATACCGTTCAAACCGTCGCTTGCGTGCCAAAGTACGCGACGCGCCTCTTTCACGGCAACCTCGGGCACCTGGGAAAGCCGTTTCCTTGGTTGGTTAAAAGGTTTAGGAGTTATATGTCGGAAAATATTGAGCAGCCGTTGCCCAGCACGTTTGAGGAGTTCAACGAGCAGCGCAAGGCCGCGTTTATTCGCGTTAAGGATTATAAGCAGGCGGGCAATCGCCTGGTCGGATTTTTGTGCAGCTATACGCCGCTCGAGATTATCGATGCCGCGGGCGCTGCAAGTGTGGCCTTGTGCGGCACATCCGACGAGGTGATTCCCGAGGCCGAGAAGGTGCTGCCGGCAAATCTGTGTCCGCTCATCAAATCGACGTACGGCTTTGCCTACTCGCAAAAGTGCCCGTTTACGTACTTTAGCGACATGATCATCGGCGAGACCACCTGCGACGGCAAGAAGAAGATGTACGAGCTGCTGGGGGAGCTCAAGCACACGCACATTCTGCATCTTCCGCAGGGTCGCGACCGCGCTTACGAGCGCGAGGGCTGGTACGAGGAGTGCCGCCTACTCAAGGAGGAGCTCGAGAACTTCTACGGCATCACGATTACCGACGATGACCTGCGCGCCGCCGTCCGTCGTCGCAACCGTTTGCGTGCGGCCCAGCTCGAGATGTTTGCGCTGCAGGCCAACCAGCCGGCGGCCATGAGCGGCGTCGACCTGATGAGTACCATGTTTTCCGGTACGTTCAGCTTTGATATCGATGCCTATACGGAGCAACTGGAGCAAAAGGTTGCCAAGCTGCGCGAGGCCTACGACGCGGGCGAGCGCCCGGTTGCGGCGGATGCCAAGCGCATTCTGATCACCGGCTGCCCGGTGGGCGGCGTGATCAACAAGATCGGTCGCACCATCGAGTCCAACGGCGGCGTGGTCGTGTGCATGGACGACTGCTCGGGCGAGCGCACGGCGGCCATGATGATCGACCCGGAGGCTCCCGACATCCTGCGCGCCATCGCCGACCGCTACCTGGACATCAACTGCTCGGTCATGACGCCCAACGACGGTCGTATGGAAAACACGCTGGCTATGTGCGAGAAGTATCATGTCGATGGCGTGGTAGAGAGCGTGCTGCAGGCCTGCCACACCTTTAACGTTGAGAGCGCGCGCATGCAGGAGGCCGTCGAGGGTGCGGGTATTCCGTATATGAAGATCGAGACCGACTACAGCAACGGCGACATGGGCCAGATCGAGACCCGCATCGCCGCCTTTATCGAGACGCTCTAGCTTCCTCAGGCACCGGATCTTGTCCCTCAAACCGTCGCTTGCGTCAAAGTACGCTGCGCTCCTCTTTCGGGGCAATCTCCGGCAGCTGAGAAACCTAGAGCTAAGGCGCCTGAACGCGCCGCTACCTTTGATGTTTAGATTGGGAGAGAGCCATGATAGGGATCGGAATCGATATCGGGTCTACGGCGGCTAAGGCTGCTGTGGTCGACGGGGAGGGTTCGGTGGCGTGGACGTGCGTGCAGCCAACCGGGTTCTCCTCGGTCGATGCTTCCGAGCGGCTGCGCGAGGCACTTGCGGCGGCTGACTATGACGTGGCTGCCGACGACGTGCGCGTGATCGCGACCGGATATGGTCGTGTTGCCGTGCCCTATGCGCACAAGGTCGTGACCGAGATTACCTGCCACGGTACCGGTGCCGTGCGCCTGTTTGGCGACCACGGCACCGTGATCGACGTGGGCGGTCAAGACACCAAGGTCATTCAGATCAAGGGCGGTCGCGTGGCCAAGTTTGCCATGAACGACAAGTGCGCCGCCGGCACGGGGCGCTTCTTGGAGATCATGGCCGACCGCCTAGGCATTTCCCAGCAGCAGATGGCAGACCTCGCCCGCACCGGCGAGCCTACCAAGATTTCCAGCATGTGCACGGTGTTTGCCGAAAGCGAGGTCATCAGCTTGATCGGTCGCGGTGAGCCGCGCGAGAACATTGCGCGTGGCGTGATCGACAGCGTGGTCTCGCGCGTGGCGACCATGGCCGGGCAAGCGGCGGGCGCTCCGTACTATCTGACCGGCGGTCTGTGCGAGAACGCCTTCGTGGTGGAGCGGTTGGGCGAGCTACTGGGGTCGCCGGTGACCACCTCGCCCCAGGCTCGCTTTGCCGGAGCGATCGGCGCGGCTGTCCGCGCCGCCGCCTTGGCCTAGGGGTGTACCGCGACATGCGCATCCTCAATATCTCGGCACAAAAACCAGATAGCACTGGCAGCGGCACCTACCTTGCCGCGCTCGTACGCGAGCAGATCGAGACGGGGCATCGCGCCGCCGTGCTTTGCGGCGCGGCACCGGGTGATACCCAAGGCGAGCTGGACCGGCGTGCTGCCGTGTTTGCCGTACCGTTCGAGTCGCCCGAGCTGCCGTTTCCCATCTGTGGCATGTCCGATGTCATGCCCTATCCCTCCACACGCTATCGTGATCTGACGCCTTCGATGCTCAAGGCATTTGAGCGGGCATTTGCTGCTGCAATCGATCGAGCGGTGACTGAGTTTCGGTCCGATCTGGTGCTCTGCCATCACCTGTATCTGGTGACCGCATTGGCGCGCGAGTGCGTCCGAGGCGTGCCGGTTGTTGCCGTGTGTCATTCGACCGACCTGCGCCAGCTGCGTTCGCATACGCTCGAACGCGATCGCATCGTAAGTGCGGTTCGTCGGCTCGATGCCGTCTTTGCGCTCCATGCTGAGCAGGCTGAGCAGATTGACCTGGTGTGCGGCGTCGATGCCGATCGCATCCACGTGATTGGGACGGGCTACGACCATCGCGTCTTCTGCCGCGATGCAAGCGTGGCGAGGCAGCCGGGATCGCTTGTGTACGTGGGCAAGATTTGCTTTAAAAAGGGCGTCGAGTCGCTGGTTCGAGCTGTGTCATTGCCGATTGACGATGGCGTCCGCCCATCTGGCTTGGTACTTGTGGGCGGCCGCGGGGACGATGCCGAGTACGCGCGTATCGAGCGCTTGACCGCGGCCTCGGATGTGCCGGTGACGCTGGCGGGGCGCCTGGATAGCGATGGGCTCGTGCGTGCCTACCGCAGTTCCGACGTCTTTGTGCTGCCTTCGTTTTACGAGGGTCTGCCGCTCGTGACGATCGAGGCCCTCGCGTGCGGCTGCAAAGTTGTGGCGACCGATTTGCCCGGCGTTCGTCCCTGGATGGAGGCGATGCTTCCCGGTGCTCCCGTGACGTGGGTGGCGTCGCCGCGTATGACGGATGTCGACACGCCCGTGGCGGCCGACCTTCCGTTGTTTGAGCGCGCACTGGCAGATGCTATCGCGCAGGCGCTTGCGGCGCCGCTTTCGACGTTCGAGCCGTCGGCGGTCTCTTGGGAAGCGTGCCTGGCGCGTATACTTAAAGTCGTTGATTTGTTGGAAGGGGGTTCGTATGGCTAAGGACACCATGAGGCTCACGTCCATGACGGCCGCGAGCGGTTGAGCCGCTAAGTTGGCTCCCGGAGCCCTCGCCCAGGTCCTGGGCGACTTACCCAATGTGCATAACGACAACTTGCTCGTGGGGTTCGATACCTCCGACGATGCGAGCGTCTTCCGCGTAGGGGAGAACCTGGGGCTCGTGCAGTCCATCGACTTCTTCCCACCGATGGTCGATGACCCGTTCCTGTTTGGCCAGATCGCTGCGGCCAACTCGCTGTCGGACATCTACGCCATGGGCGGGCGGCCGAGCCATGCCATGAACCTGCTATGCATACCCAGTTGCCTGGGCGTTGAGGTTGCCGGTCAGATTCTGGCGGGCGGCGCCGATAAGTGCGTCGAGGCGGGTTGCTCCATCGCGGGCGGCCACACCATCAACGACGACGAGCCCAAGTACGGTCTGTCCGTGAGCGGTTTTGTGCCACTCGACCATATGCTCGCCAACAGCGGCGCACGCGTGGGCGATGTTCTGCTGCTGACCAAGGCGATCGGCTCGGGCATCATCACCACGGCCATTAAGGGCGAGCTCATCGAGCAGGATGAGGCCGCAGCCATGTTTGACTCGATGCGTACCCTCAACGAGGCCCCGATTCGCCTGGCCGAGGGACTCGAGCTTCACGGCTGCACCGACATCACGGGCTTTGGCCTGATCGGGCATGCGTGCGAGATGGCCGAGGGCTCGGGCGTGCAGATTGAACTTACGTCGGGGGCGGTGCCGCTCTTTGACCAGGTGCTCGATATGGCGCGTCTGGGCATTATTCCTGCCGGTGCCTACCGCAACCAGGACTTCTTTGGCCCGCGCGTGGCTGCCGACGAGGACCTGGAGCCGGGCATGTTGGATGCGCTGTACGATCCGCAGACCTCGGGCGGTTTGCTCATCGCGGCGCCTGCTGCCGATGTGGATGGGCTTGCGCGTCGCCTGCATGCCGAGGGGCGCATCGCGGCCGTTGTCGGGCGCGTGTGTGAGGCGGAGCCGGGCGGTCCTGCCGTCCGCGTTGTTCGCTAGCCCGCACGTTTATGTAACTGTTTGCCGTTCTCTAGAACGGCTCTTTCGAAAGGAATTTGCTATGTCTACCAAGATTGAAGTCAATGCCATGGGCGATGCCTGCCCGCTGCCCGTCGTCAAGACGCTCAAAGCTCTGAAGCAGCTCGATGGCGAGGGCGCCGTCGTGACCTCGGTCGACAACGAGACCGCCGTCAAGAACATCTCCAAGATGGCGCAGGAGAAAGGCTGCACGGCCTCGGTCGAGAAGGTTTCTGACGCCGAGTGGCACGTGACCGTGGCGACCTCTGGCGCCGTTGCCATGGCCGATCCCGAGCAGGATGGCGCTGCCTTCTGTGATGCCAGCGCCGGCAAGGGCGGGCTCGTCATTTCCGTCTACACCGACTGCATGGGCCGTGGCGACGACGAGCTGGGCCACAAGCTCATGAAGGCGTTTATCTTTGCCGTGACGCAGCAGGAGGAGCTGCCCGCGACCATGCTGTTCTACAACGGCGGCGCCAAGCTCACCGTTGAGGGCTCGCCGGTGCTCGACGACCTGAAGGGCCTGGCCGAGCAGGGCGTCGAGATTCTCACCTGTGGTACCTGCCTCGACCACTATGGCATTAAAGACCAGCTTGCGGTGGGCGAGGTCACCAACATGTACGTGATCGTGGAGAAGATGGAGCAGGCCGTGCGCGTCGTGCGCCCGTAGCGTATTGGTTGGAGTTGCCATGAGGGAGAAGCGCCCGGCGCTTGTCATCACGTTTCCCACCACGGCGGCCGCCATGGGCTGCGAGTCCCTGTGCATCGAGCGCGGCCTTCCCGGGCGAACGGTTCCCGTGCCCGGGGAGGTCGCTGCCGGCTGTGGTCTGGCGTGGAAAGCGTTGCCTGCCGATGAGGAGCTGCTGCGCGGCGAACTCGCCGCGGCGGGCGTTCCCACCGAGGGCTATACCGTGATTGATATGTGGGAGGTCGTGCGATGATCTACCTGGATAACGCGGCGACGACCATGCACAAGCCGCAGACGGTCATCGATGCCGTGACGCAGGCGATGTGCTCGCTCGGCAATGCCGGGCGCGGCGCCACGTCGGGTGCCCTCGATGCCGCTCGTACGATTCACGGTTGCCGTGCCAAGCTCGCGCGCCTTTTAGGTTGCCCGAGGGCGGACCATGTGTGCTTTACGCCCAACTCTACGGCGGCGCTCAACACCGCCATCTGTGGCGTGGTGCGCCCCGGCGACCGCGTGGTCACGACGGTGCTCGAGCACAACTCCGTGCTACGTCCGCTCAATCGCTTGGCGGCAGAGCAGGGTGTGACGGTTGAGCATGCGGGTTGCGACGCGAACGGCGCGCTCGACTACGACGAGCTCGAGCGGCTAGTCACGCCCGGTACGCGTGCCGTGGTGGTGACGCACGCCTCAAATGTGACCGGCAACGCGGTC
Organism: uncultured bacterium; assembly: GCA_905214215.1. Classification (GTDB taxonomy): domain Bacteria; phylum Actinomycetota; class Coriobacteriia; order Coriobacteriales; family Coriobacteriaceae; genus Collinsella. The sequence continues at coordinate 66,703 of CAJMLP010000002.1, read as the reverse complement.
GACATTGCGCGCGTGGCGGCCATGGCCCATGCGGCCGGTGCGCTGGTGATCGTCGATGCCTCTCAGTCTGCCGGCACGGCGCGTATCGATATGCATGCCATGGGGCTCGACATTGTGTGCTTTACCGGCCACAAGGGGCTCATGGGACCCCAAGGCACCGGCGGCCTGGCCGTGGCGGAGGGCATTGACGTGTCTCCGTGGGCCATGGGCGGCACGGGCGTGCACAGCTTTGACCCACTGCAGCCACTTGAGTGGCCCACGCGTCTTGAGGCGGGCACGCTCAACGGCCACGGCATCGCGGGACTTTCTGCCGGTCTCGACTTTATCGAGGCGCAAGGCGGGGTCGAGGCGATTACGGCGCATGAGCGCTCGCTTGCAGAGCGCTTCCTTGCCGGTGTGCGCGAAATACCCGGCATTGCGCTCTACGGTGCGTTTGACCAGCCCGTGCACTCGGCGATTGTGTCGCTCAACGTAGGCGATATCGACTCTGCCGAGATCTCGGACGCGCTCATGCAAGGGTGGGGGATTGCGACGCGCCCCGGCGCCCATTGCGCTCCGCTCATGCACCGTGCGCTAGGGACCGAGCGTCAGGGTGTCGTTCGCTTCTCGTTTGGGTATTTCAACACGGACGAGGAAGTCGACACCGCGATTGACGCTTTGCGCGATTTAGCCTGCTAGAGCGTATATACTTGCGGGACGGGTCTTATGCCCGTCCTGTTTTTGTTTCGATTCGAAAGGTGCTCTTATGGCCTCATCCGCCTCGCGTGGTCTACGCTCCGACCATGTCGTTACCGTCGGCATCGCCCTGTTCTCGATGCTCTTTGGCGCCGGCAACCTCATTATTCCGCCGCTGCTGGCGCTGCAGGCAGGTTCTGCCACGCCGGTCGCCATGCTCGGCTTTCTGATTGCAGCCATCGGCCTGCCCGTCATGGGCTTTATCGCCGTCGCGCTCGCCGGCACGGCCCGCGAGCTGGCCGGGCGCGTGCACCCCAAGTTTGGTGAGTTCTTTGTCGCGGCTGTGTATCTGGCCATCGGTCCGTGCCTGGCCATTCCGCGCACGAGCTCCACGGCGTTCGAAATGCTGGTGCCGCTGCTACCCGAGGGTGTTTCGCTCGGCACGGCACGTCTGGTGTTTGCCATCGGGTTCTTCGTCGTCGCGTTTGCGCTCACGCTGCGTCCGGGCGTCATCACGCGCGTGCTCGGTCGCATTACGGGCCCCGCGCTTATCGCGCTCATCGTGCTGGTTGTGGGTGCTGCCGTGATCTCGCCGCTGGGACCGGCCGCCGCGCCTCAGGCTCCCTACGATGCGGGCGCTGCCGTGCAAGGCTTTTTGACCGGCTATCAGACCATGGACCTGCTCGCGTCGCTCGCCTTCGGCATTATCATCGCCGAGACCATCCACGAGCTGGGTGTTACCGATGACAAGCGCGTGGCCTTCGAGATTTCGCGTTCCGGTGTGATCGCCGGCGTGCTCATGGCCGTCATCTACTGCGGCCTGGCGCTTGCCGGCATGCAGCTCGGCACGGTTATGCCCGATGCTACCAACGGCGCCGCCATCCTCGCCCGTTCGGCCTCTATGCACTTTGGTCTTGTCGGCACGGTCGTGGTCTTTGCGATCTTTTTCCTTGCCTGCATGAACGTGTGCATCGGCCTCATCAGCTGCTGCTCGCGTTACTTCTGCGAGACGTATGTGGTTAAAGGGGGAGCGGAGGCTTCCGAGGAGGCTATGCGCCGTCCCTTTGCGATTCTCGCCTTTGTGTTCGCGGCGTTTTCGTGCGTGCTCTCCAACGTGGGCCTCGACATGATCCTCATGTTCTCGGTGCCCATGCTCAACGCCTTGTATCCCGTTGCCATCGTGCTGGTACTGATGGGCCTGGTGCACGGTTTTTGCGATGCGCATCCGCAGGTGTGGGTTTGGGTCGGCGGCGTTGTCGCGGTGCAGAGCGTAATCACTTCGGTCCGCGATGCGTTCTTTGCTGGCGCGTGGCTGCCGTTCGATGCGCTGCCGTTGGCGGATATCGGTGCCGCGTGGGCGCCGGTTGCTGTGGCGGCGTTTGTGATCGGTTTGGTTCATAGCCAGTTTGTCGCACATTCGAGGAGCTAGAATATCGCCGCTTGCACAGGCGGGGAGTCTCCCCTATAATTTCCTTCGCTTTGGGACACGCAAGGTTTATGCCTTAGCTGCTCAACACCTTCGGGACGTGGCGCAGTTTGGTAGCGCGCCTGCTTTGGGAGCAGGATGTCGCAGGTTCAAATCCTGTCGTCCCGACCATATCTTGCGGGCGTAGTTCAATGGTAGAACCCCAGCCTTCCAAGCTGATGACGCGGGTTCGATTCCCGTCGCCCGCTCCATAAGATAGATGAATGGCTCTGATTCCTTTTGGAACCAGAGCCATTTTCATATACATGCCGGGGACCCGACATCCCCTCCTAAGTTGCGGTGAAATATGGACTGTTTTTTGGCTTATTTGGCCCATGTAGTCCGTATTTCACCGCAACTATTTGTAAGGTTGGATTTTGATGCCGTTGGGAGGGTCGTAGTGACCGTCTACCGAGAGTGGAAATATTTTCTGAAGCCCTGACCTGCGGCGTCAAGCTTTTGGCCAGCTTTTGGCAAGGCCTGCGGACAGAAGCATGCGATAGCGTAATGGTATTCTCTCCGCCGTGATGGTTATGGGGTTGGCCATGCTCGATAAAGGCAAACATTTTCCTCAGTCATATGCAAGGATGCTATTCTCGGTCCTTGGAATTCATCAAGATGGACAGCTGCTTATAACAATTGATCCTTGGGATGAACGCCGTGCGCGCGAGCTTATGCAGGAAGAGCTCATGCTTCGTCTTTACAACCATGTGTATGCGGATCCGGTCTATTGGAATAATCTTGGGGTTGAAGATCGCATCTTTCAGTTGGCATCCGCTATTGCGGTCGTTGAACCGGATGCTGTGTTTTGCGGATCGACGGCAGCGCTGCTCTACGGCATCGGCTCGGCGTATACGCTTCTGGATAAAGTGCAAGTGCTGCTGCCACGGTCTACAAGGCGCGATACATATGAGTTCGTTGAGTATCGTCGATGGCGCCCGGGCGAGGTATGGCGGCTCGGCCCGTTTACGCTGACAGACCCCTATCGGACGGTGGTCGATATTGCCCGCACGAGTGCATTTCGGTATGCGCTTGGTTACGTCGATGGATTGGCTCGTGAGTATGATGTCGACCGCGAGGAGCTGCGCGCGTATGCGCAGGCCAATTGCCGCGGTTTGCATGGCATTGCGCGTGCGTTTGACGTGTTCGAGTATATGGACGGAAGGTCGGATAACGGGGGAGAGTCCGAGGCGCGAGCGGCAATGATCCTTGCTGGCGTCGCTGCGCCTGAGCTTCAGGTTGAGATTGCTCGGCCAGGAAGCGCCGGCTATTATCTGGCAGATTATGGTTGGCAGATGCCAGATGGGTCATGGATGTTGGCAGAGCTTCATGGTTTGGGTAAGTTTGAGGGCGAAACTCAAAAAGATTTGGAACATGCTGCGGCAAAAACCTATCGAGCTGCCTTATTGCGCGATGCGAACTTGCGTGCCATGGGTCATAACGTCATTCATTTCAAGCTATCGGACACATATGATGGCGAAGAGTTTGGCGCTATGATGCGCGGCTACGGTATCCCAACTACAAAGCCTTTTGCGGATTCCTGATAGCAGAGACTACCGACTCCGCCGCCCAACAATAAGTTGCGGTGAAATACGGACTGTTGAGGCCTTTAAAGGCATGAAACAGTCCGTATTTCACCGCAACTTAGGAGGGGATGGGGTTAGTGGCGACCGTGGTGGCGGAGCTTGTCGATGGTGGCGTCGGTGCCGTGGCTGCGGGCTTCGGCGGCGCGGTCGCGGGCGTCGGCTGCGGTTTGGCGCTTGCGGCGGTAATCGATCATGCCTTGGATGATGGGCTTGCCAAAGCTCACGACATCATCGTTGTAGATGGCGGTTCGAGCTGCGAGGAGGCAGTCGGAAAAGTCCATATGGGTCTTGCCAAAGAGTTTGACGGCAAGGGCGACAACGGTGGGCTCGTCGACCATGACGTCATCGAGCAGCCTTTTCATGGCCGCAGCAATCTCAACGCGGGGAACCTTATAGACGTCGCGCAGCGTGACCACAACGCGCGTGATGATTTCGGGGTAGACGCGAGCGGTGCGCGTGGCGATGACCTTGGCGGCGCGCGGTGACAGAACTTCGTCGTCGTCAAGTAGGTAGCGTAGGATGACGGTCTCGTCGATGATGGTGCTACTCATGGATATCTACTTCCTCGGGACCCAAAATCGAATCGTCGCTTTCTGTGGCAAGGTATTCAATCCAGGCATTGCGCTCCTCGGAGCGGCGATTGGGATCCCCATATGCTTTGAGCGATCCATAGGCGGCGGTGCCGTCCTTTGAGCGCACGGCGACTGGCTGAAGGGGGAGCTTGCGCATCAAAATGCTCTGCGCGACAAAAAGGCGCACGGCCTCGGCGAGCGATGTGCCCATGGCGTCGTAGAGACGCTCGGCATGCTGCTTATCTTCCTCGCGAATGCGCACCTGCAGGATGGCTCGTTTTTGAGTCGATGACATCACTGGCCTCCCTTAATGAGCGTGCAATTTGAATAGTCAAATACAGCATCGGCTAATAATAGCCAATCTTACAACCACTACTTTATTGCACTAGAGTAATTGAGTGTAAACGATATTACAAACGTACTACATCCTTCAGAAATGAGCGCAAAATCTCTCTCGGACGTACGCGTGTAATACACTCGCCTTTATATCCTATCGAGAATAATCCTAACCTGCCAAAACCCCTGCAATACACCCGTATTGCAGGGGTTACGCTCAAGTTTGCCCCCTGCAACTGCGTATATTCAACCTGTATACCGTTGGAGAAATTCTATCGAGTGCCTGTTTCGCCGCATGCATTCGATACGTCGATGCCAGGCTACGGGCGGCCTGGGGCAATGTCGACAGGGTCTCTCCGGCAAGGGATTCAGGAGGGAGTGAACAACATGGGCAATAAACGAGTCGTAGCCGATTCCTCGCGCTGCATTGGGTGTCAAACCTGCATGGCGGCGTGTATCGAGGCGCACGACATCCCCGGCAACATCGCCGCGCCGCGCCTGCGCGTGACGCGTACGTACGAGATCTCCGCACCGGTGGCTTGCCATCACTGCGAGGATGCCCCGTGCGCCAAGGCCTGCCCCACGGGCGCCTTGTTCTTTGATCCAAAGAACCATCGTATCGGCGTCAACGAGGACAACTGCATCGGCTGCAAGAGCTGCGTCATGGCCTGCCCCTTTGGCGCCGTGAGCGTGGCGACCACGCAGGTCCCCGTCTTGATGGGCGACGTGCGCGTGGGTTCGCAGACTAAGAGCTTCGTGCTCAAGTGCGACCTGTGCGTGGACCGTCCCGGCGGTCCGGCGTGTGCCGAGGCGTGTCCGACCAAGGGCCTCACCCTGGTAGACGAGGAGCGTCTGGCAGAACTGACTGCCGAGCGTGCCCGCGCCACCATCGAAAACGAGGCGTAAGCGTCGGGCGACAGGCCCAATGATTGTCAAATAAGTACCGAGTATTCGGTAGCAGAGAAAGGAAGGAGGGTGTCATGGAGAAGCATAAAGTGATCTGCCCGTACTGCGGCGCCGGTTGCCAGTTTAACCTCCTGGTCCAAAACGGCCAGGTCGTGGGTACCGAACCGCTCAACGGCATCACCAATCAGGGCGAGCTGTGCCTTAAGGGCATGAGCGGCTACGACTTCATCAACGACACCAAGATCTTGACTCCTCGCGTACTGCACCCGATGATTCGCCGCACCAAGGGCGCGGATCTTGAGCGCGTAAGCTGGGACGAGGCACTGGATTTCACCGCATCTAAGATGCAGGCCATAATTGACGAATATGGTCCTAACGCTGTCATGACCACCGGCTCTTCGCGAGGCGGCGGCAATGAGGCGAACTACGTCATGCAGAAGTTTACGCGTGCGTGCATCGGCACCCACAGCGTGGACAACTGCGCCCGTACTTGACACGGCCCTACTGTCCTCGGTCTGATGGACACGGTTGGTTCAGGTTGCATGTCATGCTCCATCCCCGGTATGGAGGATGCGGGCTGCATTTTCCTCTTCGGCTATAACCCTGCCGATTCGCACCCCATCGTCGCAAGGCGCATCGTGCGAGCCAAAGAAAAGGGTTGCAAGATCATCGTCGCCGACCCGCGCCATATCGAAACCGCGCGTATCGCCGATATCTACCTTCCGATCAAGAACGGTTGCAACGTCGCGTTCCTCAACGCCTTTGCCAACTGTCTGGTCAACGATGGCCTCTACGACAAGGAATTCGTCGCCGAGCACACGAACGGCTTTGACGAGTGGTGGGAGACCATCAAGAACTACACTCCCGAATCCGTACAGGACATCACGGGTGTCGATCCCGCGCTGATCCACCAAGCTGCCGAGATGTACGCCACGGCGAAGCCTTCTGCCATCATTGGCTGGGGCATGGGCGTATGCCAGCAGAAGCAGAACCTGAAGACGGTGCACACCATCGCCTCCATCGCCTGCGTTGCCGGCCAGATCGGCAAACCCAATTCCGGCCTCGCGCCCGTGCGCGGTCAGAATAACGTCCAGGGCTCCTGCGATATGGGCATGCTGCCCAACCTGTACCCTGGCTACCAGAAGGTCACCGACCCGGCTGTGCGTGCCAAGTTTGCCAAGGCTTGGGGCGTGCCCGAGGAAAAGCTCCCGCTCGAGGAGGGCTATAAGCTCACCGACCTGGGCCACCTGGTCGACGAGGGCAAGGTGCACTGCTTCTACAACTACGGCGAGGACCCGGTACAGACCGAGCCCGATTCGGCCGGTATGCGCAAGACGCTCTCCGAGCTGGATCTGTTCATTTGCCAGGACATCTTTATGACGCAGACGACCATGCTCGCCGACGTCATCCTGCCTGCCACCTCTTGGGGCGAGCACGAGGGTGTCTTTACCGCATCCGACCGTAGCTTCCAGCACTTTGACGCGGCCGTTCCGCCCAAGGGCGAGTGCCGTCACGACTGGGAGATCTTCGCGGACCTGTCCACGCGTATGGGATACCCCATGCACTACGACAACACCGAGCAGATCTGGAACGAGTGCATTAGCCTGTGCCCCAACTTTGTGGGCGCGACCTACGAGAAGATGGCCCCCGAGGGCGGTTACGCCCAGTGGCCGGTCAAGAGCACCGATGTGAACGACCACGGCACGGCCGACATGTTCGCTGGTGGCAAGTTCACCACCAAGGACGGCCGCGCCAACCTGATGGCGCACGACTGGGAGGCGCCCTCCGAGCTTCCCGACGATGAGTACCCACTCATCCTGTGCACCGTCCGCGAGGTCGGCCACTACAGCTGCCGCTCGATGACCGGCAACTGCAAGACGCTGGCGCTGCTTGCCGACGAGCCCGGCTTTGTCCGCATGAATCCCGCGGACGCCCAGGCGCGCGGCATCAAGAACGGCGACATCGTCTCGATTCACAGCCGCCGCGGCCAGGTATACAGCCGCGCCGACGTGAGCGACCGTATCAACAAGGGCACGGTCTATATGACCTACCAGTGGTGGATCGGCAAGTGCAACGAGCTGACCATGCACAAGGTCGACCCGGTCTCGCATACGCCCGAGGACAAGTTCTCTGCCTGTCAGGTCGACGCCATTGCCGACCAGGTCTGGGCCGAGGGCGAAGTCGAGCGTCAGTACACCGAGCTCAAGCAGGCTCTGGTCGACGCCGCCGCTCCCCAGGACGTTGAGCCCGGTGCCGCCAAGTTCGACGACGAGACGCACGTGAATCAAATCGTGTAGTCCCGTTCTCGTTGGCTTTTTGGGCCGGGCGTCCCGTACGTTCGGGAGCCCGGCCCGTTATTTTGAAAGGAAGTGGGGATGAACCGCTTCATCGACATCAACCCGGAGAGGTGCATCGGCTGCGGAACATGCCAGTCCGCCTGTGCCGACGCCCACCGGATGCAGGGTCTTCAGGATACGCCGCGCCTGGCGCTCGTGAAGACCGGCGGTATTTCGGCCGCCCTTGCCTGCCACCATTGCGAGGGTGCCCCCTGCGCCGAGGTTTGCCCGGTGAATGCCATCGAGCACGATGGCGACCGCATCCACGTCAAGGAGCAGGAGTGCATCGGGTGCAGGCTGTGCGCCATCGCGTGCCCCTTTGGAGCCATCCATCCCGATGGCACGTCTATCGCCGGTGTCGCAGGCATGTGCGACCCGACGCCTTCGTATCCTAAGTCCCTGAGCAGCCTGCTTACGTGGGCTCCCGGCCAGTACACCTGCGCTGTGAAGTGCGACCTGTGCGCCTTCGATCCGGACGGCCCGCATTGCGTGGCGGCGTGCCCCACCAAGGCGCTGACCGTCATGGGCGGCGCGGCCGATCGCGAGCTCGACGAGGCCAAGCGCCTGCGCTCGATCGAAAACGGTCCGGCTGTCGACGTCACCGCTGTGGCCCAGGGCCTGTCCGAGAAAGCAGAAGGGAGCGTAAACAATGGATAGCATGACGCTGTTTATCGCATCGCTTGCCGTCTCGTGCATCGGTGCGCTCGCCTCGGTTCTGCTGATCAAGGCCGATAACGCCGCCAAGACCGCCGGCTGCCTTGTCGGCGCCGTCGCCGCGGTGCTTTCATTTGTGGCCGGTATCCAGGCCGTGCTGGGCGATGTCACGTCGGTCGACACCATCGTGTTCTTCCCGTTTGCCCATTTCCAGCTGCTGCTCAATCAGCTGTCCGGCCTGTTCGTGGCGCTCATCTCGGTGCTCGCGTTTGCCGGTTCGATCTACGGTCTCAACTACTTTGATGAGTACCCGGGCAAAAAGGGCCGCGCCGGCTTCTTCTTTAACACCTTCGTGGCGTCCATGATGCTCGTCATCACCGCCGACAACGTGTTTTGGTTCCTGGTCGCCTTTGAGCTCATGTCGCTGACCTCGTACTTCCTGGTCGTGATAGAGGAGAACGAGAACTCCATCCACGGCGGTTGGCTCTACTTTGTGATCGCGCACGTGGGCTTCGTGCTCATCATGGCGAGTTTCCTTACCATGACCAACTTCGCTGCTGGCTCGTTTGCCTTTGCGGATTTCCGCGCTACGCAGTTTAGCCTCGCGGTCGCATCCGTGTGCTTCGTGCTCGCCTTCTTTGGCTTTGGCGCCAAGGCCGGTATCATCCCGCTGCACGGCTGGCTGCCCAAGGCACATCCCGAGGCGCCGTCCAACGTGAGTGCCCTCATGTCCGGTGGCATGATCAAGATCGGTATCTTCGGCATCCTCAAGGTTGGTCTCGACCTGCTCTCCGCCTCGGGCGTTCAGGTCTGGTGGGGCCTTATGGTCATGGTCTTTGGTGCGATCTCGTCGGTTCTCGGCGTGGCCTTCGCCCTGCAGGAGCATGACATCAAGCGCCTGCTGGCCTATCACTCCGTCGAGAACATCGGCATCATTCTGCTCGGCGTCGGCGCCTCCATGGCCGCCATGGCGCTCAACTCTGTCGGCATCGCCGTCCTTGCTTTGATGGCCGCCCTCTACCACACGTTTAACCACGCGATGTTTAAGGGCGAGCTGTTCTTGGGCGCCGGTGCGCTGCTGTACTCCACGGGTACGCGCAATATGGAGAAGATGGGCGGTCTGTTCCGTCGTATGCCGGCAACGGCCATCTGCTTCCTTATTGGCGCGCTTGCCATCTCGGCCATCCCGCCCTTCAACGGCTTTGTGTCCGAGTGGTTTACCTACCAGTCGCTCTTTAACGCCGCCATGCAGGGCGACAAGGCCGTCATGATCGTGGCCGTGTTCGCTGCCGTCGCGCTCGCCATTACCGGCGCGCTGGCTGTCACGTGCTTCGTCAAGGCCTATGGCGTCTCCTTTGCCTCCGCGCCCCGCTCCGAGGCCGCGGCCAATGCCAAGGAGGTTCCCGCCCCCATGGTGTTTGCACAGGGCCTGCTCGCGGCCATCTGCGTCGTGCTGGGCATCGGCGCTCCCGTGATCGCGCCCGTGCTGGTCGATGTCGCCGCGTCCGTACTGCATCCGTACGGTGGCGTGTTTGCCGCCGAGGGCATGGAGCTCATGAACCAGTACTCCGGCGCTGCCACCTCCACGCCCGCGATCGCCATTGCGCTCGTGGTGCTCATCGGCCTTGCCTGCGGCTATCGCAAGCTCAAGACCGTCGGCAAGGTGCAGAAGTCCCAGCCGTGGGCATGCGGCTATGCTCCCAACGAGCATATGCCCGTCGTGGCCACGACCTTTGCCTCCGAGGTGTCCTGGTTTATGCAGCCGCTCTACACGCTGCGCGACCGCTGCACGGCCGTCTGCTGGTCCGTCGCACACTTCTTCCAGAAGCTCACCGGTGTGGCCGAGGCTGTGGAGCCCGTACCCGACAAGGTTCTCGTCGATGCCCCGCATAAGGGTGTCGAGAAGCTCGCCGACCTCGCGACTAAGCTCGAGGGCGGCAACTACAGCATCTATATCTGCTACATCGTCGCGGCACTCGTGGTGTTCCTCGTGCTCGCCGTGCAAATGGGTTAAGGAGGGGAGAGCATGAACAACATCGTACTTGCCGTTCTGCAGGGCGTGGTCGTCATGGCCGTTGCGCCGTTCTTCTCCGGTCTCGGCCGCGTGATCCGCGCCAAGATGCACAACCGTCGCGGCCCCAGCATCATGCAGGACTACCGCGACCTGGCCAAGCTCTTTGCGCGCCCCGAGTCCCAGAGCGAGGACGCGAGCTTTGCGCTGCGCATTATGCCGCCGCTGTTCTTCGCCGTCGCCTTTATGCTCGCGATGGGCCTGCCGCTCTTTACGGCGCAAAGTCCCATCCCGGTCTTTGGTGACGCTATCACCATCATGTACAGCCTGGCGCTCGCCCGCTTCTTCTTCGCCCTCTGCGGTGTGGATTCGTCCAACGCCTACGCCGGTATCGGCGGCGTTCGCGAGCTGCTCATGAGCGTGCTCATCGAGCCGTCCATGCTGCTGGCGCTGTTTGCCGCCGCCCTAGTGTGCGGCTCTACCGACATTGCCGCCATGGGTCAGCACATCATGACGGGCGCCATCGACGCGCCGGTCGCCGTGATCCTTGCCGGCATCGCCTTTGCGATTGCCTGCTATATGGAGCTCGGCAAGCTGCCGTTTGATCAGGCCGAGGCCGAGCAGGAGCTTCAGGAAGGTCCGCTCGCCGAACTTTCCGGCCCGTCGCTTGCGATGGCCAAGCTCGCCATGTCCATGAAGCAGGTCCTGGTCGTCGCCTGGTTCTGCGCGATCTTCGTCCCTTGGGGCGAGCCCGCGACCGTGGGCGCCGCCGCCGTTCTGGGCGCGGTCATCTTCCTGGTGAAGTGCCTGATCGACTTTGTCGTGTGCGGCGTGATCGAGAACTCCTGCTCGCGCTCGCGTTTTAAGGTGCTCGGCAATCAGACCTGGGCCGTCGTGGGCATCGCCGTTCTGGCGTTTGTCTTCGTGGTCGTCGGCGTGTAGGAGAAGGGAGAAACAATGTCATTTGCAGTCAGTCTGTCCCTTCTCGGCTTGGTCGCTATCGCGGCCCCGATGGTGGCCTCGGTGCTCGTCGCCCTGTTCCCCCGTCCGTACGCCAAGTGGTTCAGCGTTTTGGGTGCCGCCGTCTCGACGGCCTGCACCATCGCCCTCGCCGCGAATTTCGCCGGCGCCGGCATGCCCGACACGCAGGTCCCCCTGATCTCGTTTGGGCAGACCCTCGTCATGGGATTCACCTTCGATCGCATGAGCACGCTGCTCGCGCCCGCCTTTGTGGGTATCGGCCTGCTTGTCGTGATCTATTCGATTCCCTATATGAGCGAGAATAACCGTGAGCATCCCGACGCACCGCGTCGTCGCTTCTACGCATACCTCGCGACCTTCATCGGCGCCATGGCCGGCCTCGTGTACAGCTCGACCCTTTTGGGTCAGCTCGTGTTCTTTGAGATCACGGGTGCGTGCTCTTGGGGCCTCATTAGCTACTACATGTCGCCTACGGCCAAGAAGGCCGGCATGAAGGCCCTGATCATCACGCATATCGGTGCGCTCGGCCTGTATCTGGGCGCCGCCATCGTGTTTGCCCACACCGGTACCTTCGCCATTACCGCGATTGCCGGTCTCGACGCCAAGCTCAAGGCTATCGTCCTTTTGCTCGTGCTGTTTGCGGCCTGGGCCAAGTCCGCACAGGTTCCCATGTACATGTGGCTGCCTTCGGCCATGGAGGCGCCGACGCCTGTTTCGGCCTACCTGCATGGCGCCTCGATGGTTAAGGTCGGCGTGTGCGTGTTCGCGCGTGCACTCGTCTCTGCCGGCGAGATTCCCGAGATCGTGGGCTGGGTCGCCATTATCGACGCCATGGTCACCATGCTCTTTGGTTTCCTTATGTACCTGCCGCAAAAGGACATGAAGCGCCTGCTGGCCTTCTCCACGATTGCCCAGCTCTCCTATGTGTTCTTTGGTCTGGGCCTTTCGGTCTTTGGCAGCCAGCTGGCCTTTGATGGCGCTGTGTGCCACATCTTTAACCACGCTTTCGCCAAGACGCTGTTCTTCCTGATCGCCGGTTCGTTCTCCTTTACGCTCGGCACGCGTATGCTGCCCAAGCTTCGCGGCATCGTAAAGAAGTACCCGATCTCGGGCGTGGGCTTTGGTGTCGCGGCACTCGCCATTGCCGGCGTGCCGCCCATGAACACGTTCTTCTCGAAGTTCCAGATCATCGCCGGCGGCTTTTCTGTGGGTGCCGGCAACGTCGCGATTCTGGTACTCGTGTGCATCATGGTTGCCGAGACCGTCGCCACCTTTGCCTGGTTCCTTAAGTGGATGGGCTATTGCCTGCCCGGCGAGCCGAGCGAAGAGGTCGCTGCGGGAGCCCCGCTTCCCCGCGCGATGGCGTTCGTGTTCATCGTGCTCATCATCATGGTCATCGTCAGCGGCCCGCTTTCGGCCAGCTGGATCGGTTAGGAGGTAGAACGACATGGGTTATTCGATCGTCAACATCCTTGGCGGTCTTCTGATCGTCACGTCCACCATGGTGGTCGTCTCCAAGAACATCAAACATGCTATCCGCTGGTATGCGGTGCAGTCGCTGGTGCTCGTGGGGCTGCTCGCCACGCTCGGTGTCACCACTGGTGCGCAGGAGCTGCTTATGTGGGCTGGATCTGCCTTTATCACTAAGGTCGTCCTGGTCCCTTATATCCTCAACCGCGCATACAAGAAGATGGGCGAGCCGAGCGACGCATCGCTCAAGGCCGGCCTTAAGCCTGCGTGGGCCATTTGCATCATCGCCGTGGAGGTCGCGATTTGCTTTGCCGTCGTGACGCAGATCAGCCTGCCCACGGCCGAGGTCGCAACGCCTGCGCTCGCTATTAGCTTCGCTCACTTCTTTGTGGGCCTCACCTGCATCATCTCGCAGCGCAACATCATGAAGCAGATCTTTGGATACTGCCTTATGGAAAACGGCAGCCATGTGACGCTCGCGCTTTTGGCCCCCACCGCCCCCGAGATCATCGAGATCGGTATCGCCACCGACGCCATCTTTGCCGTCATCATCATGTCCATCGTCGTGCGTCGCATTTGGGACGACTCCCACTCGCTCGATGCGCGCGACCTGTCCGAGCTGAGGGGGTAGTCCATGGAAACGTTGATTCTCGCCCTGCTCGCGACTCCCTTGGTGTTCTCGCTGGTCATGGCGTTTTTGCCCAAGAATACGTCCTATAACGTGTTTGCCGGTCTCAACCTGGTCTCCGTCGCAGCCGTACTGGTGCTGTCGATTATGACGGCCGGTGACGTCCTTACGAGCGGCGAAACCGCGAGCGCTCTTGGCCTGTGGTTCCACCTCGATTCGCTGGGCGCCATCTTTGTGCTGCTCATCGGCTTTATCGGTTTTCTTACGGGGCTGTTCTCGCTGCCCTATGTAAAGGCCGATATCGAGGAGGGCTCCATGCCCGCCGAGCGCGCCAAGCAGTATTTTGCGCTGTTTAGCCTGTTTGTGTTCACCATGCTGCTCGCGTGCCTGTCCAACAACATGATCCTCACGTGGGCCGCCGTGGAGGCAACCACGCTTTCCACCGTGTTCCTCGTGGGTATCTACAAGAACAAGACGGCCCTCGAGGCTTCTTGGAAGTATGCGATGGTCTGCACCGCCGGCGTGGCCTTTGGCCTGTTCGGTACGCTGCTGATCTACGCCAACGCCGCCGACGTGATTCCCAACGCCCACGAGGCCGCATTCCTGTCGTGCGTGCTGCCGTATGCCGACCAGTTCGACCCGACGCTCATGCGCCTCGCCTTTGCGTTTGTCGTGATTGGCTTTGGCACCAAGGCCGGCCTGTTCCCCATGCACACTTGGCTGCCCGATGCCCACTCCCAGGCCCCGAGCCCTGTCTCGGCCCTGCTCTCGGGCGTGCTGCTTAAGTGCGCCATGCTTGTGATCATGCGCTTCTACGGCTTTACTATCCAAGCCGTGGGCGCCGAGTATCCACAACTTTTGCTGCTGATCGTCGGCACGCTGTCCATTTTGGTGGCGGCACTCTCGATGTTTCGTCAGGACGACCTCAAGCGCCGCTTTGCGTACTCGTCTGTGGAGAACGTGGGCGTTATCGCCCTGTGCCTGGGTATCGGTGGCCCGCTGGGTATCGCCGCGGCCCTGCTGCACTGCGTGTTCCACGGTTTTACCAAGACGCTTGCCTTCTGCGTTTCCGGCAACATCCAGCACGCCTTTGGCACGCGTAGCCTGGCCAAGATCCAGGGCGTCGTCGAGGTTGCACCCGCAACCGCCGTGCTCGCCATCCTGGCACTGCTCGGTCTTGCCGCCTTCCCGCCCTTTGGCATGTTTATCTCCGAGTTCCTGACTTTTGTCACCGGTGTTACCGCCGGTCCCATGTGGCTGGTCGTCGTGGTTGCCCTCGGTCTTACCGTGGCCATCTCCGCGCTCACCCGCATCGCACTCAAGTCGGTATTCGGCCATGCGCCCCAAGGCATGGGCAAGCATGAGGCCCCGGCGCTCATGCTTATCCCCGAAATCATCCTGGCTGTCATGATCTTGTGGTTTGGCATCGCCACCCCGCTGCCTCTCGTGCACGGTGTGGAGACCGCGACCGGCATCGTGCTCGAGCAGAGCACCGAGGAACTTCACGCGACGCCGATGTACCGCGCTGTGTTCGGTACCGAGACCGCTCAGAGCGAGGTGGAGTAACGAATGATTGAAACTGAGAACAAGGTGTATGCCCGTCGCTGCGAGAGCCATGTCGAGGCCCTGCGCCGCGCCGTTCCGGGCTGCATCGAGAAGGTCGAGTGGCAGTGCGAGGACCAGCTGACGATTACCGTCAAGCAGGACAAGCTGTCCGAGGCCGTCCACTACCTGTATTACGAGCGCTACGGTTGGATTCCCGTGATCATCGGCAACGATGAGCGCAGTCTGTGCGGCCGTTACGCCGTGTACTACGTCATCTCCATGGAGGGGGAGGACCCCGGCTGGGTGACCGTGCGCACCGAGGTCGATCCCGCCAAGATGACGTTCCCGTCCGTGACGCCGTTCGTCCCCGCCTGCGTGTGGGGCGAGCGCGAGTTGCGCGACATGTTCGGCCTGATCCCCGAGGGTCTGCCCGATCGTCGTCGCCTGGTGCTGCCCGACGATTGGCCCAGCGGCCTGTACCCGCTGCGTAAGGACTCCATGGACTACCGCTTCCGTCCCGCTCCCGCGAGCGACATGGAAAACTACGAGTTCTTGGCCGATACCAAGGGCAAGGAGACGACGCTCGTCCCCATGGGTCCGTTGCACATTACCTCCGACGAGCCCGGCCACTTCCGCCTGTTCGTTGAGGGCGAGACGATCGTGGACGCCGACTACCGTCTGTTCTACGTGCACCGCGGCATGGAGAAGGTCGCCGAGACGCGCCTGAACTATGACGCCGTGACGTTCCTCGCCGACCGCATCTGCGGCATCTGCGGCTGCGCCCACTCGGTGGCCTATGCCGAGGCCGTCGAGCGCGCCCAGGGCATTCATGTCCCGCCGCGCGCCCAGTACATCCGCGCTATCATGCTCGAGGTCGAGCGCCTGCACTCGCATCTGCTCAACATTGGTCTCGCATCGCACTACACGGGCTTCGACTCCGGCTTCCAGCAGTTCTTCCGCGTCCGCGAGAAGTCCATGGACCTGGCCGAGAAGCTCTCCGGTCACCGTAAGACCTACGGTCTCAACGTGATCGGCGGCGTGCGTCGCGACATTTTGGCCGAGCAGAAGCTTTCCACGCTCACGACCATCCACCAGCTGCGCTCCGAGGTTCAGGAGCTCGTCGACGTCTTGCTCTCCACGCCCAACTTTATTGAGCGTACGAGTGGCATTGGCATCTTGGAGCGCAAGATCGCACGCGACTTCTCGCCGGTCGGCCCGCTTATGCGTGGCTCGGGCTATGCCCGCGACGTGCGTTTTGACCATCCCTTCGACGGCTACGCCGATCCGGACGTCCAAAAGATGCACGCCGCCACGGCCGACACCTGCGATGCCTTCGGCCGTACCGCCGTTCGCATCCAGGAGGTCTACGATTCGATCGACATGATCGAGACCATGCTCGAGAACTGCCCGTCGGGCCCCATCCTCACCACGGATTGGGAGTACACCCCGCACAAGTACGCCATCGGCGCCACCGAGGCGCCGCGCGGCGAGGACGTGCACTGGGCGATGCTCGGCAACAACCAGAAGTGCTACCGCTGGCGCGCCAAGGCCGCCACGTACAGCAACTGGCCGGTCCTGCGCTACATGTTCCGCGGCAACACCGTGGGCGACGCGGCGCTGATCGTCGGTTCGCTCGACCCGTGCTACTCCTGCACCGACCGCGTGACGGTGACCGATGTCGCCGCCAAGCGCGACCACGTGCTCGACAAGGAGCAGTTCGAGAACGTCTGGCGCGACAAGTCGCCGCTTGCGGGCGAGGGCACCATGGCCGCTCCGCTCGATGAGGAGGCGCTCTAATATGCTGAAGCTTTGGAAAGTCAACGCCAAGGCCGGCGACGCGACGGTCAAGTACCCGTTTGCGCCGTTTCCCACCAACAAGGACATGCGCGGCAAGCCCGAGCACAACGCGGAGCTCTGCATCGCCTGCGGTGCCTGCGGCGTGGCGTGCCCGGCCGATGCCATTCGCATGGACACCGACCTTGCGGCCGATACCATCACCTGGTCGATTGACTACGGTCGCTGCATCTTCTGTGGCCGCTGTGAGGAAGCCTGCCCCATGGAGGCCATCAAGCTCACCGAGGAGTTTGAGCTGGCCGTCATGAGCAAGGACGACCTCACCAGCAAGAGCGTCTATACGCTCGAGCACTGCTCGCGTTGCGGCAAGCCGTTTGCCCCGCACAAGGAGATCGACTACGCCAAGCGCCTGCTGCAAAAGGCCGGCGGCATGGAGGCCATCCAGGCCGCCCGTACCGTTGGTATGTGCCAGGAGTGCAAGCGCGAGCTCGACGCCCTGCGCGCCGCCTCGGCCGTAAAGACCGGTAACGCGCGCGGCATGGCTGCCAACGAGACGCTTGTGTCCGGTGAGCCCCAGGGCCCCGGCATGGAGTATCTGGGCGGCCACGGTGTGAATCCGGAGTATGTCGACCGCGAGCTCAACCCCGATGCGCCCGAGATCCCCGCTGGACCTGCACCGGTCGAGGGCGTCATCATGGATTTTGAATCGAAGGAGGAGTAACCATGGCCGAACCCACGCTTTTGCCCGAGCGGCTCCAGTACCGCCCGACCAAGATCGAGCTCGACGAGAGCATCGAGAAGGCCAAGGCGACCCTTCTTAAGAAGATCAAGCGCTCGGTGTACGTCTACCGTGTTGACTGCGGCGGCTGCAACGGCTGCGAGATCGAGATCTTCGGTTCCATCACGCCCGTCTTCGACGTCGAGCGCTTTGGCATCAAGGTCGTGCCCTCGCCCCGTCACGCCGATGTGCTGCTGTACACCGGTGCCGTGACGCGCGCCATGCGCATGCCGGCCCTGCGCGCCTTTGAGGCCGCGCCCGATCCCAAGATCGTGGTGTCCTATGGCGCGTGCGGCTGCACCGGCGGCATCTTCTACGACAACTACTGCGTCTGGGGCGGCACGGACAAGATTCTGCCGGTCGATGTCTACATCCCCGGCTGCCCGCCCAGCCCTGCGCAGACCGTCTACGGCTTTGCCATGGCACTTGGCCTGCTGGACCAAAAGCTCCATGCCGAGACCACGGTGGAGGCCGCTGGCGAGCAGGCCGATATCCTGCACCCCGGCGTGCCGTACAAGCTGCGTGTTGCCATCGAGCGCGAGGCTCGCGCCATGAGCGGTTACCGTTATGGCCGCGACCTGGCCAACGAGTTTATGGATACGCTCGAGGGTGCGCCCAAGGGCGATATCCGCGGTGCCATGGCGCTGCTCATCGACAAGCAGGACGATCCGCGCCGCGTCGAGGTGTACTCGGCGCTGCAGGATCTGGTGCTGGCCGGAGGTCGCTAGATGGAACTCACGGACCGCTCTGGTTACTTTGCGGGCCCCGGCATGCTCGGCGGCTCCTTTGGCGATGCCTCGCGCGCAAGCGACGAGGCCGCCGAGGGCGTCGTCGACCCCTGCCTGGGCCATGCGCCCGACCAGGTGGTCTTTTACGAGCTCACGCGTAAGTTTGTGGAGACCGAGGAAGACGTTCCCCAGGAGGCCTGCGACGTGCTGTACTACACGCTCGCCGTGGGCCACCACACCGGCGTGCTCGACTGCTTTGAGCCGCGCCTGTCGGTGCCGGTGAACGTCTTCTATTCGCTCGTCGACGCGC
Organism: uncultured bacterium; assembly: GCA_905214215.1. Lineage (GTDB taxonomy): Bacteria > Actinomycetota > Coriobacteriia > Coriobacteriales > Coriobacteriaceae > Collinsella. The sequence goes on along the minus strand of CAJMLP010000002.1, from coordinate 47,928 downwards.
TGCCGGAGGGGGAGGCCAAAACCAAGTTTGAGGCCATCCGCTCCTTTGGTGAGTGCCAGCTCGACAAGGCGGCGGTGCCGTCGCTGCTCGAGGCCTGCGATGCGTTGCTCGACGAGCGCGGTTTTCGCGGGTCGGCCAAGACCGGCATCTCGGTGTTCGACGACGACTTTGGCCTGCATGCCCAGCAGGTCGCGTTTTTGATGAAGTTCCGTGATCTGGTTGAGCGCGTGCGCGATGTGTCGGGCGTGTATCTGACGGGGAGGTTGCAGTAATGGGTCGCGTTGTGGATGGACGTGTGAACGGAGCCCCGTTTGCGGGTATCGTGCTCACGGCGGGAAGCGTACTGCGTGCCGACGATGCCGCCGGCCCCGTGCTCTCCAAAAAGATGGAGGACGCACCCATCGCCGGTTGGTACACCATCGACGGCGGCCAAACGCCCGAGGATGACATCATCGAGGTCAAGCGCGAGCGTCCGCCTCGCCTGGTCTTGGTCGATGCCGCCGACATGGCGCTGCCCGTCGGGTCCATCCGCTTGCTCGACAAGCGCGATGTGGCCCGCAAGTCGATGTTCACCACGCATTCGCTTCCCTTGTCGATTCTGATCGAGGAAATCGAGCAATCGTGCGATGATATCGTCTTCGTCGGGATTCAGCCGGGCGACACGGAGTTCTACAACCCCATGTCCCCGGAAGTCTTTGACGCCGTCGACGCCGTGTACGACGCCGTGGCCGCCAACGACTTTTCCCACTTTGTCCGCTTGGGGCAAGAGCAGTAGGAGCACTTGTTCCATTTTGTTAGGAAAGAAGTGATTGACATGGCAGATTCCAAGGTGGAGTATCCCGCTCCCGATTGCCTGGCGCCCGCCGCGATCGAGGCCAAGACCGAGGCCGCCGGCGTGACCAAGGCCAACCTGCCGGTCGCTAAGGCCTTTCTGTTGGCAATGTTCGCCGGTGCGTTCATTGCCTTCGGCGGTCTGTTCTTTACCGTGTTCTTGAGCGATAGCACGCTGGGCTGGGGCGCCCAGCGCGTCGTGGGCGGCCTGTGCTTTTGCCTGGGTCTGGTGCTCGTGCTGGTGTGCGGCGCCGAGCTGTTTACCGGTAACTCGCTCATGGTCTGCGCGCTCAAGAGCAAAAAGATCACCTTGGCCCAGATGCTCAAGGCCTGGGTCGTCGTGTGGGTCGGCAATTTTGTCGGCGCTCTGTTCATCGTCTTTTTGGTGTACATGGCCGGCATTTACAAGCTCAACGGCGAGGCGGTTGCCAATTCCATGGTGAGCGTCGCCGCCGGCAAGGTGACGATCGACTGGGTGACGATCTTCTTCCGCGGTATCCTGTGCAACATCTTTGTGTGCCTGGCCGTGTGGATCGGTACCGCCGGCAAGACCGTGGTCGATAAGGTTGTGGGCATTCTGCTGCCCATCGCCGCCTTTGTGGCCTGCGGTTTTGAGCACTGCGTCGCCAACATGTACTTTTTGCCCATGGGGGCCGTGATGCACGCGTACGGCTACGGTGCCGACGTCGCCGGCGCCGATGCACTCAACGCCGCGGGCATTGCGTTTAACCTGTCCGCCGCCACGCTGGGCAACATCGTAGGTGGTGCGGTTCTGGTCGCGCTCGGCTACTGGTTTATCTACGCCAAGAAGTCCGAGGCGTAAGGTATCGTCTGTTTGACGTTTGGCCTCCCGCGGGGCGTTGCCGTGCGGGAGGCTTTTTGGGCCTGGGGCCCGTTGCCGGGCTTTTGGCCTGTTGTGTTTGGCTGATGAAAGGGGTAATCGAGATGACATCTGCTGTGAAGCGTGACGGTCGCGCCGTGGTGACCACATGCGGGGGATGCTATGCCGATTGCGCCTTTGCGGCACGCGTTGAGGACGGTCGCGTGGTGGCCGAGTTGCCGGTGCCGGGGCATCCGTGCGCGGCGCGTGCCCTGTGCGCCCGCGGGCGCCATCGCCTGGACATGCCGTTTGACGAGCACGATCGCATTGTGCACCCCATGCGCCGACGAGCTGATGGCTCGGGGTTCGATGCGATTACCTGGGACGAGGCGTTTGCCCAGATTGCCGAGCGTCTTTTGGGGATTGTTGACGAACGCGGGCCCCGTGCGCTGGGCATGACGCTCGGCGTGCCCTCGTTCGACCGTTACTGGGCGTATCGCTTTATGCATGCGCTTGGTTCGCCCAACGTGTACGGAGCTGACGGTGCCTGCGAGGTAAGCCGACTTACCGGTTGGGAACACAGCCTGGGCTATAGCCCCGCCTCCGACCTGGCGCATACCGATTGCATCATGTACCTCGGGCGTTCGCTGGTGGATTCGTCGACGATGAGTGCCGTTGATGCGCTCAACGATGCCCGTCGCCGTGGGGCGAAGATTATCGTGGTCGACCCCCGGCGCAGCGGTTCAGCTGCTATTGCCGACCGCTGGCTGCGCGTGCGCCCGGGCTGCGACCTGGCCTTGCTGCTGGGTATCGCACATGTGTTGATTGCCGAGGACCTGTATGATCACGAGTTCGTGACCCGCTATACCACGGGTTTTGACGAGCTGGTGCAGGCGGCCCGTGCTTGGACGCCCGAGTGGGCCGAGTCGATGTGCGACGTGCCGGCCGCAGAGATCGCCGCCACGGCGCGCGATCTAGCTGCCGCCGCGCCCGCTGCCGTGGTGGACGCCGGCTTTCATGGCGGCATTGGCATTGCGTATGCCAACAGCACCCAGACTGCGCGCGCGATTTGTCTGGTCGATGTGCTGCTGGGCTGTATTGGACATGCGGGCGGCGCGCTCAATCCGCCCACGCCGCTTGCGCTGGGCGACTTGGACCCTGCGCGCTTCGCGATACCGTCGGTGCCGCGTGAGCCTAAGTTGGGGTCCGAGCGCTATCCACTGGTCGATTCGGTGCGCGGCCTGTGTACGACCATCGGTCAGTCGATTCTTGCCGGCGATTTGCGCGGGCTCATCGTCTATGCCAGTAACCCCGGTGCGGGCTATGGTAACGCCGGGGCGTGGCTATCGATTCTGGAACAACTTGACCTGCTCGTGACGATTGATATTCGCTGGTCCGAGACGGCGCGTGCTTCTGACTTCGTGCTGCCCGACGTGACGTATCTGGAGGCCGACCGCGGCGTGGGTACGGTCGTGGGCCGCAACGACGCGCGCCTGTTCTACCGCAATGCCGTGTTGCCCGTGCAGCATGACGACACGCGTCCCGGTCGGGAGATTTTTACCGGTCTGGCGCAGGCGTGTGGCGTGGGCGAGTACTTCCAGTTTACGTCTGACGATCTGGCGGCTGCCCAGGTGGCGCCTTTTGGGATCAATCTGGACGAGCTCAAGGAGCGCGGCTGGGCCGACACGGGCGTTGCGTTGCCGTCGCGTACGGGCGAGCCGGCGATTCCCTTGGATGGCGGCAAAATTGCGCTGGCAAGCGACGTATGGGAACGAGCCGGCCTGGGTCGTGTACCCAACTGGATCGCCCCCATGGTGGAGCCGGGCCTGGGGATGTTTCGCCTCATTAGCGGCAACCGTCCCTTTGAGTCGCACACCTCGCGCAGGCTTGCGGCCCAAGGTGCCGCCGAGGCTGGATCGGACCTGGATGCCGTGCAGATGAATGCCGATGCTGCTGCGCACATGGGCATCGCCGACGGCGAGATCGTCGAACTCGTGAGTGATATGGGCCGCGACCGCGTGCGCGTGGAGACGACGCCGTATCTGCATCCGGCGTGCATCTTCACCTCGGCCGCCCCCGGCGGACGTTCGTTTGGCGCTGATGCCGGCGGCGTTCAAGCCTTGGGCGTCGGCCCACTCGACCATACACCGTTGCGTTGGGACCCGTTGACGGGCGCCGCGCTCACCCAGGAAAACGCCGTTCGCGTGGAAAAGGTCGCGGCGCGCGAGGATAATAGTGATTGATTGACTCAGCCGATCGAATTGGCTGATAGTTTGATGTCCGAACGATTGATTCACCTTTGGTTTTGAAAGGCCGCACATGAGCGATAGCCAGAACATGTCCGATGAGGTGCGCGCCCGCCTTCGCGCTATTCCTTCCGTCAACGAGATGCTCGCAGAGTGGCCGGTTGTGAAGGCGGCGGGGGAGACCTGCGACGCGGTGGTGCATGCTGCCGTGACGGCCGAGCTCGACGAGGAGCGCGCCGCCATTCGCGCCGGTGCCGCCCCGCGCTCTAAGCGCGACCTGGCCTCGGCCATCGAGTGGCGTGCGCATCGATCCGCACTGCCGAGCCTGCGTCCTGCCGTCAACGCCACGGGTGTGGTCATCCATACCAACTTGGGTCGCGCCCCGCTCGCGGAGTCGGCGGCAAAGGCCGTGGCCGAGGTCGCGCGTGGGTACAGCACGCTCGAGTACAGTGTGGACACCTGCTCGCGTGGATCGCGCAAGGAACATGCCGCGCAGCTGATCCGCTCGCTTACCGGTGCCGAGGACGCGCTGGTCGTTAATAACAACGCCGCCGCTGTGCTGCTGGTGCTGGCGACCCATGCCGCAGGCAGGGAGGTCATCGTCAGTCGCGGCGAGCTTGTCGAGATCGGCGGCAGCTTCCGCATCCCCGATGTCATGGCGGCTTCGGGCGCCAAACTCGTCGAGGTCGGCGCTACCAACCGCACGCACCTGTCGGACTACGAGCGCGCCATCACGCCCGATACGGCGATGATCCTTAAGGTCCATCCTTCCAACTATCGCATCGAGGGTTTTCACGAGGAGGTTGGTTCTCGGGAGCTTGCGGCGCTTGCTCACAAGCATGGCCTGCTGTTCTACGAGGACCAGGGGTCGGGCGCGCTGTTGGCCGACGACATCTTGGTGCGCGGCGGCGAAGAAACCACGCCGGCTTCGGTTTCGGCAGGGCTCGATCTGGTGTCGTGCTCGGGTGATAAGCTGCTCGGTGCCGCACAGGCGGGTATTATCATGGGTCGTCGCGATCTGGTCCAGGCCTGCGGCGCACATCCGCTCATGCGCGCTCTACGTCCGGGCAAACTGGCGCTCACGGCGCTCGAGTCCACACTGCGCATCTACATGGACGGCGCCGACGTGGCACACCGTGATATTCCGGTGCTCAGCATGCTTACGCTGTCGCAGGCCCATTTGGAACGACGTGCCCGCAAGCTGCGCGATCGTATGGTCTCCGGGCTCGATAAGGCCGGTTGCCCGTGCGCCGTTCAGGTGGAGATCGTCGAGGAATCGTCGACGCCCGGTGGCGGCTCGCTGCCTACCGTGGAGCTGCCCACGATGTGCGTTGCCGTGCGTCTTGTTGACGAGCGCCTGACGGTCGACGCGCTCAAACGCTCGCTCGTTCAAGACTTCGATACGCCGGTCGTCACGCGCACCTCGCACGACCGCATTCTGTTTGATGTGCGCACGCTCGTGGGCGACCGCGATATCGAGACGGCGGCATCGACGCTCGTCGCGTGCGTTGAGAAGGCGATTGTTCGATGAGTGAGGTTCAGGCGCTGGTGGAGTGTCCCGTTATCGTTGGCACGGCGGGCCACGTTGACCACGGTAAGTCGGCGCTCATCGAGGCGCTGACGGGTAAAAACCCCGACCGCCTGGAAGTTGAACGTCGTCGCGGTATGACCGTGGAGCTTGGCTTTGGCGAGCTGGCGCTGCCGAGTGGCAAGATCGTCGGCCTGGTCGACGTGCCGGGCCACGCGCATTACCTGCGCGCTATGGTGCAGGGCGCCACGGGTATCGACGTGGCCGTGCTGGTGGTTTCGGCCGTCGAGGGCGTGATGCCGCAGACCCGAGAGCACGTGCATGTGCTGGAGCTGCTGGGCATCACACACATGGTGGTCGCGCTGACGATGTGCGACCTGGCTGATGCCGAGATGACCGAGCTTGCCGAGCTTGATGTTGATGACTTTTTGTCGGACACCGTGTTTGCGGACGCGCCGATCGTGCCTGTGTCGTCCAAGACAGGCGAGGGGATCGAACGACTGCTCGCCGTGCTCGACGAGCAGGTGGGTGCCTGCTGGGATGCCTGTCGCGAGCGTGCCGAGCGGAGCGATGCCGCGCCGCGCCTGCCGATTGACCGCTGCTTTACGATCAAGGGCGTCGGCACCGTCGTGACGGGAACACTGCACGATGCGCCGGTTGCGGTGGGCGACGAGCTGATGGCTTTGCCGTCGCGCACGGTCTGTCGCGTGCGCGGGATTCAGGTGCATGGCGATACGCCGCGAGCACTGCCTGGACAGCGCGTGGCACTCAACTTGGTGGGCGATGCCGTCACCGCGCTCGATCGCGGTGAGATGCTCGGTGTGGCGGGCCGCTTTGGCCAGACGATGCGTTTTATGATGACGTTTACGTATTTGGGCCGCGAGGGCGCCAAGCCGCGCGTGCTCGAGTCGGGCGCGCGTGTGCATGTGATGGCCGGCACGGCCGAGGTCGTCGGCCGCATCATGCTTTTGGAGGGCGAGGCCCCCATGGCGGTGGGCGAGACCCGTACCCTACAGGTGCGCTTGGAGGAGCCGCTGCCGCTGCGAGCCGGGGACCATGTTGTGGTGCTGTCCTATTCGCCCGTGATGCTTATTGGCGGCGGGCGCGCGCTGCTTTCGCGCTGCCGTCGCTCGCGCGAGCTTTCGGCCGGCGAGCGCGCGCTGTTTGCGGCGCTCGAGTCCGGCGATATCGCGGGCGGTGTGGGCGCTTGGCTGGCGCTGCAGACGCTGCCGGTTACGCCGGTTGATGTTGCCGAGGCTTTGGATCTTGGTGTCGGCGAGGTCGATGCCACACTGCGCGGGTTGGTGGCGCAGGGCTCCGTTCGCAAGCTTGCCGTGGGTGATGCGGGCCTTTTGGCGGACGCCGTGGTGCTCGACGCCGCGATGGATGCACTGGCGGCGACCCTGTCAGCCATGCACGCGGCGGCTCCCAAGGAGACAGGCTTTACGCCCGGCGCCGTTGCCCATGCTGCGTGGCCTGCCGCTGATGAAGGCGTTGCCGCGGCCCTGATTTACGAGGGCTGCTCGCGCGGCGTGTGTGCCTCCGAGGGCGCCGAGGTGTTCGACCCGCACTCCGCTGCCGCCGCGGCGCGTGTGGTGCGCGAGGCCTGCGAACGTATCGTTGCCTTGCTGGACGAAGCCGGCCTCGATGCACCGGCGCTTCCCGAGGTTGGCGAGCAGTTGCAGCTCGATCGCGACACCATGACGCGTGCCCTGCGCGAGCTTTCGCTCAACCGTTTTATCGTGAAGGTCGAGCGCGACGTTGCCCTGTCCGCTGCCGCCGAGGCCCATGCGCGCGAGCTCGTCGCCGCCGCCATTGAGGCAGCCGGCGGCGCTGCCACCACGAGCGTGCTGCGCGAGGCCCTGGGCGTGTCGCGCAAACGGGCCATCAGCATCTTGGAGCACCTGGATGCCGTGCGCTTTACGGTGCTCGACAAGGAAGCCGGCGGCCTGAGGTCCCTGCGCTAGATCGGCTGCTCGGTTTGGTAAAATACCGCCGCACTTGGGAACGGATGGGCTCCGGTGGGCTCCGCGGTCCTCAAAACCGTTGCGAGGCGTGCAAAACGTCTTGGATGTGTTCGATTCACATACGTTCCCGCCATATGCTACCAGCGTTTTTGTGCTCGCGGTCTTGCTGCGTGCCGCAAAGGCGCTGTTTTGTTTTTGCACGAGCTTTTCGTAGCGCCGCTATTTCGGCGGCTGTATTTAGCTTCGTGCACCGGGTTTCGGGCATGCCGATGGAGGTGTTTTGCCGTATGACTACCGTAAGACGTGCCGATCTTTCTTGTGTCGTCCAGGCGGGCGGGCTGTCCTCGCGCATGGGCTGCGATAAGGCGCGCATGGCGTTTTGCGGCGAGCCGCTCATCGAGCGCGTGCTGGGTCGGCTGGCGCCAGTTGCCGGCGAGTTGGTCGTGACGACTTCGCGTCCCAGCGAGCTTGCCTACCTTGAGGAGCACACGTTTGGCGGCCTGGTGCCGCGTGTGGTGGCGGATCTTGAAGGGTCGGCGGGCGCCATGCGCGGCATCGCGAGCTCGTTGGCTGCGGCTCGGCTGCCTCTCGTGGCGATCGTTGCCTGCGATATGCCGTTTGTCTCGCCGGAACTCATCGGCGCGCTTGCCGATCGTGTTGAGGCCGAGGCGCTCGATGTGTCCGTGCCGCGCGAGGAGCGGGGGATTGAGCCGCTTTGCGCTGTCTGGCGCCGTGACGCGTGCGCGCCGGTTGCCCAAGAGCTGCTCGCCTGCGACCGCCAACGCATTCGCTGCCTGATCAATCGCGTTCAAGCTGGTTATATGGATGAGCCGCAGATCGTTAAGGCCGCGGGCTCCACGCTCTGCTTCGAGAACGTCAATACGCCCGAGGAGTTTGCGGCGGCCGAGTTGCTTGCCTAGACGATGGGAGTTGCCATGTCTCACGATATTTGCCCCGACACGGGAGAGCCTTGCACTTGCGACGGGTCCGAACCCTGTACCTGCGGCTGCGGAGGCTGCGGGCATACCGCGGAAGAGGAAGCGGCCGCCGCGGCGTATCGTGAGGCACACCGCGGCGGCCCGTCCGGTGATGCCCTCGACCATGAGCGCAAGATTATCGTGTCGTTTGACAGCACCTTCGATGTGATGGAATGCGAGCAGCTGTGCCTGGATGCCGGTGTGCCCGGGCGCATCATGCCGCTGCCCGGCTCCATCACCGCCGGCTGCGGCCTGTGCTGGGCCATGCCGTTCTCGGGCGATGCGCTCGCCGCCTTCCGTGCTGCCACCGAAGGCCGCATAACCCCCGCCGACTACCATCAGCTCGTCCTCTAACTACCACACCACAAAGGTGCTGTCCCCAATGTGGTGGTTTGGAACACGTGGACGAAACAGGTTTGAAACACGGGTTTTGCACGTCAGGCACTCAAAAACGCCTCTACCTGCATCGTAATCAAAACGAAACATCTGCTCGTCTGCTTATGCGAAACTTTCCCGCAACAGTGCGATATTATCCATACACGATAAAGTTCGCGGCGCACAGGGTGCCGCGACCGACACTTTTCGTTTCCCGTCATTGGAGGAAGCATGAGCTACACGCAGAAAGTTCTCGACGAGCTCAAGGCCCGCTATCCCGAGCAGCCTGAGTTCATCCAGGCCGCGACCGAGATCCTCGGCACTATCCAGCCGGCGCTCGACGCCCATCCCGAGTACGAGGAGGCCGCCCTGCTGGAGCGCCTCGTCGAGCCCGAGCGCATCGTTATGTTCCGTGTCCCCTGGGTCGACGACCAAGGCAAGGTCCAGGTCAACCGCGGCTACCGCGTCGAGTTCAACTCTGCTATTGGACCCTACAAGGGCGGCCTGCGCTTTAACCCGACGGTCACCCTGGGCATGCTCAAGTTCCTGGGCCTGGAGCAGATCCTCAAGAACAGCCTGACCACCCTTCCCATGGGCGGCGGCAAGGGCGGCTCCGACTTTGACCCCAAGGGCAAGTCCAACAACGAGATCATGCACTTCTGCCAGTCCTTCATGACCGAGCTCTATCGCCACATTGGCCCCAACACCGACGTTCCTGCCGGCGACCTGGGCGTTGGCGGCCGCGAGGTTGCCTACATGTTCGGTCAGTACAAGCGCCTGACCAACGAGTGGACCGGCGTCCTTACCGGCAAGGGCCTCTCCTTTGGCGGCTCGCTCGCCCGTACCGAGGCCACCGGCTACGGTCTGGTCTACTTTGTGGACGAGTACCTCAAGAGCCGCGGCGAGTCCTTCGAGGGCAAGAACGTCGTCGTTCACGGCTCCGGTAACGTCGCTATCTACGCGGTCCAGAAGGTCGCCCAGCTCGGCGGCAAGGTCCTGGCTTGCTCCGACACCCACGGCTGGGTCGAGGATCCCGACGGCATCGACTACACCGTGCTCGAGCATGTCTACAACAAGAAGCGCTCCGGCCACGACAAGGGCGTCACGCTCGCTATGTACGTTGACGAGAAGCCCAATGCCACGTGGCACGAGGGCGACGGCCGCGGCGTGTGGCAGCTTCCCTGCGACATCGCGCTGCCCTGCGCTCGCGAGAACACGCTGCTGCTCGAGGACGCCCAGGCGCTCGTCGCCAACGGCTGCAAGGTGGTCGGCGAGGGCGCGAACATGCCCACGACCATCGAGGCCACGACCTACTTCCAGGAGAACGGCGTCGCCTTTATGCCCGGTAAGGCTGCCAACGCCGGCGGCGTGCTCGTGTCCGGCCTGGAGATGAGCCAGAACGCCGAGCACCTGTCCTGGACCTTCGAGGAGGTCGACGGCAAGCTCGAGCAGCTCATGCGCGGCATGTTCCACAACGTGGACGACACCGCCAAGGAGTACGGCGAGGAGGGCAACTTCGTCATGGGCGCCAACATCGCCGGCTTCCTGAAGGTCGCCGACGCCATGCTCGCCCAGGGCGTCTGCTAAACCCTGCCTGACATAGCATGTAATGAGGCTCTCGGCTCAACGCCGGGAGCCTTTTTTGATCCGCATGCGACGGAGGAAAATGGTTCATTTTGTCCCGACACGAGCTATGCCCCCTCGTTTGGTACACTTAAAGGTACTGGACAAGTGAAGAGATGGGGGAGAACGTGCTCAAGTTCGGTACCTACGTCCGTGTTGGAAACGCGGCCGAAGCCTATGAGCTCTTGCAGAAGAACCGCAACAACAAGATTGTGGGCGGCGGCATCTGGATGCGCCTGGGTTCGCGTCGCGTGGCGACGGCGATTGACCTTTCGGCCTGCGGACTCGATCAGATCGAGGAGACCGAGACCGAGTTTCGCATCGGTGCCATGTGCACCCTGCGTCAGCTCGAGCGTCATGCCGGGCTCAACGCGCTTGTCAACAATGTCTTCGAGTTCGCCGTTCACGATATCGTGGGCGTGCAGCTGCGCAATACCGCCACGGTGGGCGGCAGCATCTACGGCCGCTTTGGCTTCTCGGACGTGCTCTCGGCGTTCCTGGCGCTCGATTCGTATGTTGAGCTGACGGGCGCCGGCCGCGTGCCGCTCGCGGAGTTCGTGCGGATGGGTTACGTGCGCGACGTGATCGAGCGCGTCGTAGTCGTCAAGCACGACTACCGCGCGAGCTACGAGGCCGTACGCAAGGCTGCGACCGACTTCCCCTCGCTGAACGTCACCGCCGCCTGGTGGGACAACACTTGGCACGTCACCGTGGGCGCCCGCCCGCTGCGCGCGACCCTGCTGCAGGGCGAGGCGTGCGGCCCGGTGAACGAGCATCCTTCCGAGGACGAGCTTCGCGCCCTTGCTGCATCCGTGCGTGCCCTGAGCTACGGAACCAACCTGTGGGGCTCGGCCGACTACCGCCGCCGCATCTCTGCCCCGCTCGCCATCCAGGCTGTGCGTCGCGCCGCCGGCATCGAGCTTTCGGCCGCGCTTGCCCGCGAGCTCGAGACCGTGCAGATCCCCAAGTTCGCCACGGACGAGTATTCCTGCCGCCGCGTGCCCGGCGTCGATTCTAGCGAGGTGCGCTAATGGCTGCCAAACTCATCGATCTTTCCTTTACGCTCAACGGCCGTAAGGTCAAGGTTCAGATTGCCCCCGACACCATGCTCTTTGCACTGTTGCGCGAGCAGGGTTGTGCGTCGGTGCGCTGCGCCTGTGAGACCACCAACTGCGGCCTGTGCACGGTGTGGCTCGACGGCGACCCGGTGCTGAGCTGCTCGGTTCCCGCCGCTCGCGTCGAGGGCCACACCATCACCACGCTCGAGGGCCTCAAAGCCGAGTCCGAGGCGCTTGCCCGTGCGATGGCTGCCGAAGGCGCCGAGCAGTGCGGTTTTTGCGCCCCCGGCCTCATCATGAACGTGCTGGCGCTTGCACGCGCCGCCAAGGAGGACCCGAGCCTCGTCGCCACGCGCGAGGAACTCTCACGCCAGCTCGCCGGCAACCTCTGCCGTTGCAGCGGCTATGAGAGCCAGCTGCGCGCCATCGTCCGCTTTCTTAACGAGTCCGGCGTGCATGTGGGCTTTGAGATGCCCGAGCTGCCGGTCAACGACACCAGCTGCGACGGTGTCTCGTACAAGCAGATCACCCATAAGCAGCCCAAGAAGGACTCGAAGGCGCTGCTCGAGGGCCGTCCCGTCTACACGGGCGATATGGTGCCCGCCGGCGCCCTGATCGTCAAACTCAAGCGCAGCCCCTATGCCCGCGCCAAGATCCGCTCCATCGATACGTCGCGCGCCCTGAAGGTGCCCGGCGTTGTGGGCGTCTACACTTACGAGGACGTGCCCAAGCGCCGCTTTACTATCGCCGGTCAGAGCTATCCGCAGCCGAGTCCCTACGACCGCCTGATTCTCGAGAACCTTGTGCGCTACCAAAACGAGGAGGTGGCGATCGTCGCTGCCGAGACCGAGGAGGCTGCCGACAAGGCGCTCAAGCTCATCAAGGTCGACTATGAGGTGCTCGAGCCCCTGCTCGACTTTACCCAGGCACTCGATAACGATATCGTGGTCCACCCCGAGGGCGACGTGACCTTTATGTTCCCGCAGGGCGGCAATGTCCCGCGCAACCTGGTGTGCAGCGGTACCAGCGATTTTGGCGACCTGGACGAGGCCTTCGCCCAGAGCGACATCGTCTTTGAGCGCACCTACACCAGCCAGGCCACGCAGACCGCGCCCATGGAGACCTTCCGCGCCTTCGCGACGACCGACGCGTTTGGGCGCATCTCCGTGACCACCTCGACGCAGGTGCCCTTCCACGTGCGCCGCATGGTCGCGCAGTCGCTCGACATTCCGCAGTCGCAGGTGCAGGTCATTAAGCCGCGCATCGGCGGCGGCTTTGGCTCCAAGCAGACGGGCTGCTGCGAGATCTTCGTGGCGTTCGTCACCCAGCAGACTGGCCGTCCGAGCTACTGCTGCTACACCCGCGAGGAGACCATCACCGCGGGCAACTCGCGCCACCAGATGCAGATGACCGTCAAGTTGGGCGCCATGAACGACGGCACCATCACGGCCATCGACCTGCACACGCTGTCCAACGCCGGAGCGTACGGCGAGCACGCCACCACGACGATCGGCCTTTCGGGCCACAAGAGCCTGCCGATTTACAACCATGTGAAGGCGAGCCGCTTTAGCTGGGACGCTGTCTACACCAATACCAACCGCGGCGGCGCGTATCGCGGCTACGGTGCCACCCAGGGCCAGTTTGCCGTGGAGAGCGCCGTTAACGAGCTCGCCGACATGCTGCACATGGACCCCGCCGACCTGCGCCTTAAGAACATCGTGCGCGAGGGCGAGATCATGCCGCAGTACTACAACGAAAAGCTCAACGCCTGCGCACTCGACCGCTGCCTGCTGCGCGCGATGGACATGATCGGTTGGCGCGACAAGCCGCTGGCCGTCGACCTGGGCGACCGCGTGCGTGCTCTGGGCTGTGCGCTCACCATGCAGGGCTCGGGCATTTCCAATGTCGACATCGCCGGCATCGATATGCGCCTGGAAGAGGACGGCTTCATTACCATCGGCACCGGCGCCACCGATAACGGCATGGGCGTCGACACGATCCTGGCGCAGATTGCCGCCGAGGAGCTGGGCGTGGAGAGCTCGCTGATCGTGGTGCGCGGCGTGGACACCGACGTCTCGCCGTTCGACGCCGGCTCGTACGCGAGCTCGGGCACGTACGTGACGGGTCTGGCGGCCAAGAACGCTGCGACCGAGCTGCGCGAGAAGATCTGCGCCAAGGCCGCCCAGATGTGGGACGTGGACGCCGCCGACGTGGTCTTCGACGGCCAGTACGTGCGCCTGTCCGACGAGCGTGCCGCTCGTGAGCAGAACCGCTACCTCACACTGCGCGACTTTGCCAACCTGTGCGTCAAGAACATCGCTGGCGGCGACGCACTGACCTCGCATGCTTCTGCCTGCCTGCCCGTTTCTCCTCCGCCGTTTATGGCCGGCATTGCCGAGGTCGAGGTCGACAAGGCCACCGGCAAGGTGACTGTGGTGGACTACGCGGCGGCCGTCGACTGCGGCACCGTGATCAACGAGGCACTCGCGCGCGTCCAGGCCGAGGGCGGCATTGCCCAGGGTATCGGCCACGCGCTCTACGAGATCGTCGAGCACGACGACCGCGGCCGCCTGCGCACCGGCAACTTTATGAGCTACAAGCTGCCCACGCGCCTGGATATCGGCAGCATTCGCGTGGCCTTTGAGCCGAGCTACGAGCCGACGGGTCCTTTTGGTGCCAAGTCGATCGGCGAGGTCGTCATCAACACGCCGCTCGCCGCTGTTGCATCGGCCGTGGCACACGCCACCGGCCACCAGGTGCGCTCGCTGCCGATCACGCCCGAGAAGGCCCTGCTGGGGGAGTAGCGGGTCAGCGAACAAGTCGTAATGGGCGGGGCGGGGCAACTCGCCCCGCCTTTCGCACTCGTGGTGAGGTCGTGAGCCTGTAAAACGTGTGCGTGCGCTTGTCGTTCGTATCTGCTATCATTCCTAGTCTGTGCGCTCATGCGGGCGTGGCGGAATTGGTAGACGCGCCAGATTTAGGTTCTGGTGGGATTCCCGTGAAGGTTCGAGTCCTTTCGCCCGCACCAACGCATCTGCGTCGGCTTCGGCCGTCGCGACACTTTGTTGCATAAAGGTACCAGCACCTCAGATAAGCTGGGCAGTATGAGGAGGAACGTGTTGAACATCACCGCTTCTGACGTCAAGGACGCCAAGCTCACCGCTACGGTCACCATCCCGGCCGCCGACGTCGACGCCGCGATCAAGAAGGCCTATAAGGACACCGCCAAGAAGTACCGCTTCCCGGGCTTCCGTGCCGGTAAGGCTCCCCGTCCGGTCATCGACTCTGCTCTTGGCGCCGAGGCTACCCTCGCTCAGGCCACCAACGACCTGATCGCCGCCAACGAGCCCGCCGTCCTCAACGAGCTGGACATCGTCCCCACCAAGAGCGGTGACTACAAGGAGCTCGACCTCGCCAAGGATCACGAGGACTACACCTACACCGTCGAGTTCTCCCTGCGTCCCGCCGCTGAGCTCTCCTCCTTCGACGCTGTCGAGATCGAGATGCCCCCTGCGGAGGTCACCGAGTCCGAGATCAACAACCAGGTCGAGATGCTCCTCAACTACCGTGCCACCTTCGAGGACGTCGTGGGTCGCGCCGTCGAGGCCGAGGACTATGTCACCGTCGACCTCAAGGCCGTCGAGAACGCCGACAACTTCGCCG
Source organism: uncultured bacterium (assembly GCA_905214215.1). Lineage (GTDB taxonomy): Bacteria > Actinomycetota > Coriobacteriia > Coriobacteriales > Coriobacteriaceae > Collinsella. The sequence continues at coordinate 32,840 of CAJMLP010000002.1, read as the reverse complement.
CCGAGGGCCGTATGCTCATCGCCGGTAGCGACAGCAACCCCGCCGAGTTCAACGAGGCTCTGATCGGCGCCAACGTTGACGACGTCAAGTCCGTCACCTGGACCGACGAAGCCGAGGAGGGCGAGGAGGCCGAGACCCACACCGTCGAGGTCACCGTCAAGGGCATCAAGGTCCGCAACACCCCCGAGCTCACCGACGAGCTCGTCAAGTCCGACTTTGGCTTCGACAGCATCGACGCTATGCGCGACGCCATCAAGATCGAGATCGAGCAGGACAAGGCTTCCCGCCTCCCGGCCGAGAAGGAGAACCGTTGCGTCTCCGCTCTCGCCGAGCGCCTGCAGCTCGACGAGATGGATGCCGACTACGAGCAGTCCGTCTTTGAGGAGCTTGGCCAGAACTTCCTGTCCAACCTCGCTGCCCGCGGCATGACCCTGGACACCTGGCTGCCCGCTTCCGGCCTGACCATGGAGCAGTTCATCGGCGACCTGCACAAGCAGGCCAACGACGTTGCCCGTGAGTCCCTGGCGCTCGACGCTCTCGCCCGCGAGCTCAAGATTGAGGTCACCGAGGACGACATCAACGCCGAGTTCGAGAAGGCCGGCGTCAAGGACGTCGAGGCTTCCAAGGCTGAGTTCATCGCCGATGGCCGCATGCCTGCCGTCCGCGAGTCCATCCGTCGCTCCAAGGCCGTCGACCACCTGGTCGAGAACGCCAAGGTGACCGAGGTCGACGAGACCGCCAAGGACGCCGAGTAATTCTCGCCACCTTGCCCACGAGCGCATGCATGCGCCCGTGATGGGGTAAAGTTATAAGCCGATTATCCGGTTGCTTCGTACGGTGCCAGCCAATGCATAGCATGCGGGCACCGTACGTTTATCTAGAACCAATTTGGTCCGCAAGAGAGAAATGGAGATGCGTATGATCGCTAAGTTCGATTCCGCACTCGTGCCATACGTTATCGAGCAGACGCCGCGCGGCGAGCGCAGCTACGATATCTATTCGCGCCTGCTCAACGATCGCATCATCTTCTTGGGCGAGGAGATCAACTCCGTCAGCGCCAACCTGGTCGTTGCCCAGCTACTGCATCTTGAGAGCCAGGATGCCGAGAAGGATATCTCGCTCTACATCAATTCGCCCGGTGGCGAGGTTTACTCCGGCCTGGCGATTCTTGACACCATGAACTTCATCAAGCCGCAGGTCTCCACCATCTGCGTCGGTATGGCCGCGTCCATGGCCGCCGTGCTGCTTTCGGCCGGTGCTAAGGGCAAGCGCTTCTGCCTGCCGCACTCCAAAGTCATGATTCACCAGCCCAGCGGCGGTGCCCAGGGTCAGCAGACCGAGATTGAGATTGTGGCCGAGGAGATCAAGAAGACCCGCCGCGAGCTCAACCAGATCTTGTCCGATGCCTCGGGCCAGCCCATCGAGAAGGTCCAGGCCGATACCGAGCGCGACAACTACCTGACCGCCGCCGAGGCCCTCGACTACGGCCTGATCGACCGTATCGTTACCTCGCGCGATCTCGCCGCGAAGGACGCCTAGGATGGCAGGTAACATGCAGGACAACTTTGACGAGAACGGCAACCCCATCCGCTGCTCCTTTTGCGGAAAAGAGCAGGGCCAGGTCCGTCGCCTCGTAAAGGGCCCGACCAACATCTTTATCTGTGACGAGTGCGTCGCCGCCTGTTCCGAGATCCTTGAGGAGTCGCTGGCTTCGGATTTTATGGACGCTGCTCGCAACGGCAATCTGCCGGGCTTCCTCAACGACCACGGCCAGGCTGCATCCCAGCCCGCCGTGGACCCCGAGGCCGAGGGCTTTGAGCTCGAGGACGACCGTCAGGTCATCACGCACGTGCCGACGCCGCACGAGATCTATGACGAGCTTTCGGCCTATGTTATGGGCCAGGAGGACGCCAAGCGCGCCATGTCGGTGGCCGTGTACAACCACTACCGTCGCGTGATCGAGGGCGGTGCCGCGGTGTCCGCCTTTGACGAGGCATCGGGTATGGGCGGACAGTTTGACGACGATATGGACGAGGTGGAGCTTGCCAAGTCCAATATTCTGCTGCTCGGCCCCACCGGTACCGGTAAGACGCTGCTGGCCCAGACGCTTGCGCGCATCCTCGAGGTGCCGTTTGCCATTGCCGATGCCACCGCGCTCACCGAGGCTGGCTACGTTGGCGAGGACGTGGAGAACATCCTGCTCAAGCTCATTAATGCTGCCGATGGCGACATTGAGCGCGCTCAGGTGGGCATTATCTACGTGGACGAGATTGACAAGATCGCCCGCAAGGCTGAGAACCTCTCCATTACCCGCGATGTTTCGGGCGAGGGCGTTCAGCAGGCGCTGCTTAAGATTCTTGAGGGTACGGTGGCAAGCGTTCCGCCCACTGGCGGCCGCAAGCATCCCCAGCAGGAGCTGCTGCAGATCGACACGACCAACATCCTGTTCATCTGCGGCGGTGCCTTTGTGGGCCTGGACAAGATCATCGCCGACCGCGTGGGCAACAAGGGCGTGGGCTTTAACTCCGAGATCGCCGGCCCCACCTCGGTCGACGAGAACGACCTGCTGCGCCAGGTGCTCCCGCAGGACCTCAACGCCTTTGGCATGATCCCCGAATTCGTGGGCCGTACGCCCGTCGTCACCCAGACGCAGGCGCTCGACGAGGACGACCTGGTGTCGATCCTGATCGAGCCCAAGAACGCCGTGGTGCGCCAGTACCGTAAGATGTTCCAGCTCGAGGACGTCGATCTTGAGTTTGAGGACGCGGCCCTGCACGAGATCGCCCGCATGGCGCTCGCCCGCAAGACCGGCGCCCGCGGCCTGCGCGCCATCTGCGAGGACGTGCTGCAGCAGACGATGTTCGACCTCCCCAGCGAGGAGGGCGTTTCCAAGGTCGTTGTGACCGAAGCCTCCGTAAAGGGCGAAGAGCAGCCCCAACGCATCTACGGGTAAACCTGCCAAAAACGTGCTTGCAAATAGCCTCCGACCATCCGCGGTCGGAGGCTATTTTATATATACGCAATAACCCCAACTACCTGTGTTATTCTGTGTGTTTGTTTAAGCCTCGGCAAAGTCAATTCAGACTGAAGTAATCGATACCTAAGGGGAGGAATGTAGGCCCGATTTTCGTAGATTCCGCACGAGCCGAAGACCACTTAATGTGGTCTTCGAGCGAGCCCAGGACCTGACCGAGCGAAAATCGGGCCTACATTCCTCCCCGACGGGCAAGGGAGAGATATATGGAAGAGATGCCCAAGAACTACGATCCGTCGACCAACGAGCCGGCGATCCTGCAGAAGTGGCTCGACGGCGGCTACTACAAGCGCCGTGAGGGCGTGGGCGACTGCACCGTCACCATTCCGCCTCCCAACGTGACCGGCAAGCTCCACATGGGCCACGCCACCGACGACTCCATCCAGGACGCCATCATCCGTATGGCCCGCATGCGCGGCAAGTCCACGCGCTGGGTGCTGGGCACCGACCACGCCGGTATCGCCACGCAGACCAAGGTCGACAAGAAGCTCAAGAGCGAGGGCATCAGCCGCCTGGAGATCGGTCGCGACAAGTTTGTCGACGCCTGCTGGGATTGGACCCACGAGTACGGCGGCATTATCGTCGAGCAGATCAAGCGCATGGGCTGCTCCGTCGACTTCGACAACGAGCGCTTCACCATGGACGAGGATTACGCCCAGGCCGTGCGTAAGGTCTTCTGCGACTGGTACCACGACGGTCTGATTTACCGCGGCAAGCGCATCGTCAACTGGTGCCCCAACTGCACCACCGCCATCTCGGACGACGAGGCCGAGTACAAGGACGAGAAGGGCCACCTGTGGCACCTGCGCTACCCGCTGACCGAGCCGGTCAACGGCCAGGATTACATCGTCGTCGCCACCACGCGCCCCGAGACCATGCTCGGCGATACGGGCGTCGCCGTCTCCCCGAAGGATCCCGAGAAGGCCGCCTTTGTGGGCAAGACCGTCAAACTCCCCATCGTCGACCGCGAGATTCCCATCTTTGAGGATTGGCATGTCGACGCCAACTTTGGCTCCGGCTTCGTTAAGGTCACCCCTGCCCACGACCCCAACGATTACGCTATGGGTCAGGCTCACGACCTGCCGCAGATCAATATCTTCGATGAACACGCGGTGGTCGTCGAGGGCTACGGCGAGTTTACCGGCATGACCCGCGAGGAGTGCCGCGAGGCCGTCATCAAGTGGTTTGAGGAGCATGACCTGCTCGACCACGTCGAGGAGCACGACCACTCCGTCATGCACTGCTACCGTTGCGACGCCGCGCTGGAGCCGTGGCTGTCCGAGCAGTGGTTTGTGGCCGTCGACAAACTCAAGGGGCCGGCGCTCGACGCCGTCAACTCCGGCAAGGTCACCTTCCACCCCGCGCGCTGGACGCAGACCTACACCACCTGGATGGAGAACCTTAAGGATTGGTGCATCAGCCGCCAGCTGTGGTGGGGCCACCGCATCCCCGTGTTCTACTGCGAGGACTGCGGCTGGGAGGACGCCCTGACCGAGGACACCGACGTGTGCCCCAAGTGCGGCGGCCATCACGTGCATCAGGATGAGAACGTGCTGGACACCTGGTTCAGCTCGCAGCTGTGGACCTTTGCCACGCAGGGCTGGCCGCAAAAGCCGGAGCTGCTCGAGGGACATCACCCCACGACGGCGCTGGTCACCGCGCGCGACATCATCGCGCTGTGGGTCGCCCGCATGGTTATGAGCTCCCTGTACTTCCTGGACGAGGTGCCGTTTAAGGACGTCGTCATCTACCCGACGATCCTTGCCAAGGACGGTAGCCGCATGTCCAAGTCCAAGGGCAACGGCGTTGACCCCATGGACCTCATTGGCATGTACGGTGCCGACGCCATGCGTTACAACTTGCTCACGCTGTGCACCAACAACCAGGACGTCAAGTTCGACGCGAACATCGACAAGAAGACTAAGAAGCTCATCGACAGCCCGCGCACCGAGCAGGCCAAGTCGTTTGTGACCAAGATCTGGAACGCCAGCCGCTTCCTGCTCATGAACATGGAGGGCTACACGCCCGGCGAGCCCGTCGTGGAGACGCCGGCCGACGCCTGGATGTTCAGCCGCCTGGCCAAGGCCGTGAAGATGGTCACCGAGGGCATTGAGAGCTACACCTTTGGCGATATGGCCCGCGGCGTGCAGCAGTTCTTCTGGAACGAGGTCTGCGACTGGTACGTCGAGGTCACCAAGGCCCGCTTGAAGGGCGAGGACCGTCTGCAAGCTCAGCGCAACCTGATCTTTGTGCTCGACACCTCCATTCGCCTGATGCACCCGCTTATGCCGTTTGTCACCGAGGAGATCTGGGACAACATGCCGGCGAGCGTGCTCGACCTGGACGCCGAGGGCAACGTGGACCGCGCCGAGGCGCTCATGATCGCCAAGTGGCCCGAGCCCGCCGACTACGCTAAGTATGTCGATGAGCCTGCCGAGCGCGCGTTTGAGCTGTGCCGTACCGTCGTTTCCGCCGCCCGCGCCACGCGTTCGCGTTATCGCCTGAGCCCCAAGGCCGAGCTCGACGTGGTCGTGCGCGCCGGTGCCGAGGACATCGAGAAGCTCGAGAGCCTGCGCTCGACCATTGAGCCGCTGGCCAACACCGCTTCGCTGGTCATGGGTACCGACGTTGAGAAGCCGGCTGCGAGCATTGCCGTGGTCGACAGCGGCGTCGAGGTTTTTGTGGTGCTCGAGGGCAAGGTTGATCTTTCGGCCGAGAAGGCGCGCCTGGAGAAGGAGATCGCCACGGCTCAGAAGGAGCTTGCCGGCTGCGAGAAGACCCTTGCCAACGAGGGCTTTGTGGCCAAGGCCGCGCCCGCGGTGGTGCAGAAGAAGAGGGACCGTGCAGCTGAGCTCAAGGAGATCCTGGCGGCGCTGACTGCTCAGGTTGCTGACTTCTCGTAAGGTTCACTCGGGGGCGCGTCCCGATGCTTTGCTCTCCGCTGCGGACAGTCCTGCGCAAGACGGACAGCACATTAAGTGCTGTCCTTTGCGTGCGGAACTTGCGGCGAGCAAAGCATCGGGCCGCTCCTAGTTCGTTTACGTTGTTGTTTGCATCTGGCGTGTTAGGGCCACTGGGTTGTGGCCTTGATCTCGCTGCAAGCGGGTAAAGGCTGATATTGTCAACGTGAGGGGCTCATTCTTTTTGATGGGCCTCTTTTTCTGTTATGGGGGACTTTGGGTTATGGCTAAGCGTTCGGGGTCGTATGTCGTTCCTTTCTCGTTTGAGCTGCTTTCGTTTGATGAGGCTGTGGGACTTGCTGCTGATACGGGGCGGATTTCTGGGGATGCTGGTCCTCTGCTCGAGACGGTTGTCGATATGCTCGATGAGCTGGGACGTCCGGATGAGTATTTCGATTGCATTCAGGTTGCCGGTACCAATGGCAAGACTTCGACCACGCGTTTTTCGGCTGCTATCTTGCGTGGTGAGGGGTTAAAGACCGCGCTGTATACGTCGCCGCAGCTGGTGCGCTATCCCGAGCGCATGGAGGTCGATGGGCGCGTCGTGAGCGATGAGGCCTTTGCCCGTGGCGTTTCCGCCGCTGTTGAGGCGGGACATCGCGTGAATGCCCGTCGTGTGGCGGCGGGGGAGCGTGCCTATGCCATCACGCCGTTTGATCTGCTGACGGCTGCCGCACTTGTCGTGTTTGCCGAGGCCGCGGTGGATGTTGCTGTGCTCGAGGTCGGCATGGGCGGACGCTGGGACGCCACGAGTGCGACCGATCCCGTCGCCGTTGCCATTACGGGCATCGGGCTCGACCATACACGCATTCTGGGAGATACGCTCGAGGCCATTGCGGTGGAGAAGGCTGCGGTTATTAAGCCTGGGCGCCTGGTTGTTTTGGGCGAGGGTACGCATGAGGCAAGTGTTCAGCGCGTGATGGATGCACGTTGTCGCGAGTGCGGCATTGTGCCGCTCGTAGTGAACCATGCCACGACCAAAGTGCCGGAGCACGTGGGCAATACGGTTGAGTTTAGCTGCACCACGCCGCGTGCGATCTATACGTCGAGCATGGTCAAGCCGGCCTATCAGCCGCAGAATGCCGCGTGCGCGATTATGCTGTGCGAGGGGTATCTGGGTCGCGAGCTCGATCATGACAAGCTCGATGCGTCGCTTATGGGCTGCCCCACGCCGGGCCGATTTGATGTGCTGGGAACTGATCCGCTTAAGCTGATTGACGCCTGCCATAACCCTCAGAGCTGCGAGAACTTTGTGAGCGCGCTGGACGAGATCGATCCGTGCGTGGAGAACCGCCCCACGTTGCTGTGTGCCGCGCTGGCCGACAAGGACGTGGCTGGCATCGTCGACGTGCTGATTCCGGCCTTCCCCCGTGTGGTCGTGACGCAGACCGATTCCGATCGCGCCCTGCCGGCAGAGGAGCTCGCCGCCCTTGTGGACGCTGACAAGCTCGCGGGCGTGTACCCCAGCGTATCCGAGGCCCTCGCAGCTTTCGAGGCCGCGGGCGAGCCCTTCGTAGCAGCCGGCACCATTACCCTAGCCGGCGAAGTGGCAGGCTTGCTGCGCTAACCCATCCCCTCATCAGTTGCGGTGAAATAGGGACTGTTTTATGGGCTAGAAGCCTTAAACAGTCCGTATTCCACCGCAACTTCTAGGGGAGCTTTGGTGGCGTGCCTAGTCTAGGCGGACCGGATCGTGGGGGTAGGCGTTGAGAATCTCGACGCCGTTCTCGGTCACCAGGGCCAGGTCCTCGATGCGGACACCGGTGCGGCTGGGGAGGTAGATGCCTGGTTCGATGGAGAACGTCATGCCCGGCTCCACGACCTGCTCGTTGACGAGCGAGACGTCGCCTGGCTCGTGGTCCTGCAGGCCGATCGAGTGTCCCAGGCGATGCGTAAAGTATTCGCCGTAGCCCGCGTCCTCAATCACGTCGCGCGAGGCACGGTCCAGGTCGCACATGCGCACGCCCGGTGCGATGAGCGCCTCGGCGGCCTCGTTGGCGCGGCGCACGATATCGTAGATGCGCGCCGTCTCCTCGTCCGGCTCGCCCCAAAAGAACGTGCGCGTCATGTCCGAGCAGTAGTTGCGATGGCGTCCGCCAATGTCGAACAGCACCACGTCGCCGCGTTTAAGCTCGGTATCGTCGGGCTCGTGATGCGGGTCGCCGGCGTTGGCGCCAAAGCTCACGATGGGCGGAAAGCTAAAGCCCTCGCAGCCGTGCTTGCGATACAGACTGAGCATCTGGTCGGCAATTTCGCGCTCCGTCACGCCCTCGTGGACGAGCTTGATAACATCGGCCATCACGGCATCGTTAGCGGCCGAGGACGCGCGCATGAGCTCCTGCTCGGCGGCATCCTTGTAGGTGCGTGCGGCGGTGACGGCAAAGTCACCCAGGAAAAACTCGCTTGCGGCGTGGCGCTCCATGAGCGGCATCAAAAAGCCGGAACGCATGACGGTGTCGATGCCGAGCGGCTTGGTCGGATCGATCTCGCGAGCGATGGCATCGGTCACGATATCGGTATCGGTGTGGTAGGCGACGCGGGCATTGTCATACTCTGGCAGCTGGTGCAGGGCGTTGACTAGGATCACCGGCTCGGCACCGCGCGCGAGCAGCACGCCGCAAAAACGCTCGAACATATCGGCATAAAAGCCGGTTAGGTAATAGATCGACCACGGGTCATTCACGAGCAGCTGCGCACCGGGGTGCTGAGCCTCGAGCGCATCGAGCACGCGCGCCACGCGCTGGTCATCGACATGTGCCATGAAACATCCTTTCGCTAGGCTGCCACCATGGTATCCCAAGCCCGGCACATAGGGACGTTCCTTTTATGTCGGCACCTTGGGACACTCCTTAGCATGACCAGCCTGGCAGGCATGCAGACAAAAGTAGCTAAAAGAGCTCCGTCCCTAATTAGCTGCTTAGGCTGGGTCGATGTCCATGCTGGCGACTAGGTCAATGTTGGTGCCGAGAAGATCTTCCAGCACGACGTCGCCCATGCGGATGGGGGCGTTGACGACTAGACCTCGGATGAGGGCCATGGCTTGGGCGTGGAGTGCCAGCGGGATGGCTTCGGCCGTGCGCACGGGGAGCAGGGCTTCGTCGCCGCCGGATACAGCCACGGTGGTGGTGAGCACGCGCATGGGGCAGGTGAGCTCCTGATGTGCGAACTTGTCGCCACGCGGGCAGTTGTTGCCGGTTACGGAGCGCACCTCTGCCACGGCGCCGTCTGTGTCGCGTTTCACCTCTACGGTCAGGAGGCACTCGGATGGGCAGGTGGTGCAGTTGAACTGCAGCGTTTCGATCGCGTTTATGCTCATGGCCTTACGCCTCCTCAACGGGGTCGACGGACAGGACAATCTCGCTGGCACCCAGGTCGAGTGCGCGCTGAATTACCTTTGCCGGCAGCGGGAAGTTTTCCATGACGCTCGGCTTAAACGGGCGGACCTTGCCGGCAAACAGCTCCTCGCCACCTGCCAGAATGCGTACGCGGGCGGCGTCGACCGGTCGGTGCACGCGGAAGTTGAGCTTGGTGAGCGCCGTCGTCGTAATGCGTCCTGGCAGCGCGTATCCCGCAATGCCTGCAGGGGAGACCGTGAGCTCGCAGCTCGTGTCCGCGACCGCGTTCGTTTCGGCCCCGCCACCCAGCGCCCATGCCGCCGCAGCCGCACCGGCGCGCTCGGACTCGGTCGTTACGTTGTCGGCCAGGTCGTGCACGTGCAGGACGTTGCCGCAGGCAAATATGCCCGGCACGCCCGTCTGCAGACTCTGGTCCACCACGGCGCCGCGTGTGCGTGGGTCAAGCTCTACGCCTGCGGCAACCGAAAGCTCGTTCTCGGGAATCAGGCCCACCGAAAGCAGCAGCGTGTCGCACGGAACAATGCGTTCGGTCCCCAGAATGGGTGCCAGGTGCTCGTCGACCTGACTCACCTCGACGGCCTCCACGCGATCGTGCCCGATCACGCGCGTCACGGTAGTGGATAGGTGCAGCGGAATACCAAAATCGTCCAGGCAGTTCTTCACATTGCGGCGCAGACCGTTGGCGTACGGCATGAGCTCGTACACGCCCTCGACCGAAATCCCTTCGAGCGTGCAGCGACGTGCCATGATGAGCCCGATATCGCCCGAACCCAAAATGACGGCGCGCGAGCCGGGTTTGAGATTTTCGATATTGATGTATCGCTGCGCCAGGCCGGCCGTAAACACGCCGGCGGGACGGCTACCGGGAATCTTGATCTCGCTGCGGGTGCGCTCGCGGCATCCCATGGCAAGGACGACCGCGCGTCCGGTGAGCCGCAGCATGTCGGCGGGGCTCATGAGCGTGACGGTGTGGAGTGCTGCGCCTTCCGTAGGCTCGCCTGAATCAATCCCAATCACCATGCTGTTCAGGAACAGCGCAATGTCGGTTGCGCGCACCTGGTCGATAAAGCGCTGCGCATACTCGGGGCCGGTGAGCTCCTGCTTAAAGTGTGACAGCCCAAAGCCGGGGTGGATGCACTGGCGCAGGATGCCTCCCAGGTGCTGCTCGCGCTCCACGATGGCCACGCGCGCTCCGGCCTTATGCGCGGCCAGCGCGGCAGCCATGCCGGCGGGGCCTCCTCCGATGACGACCACGTCGAAGGCCTGCGTTTGCACGGGCGCTGCAGCTCCGACCTCTGCGGTTCCGGCCTCCGCGCGTCCGCCGCGCACATCGATCGTCGCCATCCTAGCGCACCCCCTTCAAAGGCCCCTCGACCAGCCAAGATCCGGCATCCTCCAACAGCACTTCGCTGGGGTCGCAGCCCAGCTCGCGCGCCAGGATCGCCACCACGCGGCTCTGGCAAAAACCGCTTTGGCATCGACCCATGCCGGCGCGGCAGCGGCGCTTGACGCCCTCGACCGAAACCGCGCCCGGGCGGCGTCGGATCGCGGCCACGATCTCGGCCTCGGGCACCGTCTCGCAGCGGCAGACAATCTGGCCCCACGCGGGATCGGACTCGATCAGCTCCTCCTTGCGCGCCAGTGGTGCGCGGTCAAAGTCGTCCGGCGCGCGGCGAATTGGGTTCCAGTCCGCCCGCTCGTGCAGCTCCACGCCCGCCTCACGCATCACAAGCTCCATGCGCTCGGCAATGGCCGGCGCGCTCGCCACGCCTGGCGACTGAATGCCCGCCGCCTGGAAAAGTCCCGGCACCACGGCCGACTGCCCAATAAAGAAGTCGTTCGTACCCTTAATGACCGGGCGCCCTCCGGCAAATGCGCGCACCACGCGGCGCGTATCCAGATCGGGCACCAGCTTGCGCGCGCCGGTCAGCAGCGCGTTCATATCGCTCGCATAGGTCTGCGTGTCGCCCGGCTCGCGCACGGCAGCCGTCGCGGTAATCACGGTGTTGCCGTGCACGGTGCCCGTCACGATAACGCCCTTGGATACCGGCGTGGGTACGGGGTAGAGCGGCATGAGCGTGCGCGGCTCCTTGTCCAGCACCACGATGTTGCCCTGACGCCAGGCCATCTGGAATTCCTCAGCGCCCGCCATACGCGAGATGTCCGCGGCGCCGTTGCCCGCGGCGTTGATCAGGTAGCGGCAGCGCACGTTTCCGGCGGGCGTCGCCAACGTAAAGCGCGCGTCGTCGCCCGAGCCCGCGATTTCAATCGCCTCCACCGGTGCGGAGCGCATAAACGTCACGCCGTTGGCGACGGCGTTTTCCAGCGCGGCGATGGCGACCTCAAACGGGTCAACGTAACCGGTCGAAGGGCACCACAACGCGCACGTCGCCTGGGCACTCGCACGCGGCTCAAGCTCGTGGATACGCTCGGAGCCGATAATCGACAACTCGGGCACGCCGTTGGCCAGGCCATTCTGGCGCAGCTTCCCCAGGTGCGCGCGGTCCTCGTCGTTAAAGCCCAGCACCATGGATCCGGTGCGGCAAAACAAAAAGCCCAGCTCCTGGGCCCAGGTGCCATATAGCTCGCAGCCGCGGGCGTTGACCTGCGCCTTTACGGTTCCCGGAGCCGGATCGTAGCCGGCGTGAACCAGGCCGCCGTTGGCCTTCGAGGCGCCCAGTGCAATGTCGTTGGCCGCCTCGACCACGCAAATGGACAGGTCAAACCGCGCGAGCTGCCGCGCGATGGCGCACCCGGTAATGCCCGCGCCCACAATTGCGATATCAAACGTTTCTGCCACGGTGCCTCCCAGACAAGTTGACAGGCTGTCAATAAGACTATCCTACGGTCTGCACACTCCCAGTGCGGCGGCAATGCGGCGAACAGCCCCGCAACACCCGCCAACGGCAGGCGAGGGCCGGCCCAGCACGGATGCCGACCCCACCAGACCGCGAGACCCTCCCGCCCAACCTCGCGGTCTACGCCGTTACCTGTTACAGATTGAGATACTGAGTTCACAGGTGCACGTTCGTCTCAATCTGTAACAATAAGCCGAGGTTTTTGGGTCTTTTCTGTTACAGGTTGAGACAATCGTTCCGACGGATTCTGGTTGTCTTGATCTGTTCTTGATTTGTAACAGTAAGAACTGTTTTTGGGTTCTAGATGTTACAGATCGAGATTGAAGTTGAGGAGAGGGTAGTTTGTCTAAATCTGTAACATCTGGGACTGTTTTTGCCGAGTTGTTGTTACAGATTGAGATATTGAGATTGGACGTTTTCCTTTGTCTTGTTCTGTAACAGATAGAAGGGTTTCTGGCCCCTAGTTGTTACAGATTGAGATTTAAGTTGGGGAGAGAATGGTTTGTCTCGATCTGTAACACCTAGACCTGGATTCCGCTCCCACTTGTTACAGATTGAGATGTTTGTGTCCGCGCCGGCCCCGTACCCAGCCGTAGTCCCATATAAACAAACCCCGTGGTAAACTTGACCGAACTGTTAATATTCCGAAAGGTACCCGTAATGTCCAAGTACATCTCCGAGCTCATGTCGCCGCAGCTTATGGGCGTCGTCTATGCCTTTGTTGGCTTTATCATCGCCCTGTATGTGCTGTCGGTCGTCTATGTGTTCATCGACGCTCGCCGCCGCGGCGCCAGCGCCTACGTGGCATGGGGCATCATCGCCCTCATCCCGTTTGTGGGCCTCATCGCCTACCTGGTCCTGCGCCCGCACTCCTACGCGTCCGACCGCGAGGAGCAGGAGCTGGACATGGCCCTGCGCGAGCGTCAGCTTGCCCAGTACGGCACCTGCCCGCAGTGCGGCGCGCCCATCGAGAAGGACTTCGTCGTCTGCCCGGTGTGCGATACCCAGGTTCGCAACGTATGTCCCAGCTGCCATCGCCCGCTCGATGCGCACTGGAAGGTCTGCCCCTACTGCCGAACTCGCATCCAGTAACGCATCCATCGCCGGGCCGGCCGCGAGCCACGGGCACGCCGCAAGCCATACGCGCACCCCGCCCCCACACGATGAAGCATGCGTAGAAAATCGCCCGCCGTGCCATTAAGGTGCGGCGGGCGCTTGTATACCAAGGCAACCTGCCTATAATGATGCAAGTCAAAAACGCCGAGCGCATCGCACGCACTTGCATCAGGCATCCGAGAGGAGAAAACATACCCATGAAGGCACTCTACAATGACGGTTCGGTGGCCGAGCTCCCGCAGGACGAGGTCACGCACGTCATCCGCCACTCCGCCGCGCACATCATGGCGCAGGCCATCAAGCGTCTCTATCCCGAGGCCGACTTTGCCTACGGCCCCGCGACCGACAACGGCTTCTACTACGACGTCGACCTGCCCGATGGCGTCAAGATCAGCGAGGACGACTTCCCCGCGATCGAGGCCGAGATGAAGAAGATCGTCAAGGAGAACCTCAAGTTCTCCGTGTACGAGAAGCCCCGCGCCGAGGCCATCGCCCTTATGGAGGAGCGCGGCGAGAAGTACAAGGTCGAGCACATCGGCGACCTGGACGACGACGCCCGCATTACCTTCTACCAGCAGGGCGACTACATCGACATGTGTGTCGGCCCCCACATCTGCTACACCAAGGCGCTGAAGGCCTTTAAGCTTACCGGCGTCTCGGGCGCCTACTGGAAGGGCGACAAGGACAACAAGATGCTCACCCGCATCAACGGCGTCGCCTTTGCCACCAAGGAGGAGCTCGACGAGCACATGCGCATGCTGGAGGAGGCCAAGAAACGCGACCACCGCAAGATCGGCCGCGAGATGGACCTCTTTATGATGCGCGACGAGGCCCCCGGCTTCCCGTTCTTCCTGCCCAACGGCATGATCCTTAAGAACACGCTGCTGGACTACTGGCGCGAGATCCACCACAAGGCCGGCTACGTGGAGATCTCCACGCCGCTCATCATGAACAAGCAGCTGTGGAAGACCAGTGGCCACTGGGACCACTACAAGGACAACATGTACTCCACCGTCATTGACGACGAAGAGTACTGCATTAAGCCCATGAACTGCCCGGGCGGCGTGCTGGTGTACGCCTCCAAGCCGCACTCCTACCGCGAGCTGCCCATCCGTGCCGGCGAGATTGGCCTGGTGCATCGCCACGAGCTGCGCGGCGCCCTGCACGGCCTGTTCCGCGTGCGCTGCTTTAACCAAGATGACGCCCACCTGTTTGTGCGCCCCGACCAGCTGACCGACGAGATCGTGGGCGTGGTCAACCTCATCGACTCCGTGTACCAGAAGTTTGGCTTTAAGTACCACGTTGAGCTTTCCACCCGCCCCGAGGACTCCATGGGTTCGGACGAGGACTGGGCGCGCGCCGAGGAGGGCCTGCGCACCGCTCTGGAGAAGCTGGGTATGGACTACGAGGTCAACGAGGGCGACGGCGCCTTCTACGGCCCCAAGATCGACTTCCACCTGGAGGATTCGCTCGGCCGTACTTGGCAGTGCGGTACCGTTCAGCTCGACTTCCAGATGCCGCTCAACTTTGATCTGGAGTACGTGGACGCCGACGGCACCAAGAAGCGCCCCATCATGCTGCACCGCGTATGCTTTGGCTCCATCGAGCGCTTTATCGGCATTCTGATTGAGCACTTTGCGGGCAAGTTCCCCACCTGGTTGGCTCCCGTGCAGGTCAAGGCACTTCCGGTTTCCGAGAAGAGCCGCGACTACGCGCACGAGGTGTGCGCCAAGCTGGAGGAGGCCGGCATTCGCGTGGTCTGCGACGACCGCGACGAGAAGATCGGCTACAAGATCCGCGAGGCCCGCAGCATCGACCGCGTGCCCTACATGCTCATCCTGGGCGAGAAAGAGGTCGAGGCCGGCAACATCTCCGTCCGCGATCGCTCCAACGAGACCGTTCAGATGAGCGTTGACGAGTTTGTTGCGAAGGTGCTCGAGGAGATCAAGACTCGCGCTTAAGGCAAGCTTCACAACAATTAACAAAGGCGACCGTCCGCATAGGTCGGTCGCCTTTTTTCATGCCCAAATAAGAAAAGCCGCTGGTTGAGCGGCTTTTTTTGTTGCACAAAAAGGTACAGGTTTTTGTAGAGGGGTATGGAGATGTACCTACTAGCAGTACATTTTGCGTAATCTGGGTAAACGCTGATTAATTGCTCGTATAATGTCGTCTGTCGAAAGATACAAAAACCTGTACTTTTGCGACTGCGCCTAGCTGCGAGCGAGAAGCCTGTTCTAAACGCCCCTGCATTTGCGTGCATCGCAAAGCCAAAAGAGGGGGCGAGAACATGGAACAGACGGCACGGCGCCAAGAACAGCTGCCGGGCGCATTTAACGGCGCCACTACCAACAGCCAGCACGGCCGCGTTCGCTGGTATCTGGTCCACACCCCCCATGGAAAAGAGCGCGAGACCTGCGAAAAGGTCCGCTGCATTATCCCGCACGAGCTGATGCAGGACGCTTTTGTGATGCAAAAGGAGTTCTGGTTTAAGCGGGACGGCGCATGGTCGCTCCAAACCAAACCCATGTACAAGGAATATTTCTTCGTCGCCACGCACGATGCCGCTGTGCTCGATAGGGCTTTGGCCCAGCTGAGCTTTGGCTGCCGCATCGCCGGCAGTAGGGAGCGGGCGTACATGCCCATGCCGGACGACGCACAGGACTGGTACCGCAGCGTTCTGGACGACGACGGCGTGGTGCGCAACAGCGTCGCGCGCATAGAAGACGGCGTGTTGCACATAGAACAGGGGCCCTTGGTGGGGCAAGAGGCCCGTGTAAAGAAGATAGACCGTCATAAGCGCTGGTGCCTGGTAGACGTGGGCGAGGGTGACTCCACATTTAGGGAGCTGCTTCCGTTAGACGTGCCCAGCAAAACGTAAGGGAGACGTTGCGCCGGCAAATTACTTGATTTTGGATTCATAGATGGGGGGGGGTTCCTGGGGACAGGAACGTAAGTTTTATTGTGGCTGCTAAAGAAGTAACAGAGACAAATGCGCCCGTGGGGGCGGCGCTGATTGCTCAGGCCATGGACCGGCGTGAGGGCGTCGGCCGCTACAACGCTATGCAATCCATCATGGACTGGGATCGCTCGCGCCTAGCCTACCGCACCGTCAAGCGCGCGTTCGACATCGTGTTCAGCGGTGCCGTGCTCGTCGTTATCGCGATCCCCAGCTTGGTGCTGGCGGCGGCCATCCGCATGGAGAGCGAGGGCAGCCCCTTCTACAGCCAGATCCGCGTTGGTCAGACCCGCCCAGACGGCAGCCTATCAACCTTCCGCATGTGGAAGTTCCGCTCCATGTACAAGGACGCCGACGAGCGCCTCGCCGAGCTCAAGGAGCAGAACGAGATCGCCGGCGCCATGTTCAAGATGAAGGAGGACCCGCGCGTCACCAGGATCGGCAAGTTCATCCGCAAGCATTCCATCGACGAGTTCCCGCAGTTCCTGAACGTGTTCCTGGGCCAGATGTCCGTGGTAGGCCCGCGCCCGCCGCTGCCCAACGAGGTCGCTGAGTACACCGAGTACGACTTGCAGAGGCTAGCAGTGAAGCCAGGTATTACGGGGCTCTGGCAGGTGACGGAGCGAAACTCCACCGGGTTCGACGGCATGGTCCGCCGTGATCTCGAGTACATAGCCAAGCGCGGAATCGCCATGGACCTCAAGATCGTCCTCCTCACGGTTCTTGAGGTCTTCAACGGAAGCGATGCGTACTAATGCCTAACTCTAATGCTCGATTCGAATCGGAGAAGAAAATGAAGATTGCCGTCGCCGGCACCGGCTACGTCGGCCTGTCCCTCGCCGTCCTGCTCTCGCAGCACAACGAGGTCCACGCGCTGGACATCGTGCCCGAGAAGGTCGAGAAGATCAACAGCTACCAGTCGCCCATCCAGGACGACGAGATCGAGCGCTTCCTGGCGGAGGCAAAGGCGGGGGAGCGAAAGCTCGACCTGCACGCCACCGTCGACGTGGCGGAGGCCTACACGGGCGCCGACTACGCCGTCATCGCCACGCCCACCAACTACGACTCGGACAGGAACTTCTTCGACACGAGCTCCGTCGAGGCCGCCATCGCCGCAGTGCGCTCGGTGAATCCGGACGCCTGGATCGTCATCAAGTCGACCATCCCCGTCGGCTACACGGCGGGCCTGCGCGATAGGCTGGGCGACAGCAAGATCTTCTTCAGCCCCGAGTTCCTGCGAGAGAGCAGGGCGCTCTACGACAACCTGCACCCCAGCCGCATCGTGGTGGGCGCGCCGAAGGATGACGCTGAGGCCGTTATAGCCGCCGAGAAGTTCGCCGGCCTGCTCGCACAGGGCGCCGACCCCGCCGAGCTGGAGCGCGTGAACGCCGACGGCACCAAGGGCATCCCGGAGCTCGTGCTGGGCACCACCGAAGCCGAGGCCGTGAAGCTGTTCGCCAACACCTACCTGGCGCTTCGCGTCGCCTACTTCAACGAGCTCGACACCTACTGCGAGGTCCGCGGGCTCAACACCCGCGACGTCATCGACGGCGTCTGCCTGGAGCCGCGCATCGGCAGCCACTACAACAACCCCAGCTTCGGCTACGGCGGCTACTGCCTGCCCAAGGACACCAAGCAGCTGCTCGCCAACTACAAGGACGTGCCCCAGAACCTGATCGAGGCCATCGTGGAGGCCAACCGCACGCGCAAGGACTTCGTCGCCGACGAGGTGCTGCAGATGGTGTGGGACCGCGTGTACGAGGGCAAGCCGAAGCCGGTCGTTGGCGTCTACCGCCTGACGATGAAGTCCAACTCCGACAACTTCCGCGCGAGCTCCATCCAGGGCGTCATGAAGCGCGTGAAGGCCAAGGGCGTGCCCGTGGTGGTCTACGAGCCCACGCTGGACGCGCCGGAGTTCTTCGGCTCCGAAGTGACCCACGACCTGGAGGCCTTCAAGGCCGGCTGCGACGTGATCGTCGCGAACCGCTGGAGCGACGAGCTCGCGGACGTGGCTGACAAGGTCTATTCACGCGACTTGTTCAAACGAGACTAGGTGGTATGAATGGCAAATAGAAAAGTCCTCGTCACAGGAGCCGCCGGGTTCATCGGTGCGTTCCTCGTCAAGAAGCTGATCGAGGAAACCGATGACGCCATCGTCGGACTCGACAACCTCAACAGCTACTACGACCCCGGCATCAAGGACGCGCGCCTGCGCATGCTGGCCGAAGCCGACACAGACGGCCGCTTCACCTTCGTGCGCGGCGACCTGTGCGATGCCGCCCTCATCGAGCGCTTGTTCGCACAGAACGGCTTCGACGTCGTTGTGAACCTCGCCGCCCAGGCGGGCGTTCGCTACTCCATCGAGAACCCGCGCGCCTACCTGGAGAGCAACCTCGTCGGCTTCTTCAACGTGCTCGAGGCCTGCCGCCACCACCCGGTCAAGCACCTGGTCTACGCGAGCTCCAGCTCGGTCTACGGCGGCAACAAGAAGGTGCCGTTCTCCGAGGAGGACCGCGTCGACTCGCCGGTGTCGCTCTACGCCGCCACCAAGAAGTCCAACGAGCTCATGGCCGCCGCCTACTCCAAGCTCTACTCCATCCCGGCCACCGGCCTGCGCTTCTTCACGGTTTACGGCCCCATGGGCAGGCCCGACATGGCCTACTTCGGCTTCACGGAGAAGCTGCGCCGCGGGGAGACCATCAAGATTTTCAACATGGGCGACTGCCGCCGCGACTTCACCTACGTCGACGACATCGTCGAGGGCGTCAAGCGCGTCATGGACGCCGCCCCCGAGGTGAAGATGGGCGAGGACGGGCTGCCCCTCGCCGCGCACCGCGTCTACAACATCGGCAACTCTCATCCCGAGAACCTGCTCGACTTCGTCGACACGCTGCAGCGCGTGCTGGTGGAGGAGGGCGTGCTTCCCACCGATTACGACTTTGAGGCCCACAAGCAGCTCGTGCCGATGCAGCCCGGCGACGTGCCCGTCACCTACGCCGACACCACGGCGCTCCAGCGCGACCTGGGCTACAAGCCCGCGACGCCGCTCGAGGACGGCCTGAGGGCCTTCGCCAAGTGGTATAAGCGCTATTACGGGGGCTGTTGCTAGCGTGCGAATCGCAATGATTGGGCATAAGCGGTTTGGCTCTCGCGAAGGTGGGGTCGAAGTCGTTGTCACGGAACTGGCGCGTCGTATGGCTGCTCTTGGGCATGAGGTTACATGTTACGATCGCTCCGGCTCCGACGTAATGACCGGTGAGGCGACATCCCTTTCCGAGCGCATCGCTGACGGTGTTCGTATTGTGCCGGTAAAGACAATTGATAAGAAGGGCCTTGCTGCACTTTCTTCGTCCTATTTTGCGACTCGACAGGCGATTAAGGACCGTCCTGACGTGATTCATTACCACGCCGAAGGGCCCTGTGTTCCACTTCCCCTTGCCCGTCGGGCAGGAATTCGCACCGTTGCAACGATCCACGGTCTTGACTGGCAGAGGGCCAAGTGGGGACGACTTGCTAGCACTTGTATCAAGATGGGCGAGAAGGCGGCTGCAACCCAATCGAATGAGCTGATTGTCCTGTCGTCGTCTGCGGAGGGCTACTTCAAGCAGGAATACGGTCGTGAGGCCACTCTCATACACAATGGAGTGGAAATCCGTGAGCGTATTGATGCCAGTTTAATCGCTGAGCGTTGGGGCCTATCTCGTGGCGACTACATCTTGTATCTTGGCCGACTGGTGCCCGAGAAGCGCGGTGATTTGCTCGTTGATGCTTTCCGTCGGCTCGATACCGATAAGCGCTTGGTCATTGCT
This sequence comes from uncultured bacterium, assembly GCA_905214215.1. Lineage (GTDB taxonomy): Bacteria > Actinomycetota > Coriobacteriia > Coriobacteriales > Coriobacteriaceae > Collinsella. The sequence goes on along the minus strand of CAJMLP010000002.1, from coordinate 12,751 downwards.
GGCGGAGGTTCTGACACCGATGCATTTGAGATTGAGCTTAGAAAGCGGGCTGGTTCTGACCCGCGCGTTATTTTTACTGGATTCGTCACGGGTGACCTTCTCGCCGAGCTCTATTCGAATGCATATGTCTACGTGCTCCCTTCCGATGTGGAAGGTATGCCACTTTCTCTTATGGAAGCCATGTCCTACGGTACATGTTGCGTTACGAGCGATGTGCCCGAATGCGCTGACGTTCTTGGAAGCGCCGGCGCAACTTTTGCCAAAGGCAACGTTTCTGAGCTTACTCGCGTCCTTCGCGGCCTTCTGGATAATCCGGAAAGGGCCAACAAGCTCGGCGAGAGTGCTCGCGAGCGCGTGAGAAATAACTATGACTGGGATTCCGTCGTCGAACGGACCCTCGAGCTTTATCAAGGAGAGGCCCGATGAAGATAATCTTGGCGAATTATCGCTACTATGTCTCGGGCGGTCCCGAGATTTATATGTTCAACGTTAAGCGCCTTCTCGAAGACGCCGGGCATACTGTTATTCCGTTTTCGGTCCGCAGCCCGCTCAATGAGGGTACGCCATATTCTCGCTATTTTCCCCATGGGAAGAGCGAGTCGGGTGACGCCTACTTTAACAACGTTAAAAAGACTCCGAAGAACGTCGCTCGTTTGCTCTCCTGCGCTTTCTATAACCGCGAGGCATATAAGAATCTCCGCCGTCTCATTCAGGACGAGAGGCCGGACGTCGTTTACGTTCTGCAGCAGATTAACGCGCTTTCTCCCAGCATCTTCAAAGCGTGTCACGATGAAGGCGTAAGGGTTGTCCACAGGCTTTCGGATTTCAATATCATGTGCCCCCGTTCCGATTTCCTTTGCAACGGGGAGGTTTGTACTGCTTGTATCAACGGTGATTACTCCAAGGCTGCCGATATGTCCTGCTGCCATGGCTCGAGGGCCACAACTGCAGTACGCATCGCGTCGATGAAATTCCACCGCTGCAAGCGCCTGTTTGATTATGTGGATGCATTCGTCTGCCCCTCCGCGTTCACGGCGTCCCTTCTCAAGAAGTCCGGTGTACCAGGGGAGAAGATTAATGTTGTTCCGACGTTTACTACGGCTCCTTCTCGGTCTGAGGTCTGTCCTGCCGCGGGAAAGTACGCACTCTATCTTGGTAGGATCAGTCCCGAAAAGGGCGTTGATCTAACCGTAGATGCCGCCATGCGCAACAGCGGTGTTAGGCTCAAGATCACTGGTCGTACCGACGACGAGTACGCTGCGTCAATTAAAACGGCTGTAGAAGAGGCCGGCATATCGGACCGCGTAGATTTCGTAGGCTTCGTTAAGGGCGAGGAGAAGGAGCGCCTCATTGACGGCGCCGCTTGCGTTCTCTGCCCATCGACTTGGTTTGAGAACATGCCCAACACCGTGCTAGAGGCCTACGCACATGGCAAGCCGGTTGTTGTTTTCGATATCGGCTGCATGCCGGAGTTGGTGGAGAACGGGGAGACTGGGTCCGTGCTTCCCCTGGGCGACGTTGATGCCCTTTCGAAAACCATCGCCTTTTACCTGGAGAATCCGGATGAAGCCAGACGTCAGGGTATGAATGGTCGTAATGCCGTGCTAATGAAATATACACCGCAGAACCATCTCGAAAAGCTTGAAGCAATTCTTGATCCTGCATGCGCCAAGAAAGAGGACTAATCCACATGGCCGAAAAGAAACTCAACGGTACCGTCATCGTCACCTACCGCTGCAACGCGCGCTGCACCATGTGCAACCGCTACAAGGCTCCGAGCCGCCCGGAGGAGGAGCTCTCCATCGAGACCATCAAGAAGCTCCCCAAGATGTACTTCACCAACATCACCGGCGGCGAGCCCTTCATCCGCCAGGACCTCAAGGACATCGTGCGCGAGCTCTACAAGAAGTCCGACCGCATCGTCATCTCCACCAACGGCTTCTTCACCGACCGCATCATCGACCTGTGCGAGGAGTTCCCCAACGTCGGCATCCGCATCTCCATCGAGGGCCTGCAGCAGACCAACGACAAGATCCGCGGCCTGGATAACGGATACAACCGCGGCTACGCCACGCTCAAGAAGCTCGTCGAGCTCAAGCACCCCGACGTGGGCTTCGGCATGACGGTCCAGGACCTCAACGCACCCGACCTGGTGCCCCTCTATAAGATCTCCGACGAGCTGGGCATGGAGTTCGCCACGGCGTCGCTGCACAACAGCTTCTACTTCGTCGAGGCAAAGAACATCATCCACGACCGCCCCATGGTGGCCAAGAACTTCGAGGACCTGGTCAACGATCTGCTAAGGTCCAACAGCCCCAAGAAGTGGTTCCGTGCCTACTTCAACCACGGCCTCATCAACTACATCTACGGCCAGCCGCGCCTGCTGCCTTGCGACATGGCGTTCGACACCTTCTTCATCGACCCCTACGGCGACGTCATGCCCTGCAACGGCACCAAGGACAAGGAGGTTATGGGCAACCTCAACGAGGAGTCCTGGGACGAGCTCTGGAACTCCGAGCAGGCCGAGAAGGTCCGCGCGAAGGTTCGCCACTGCGACCGCAACTGCTGGATGATCGGCTCGGTGAGCCCGGCCATGCACAAGTACATCTGGAAGCCCGGCTGGTGGGTGCTCAAGCACAAGGTGAAGGGCCTTTTCACCAAGAGGCCCTACGACATGCACGAGCTCAAGGTCGTTCGTGATTATGAGGAGGGCCGCGTCACCAAGGAGCAGCTCGACGCCTGCTCCACCTGCGACCTGTGTGCCAAGATCAACGACGGCCTGTCCGAGGCGTCCAAGGCCGATGCGCACGTATACGAGACGCATGAGGCAATGTAGGGGTATAGCGTTGTCGGCCTTTGGCCTTACTATTTTGCGCGCAGATAGCAAGTTTTCTTAGTTATTTTGCTCGGAAGACAAGTCATCTTTTTTTCTACTCGCAAGAGGAGGTATCTAAGCTTGCATTGCCCGAAGATGCGGGGCAAAGGTGAATTTGCGTTTGGCGTTATAGCTCTTTTCGTCTGCTTATTTGCTTATTGCTCTTCTCTGATAACTTATAGAATTAGTTTTGTTATTTTTGCTTTGAGTATCATGCTGATGATTGCCCTTGCCGTTCGAAGTGGCAGGATTGTGTCCTTTGATCTGAGGGCAATCGTGCCACTATTGCCATGGGGCGCGGTTGCTGTCATGGCTGCTATCGGATTTGTACTGGGCGGTGGTTACGACCTTTCTGCAACTATTGCCCTTGTCTCCGTAGTTGTTATTAGTTATTTTGCAGCTGAAAACTCTAATTGGATTCTGCCTGCCGTTAAAGTTTTTATTGGGGTTTTACTCATTTTTGCATTGGCAACTATTGCCTGCTATGTAGCGCCTCAGCTCTATACTGGTTTTATAAAACCGACGTTCTATTCAAATGTGCCAATGGCAATGGACTATCGATCGGGTTTAGCGTCACACTATAGTCATAATGGAACTTTCTGCACGATAGGCTTAATACTTGCTTCCTCTATGTCCTTTTATGGCAGCGAGTCAAGTTCAACTAAACGGTTCTACGGCATTCTTGCGTTAATTTTCTTTATTGCTCTTGTTTTGACTACAAAAAGGGCTCATTTGTTGTGCGGGATTTTTGCTATTGGTTTGGTTTACTTGCTTTCTGGCAATAGCCATAAATATCTTAAGGCTATTGGAGTCACGGTATTGGTGCTGCTTGCCGTGGCTATCCTTGCGCCTCTTGTTCCTGGCGTTGAGGCGACAATCGAAAGATTGAATTCAACCTTTTCCAGTGGTACCAGCTTCGAGGACAACGTTAACAATAGGACATTTCTTTGGAATTACGCCCTTAATGGCCTTTCCCAGGCACCTTTATTTGGTCATGGCTGGACTAGCTACTGCTATCGTTGGCCTGACGGTTTTACTATTACATATATGGCGCACAATGAGCTCCTTAATCTTTTATATGAAACCGGGTTTTTTGGAACTGCCTTGGTTCTTGCTAGCTGTCTAACAAGTTTTGTATTAACCTTCACGACTATTTCGAGGGTTGTGGAGGGGCAACAAAAAGCTTTTCTACGCCTTTCACTTTGCATTCAGGTTTTCTTTTTAAGCTATGCATTTACGAGCGGAGCTCTATTCACAACGATTCCAAACCTGATTACGTATTTCTTTGCTATCGCGATAACTTGCAGCCTCCGGTGGAATTCAATTTCCCGCCAAAATGCTGCGTAAGAGCAACGGAGATAATTAATGGGAAAAATTAGTAAAGCAGTTCAGTATATGAAGCATCCTTTGAGAACTTACTCATTAATCTCAAAATGGGGATGGACTCGCTGCTTGCCTGATGAAATTCACTTAAAAATAATGTATAGGGCGCTGATTGGAAAGAACATCAATCTTGATAATCCAAAAGGCTTTAACGAGAAGCTGAACTGGCTAAAGCTTCATGATCGTAACCCTCTCTACAATATCCTTGTTGACAAGCTGGCTGTTAAGCAGTGGGTCGCCGACAAAATTGGCGCTCAATACGTTTCTGAGACTTATGACTCTTGGGACCGTGTCGAGAGCATAAGCCTCGAGAATCTTCCCGAACAATTCGTGCTTAAGACGAATCATGACAGCGGCGGAGTTGCTATCTGTCGCGACAAGTCCTCGTTTGATTTTGATGCGGCCAAGAGGGTTCTTCGTAGACATCTCAAGAGTAATTATTTTTGGTGGACAAGGGAGTGGCCCTATAAGGATGTTACCCCCCTGGTCATGGCGGAGGAGTATCTCGAGGATGAAGGCTTCGATACTGGCCTAGTTGACTATAAAGTCACGTGCTTTAACGGAAATCCTCGCCTAATTGAGGTGCATAGGGGCAGGTTTGGTGAACATACTTGCAACTATTACGATCAGGATTGGAATCCAGTCACCATCGATTGGGCCGGCATCCCAGTTTCTCCTGTTGAGGTCGAGCGGCCTGAAAAGCTTGAGAAAATGCTCGAGTTGAGCAGTGTTCTCACTAGGGGAATTCCTCAAGTACGTTGTGATTGGTATGTTCTGGGCGATCGCTTAGTTTTCGGAGAGTTAACGCTGTTTAATGGAGCCGGACTTGATCCCATTGATGAGAAAAACGATTTATGGCTCGGATCGCTCATTGATTTGTCACTTGCCTATGGGGATCAATAATTAGTTTAGAAGCACGATAAGGTGATTATTAATATGAGAATTGGTATCGTTACATTATTTGGTAATTTTAATTACGGCAATAGACTTCAGAATTATGCGCTTCATACCGTTTTGAGCCAAATGGGGCATGATGTAGATACGCTCGTTACTCTTGAAAAATCATCTGCACTTAAATCCATTTTTCACAAGTATTTTGAAAAGGAGAACGGTGCGATAAGGTTCAGGACTAAAAAGGAGCGTGGTCGCGATGCCGCTTTTTCTAAGTTTACAGATTCTCTAATTCCTACAAGAATTATTTCAACGAACGGCAGTGGTATTTCGTCTCAATTGAATGATGAGTACGACTATTTTGTTGTCGGAAGTGACCAGGTCTGGAATCCCCTTTGGTGGGGCGATTCGCTGGAGTGCAGATGCGCCAATGATTATCTTCTTCAATTTGCCGACGCTAATAAACGAGTAGCATACTCAGCCAGTTTTGGCCTGGCATCTCTTCCCGAGAATTGGGCGTCTTCCTTTAAGGAAGCTCTTGAATGTTATTCGGATATTAGTGTGCGAGAAGATGCCGGAGCTCGCATTGTAGAGGAACTGACTGGTCGAAAAGTGCCGGTTACCCTAGATCCGACCATGCTTTTGACTGCAAATCAATGGCGTAAGATAGAAAAGCCTGTGGCTTGCAAGCAGAAGTACGTATTTCAATTTAATCTTGGCGAGCAGTCTGATGCTCAGGTTACATTGACGGCGGAGTTGAAGTCGCTCGGGTATGAAATTATTGACTACATGAATCCTAACTGTCGCTATTTTGGCGGTGATCCTTCGGATTTCCTTTCTTATATCGATAAGGCCGACTGTGTCTTAACCGATAGTTTTCATGCATCGGTTTTTTCGATTTTGTTTAAGCGTCCCTTTGTCGTTTTTGATCGTAAACATGCGAACGGTTCCAACATGAACAGTCGTATTAACACCTTGCTGCAGATGTGTGGCCTCGAGGAACGGTGGGGTATTTCGGATGCGACAAACGCGCTTAACTGCGACTATTCTGGAATCGACCGTGCTATAGATATTCGCAGGGCATATTCCAATTCATACTTATTAGACGCTTTGTCACGTTAAATTCGTCCCTTCAGTTATCGGAGAACACATGTCTCTCAAATCAGATGTTAAAGATGGCTTATATGATGTCTTAGAGAACGTCAAGATTCATCGCGCTCGACAGGCAGAAATTGCAAAGTTTAAAGATCCCAAAAGAAAATCTATTCTCAGTGATGTCGAGCTCTCTTCCGAGCAAATGCGTGCCATCGACAAGTTTTATGTTGAGAACTATGGTAGAAAAATCCCTTACACATGGCATCGGCATAATCTTGCAATTTCTGGCAAGTTCGATGTCAGGTTTTTTCCAGAACTCCTGTTTATCCCTGAGTTTGAACGATATATGAATATGCCGGTGGCGTATGCCACCGTATTTGAGGATAAGAATCTTCTTCCATTGTTTGCCGAAAGAGCTGGGGTTAGAACTCCACGTCCAATCGTTACAAGCACGTCTGGGGTTCTTCGCAATTCCGACTTCAAAGAGATTTCCAAAGAGACAGCACTTAATTTAATTGGCAACTGTGGTGCTTGCTTTGCAAAACCGACCGTAGGGACTTGTTCGGGCGAAGGCTGCGGGTCTTATTGCTTTGCTTCCGGTGTCGATGCTGCGACGGGTGTTACTGCTGGAGAATTATTCGAATTGCTCGGCAGTGATTTTACAGTTCAAGAAGTAATCTCATGCCATTCTTCAGTGGTTAAATTACATCCTGAGAGCGTTAATACGCTGAGGATTATGACATACCGCTGGCAAGGCGAACTCCGTTCTTTACCTCTGCTGATGAGGATTGGTCGCGGAAAGAGTGCGGTGGATAATGCGCATGCTGGCGGCATGTTCATTGGCATTTCAAATGAAGGTTTGCTTGCACCATCGGCCCTTACTGAGTTTAATGATCGGTTCGAGAAACATCCTGACACGGGGGTTGTTTTTCAGGGATATAAGATTGCTGGTGTTCCCGGTGCTATTGATGCGGCGAAGCGCATGCATTCGTTGATGCCTCAAATGGGCCTTATCAGTTGGGACTTTACCATCGGGGAAGATGGCGCGCCGATTGTTATTGAAGCCAATATTAGGGGAGGCTCTATTTGGCTTTCCCAGATGGCGAATGGCATTCCAGGGTTTGGTGACGCAACGGCGGAAATACTTCAGTGGCTTCGTTTCATGAACAATTTGGCTCCTCACGAGCGGCTTAAATATAAATTCGGTTACAAAGAATTGGGGTAGTTGCCGCCTATGAAAGGCAAAGTATCGATAATTATTCCCGCATTTAATGTTGAGAATTATATCGGGCGCGGTGTCTCTTCCGCTCTTTCCCAGACGTATGAGGACATTGAGGTTGTCGTTGTCGACGACGGGTCGTCTGATGGCACTTGGAGTGTTCTCCAGACGTATTCTGCTGATTCAAGAGTGGTGCTTTCACGGCAAGAAAACTCCGGTGTCTCTCGCGCACGTAACCATGCGCTGAATCTTGCGACTGGTGACTATGTTATCTTTCTCGACTCTGATGACTGGCTTGAACCTGAAGCATGCGAGCAGATGATGCGGATGCAAAGCCTTAAACCGGGTGCCCTAATTGCTGCAGATGCAAATTTTGTTTCTGTGGTTAACGGCTTGGAGGTTTGCGGCAATCAGATTGTCGACATGTCCATTGAGGATCTATCCTCCGATGCCGCTATTCTCCGCTTTGGAGTTTACAATTCGATACATATCGGCAGTTCCTGCTATAAGCTTTTTTCTCGTGAGTTAATTGAACGGTGCGGCTTAAGGTTTGATGAGCGGATTGCCCATACCGAGGATGGTCTTTTTGTATTTACCTATCTTAAGGTATGTCGCGGCCTTCACTATGAGCCCCTTGCGTTGTGGAATATTTTGGATCGCCCTGGAAGCGCTACCACCAGCGGCTTCAACCATAGTTTGATAAGCTCTCTCGATGCTATTGATCAGATGATTGGTTATCCAGGGAACAGTCCTGAGATCGTTAGTCATCTTCGTCAGTTCAAGGTTCATGAGGCTTTGAGGATTCTTGGAATGGGTATCGATTCGGGCCAAATGAGCTCGAACGAGGAAGATCGATTATTTAACGCTATTAGGTTTACCGAGTGTGACAGTTCTCAGCTAAGTGGTGTCGATAGGGTGCGTAGAGCGATGTATCTTAACGCTCCACGAATTGTTTCGAGGGCATTTAATTCAACATTGCGTGCCGTAAAGAAGAGGAAATGAGAATGACTCAGCAAGAACAGTCGGGAAGGGCTGATAGGGCACCAGAAATCATCTCTCTGGGTGATTCCTGCTGTGGATGCGGCGCCTGCTCTGCCAAATGCCCGAAGGGATGTCTTTCGATGACGCCGGACGAGGCGGGCTTCTTAAGGCCCAGCTTCAATTCCGACCTATGTATCGGGTGTGGTGCTTGTGACTCGACTTGCCCCGTATTAAGTCGCAATCCCGTTGTCGAGCCTGTTGAAGTGTCTTGGGCCAAGTCTCTTTCAAGTGATGTTCTCCAGCAATCATCGTCTGGAGGGCTCTTTGGTGTGCTTGCCGATGCTGCTATTAAGTCCGATGGCGTTGTCGTTGGGGCTTCTTTCCAGGAGCACTGCCATACGGTTCGACATGAGTGTGCTACTGATTTAGAGGATCTTAAAAGACTCCAACGATCAAAATATGTTCAAAGCGAGATTCCTGCTTCTCTTTATCGAGAGGTCAAGGAATATCTTCTGGCGAAACGCTTAGTTTTCTTTACGGGCACTGCTTGTCAGGTTTCCGGCATGAGGAACTATCTGGGCAAGCTAGCAGATTCCGCTTTCTTTATTTCTGCTGACGTTATCTGCCACGGCGCCCCATCGCCTCTGCTCTGGAGAAAATGGATTGAATTCCAGTCTTCTGCCCAAAACTCTGAAATTGATGATGTCAATTTCCGGAGTAAGACGACCGGATGGTCGTCTTACTCCGTCCTTTACTACGCAAGGACGGAGAAAGACGATTGTCGCGTCACCGGCGGACGTTATGGCGACGATTGGTATATGAGAGCATTTTTGGATAACGCGTCATTACGTTCTTCATGTTTTGATTGTCCGGCAAAGCGCTCATGTGGCTCTGATTTAACTCTTGGCGATTTTTGGGGATTCCCCTCCATTCATCCCGAAGTTGATTCCTCTATGGGGGTCTCTGCCGTTCTGTGCAATACCGATAAAGGCAAGAAATGGTTCGAAAGAATATCGCCTAAGCTCGAAATAGGGCCTTCTAGCTATGACGAGGTGATTGGCGGGAATCCTGCGCTTGCCGCTTCAGTGGCTCCTCATCCTCAAAGATGCAAATTTATGCGTGCTCTTGCCAAAGGGGCGAGTATCAAGGAGCTTTCTTCGAGGTGGAGCTTCACGGATACATTTTTTATTCGTTTGAGACGAAAGCTCAAGCGAATGCTCGGCAATTAGGCTGCATTCGTTGTAATCGCTATATGGTTTGGATGGGCAGATGACTGCAGAAAGTAAATATAAGAAATTAGTTAAGAACTCTGTGGTTTTCTTTATTGGGAACCTAGGTAGCAAGGTTATCACCTTTCTCATTGTTCCCTTTTATACTTATTATTTAACGACCGCAGAGTATGGCACAGCTGACCTTGTTACCACTACGGTCAATTTGCTCGTTCCATTTGCTATGGTTGGTATGAACGAAGCTGTTCTTCGATTCACGGTCTCAAAGGAAGTCGACGTTAAGACCATTGCGTCGAATTCGCTTCTTGTTGTTATCGCTGGCTGGCTTATTTGCTGGCTACTGTTCCCGTTGTTTCGCATGTTCAGCGTTATTGGTGATAACGTCGTTTATTTCTTGCTCCTACTTTGCTTGACCAGCTTCAACTATGTATTCATGCAGCTTCTTCGCGGGATCGGTAAATCAAAGGCATTTGCTGCTAATGGAGTGGTCATTACATTTGTTACCGCCTTTTCGAACGTACTTGCACTTGCGGTATGGCATCTAGGTGTTGGCGGATACCTTGCTTCTATGGTTGTTGCGCAATTCATCGGAGCTTTGCACATCATCGTGTCCTGTAGACTATGGAATTACCTATCATTCTCCAGCTTAAATAGGCATGCGCTAAATGCCATGCTGACCTACTGCATACCTCTAATTCCGAACTCGCTTATGTGGTGGATTATGTCGGCTTCCGATAGGTATGTAATACTGTTCTTTATTGGCGCCAGCGCAAACGGTATCTACAACGTTGCCCAGAAGATCCCCCAAATTGTGAACATCGTCTACAATATTTTCATGCAGGCATGGCAGATTTCGGCAATTGAAGAACGAGAATCTGCGGATAATGCTAGGTTTCAGTCGACGGTCTTTCGCTATATCTTTGTGGTTCTTGCTGTGGCATCGTCCCTTATCGCTGCGTCTGCCTACCCCGTCTACACGTTCCTCATGAGTTCGTCGTATGAAGGCTCGTGGCAGCCAGTTGCTATGCTATCGCTTGCCAATCTCTTTTCCTGCGTTGCCGCTTTCTTTGGAACAACGTATGTCGTTACTAAAGAAAGCAAGAAGGCCTTCTCTACAACCGCTATTGGCGCAATCGTTAATATAGCGCTCACTTTGCTTCTTGTTCCGGCGTGTGGAATTTTGGGCGCTGCTGGCGCTACTGCCATTAGCTATGCTGTTATCGCTGCGGTGCGTGCGCGTGATACACGTAAGTTTATTAAACTTGATTTTCGCAGGGGAGAGATTGCTGCCAGCTTTGTTTTGATTGGCGCCCAAGTGGCTTTGTCTTTCGCACCGTTCTCCCCTGGCATTCTAATTGCAGAGTTTCTGCTTTTCTTTGCCCTTCTATTCGTTCTTAGGAATGGCCTCTTAGACATTGCTTGCAAGGGTATGAAGGTAGTTGGAAAGCGTAAGCAATCTGCTTAAGCGGTGTCTGATTGGGCATTTACTCGTTTGGGCTCTCCGGATTATTGTGAAACAGTACCGAAGAAATTGCACATGGGTGCCGGGGCAAGTATGAGCCTCGGCACCCATTTTGGGTAGCGTCGAGAAAGTTGGTGTAGAGCCCGATCCGAAGCGAGTCGGCCCTGCGTCCTAGAATCTGGAATACTGTTGATATCCTATGCCGTCTCGACCCTGTCTGCTGCGGGGATCGCCGGGTCCGCGAGCAGCCACGCCTGGTCGGCAGCCCCGTTGTGCGCGTAGAACTACACTCGGTTTCCCTCGGAGGTCGACTGCGCGAAGTCGTCGAGCGTCATGCCCGACGCGGACACGATGGCGTGGCCGCCCTCGCAGGTCGAGACGCGCCAGAGTTGTGAGGCAGAGCCGTCCGCCTCGGCCAGGACCGCCCAGTCGCCCGACTCGGTCAGCAGCGCGCCGCCCGAGGAGATCCTGTAGAGGCCTGCGGCGCCGTCGCGCTCGAACGTCAGCGCGCCCCCGCCCGACGGCAGGGAACAGCCTGAGGCGGAGGCCGCGACGGCCACCCCCCCCGTCGAGGGAGGATGCGACGCGGTGTGCGCCGTCCTCGATGATCTTCTCTTATGCTGCGTTTTGGTAATTTGCTGCTAGGACGTACTTAGCGCTCCATCTGCTGATCGATTCCTTGCCGACGTTCGAAGTCGCGGTTAGCTTAACCTCGGCGCCTTGAGCCTTTCCCTCCCTCTGATTCATCGCAAAAGCAACGATTCCATTCTGAATCCCTGAGATGTTTCTCGGCCCATTCATTTGCCTTGCCGTTTCGCACAAAGTAATTGTTGGACAGGTCGGTCGAGCGGTAGGCGTGGCCGTCCTTCTGGTAGTTGGCCGTGTGGTCGGAGTGGGCGATTGCCATGAGCTCGTCGGTCAGGCCAAAGTACAGATGGCGCTGGTCCAGGTCCCCGTACCAGTTGTCGCTGGTGTCGTCCCAGGTTAGGTCCATCTGGCACCATTTGCCGTCGAGCTTTACGGCGTTCCAGGTATGGCCATTGCCGGTGATGTGGCCGTTGGCGATGCCCGCGGCGTTAAGGAGCTTGGAGTAGATGCGCTGGTAGCTCTCGCAGGTGCCCTGGTGGCGCGTGAGGCCACTTTCGGCCGAGCACCAGTTGAGGCTGTGGTCGTACTCCAGCTGGTCGAGCGTCCAGTCGTGGAGCCACAGCGCCATGTCGTATTCCGAGCCGTCTGTTTATTGCCTGCACAGGTCCACGGCGTCGTTGATGATCTGCGTGACGCATGGGCGGGCGGCGTCGTTTACGGTCACCTCCGCCGTGGTGCGCAGGTAGTAGATCCCCTTGTCGTTTTGGGGGCCGTTTCTGTCGTTGTCCATAAAGTTGAAGTAGATGCGGTACGTGCCCGATGCCGTGAAGTCAAAGGTAAAGTCGTGGCCCGTGGTGCCCGGGCTGTAGTAGCTGGCCCATGCCGGGCGCGACGGGTCGCAGACGCTTTCCTGACTGCCGCCGTCCCAATAGGTGGGTACGTCCATACGCGCCTTGGCCTGGGACGAGCCGTTGGCCTGGGTTACGTGGAAGGTCGTCGCGGTGCCCGCGGGGGCGTCGTTCCACCAG
>CAJMLP010000001.1:0-188060 GCA_905214215.1 uncultured bacterium | reverse complement strand
CGCAACGCGTTGCGCTGAGTCCTGAGGCTGTTGCAATGAAGATGAGAATCAAGGACAGATTGAGACAATCAGCCGGGCCCGCCTCGTCATCTGTGGTTTACGTGGGGGCATGCGATGCACGGGTATACTAACCAGCGGCGAATCTGCTCCATCGCTTAGAGCTGCTGCGTCTGGACGGCGCGTGATAGGGCTGCCAAAGCGATCGCCAGCGTGCTGAGCAACGTCCTCTCTGTGCGCACCCGTTTTTGTATGTATTAGCGCACTACCAAGCACGCCCGCGCGGCCGCATGCCGTGCCCATTGCGCGTGCAGATAAGGAACAACAACATATGCGTAATTCTGTATCCGACGTCACCGACGCCGAGATTCTGGACGAGACCCGCGAGGCCATGACCCAGGCTGCCTTCGATGCTGCCGATGAGGCCAATGCTGCCCAGGCCGTCGAGTCCGCTACCGAGAGCCTGCCCGCCTTTGACGAGCTGGGCCTTTCCGATGAGATGCTTCGTGCTATCGAGAACCTGGGCTACACGGCGCCGACGCCTGTTCAGGCCGGCTCGATCCCTGTGGTGCTCGAAGGCCGCGACCTGCTTGCCGCCGCTCAGACCGGCACCGGCAAGACGGCCGCCTTCTTGCTGCCGACTATGAACAATCTGGAGCACATCGCTCCGCCCAAGCCTGTGCGTGAGCGCGGCGGCCGCAACCGCCGTCGCGGCGCCAAGAAGCCCGAGGGCAACGGCCGTGGCCCCGTGATGCTCGTCATCACCCCTACGCGCGAGCTTGCCCAGCAGATCGACGAGGTCGCGAGCAAAATCGCCGACGTCACGGGCCACGTTGCCGTGACTGTCGTGGGCGGCGTGAGCTACAAGCCGCAGACCGCGGCACTTAAGTACGGTTGCGATATCCTGGTTGCCACGCCGGGCCGTCTGGTCGATCTGATCGAGCAGGGCGCTTGCCACCTGGACGAGGTCAAGGTCCTGGTGCTCGACGAGGCCGACCGCATGCTCGACATGGGCTTTTTGCCCGCCGTCCGCCGCATTGTGCGCGAGACGCCGGCCGAGCGCCAGACGCTGCTGTTCTCGGCGACGCTCGACGAGGAGGCCGTGGGCGAGATCACCGACCTGGTGAGCGACCCGGCCCGCGTGGAGATCGCGCCGGCCACGTCGACCGCCGACACCGTCGATCAGTTTGTGTTCCCGGTGTCCATCGAGGCCAAGAACAACCTGCTGCCCGAGTTCCTCAAGAAGGAGGGTCCGGAGCGCACTATCGTCTTTATGCGCACCAAGCACCGCGCCGACAGCTGCTGCCGTCGTCTGGAGCGTAAGGGCATCAAGGCCGCCGCGATTCACGGCAACCGCAGCCAGGCCCAGCGCGAGCGTGCCCTTTCGGCCTTCCGCGACGGCACCGTCGACGTGCTGGTGGCAACCGACGTGCTCGCCCGCGGCATCGACATTAGCGACGTGCGCTACGTTGTGAATTTTGACGTGCCGGCCGAGCCGACTGACTATATCCACCGCATTGGCCGTACGGGCCGCGCCGGCGAGCTGGGCTGGGCCATCACGTTTGTGACCGAGCAGGACGTGGACGAGTTCTACGAGATCGAGAAGCTCATGGACAAGACCGCCGACATCTACGAGGCCGGCGACCTGCACGTGGGTCCCAACCCGCCCGCGGTTGATCCCGAGCGCGACCCTGCGGCCTTTAAGGCGAAGAAGAAGACCAAGCGCGGCAAGTCCAAGAGCAAGAAGAAGCTTGAGCAGGCGCGTCGCGACGGCAAGCGCAACGGCGACGATTACGGCGATGTTGCCGGTCGTTCCAACCGCGGTCGCGACGAGCGCCGCGGCGACGGCGAGCGTCCGAGCCGTCCCAAGCGCGGCGGCAAGACCCGCGTGCGCGAGGGCGTTCAGGCTCGCGTAGACGAGGCTGTTGAGAGCGTGGCCCGCGAGGTAGCTGCCGAGGAGCGCGGCGGTGCCGCTGCCGTCGAGCAGGCCCCGCGCGGTAACCGTGCCGAGCGTCGTGCCAAGCAGTTCCAGGGCGAGGCGCATCGCCGCCGTCGCGAGGATGGGGATCGCGGTGGCCGTCGTCGTGTCGAGCGCGAGGACGAGGGCCGCGGTTCGCGCGGTGGCAAGCGCGGTGCGGGCGACCACCGTCGTTCCGGTCGTGATGACGAGCGCGGTGGCCGTGACGAGCGCCGCGGCGGCGAGGGCCGTGGTGAGCGTAGCACCCGCGGCGGCGAGCGTCGCGAGGGTGCTCGCGGCAATGGCGGCCGCGGCGGCGCTGGTCGTTCTAACGAGTCGCGCGATCGTCGTGACCCGCGTGCCAGCCGCGATCGTCGCGATGACTGGCGCAACTACGACGATACCCGCGAGGAGCGTCGTGGCGGCTATCGTGGCGGGCGTGGCGGCAACCAGACCGGCTCCCGTGGCGGCCGTGCCGGCGGTCGCGATAACCGTGGCAGCTATGGCAACAGCCGTGGTGGCAAGCGCGGCGGCAGCTCCCGTCGCCCCGGTGACGGCGGCGGCAAGCGCAAGTAAGATGCGCATCGCGCGCTAGCGTGAGACAAGCTAAGGGCCCGAGCAAACAACGCTCGGGCCCTTTTGTTTGCCGTGTCCATCGCTAATTCAAACGTGATTTTCTCGGGAATGCATCTGGGGGATGCTGAGGACCTATTTTCCGCCATGCAGCAATGGGTCCTATGGGGTGCGCCGTGCATTTTTTGGAGTATTCTGCAGTTCGAGTTGTCTGCATATGATTCGACGTCGCCAACGGTGGCCTTCGGATATCCCTAGCGAGCGTTCCGAGTCAGATTTCGCCGTTTTCCGGAGCAGGGGCGCGTCATTCTCGCCATGTCGGGACTTAGAACGATACGGCGCCCTACAGTTTTGCCCACCCGCGGCGGTGCTGGCGCGGTCACGTTGCAGAATACTCCGTTTTTTGCACGGGCCAGGATGGGGTACCTCAGGAGAACGCGGCGATATCCCGTAAATATATACAATCTGTACCGTAATTTATACAAAACGAAGAGGCAGACAGCGCAGGGTGGGCGCATTGGGGTGTTTGGTGCACCAAAACGGGGATCCCACGCGCCGTATACTCTGTCTGAATGTGAAAACGGCTTGACGCGTTGCCAGGCGTAGGGGGGAGGGTGCCTCGATGAGCGTATTCGAAATTGTGTTTAGTCCGACGGGCGGAACGCGGAAGGTGTCTGGCCTTGTGGCCGGGGCGCTGGACAAAAAGACCGTTACCGTCGATCTGACCGATAGCGGGCTAGATTTCAGCGCTGTCTCGATGACTGAGGACGACGTGGCTGTTATCTCCGTGCCAGCGTATGCCGGCAGAGTCCCTGCCGTGGCGGTCGACCGACTGAACATGGTTCACGGCAACGGAGCGCGGGCCGTTCTGGTGTGCGTCTACGGAAACCGCGCGTTTGAGGACACGCTCGTAGAGCTGGAGGACGTTGCGAAGCATGCGGGATTCCAGGTAATCGCGGCAGTTGCAGCCATTGCAGAACATTCCATTGCGCGACAGTTTGCTGCCGGTCGTCCGGATGCGCAGGATGCGGCGCAGCTCGCAGAGTTTGCGCAGCAAATTCAGCAAAAGCTGTTGGCTGAGGATGCATCCGAGCCCTCTATTCCCGGCAATCGTCCTTATAAACAAGCCAGAGGTCACCGCATGGCACCCGAGGCAACAGAGGATTGCGTCTCCTGCGGTGCATGCGCCGCGGCGTGCCCCGTTTGTGCTATCGACAAGGGTGACCCCAAACGAGCAGCTGGCGAGGCGTGCATCTCCTGCATGCGCTGCATTGCCGTATGCCCGCGAGGCGCTCGTAAGCTTGATCCCAACAAGCTATCCGCTGTTTCCCAGATGCTGAGCAAGGTTTGCGTCGTGCGGAAGGAATGCGAGCTCTTTGTCTAGCGCATACGAAATTGGTGCAATGGGGCCAGGTTAATCTGCACCAACCTGGTGCAAACAAACCTGTCCCCAATGCACCAGAGTGAGGAGTGTCCCCGAGTGCCGGCAGAAAAGGAACGTCCCCAAGTGCTGCCTAAATACCGTTTATCGAAGAAAAAATACCGCTCACCGGTCATAATGACTATTCTGGCTTTGGGCTTGTCTACAATAGCTCCCGTAAAAAGAAATGCGGAAGGTTACCGAGTCCCTCGGACGTGGGCCTAACCAAAGTCTTTGAACGGATGTGTCTCTATGGACGCATTCGCTTGATTTTGGTTGGGCTATATTTATGAAGGGACATGCCACCATGGGTTTCTTTTCTCGCCTGATGGGCGGTTCGGATGAGCAGAAGACTGCAACTTCCGAGTTCGAAATCCTCGCTCCTGTTTCCGGCGAGCTTGTTCACCTGGAAAAAACCAATGATCCCGCTTTTAGCAGCCGTGCCGTGGGCGATGGCGTTGCCGTGGTTCCCCAAGAGGGAACGGTGTGCGCTCCTGTCTCCGGCACCGTCGCGGCGCTGTTTCCGACTGAGCACGCGCTGGGCATCATGTCCGACGACAGCTCTGCTCAGGTGATGCTGCATATCGGAATCGACACTGTTAAACTTGAGGGCAAGGGCTTCCATGCGCTTGTTGCTCAGGGTGACCATGTCGACGCGGGCCAGCCCCTCGTCGAGGTCGATTTCGACGCGGTTCGTGCCGCCGGCTTCGATCCCACGGTCTTCGTTATCGTGTGCGAGCGTTCGGAGAACTCGACTCTTCGTGAGCACGCTTCCGGCCCTGTTACTGTTAAAGAGCCTGTCGTCTGGCTTTCCGAGTAAATTCTTGTGGTGGGTACCGTGGTTATCAAGCGAGTTTTCAACAATAACGTCGCAATGGTCACTTCGGACGATGGCTCCGAGCTCATTGTCATCGGTCGAGGCCTCTGCTTTGGCCGTCATGCCGGCGACGCTATCGATGAAGCATCGGTCGAAAAGACCTATGCGCTGCAGGAGGGCACTTCTCAGGATTCGCGTACGATTGACCGCTTGGCACATCTTTTGGAGTCCATTCCCACCGTCAACCTCGTGATTGCCGAGGACATTGTTCAGATGCTCCGTCGAGAGCTCAATGTTGATGTCAACGACAAGATTCTCATTGCTCTTGCAGACCATATCAGCCTTGCTTTGGAGCGCGAGCGCAAGGGCGTCTCCTGCGAGAATCCGTTGCTGCTCGAGATCCAGCAGTTCTATCGCAAGGAGTATGCGCTTGCGGGCCGTGCGCTGCAGATTGTCAAGGAGTATATGGGCTTCCAGATGAGCGAAGAAGAGCAGGGTTTTATTACGCTGCATATCGTCAACGCCACCATGCCGCAACGCTCCGACCGTCTCATCATCTCGGTCCAGCTTGTTCGCGACGTGCTCGCGATTGTTTCCGAGCGCTATGCCACGACCCTCGATGACACCTCGCTGCCTTACGAACGTTTCGTTCGTCACCTGCAGTTTTTCGCGCAGCGAGCGCTCGATCCTGCGGCCGGGCAAATCAATGGTGACGCGCTGTTCCGAATCGATGAAACGGTGTATCCGTGCGCGTTCTCGTGCGCGGACGCCATAGCCGCCCACTTGTCGTCTACCTATAACGTTGTCGTTACCGATGCCGAGAAGAGTTATCTCGCATATCACATTGTTAACCTGCTTGGAGAACCTGGTCTCTAGGCATAACGTGCCCACACATCGATTGATATGAGGCAGGGCTTATGGCCTTGTCCAGGGCACATCTGTCTTAATTTGCGGAAAAGGAAGGGGAGTACCGCTATGACCGCAAAAAAGAAGTTCAATTTCAAAGCGCCGTTGGAGGTGTTCGCGAAGTCAATCGTTCAGCCGATGATGTATCTCTCGGTTGCCGGCATTCTGCTCATCGTGGGCATTATTCTGACCAACAAGACCATTTGCGCCTTGATCCCCGTACTGGGCTCCGGTCCGTTCCAGCTTGTGGGCGCCGTTGTCTATCAGTCGCTGATGTTTATCATCAACAACCTCTCGATTCTGTTCTGCGTGGGCATCGCCGGCGCCATGGCAAAGAAGAACAAGGGCCATGCTTCGCTGATCGCCCTGATGTCGTTCTTCCTGTTCCTGCAGGCTAACAACATCGTGCTCAACGCCACCGGCTCTCTTGCCGAAGCGAGCGGCATGCTCGGTCTTACCGGAACCGGTCAGAGCACCGTTATGGGCATTCAGGTGCTCGACACCGGCGTGTTTGGCGGCATCATTCTTGGTTGCATCACCGGTGCCGTGTTCAACAAGTACTCGAACAAGCAGTTCCCCATTGCCCTTTCGATGTTCTCGGGCGTTCGTTTTCCGTTCCTGATCATGATCATCATTTCCTGGATCATGGGTGCTGGCTTCTGCATCGTTTGGCCTCCGGTTCAGGGTGCCATCTCCTCCGTCGCCGGCATTATTAAGGAATCCGGCAACATCGGCCTCTTTATTTACGGCATGCTCAACAAGCTGCTCGTTCCTACCGGTCTGCACCACCTCATCTACACCCCGTTCCAGTTCTCCGATGTGGGTGGCACCCTGACGCTGGGCGATCAGGTTATCGCCGGCGCCTATCCCATCCGTGTCGCCGAGATGGCAATGACGGGCCAGCCCTTCTCCGATAGCACCTACTTCAACAGCTACACCTTCAACAACCTGTGGCCCTACATCGGTATCGGTCTCGCCTTTATCTTCACCGCTTACAAGGGGAACAAGGATAAGACCAAGGCCGTTATCATCCCGCTGATCATCACCGCCGTGCTCTCCTGTGTCACCGAGCCCATGGACTTCCTCTTTGTCTTTGCCGCTCCCGTGCTCTTTGTCGTTCACTCGGTTCTTTCCGGTATCTTCCTGGTCCTGCTCAAGGTTCTCTCCGTGCCCGCTTCGACTGCAGGCGGCATCATCAACATCGTGGTTTCCAACCTGGTCCTCGGTGCCGACAAGACCAACTGGCCGGTTATGCTGGTGCTTGGAGTCGTCAACGCCGCGCTGTGCTTCTTCCTCTTCACCTTCCTTATTAAGAAGCTCAACCTCCACACGCCTGGTCGCGAGGAGGAGTCCGAGCTCGCCGAGTCCGTTGCCGAGGGCGAGGCCGCCGCGTCTGTTGCGGTGAAGCAGGGCGCTGTTGCCGCAGCTCCCGCAGAGGGCGTCGATGCGGGCATTGCCGACCTGGTCGCAGGTCTTGGCGGCAAGGACAACATCGAGGAGCTCGAGAACTGCTTTACGCGTCTCCGCGTGAACGTTAAGAACCCGGACCTCATCGATGAGAACCTCATCAACCACGTGCCCAACAGCGGCATCAACCGCAACGGCAACAATATCCAGATCATCTTTGGCATGAAGGTCGCCGAGATGCGCGACAAGGTCGAAAACGCAATTGAGAAGGAGCAGTAAACAATGATCATTACTCTGTGTGGTGGCGGATCCACCTTTACCCCCGGCATCGTCAAGTCCATCGCTCTGCGCAAGGACGAGCTCGACGTTGACGAGATTCGTCTGTACGACATCAACGAGGAGCGCCAGCGCAAGATCGGCGTGCTCGTGGACTGGATTTTGCACGAGGACCTTGGCCTGGACATCAAGCTCACGGTGACCACTGACAAGGAGACTGCCTTTACGGACGCGAGCTTCGTGTTTGCCCAGATGCGCGTGGGCGGCTATGCCATGCGCGAGCAGGACGAGAAGATTCCGCTGCGTCACGGCTGCGTGGGCCAGGAGACCTGCGGTTGCGGCGGCCTTGCCTACGGCATGCGCACCATCTTCCCCATGGTCGAGCTGATTGACGACGTCGAGAAGTACGCCAAGAAGGACTACTGGATTCTTAACTACTCCAACCCTGCCGCCATCGTCTCCGAGGGCTGCCGCGTCCTGCGCCCCAACGCTCGCATCATCAACATCTGCGACATGCCGATCGCGATTATCGACGTGGTTTGCGCCGCGCTCGATATCGACAAGAAGGATGTCGAGTACGATTACTTTGGTCTCAACCACTTTGGTTGGTTCACCTCGATCCGCCACAAGGGCGAGGAGGTGCTCCCGCAGCTGCGCGAGTACATCAAGGAGCACGAGATTCTGCTGCCCGATTCGTACCTCAAGGGCATGGGCTCGCTGATGTCCAAGAAGCCCGAGGAGGCCACTGACGAGCACCCCGAGCAGAACCGCCACACCAAGGGCAGCTGGTACTACGTCTGGAAGGGCGAGTACGAGATCATGGAGTGCTTCCCGGAGTACCTGCCCAACACGTACCTGAACTACTACCTGCAGCAGAAGGAGTTCGTCGAGCATTCCAACCCCGAGCGCACCCGTGCTAACGAGGTTGAGGAGACGCGTGAGAAGAACCTCTTCGACGGTATCGATCACTACGAGAAGACGGGCGAGATCGACGAGAGCACGTTCTATGCGGGCAGCCACGGCGACTGGATTGCCGACCTGGCTATCGCTCTGAAGAACGACACCAAGCAGCGCTTCCTGGTCATTTGCGAGAACAAGGGCGCTATCCCCAACATGCCCTACGACGCTATGGTCGAGCTGCCTGCCTACATTGGCAAGAACGGCCCCGAGGTCATCAGCCGCGACAACATTCCTCTGTTCCAGCAAGGTCTTATGATGCAGCAGCTGAACTCCGAGAAGCTCGTGGTCGAGGCTACGATCGAGGGTTCGTACGAGAAGGCGCTCAAGGCCTTCACACTCAACAAGACCGTGCCGTCGATGAAGGTCGCCAAGGAGGTTCTCGACGACATGATCGAGGCCAACAAGGACTTCTGGCCCGAGCTTAAGTAAAGGCAACAGGGTCGCTGGCCGCATACCTAGAGCAATGCCCCGTCCACGTGATTGCGTGGACGGGGCATTGTCATTTGGTAACGCGTTTTATCAAATATGGCATTTATCTGCGGTAATGTTCTATTTCACCGCTGAGGGTGACATTTCATGCCGCCTGCCGAACTGCGTGGAGACCTAACAACTTTTTAGGTCAGTGTTGTGCGTGTAGCAATTTCGCCCGGCCTCGCCTCCGGGCTGCCATGTGAGAGGGGATCTTTATGGCACGACTGCACGTAATGGAACGCAGCCACGCTCAGGCCGTCATGGACGATCTGCACGATGCGCTCGGACGTCGTCTGGCGGTGAGTTCGCTCGCCCCGTGTCCCGTTGAGTTTACGGCAGCGCTCGTCAACCTGTGCTCCACCCAGAGCTGCGGCAAGTGCACACCTTGCCGTGTGGGCCTGAGCGCGCTGAGCGACCTGCTCGCCGATGTGCTCGAAGGGCGCGCCGATGAGTCCACGCTCAACCTGATTGAGCGCACGGCCCGCACCATCTACCTTTCGAGCGACTGCGCCATCGGCTACGAAGCCGGCGCCATGGCACTCACGGCCATTCGCGGCTTCCGTGACGATTTTGAGCATCACATCCGCGAGCACTCCTGCGGCTTTGACCGCGAGGCCCGCGTCCCGTGCGTCTCGGGCTGCCCGGCGCACGTCGACATTCCCGGGTACATTTCGCTGGTCGAGGCCGGCCGCTATGCCGACGCCGTCAAGGTCATCCGCAAGAACAATCCGCTGCCGCTCGTCTGCGGCTTGGTGTGCGAGCATCCCTGCGAGATGCACTGCCGCCGTGGTATGGTCGACGACCCCATGAACATCCTCGCCCTCAAGCGTTTTGCCGTCGAGCACAGTGACCTCAACGATCACAAGCCGCATGTGGTGGACAACACCGGTAAGCGCGTCGCCGTGATCGGCGGCGGCCCGGCCGGTCTTTCTTGCGCTTACTACCTGGCCGTGATGGGCCACAAGGTGACCATCTTGGAGCAGCGCCACCACCTGGGCGGCATGTTGCGCTACGGCATCCCCAGCTATCGTCTGCCGCGCGAGCGCCTGCAGGCCGAGATCGACTGGATCTTGAGCGCCGGCATCGACGTGGAGCTCGACCACTCCGTCAACGGCGAGGAGCTTGCCCGTCTGCGCGACGAGTTCGATGCCGTCTACCTGGCCATTGGCGCCCACAGCGATAAGAAGCTCGGCCTTCCGGGCGAAGAGGCTCCCGGCGTGGAGTCGGCCGTCAAGATGCTGCGCGCCATCGGCGATGACGAACTGCCCAACCTGGGCGGCCGGCGTGTGTGCGTCATCGGCGGCGGCAACGTTGCCATGGACGTGGCTCGCTCTGCCGTGCGCTGCGGTGCCGAAAAGGTAAGCATCGTCTACCGCCGTCGCATCTGCGACATGACGGCCCAGGACGCCGAGATCGCCGGCGCCCAGGCCGAGGGCTGCGAGGTGCTGGAGCTGACGGCCCCGCTCGCCATCGAGACCGGCGAGGACGGTCGCGTGTGCGGCCTGCGCGTGCAACCGCAGATTATCGGCGAGCCCCGCCGTGGTCGCCCGGCCCCGCGTGCCGCCGCTACGCCCGAGCGTGTCATCCCCTGCGAGCGCGTGTTTGTGGCCATTGGCCAGGACATCGATTCCAAGCCGTTTGAGGAGATGGGCATTGCCTGCAAGTGGGGCTGCGTCGTCACCGACTCGGACGGCGCCGTGCCCAACTTCGACGGCCTCTTTAGCGGCGGCGACTGCCAGACCGGCCCCGCCACCGTCATCCGCGCCATCAACGCTGGCCGTGTGGCCTCGGCAAACATTGACCGCTACCTGGGCTTTGATCACAAGATTAAACTCGAGGTCGAGCTGCCGACCGTCCAGTTTAAGGGCAAGCACGAGTGCGGTCGCTGCGAGCTGGGCGAGCGCGAGGCCGGCGAGCGTATTCACGATTGGAATCTGGTCGAGCAAGGTCTTACCGAGCAGGAGGCGCGCCAGGAGGCGAGCCGCTGCCTGCGCTGCGACCACTTTGGCTTTGGTGCGTTCCGCGGAGGGAGGAACCTGGAATGGTAGAGCTCAACAACCCCACCGTCAGCGACAACACCGAAAACGGAGCGCATAACATGGTCAAGCTCACGATCGATAATTGCGAGGTCGTGGTGTCCGAGCACACCACGATCCTGGATGCAGCCAAGTCCGTCGGCATCCAGATTCCCACCCTGTGCTATCTGCGCGATCTAAACGAGATCGGCGGCTGCCGCGTGTGCGTGGTCGAGGTCGAGGGCTGCGACCAGCTGGTTGCCGCCTGCAACAACTACGTGCTCGACGGCATGGTGGTCCACACCAACAGCCCCAAGGCTCGCGAGGCTCGTCGCACCAACGTGCAGCTGCTGCTGTCGCAGCACGATGCGCAGTGCGCGAGCTGCGTGCGCAGCGGTAACTGCAACCTGCAGACCATCGCCAACGACCTGGGCATTTTCTACCTGCCGTATCAAAAGCACTTGGCGCGCGAGGGCTGGGACTTCGATTTTCCCATCATTCGCGACAACGACAAGTGCATCAAGTGCATGCGTTGCATCAAGGTGTGCGAAAACGTGCAGGGGCTGGGGATTTGGGACCTGACCAATCGCGCCACGCACACCGCCGTGGGTACCCGCGGGCGCGCGCCGATTGGCAAGACCGATTGCGTCGCATGCGGCCAGTGCATCACGCATTGCCCGACGGGCGCGCTGCGCGAGCGTGACGACACCGAGACCGTGTTCGACGCTCTCGCCGATCCCGACAAGATCGTGCTGGTGCAGATCGCGCCGGCTGTGCGTAGCGCTTGGGGCGAGGAGCTCGGCATCCCGCGCGAGGAGGCCACCGTCGAGCGCCTGGCGTGCGCGCTGCGCCGCGTGGGCTTTGAGTACGTGTTCGATACCGATTTCTCGGCCGACCTCACCATTATGGAGGAGGGCTCCGAGTTGCTCGAGCGCCTGGGTAAGGCCGCCAAGGGCGAGGGCGACAGCCGCGGCTGGCCCATGTTCACGAGCTGCTGCCCGGGCTGGGTGCGCTTTGTGAAGGCGCGCTATCCGGAGTTTGTCGACAGCCTGTCCACGTCCAAATCGCCGCAGCAGATGTTCGGCGCCATTGCCAAGACGTACTACGCCAAGGTGTTGGGCGTGGAGCCCGAGCGCCTGTTCGTGGTGTCCGTGATGCCGTGCACGGCCAAGAAGGCCGAGTGTGCGCTGCCGAGCATGGTGGGCGAGGGCGGCGTGCCCGATGTGGACGTTGCGCTGACGGTGCGCGAGATGGTACGCATGATTCGCGCGAGCCACGTGAGCGTCGACACGCTTACCGAGGAGCCGCTCGATACGCCGCTGGGCTTCGGCACGGGCGCGGGCGTGATCTTTGGCGCCACAGGAGGCGTGATGGAGGCTGCCGTGCGCTCGGCCTATTACCTGGTGACGGGCAAGAACCCCGATGCGGATTTCTTTACCGACGTGCGTGGCCTGAATGGCTGGAAGGAGGCCGTGGCCGATATCGATGGCACCAAGGTGCGCGTCGCCGTGGCGCACGGGCTGGGCAACGCTGCCCGCCTGCTCGATGCGATTCGCGACGGCCGTGCGAGCTATGACTTCGTCGAGGTCATGGCGTGCCCGGGCGGCTGCGTCGGTGGCGGCGGTCAGCCCATTCACGACGGCTGCGAGCTGGCGGCAGAGCGTGGCCAGGTTCTTTGGGACCTCGATGCGGCAGCGGACATTCGTTTCTCGCACGAGAATCCCGATGTTCAGGCATGCTATCGCGAGTTCTTGGGCGCGCCGCTCTCGCCGCTGGCCGAGGAGTTGCTGCACACTGACCACCACGCCTGGACGATGCCTAACGAAGGGATGTGCTAACGATGCGCGCGTTTGAATTTGAGCTTTCGCGCCGAGGGTTTGCCTCGGCGCTTGCCGCGGGCGCGCTGTCGCTTGCGTTGGCTGGCTGCAGCGGCGGGGCTGCGGGGGCGGGCTCCTCTGCGGGCTCTGCCGGGTCTGCGCCGAGCGGCGCTGCCGCCGAGTCGGTCGAGGTGCACGTCGCCTCGCTCAAGGGGCCGACGTCAATCGGTCTGGTGCAGTTTATGGACCAGGCGGCGCGTGGCGAGACAGATAACGAGTTCGACTTTGCGATCAGCGCCGCGGCCGACGAGATCGTGCCCAAGATGATTCAGGGCGATGTCGACATTGCCCTGGTGCCCGCCAACGTGGCGAGCGTGCTCTACAACAAGACCGAGGGCGCGGTGCAGGTCATCGACATCAACACGCTGGGCGTGCTGAACGTGGTGACGGGTAACGCGGACGTTACTTCGTTTGGTGATCTGGCGGGTCGTACCGTCTACATGACGGGCAAAGGCACCACGCCGGAGTACGTCATGAACTACCTGCTGGAGCGCGCGGGCCTGACCAGACAGGTGACGCTCGAGTTTAAGAGCGAGCCCACCGAGGTGCTGTCGGCCCTGCTTGCCGACCCGTCCGCCGTGGGCGTGCTGCCGGAGCCGTTCAAGACAGCTGCCATCGCAAAGAGCGAAGGCAAGCTGTCGGCTCCGGTAAGCCTGACCGATGCGTGGGATGAGCTGGCGGGTGACACGGGTTCGCGCTTGCTGACGGGTGTGACCGTGGTGCGCCGCGCGTTTGCCGAGGAACATCCCGAGGCCGTGGCGGAGTTCTTGAGCTGCCATGCGGCGAGCGTTAAGGCTGTCAATGCGGCGCCAGCAGACTGGGCGCAGGCCGTGGTCGATGCCGGCATCGTGGATAACGCCAAGATCGCCGAGAAGGCGATTCCCGGGTGCATGCTTGTCTGCCAGACGGGCAAGGATATGAAGGCGGCACTTAGCGGGTATCTGCAGGTGCTGTCCGACGCGGACGCGAGTGCCGTGGGTGGTAAACTTCCGGCTGACGATTTCTACTACATGGAGTAGCCCGTGCGCGCGTTTGCTCGACAAATGACAGAGGGTATGAAGGCGGTGGCGGCAGCAGGTGCCGTCGCCGCCTTTTGGCTTGCCGCGTGGATGCTGGTGGCGGCGCTGGTGGCGCAGCCGCTGATCTTGCCGGGGCCGGGTGCTGTCGTGGCGGCGTTGTTGCGGCTGGTATGCGCTGTCGGTACCTGGGCGATTTTGGCGGGCTCGGGCGTACGGATTCTGGGCGGGCTGGCTCTTGCCGCGGTATGCGGCGGTTTGTTGGCCGGGATTTCTGTACGGTCGCGGGCGTTTGCCCGCTTGGCGGCGCCGGCACTTTCGTTTGTGAAGGCGACGCCGGTTGCCTGCGTGGTGGTCCTGCTGCTCATTTGGCTGGGGTCGGCACGTGTGAGCATCGCGGCGGTCTTTTTGATGGCGCTGCCGGGCGTGTATTTCTCACTGGTCGAAGGCTTGTCGCAGGTGGATAAGCCACTGGAGCAGATGTTTCGTCTGCATGGCGTGCGGGGCTGGCGACTGTTTTGCGCCCACACCTGGCGCGAAGTCCTGCCGTTTGTGCTTTCGTGTGCGCGTGCCGTGATCGGAATGAGCTGGAAGGCCGGTGTGGCAGCCGAGCTGATCGGCATGGCGGTGGGCACCGTGGGTGAGCGCATCTATCAGGCGAAGCTTTTGATTGAGACGGCCGACCTGCTGGCTTGGACCGTGCTGGTCGTTGCCGCCTCGTGGGCGTGTGAGCGCGTGCTGGTGTGGCTGCTGCGGGTTTCGGGGCCCGTGGCGTGGGGTGCGGCCGTGCGGGCGCATGGGCATGGGCTGCGCGGGCGTGCGAGGGCTGCGGGCGATGGCGCTGCGGCGGAGCTTGCGCTTGCCGTGGGCGATCGCGCGCCCTGGGCGCCGGCGCTCGACGGACTGGTGCTCAACGTGCCCGCGGGTGGGCGTATCTGTGTGATGGGCGCCTCGGGTGCGGGTAAGTCGACGCTCCTTGCCCTTGCGGCAGGGGAGTGCGCACCGTGCTCGATGGTGTTTCAGGATGCACGCTTGGTCGAGTCCGCCTCGGCGCTGGATAACGTGCTGGTGTGCGCCGATGCACGCGTGGACGCCTCGAGTGCTGCGGCCCTGTTGCGCTTGCTGGTGCCGGGGGTCGATGTGCATGCTCGCGTGGCCGAGCTTTCGGGCGGGCAGCGCCGTCGCGTCGAGATCGCTCGAGCCCTGCTGTGCCCGGGCGGCGCGGTGATTCTTGACGAGCCCTTTACCGGCTTGGATGCCGCCGCGCGCGATGTGACGGCCGACGCTGTGCTCGACTTGCTCGACGGCCGCATGCTCCTGCTTGCCACGCACGACACCGCCGATGCTCAGGCCCTCGATATCTCGGATATCATCTCGCTCTAAATACTAACTCAGCAACAAAATGATCCGTTTTCCTCCGTCCCCATGGGGTCGGGTGTGGTATTCTATCTGCGGGGTAATACTTAGGGTTACCAAGTAATACCAACGCAGCAGAAACAAACTCCGGATGCGGGCCAATCGGGTTGCCTTCACAGCCCGTCGCCCAGCCGCGTGGCCCGCATCTATCCGCACCACCGTCGTTTCAAAAAGGAAGCGCCATGGCAGAACACATGACCCCGGTTGTCGCGAAGGTCTTGCCCGAGGAAAAGGCGGCCTTCGCGGCGGCAACCCAGCTCGTGGGCACCACGCCGTCCAACGCCATCCGCATGTTTATCGCCGCGTTCAATCGCTGCGGCACCTTCCCGTTCGACATCTCGCCCAACGGGGCCTTTGGCATTTCGCCCGATTCTCATCAACAATGACTGTCCCAAACTGCCGGCACTTAGGGACGTTCCTTTTCTGCCGGCAGTTAAGGAACGTCCCTAAGTGCCGGGTTTTGAGGAGGTTGGCATGCTCAATGCGCTGGTTTGGGCGCTTGCCTGTTTTGGTGTCGTCGCTGCCGATATTGCCCTGAGCATTGTTTTGTTCTCCGCGCTGGACATCGTGTCGGCACTGACGGGTTTCTCGATCGACAATCTCGATATTCAATGGTTTCAGGCCTCCGCTCAGACGGCGTCGTTTTTGATGGCGCTGCTGTGGTGGCGCTATCTGTGGCCCCGCTCCTTCATGGCGCGCCGGCAAGGTGAACGCCCGCTCGGCGGGGGAGCAAATGCTGCATGGAAGCGCATCGCATGCGTTGTCGTGATCGGCCTATCCATGCAGGTGGTCATTAGCTACCTATGCGACGGCGTGCTGTCGCTGCTGCCCGAGGTTGCGGCGGACTATAGCGAGCTCGTCGAGGAAACAGGCTTGGGCGATACCGACCTTCTTGCCGTCCTGACCACGGTGCTCGGCGCTCCGTTTTGCGAGGAGTTGCTGGTGCGCGGCATCATTTTTGAGTTTTCGCTCCGAGCGTTTAACCCGCAGTGCCGCCCACTTTGGAAGCGCCGGCGTCGTGCGAGCGCGCAAGACAGCGCCATAGTGCCTTGGGCGGCACCAAGCACGTGGGGTATCGCCGCGGCGATTGTGCTGCAGGCGGCGATCTTCGGTTTTATGCACATGAACTGGGTGCAGGGCTGCTATGCAGGT
Organism: uncultured bacterium; assembly: GCA_905214215.1. GTDB lineage: Bacteria > Actinomycetota > Coriobacteriia > Coriobacteriales > Coriobacteriaceae > Collinsella. Next base: position 171,800 of record CAJMLP010000001.1, on the reverse strand, counting down.
GCCGCCGGCCTCATCTTTGGTTGGGTGCTCGTTACCACCGGAAAGCTCCGCTACACGATCCTGCTGCACTTTGCCTTTAACGCCGGGTCGTACCTGATGGGCCTGTTGTGGTTTGTGAACACACCGCTCGACGTGATAATCACGGTCACCATAGCCGGCATAATCCTCGTGGAGACGATGCGCTCACTGCGCCACGCATGCGAGACGGGCATAGCGACAGCACCGCTGCCCTAGTTGTGGCGTCCGCCTCCGTTGGCACCCTGACGCCCCTGAGCTGCACGGTTGCGCCCGGCAGTGTTTTGCGCGCGCGACATGCCGCCGTGCCCCTTGCTGCCCTTGGGCCCCTTGCTGCCAGCACCACCGTGGGCCTTGCCGCCCTTCTTACCGGTGCCATGCCCACCGCCAGCAGACGTCTCACCCGGGCGCGGCGGCACGGGGCGGATTAGACAGTGTTTGGTGTAGCCGATCAGGTCACGACGCCCGGCTTTTTCCAGCGCCTCGCGCACCAGCTTGTAGTTCTCGGGCTTGCGATACTGGATGAGCGCGCGTTGCATGGCCTTCTCGTGCGGGTCGCGTGCCACGTAGATCGGCTGCATGGTGCGTGGGTCCACGCCGGTGTAGTACATGCAGGTCGACATGGTGGACGGGGTGGGGTAGAAGTCCTGCACCTGCTCGGGCATGTAGCCCATGTCGCGCACGGCCTCGGCAAGGTCCACAGCTTCCTTCATGGTCGAGCCGGGGTGGCTCGAGATCAGATACGGCACCACGTACTGCTTGAGGCCGTATTCGCGGTTCAGGCGTTCAAATTTACGGCAGAACGCGTCGTAGACGGCGCGGCTCGGCTTGCCCATCACGGAGAGCACCGCGTCGCTCACATGCTCGGGCGCTACGCGCAGCTGGCCCGAGACATGGTGCTCCAGCAGCTCGCGCAAAAACTCGTCCGAGGCGTCGGCCATGGTGTAGTCAAAGCGGATGCCGCTGCGGACGAAGACCTTCTTGACGCCCGGCAGCTGGCGCAGATCGCGCAGCAACTGTGTGTAGCCGCTCTCGTCGACCACCATGTTCTTGCACACACTCGGCCACAGGCAGCGCTTGTTCTTGCACACGCCATGCTTGAGCTGTTTGTCGCAGGCAGGGCGGCTAAAGTTAGCCGTCGGTCCGCCCACGTCGTTGATGTAGCCCTTAAACTCGGGATCGCGCGTGAGCAGCTCGGCCTCGCGCATGATCGAATCGTGGCTGCGCATCTGCAGCACGCGGCCCTGGTGGAAGGTGAGCGCGCAAAACGAGCACTCGCCAAAGCACCCGCGGTTGGAGCTGATCGAAAACTTGATCTCGGCAAAGGCCGGTACGCCGCCCGCCGCGTCGTAGTCGGGATGCCAATCGCGGGCGTAGGGGAGCTCGGCGACCTCGTCCATCTCGTCGGTGGTGAGTGTTGCCGATGGCGGGTTCTGCACCACATAGACGCTGTTGGGATAGGGCTCTACCAGGCGATGACCGGTGATGGGGTCCATATTCTGCTGCTGCACATTAAAGCTGCGCGCGTAGTTGAGCTTGTCGGCGGCAAGGTCGTCCCAGCTGGGCAGCAGGTCGTAGTCGTAGACCTCGTCGAGCGAACCCGTGCGGTAGACGGTGCCGTTGATATAGGTGATCTGGTCGACGGGCAGTCCCGCGTCGAGCGCGTCGGCGATCTCGACAATCGCGTGCTCGCCCATGCCGTAGATGAGGATGTCGGCGCCCGAGTCGAGCAGTACCGAGCGCTTGAGCTTGTCCTGCCAGTAGTCGTAGTGGGCCAGACGGCGCAGGCTCGCCTCGATGCCGCCGATGATGATGGGGGCGTCCTTGAACGTCTGGCGGATGAGGTTACCGTAGACCGTGACGGCACGATTGGGACGGCGCCCCTCCTCGCCACCAGGGGTATAGGCGTCGGTGTGGCGGCGGTGCTTGGTCACCGAATAGTGGTTGACCATGGAGTCCATGTTGCCGGCACTGACGAGAAAGCCCAGGCGAGGCTCGCCGAGCACCGTGATGCTGGCGGGGTCGGTCCAGTCGGGCTGGCAGATGATACCCACCTTGTAGCCGTGCGCGTCGAGCACGCGGCTGACGATGGCCATGCCAAAGCTGGGATGGTCCACGTAGGCGTCACCGCAGATGTAGACGAAGTCGCACTGGTCCCAGCCGCGCGCATCCATGTCGGCGCGACTGACGGGGAGAAACTTATCGCGGCCCGGACGCCAGGGGCGGGCGGGCGTCGCTTGGGAATGCTTGGTGCGGGCGACCGTGGCCTGCGCCTTACCGCCGCGCTTTTGCTGCTGGCCCTGTTTGCCCTGCTGACTGCGCTGGTTGTTCTGAGCGTGCTGAGGCTTTTTTGCCACGATCCCTCCCGGTGTTTGTATGCTGCACGTAATTGTAACCAGTCTTTTTGGGACGGGGCTAAAAAGACTGGTGGAGTACATGGGTTGGCGGATCGGCGTATCGATGCGGGTGTCGGCGCCGCGCCCGCCGTTTGTTTCCAGACTGTGTATCCGCGCGTTGGGGAGCCCGTCTCGCGCGCATGCCATGTTGTCAATGGGTTACAGTATGAACGGCGGCTATGTTTCCGCCAACGCACGAGAGAGTCGTCAACAAGGAGGATGCACGACGATGCAGCGTGCCAAACAGATATCGGAGTCCATCGAGCTGGGCATCATTCTGGCGCTCGCCGGTGGCTTTATGGACGTGTATTCGTACATTGGGCGCGATCATGTTTTCGCCAACGCGCAGACGGGCAACATCCTGCTCGTGGGCGTGAGCATCTCGGAAGGCAACTGGGCACTGGCGGGGCGCTACTTCTTCCCCGTGGTGTCGTTTGCTGTGGGCATTATGCTTGCCGACCTGGTTCACGAGCGGTTTGGCAGTGTGATTCACTGGCGCCAGGTGACGGTGTTTTTTGAAGCCGTTATCTTGCTGGGCGTGAGCTTTATCCCGGGCGGCGGTTACAACCTGCTCGCCAACTGCCTCACCTCGTTTGCCTGCGGCATGCAGGTCGAGAGCTTCCGCAAGATCCACGGTCACGGCATCGCCACGACCATGTGTATCGGCAACCTCCGTAATGCCTTGCAAAACGTGGACGACTACATCATCACCCACAAGCGCGGCTTTTTGGAAAACGGCCTGCTGTACTTTGGCGTGATCTTTACCTTTGTGTTTGGCGCCGTGTTGGGCAACTGGTGTATTGAGCGCATGGGCCTGCACGCCATCGTCGTGGCGAGCGTGCTGCTGTTTGTCGCGTTTGCCATCATGTTCATCGACCGCGAACGCGATTTGCACAGGAAATGGGCCCGCATCGTAGCTGACTGGCAGACCACGAGTCTTAAGCGCTAAGGTGCATGTTCGTAATGACAAGATTTGACGTCAGCAAAGCGTGCTGCTTGAGGCTATAGAATAAAAATGCCATCTTTCTAGCTATAATTATTAGTTGAGGGGATGGACATATGTCAGAGCTTTTTATTCAAAATAAGACGACAGTAATCAAGTTGATGGTGCTCTGCATTTTATCTGCCCTGGTAGAGCTGTCTGTTGTTAAAGCTGAATCGTTGATTATAGACTATGGCCTGCTTCGCTCTAATTATCGTAACGTTTTATACATTGGGTTAGGCCTGCTAGTATTGCTCTCAGTTGAGCTGGTGACAAACCTGTTCAGATCAAAATATGCGGAGCAATTGGCTTCCGATGGTGCTAACTGCTTCTATAGATTGCTTGCCCGCCGTGCTTTAGAGCGGCCCTTAGTTTTAGCAAAAGACAGTGACTACCTGTTATCGCGCATTGAAGAGGCTGGGAACCTACAGCCGATGATTGGAATATTTACAACTGCGTTTCTTCCGTGCCTAGTGACGGGTTTGGCATCGTTTGTGGCGCTATCTAATATCTCTTTGTTGCTTTTGATCCCTGTTTGTGTTTCGGCATTGTTTATTTCGCTTCTATATCCGTTCGCTCTTAGTAAGCTATCGACTAAGAGCGAAAAGGCATTGGAGGCCCAGGCGAGGGGTTCTGCTTATTTAGCCCAACTAATAAATTGTCGACTTTACATTCGAATTTCTCGTTCAATTAACTTGGAATTACTTCGCTATAAAAAGATGCTTAAAGCCTGCAGGAACTCTCGAGTTGAGGAGAGTGTCTTTGCGAGATTGGCAACTGAAATAGTTAACGCTGGCAACATCATTACTGGCTTGCTTTCAGTTCTGCTGCTTATTTTCCTTGTGTTAAAGCGCGGGCTGACGGTCGGGATTGCGGTGCAGAGTTATCAACTTGTGCTTCTATGCTATTCTCCTTTTCCTCTTGTTCTGAATTGTTGGGCTCAGCTTCAGCCGTCGTTTAGGTCGTTGCGCCGTGTCTTGGAATTACGTCGTCTTTTGGAAGCTGGAAAACCTAATTTGATATGCTTCGATCACGCTGATCGAATTAGTTGGAAAGGAATCAGTCTCTCGTTTTCGTCGAGCGAAACTAATGAGAGGATAACAATTCCAGATTGCACGATACAGGCACCTTGTCTGGTTTTAGTAAGCGGCCCTAATGCATGTGGCAAATCTTCATTTCTGGAAGTATTGAATGGATTATTGTCGCCAGTTGCTGGCAGACTGTGTGTTAATGAGTCTACTGTCATTTTCGATGGCTTGACTTTAATCCAGCTACCCTGCGCAACTATGCCGCAAAGACATTTGATAATGAGGGGAACTTTCAGGAAGGCTCTTTACTATGGTCTTGTAGATATTGACTCTGAAAAACTCATCTATCTTTTGAAGGGTTTTAGCCTCGATAAATTATTTGAAGCCAATCCCATCATTGGAACTAGGGGACACAATTTGTCTGGCGGAGAACTGGCTTCTCTATTACTTTGTAGGGCCTTTCTGAGCAGCTATTCTATTATTATTTTGGATGAGCCTTGCAACAATTTAGATAATGCTTCGATATCCTTTTTGAAGGCGGTGGTTGCACAGGAGATGAAAGAGCGAATCGTCATCATTGCGGATCATGGACATGGTTTTGAACAATTTGCAGACTATGTAATACAGTTTCAGGAGCCAGAAAAAACTATCTAGCTCCTGAACGTTGCTACCAACTGCTATTTGCGAGTTATTCGAGATGCTCTTCAATGCGAGCTCTAAGAAGGGCAATGGCTGTGGGTATGCCAATTGCGGCAGCTAATTCGGCTTTATCCAAAACCTGTATGCTAAAGCACGATTGTTTATCACATTGAAGAACGGTAACTGAAGATACCCTCACTTCCCGTTGGCTGAATATATCGTAATCTCCAAAAAGGAAGTTGCCTTTTATTGAGTAATTCGGTATGTTCGTTATGCACTTCATCTCAAGTCTGTTTAGGCCATAATCGAACACCGCAACTTCCTTATGTTCGATGACGAGCGCAACCCTGGGCATGTTACTAAAGCCACCGTCGACGACAGTAAAGAGCTTTTCATTTGTATCGTCATAAACGGTGTATTTAAGACTCAATAGCTGTCCTAGTGGACCCGTGAACCCATGTCTTTTGATGTTGAGGTTGTCTCCCACTGGGTTGGTGAGAGCTAGAGCATGCGGATAAGGGTTACCTTCAATTGAGATTCGATATTCGTTCGTAGCTGTCTTGCTCGATTTAGGACCAGTAGCCACCACGCGTCATCGCCTCAATCGCATTGGAACCGACTTCTGCTTCGTGCGGAGAATTACGCAGTACGTTGCAGTACATGCAGCTGCAATAACCGCATGGGCAATTTCTAATAAAATGAATGACGCTATTTACTGCATGCATGTTAAATGGTCGAATACTTCTCATGATTTGCCTCCCATTGTTCGATTGTTTCTGACTGTTCTATTACCTTCTTCACCTCCTCAACACTGTTGAACCCTATGTTTTCAATCGACGAGTACTCAACGTAAACAGAAAACCTGCTTTCAAGAAAAATTAGCAATCGAACTAGATCCGATGAGGACAAGCTGAATGGGGAATCGGTCAATCGTTGATTTCTTAGATCTTGATCAAATTGAGTCAAATCCAAATCTCTAATATTGCTTATTGCTTTTTCAATTTCTGCGTAGATGGTTTCATCTTTACAATATGCTGTCATTTCAGTACCCCAAGATCGAAATCAAATAACTCGTCCTCGATTGTCTTGCAGCATAGTAATGATTCTTCTGGATCTAAGCTGGCTGAGAAACTGGGTATTCCTCTTAGTCGAAGTTCTCTTGCTGCTTGAATAGCTTTATCGCTAGATGAATAGCTTATTTGAAATTCATGCGTCTCCAACCCCTCTGTGGCGTCAAGTACTTCGTTTGTAATTTCAAATTGAACTTTCTCTGCTTGCGTAAGCGTTTCAATTACGGGCATGAGCCCTAGCATTATGTCGTAGTCGGCTATCGTGTATGGGATATTGATAATGGCTAAGTCAGGGCAGAAAGCTCGACATGCAGCAATCGACCCCAATCCGTAATCTCCGAAAATGTGGTCGTTGTATTTCATAAGCACATTGGGCGTCTCTAATAGAGCTAGGTCGGATTTATCATTCTCAATGATGAGGTTGATCTGCTCATTCATTTTGATGACGGCAGATTGGCCACCATCAAAACTAAGGGTGTTGCAGCCCCAGATTTCATTTAAAGGATTGAAGCTCAACGCGCATAGATTGGGATGGTGCTTTCTCATCTCGCTAACGATGCTACTGAACGTTATTGTTGAATTGGCGGGTGTATATAGATTCCCGACAACAATTTTTGGTATCAGGGCTAATTCCTGCATGTCGCTTTTGCTAGACTCGATTTGTTCAGCGGCGAGCTGGCTGACAACCGTCTTATTTACAGAATGAGCGTAGGTTTCAGCGTGTTTACTAAATTCTACGAGTCCTGCGGCGCTTTCTTTCGTCGATAAAACGACAACCAGGTCTGATTCATCGATTGTCGTTACATAGTTAATTCGATTTCTTATGCCAATTTCTTTGCAATTAACAAGGCTGGCGACATCTAGGCCGTCCGGTAGAATGCCGCATGGCGTTGATACCCGGATATTGTAGCCATTTCCTAGCAATCCAATCAGAAGAGGATAGTCAGCTCTTGTGAAAGATATAAGTCCGATTGTCTTCATGATTTTTATCGCTTGTTCCTTTTTAGAGCTGTTGCAATGGACACTTCATGTCTATGAAGCTCAAAGTGAAGTATTTTCTGATTAAGTCGGTCAAAGGCAATTCGTTTTGAATTGTCGCATGCTGTTCGCTTGTAATCAGGGCTTATTACTCCTTCGCAATCTGCGCTTTTTATGCATTGGGTGCACAGCTGAAATGCCCAACATTTTTTACATGAATCGCTGGTCAGCTTTGAAACATTGATTATCTTTTCAATTTGACCTAAATCAAATCCTGAATCCAATGTGCCGATATACATTTCCTTCGTTGTTTCGCTGACCCTTTCGCAAGGAAGAAGCGCTCCTGCTGTTGTCACAAATAGACGCGTAACCCCTGGTTCGCATGGGCCACCGGGTATAGCTTTTGCTGGGATGTTCGAAGGTGCAAATCGCTTTATGTTTTGGTTGATGTTTGCAAGCGTATATGAAGCGAGCCTATCGTTGCAGTTTCCTTTTTCGATTTCGCGCTCATCCATAATTCTTGCTTTAAATAAGGCGTAATTTAGCTGACTTGAGAACTCGTCATTGTAGGGGGCGATACGTCCGTTGCGTTCCAGGTAGTTGAATTGAACATCGCAATCTTCGATATCTTTATCATTTATAAAGGAAGAGACTGTTTTATAGATGTTGTTCGTGTCGACTACGGCATTAAAATGAACATATTTGTTGCGTTCAGGATGGCTGTCTAAAACCATATGAACATTGTCTATAACTGTTTGGTATGAGGACTTGCCATTAGCGTAATGCCTAGACTTATCATGGATTTGCTGCGGCCCGTCAAGACTGATTAACAAATAGAATTCATGCCCAGAATCGAAGAAGAGTTTAACCATTTCTTCAGATAAAAGAGAGCAATTAGTTGTAATTCGAAATGAGATGTGTTTTCCTTCAAATACCTGCTCTGCATATTGAGTAATTAGCTTAATTTCATTAAATCGAAGGAGAGGTTCTCCTCCATAAAATGCTACGACCGGGTTTGAGTTGTCGATCGAGTGCATCTTAAAGAATTCGATTGCATGTTTTGCCGTCGAAATGGACATGGAGTTATGACTGTGGGCTCTGTTGTATGAGGAGTTTCCGGAATAGATACAGTAATCACATCGGAAGTTACAAGATTGAGTCAGCTGAAGGGTTAGCATCCGTATATTTCTTTCCAGCTTAACTTTCAAAAGGTCAATTGATGGATAAGCGATATCCTGCAATGGCGAATCGCAGCAGTAGCCACATGATTGTAGTAACTGGAATTCTTGGTCTGATTTATAGGAAGCGTGGCAAACTTTTCCTGCTTGGACTTCTGAGATGTAATTGAATAGATCTTTGCTTACTGCAAGTATCTCGTTTCGATTGGCATCATAAATGTAGTGGCCCAAGAGGGTCTTTATGGGTAGAACTAACATCTCTACCGCCTCTTTCATTTCACTAATGTTATTTAGTGAACTAAGATGTTTTTTATAAAGTATCCTTTTATAAACGTATTGTCAAACATATATTGCTAAAACAGAAACAATTTATAGGCTGAGTTGGTCGTATTCTTTGGGCGATTGCTCCTATAATCTAGCCTTCGCTGCTGTCGGGAGGGAAGGACTAGGGCTCCATTATTATGTTGAAACGCTTTAACACTTTTGATGTTCTCACGTGTTTTTTGTTTCAAAAGCGTTAGGATGGGACTCATAGCGTGGGGCGTAATGGGTGCCCCGCACACGATGGGAGGCTATCAATGGCTAATCGTTTCGTTCTTAACACCATTTCTTATCATGGTTCCGGCGCCATCAAGGAGATCCCCGGCGAGCTCCAGCGTCGCGGCTACAAGAAGATCTTCGTCTGCTCCGATCCCGACCTGGTCAAGTTTGGCGTTACCGCCAAGGTGACCGACGAGCTCGACGCCGCCGGCATCGCTTGGAGCCTCTACTCCGAGATTAAGCCCAACCCCACCATCCAGAACGTCAAGGACGGCGTCGAGGCCTTCAAGGCCGCCGAAGCTGACGCTATCGTGACCATCGGTGGCGGCTCCTCCATGGACACCGCTAAGGCCATCGGCATCATCATCAACAACCCCGAGTTCGCCGATGTCCGCAGCCTCGAGGGCGTTGCTCCCACTAAGAACCACGCCGTGTTCACCATCGCCGTGCCGACGACCGCCGGTACTGCTGCCGAGGTGACCATCAACTACGTCATCACCGACCCCGAGAAGGTCCGCAAGTTCGTGTGCGTCGACACCAACGACGCCCCCGAGGTCGCCGTCGTCGACCCCGACATGATGGCTTCCATGCCCGCTGGCCTTACCGCTTCTACCGGCATGGATGCTCTGACCCACGCCATCGAGGGCTACACCACCAAGGGTGCTTGGGAGCTCTCCGACATGTTCCACTTTGAGGCCATTAAGCTGATCAGCGAGAACCTGCGCGACTCCGTTGCCGAGGCCAAGTCCGGTCAGCCCGGCTCCGGCCGCGAGGGTATGGCTCTTGGCCAGTATGTCGCCGGCATGGGCTTCTCCAACGTCGGCCTGGGCATCGACCATGCCATGGCTCACACCCTGTCTGCCCACTACGACACTCCGCACGGCGTCGCTTGCGCCATGCTGCTGCCGATCGCCATGGAGTTCAACAAGCCGGTTTGCGCTGAGCGCCTAGCCAAGGTTGCCGTTGCCATGGGTGTTGACACCACGGGCATGAGCACCGACGAGGCTGCCGACGCTGCCATCGCCGCCGTCAAGCAGCTCTCCGCCGACGTGAACATCCCGCATGTCTGCGAGGCCATGAAGGCCGACGAGATCGAGGTCCTGGCCAAGGACGCCATGGCTGACGCCTGCTTCCCGGGCAACCCGCGCGAGGCGACGCTCGACGACGTCATCGAGCTCTTCAAGAAGATCTGCCCGGCTGCTTAACCTGGTTCGGCGGGCCCCGCCCGTTAGCCCCAGAATCGTCTTCGGACATGTCGGAGGCCCCGCTGCGCACTACGTGCGGCGGGGCCTCCTTCTGTCCTGCGGAAAGATTCTGGGGCTAACGGGCGGGGCCCGCCGGCTCGTTGTCGTGGCGGGCGCTGTTCGGAAGAGCTCGATGGGTCATCTCGCTGGGTAAATATTTGTGCGTGATGGTATCGTTGTTGGGGCTTTTACTGATTACGGGATGTTGACTTTGGAGTTGTGGATGGTGTCCCAAATGGATTCTACGCTTGGTTTTATTACTGACCAGCTTAAGACGCTGACTTCTATTGCCTCGCCTACGGGCTATACCCGTGCGGCGACTGATTATCTGATGGAAACGTTGCGCGATATGGGCTTTGGGCCCGAGCGTTCTAACAAGGGCAATGTGCTTGTTGAGCTTGGTGGTGAGGGTGAGCCGCTCGTGTTGGCGAGCCATGTCGATACCCTGGGCGCCATGGTGCGCTCCATCAAGGACAATGGTCGCCTGCGTCCCACGACGCTTGGCGGGCATCAGTGGTCTACGGCCGATGGCGAGAACTGCGCCGTTTACACGCGCGATGGCAATGTCTACACGGGTGTGGTTCTCAATACCGAGCCTTCGGCGCATGTGGCCGATGAGCCGGTCAAGACCATCGAGAAGAACATGGAAATCCTGCTCGACGAGAACGTCGACAGCAAGGACGACGTGCTCGAGCTGGGCATTCAGACCGGAGACATCATCGCTATGGATCCGCGCACCACGGTGACGGAGAGCGGCTACATCAAGAGCCGCTTCCTTGACGACAAGCTGTCCGCGTCGATTCTGCTGGGTCTGGCTCGCGCCGTTGCTGGCGGCGAGGTGACCCTTTCGCGCAAGGTGTCGCTGCTCTTTACCGTGTACGAGGAGGTCGGCCACGGCGGTGCCTTCGTGCCGGCCGACACGCGCGAGATGATCAGCGTGGACATGGGCTGCGTGGGCGACGACCTGGGCTGCACCGAGCGCATGGTGTCGATTTGCGCCAAGGATTCGGGCGGTCCGTACAACTACGACCTGGTGACCACGCTGTCCAACATCGCGCGCGAGCTTGAACTCGATTACGCCATCGATGTGTACCCGCATTACGGCTCGGACGTCGAGGCCACGCTTTCGGCCGGCTATGACATTCGCCATGGCCTGATCGGCCCAGGCGTGTATGCGAGCCACAACTACGAGCGCAGCCACATCGACGGTGTGCGCAACACCTACGAGCTCGTTCGCGCCTACGTCCAGCGCTAGGGAAGTAGTTTGCGACTCGGCTGACCAATCGCTAAGGCCCGATTTCTCGGGCCTTTTTTCGCCTTAGGTCGTTTAGTATTATGATGTATGTAATATGTTAACTAAACGCGTAAATTACTTAACGAGGTGATGCGGCATATGAATACATCTGAGTACTTATCTATGGGTGATGCCGCCCGCCTGTTGGGCGTTACGAAAGCCCGCATATCGCAACTTGCCGCATCCGGAACGCTCGCATGCAATACTGTGGGTGGACGGAAGATGGTTGAGTATAATTCCGCGATCGCCTATCAAAAGGTTCGCAAACGTGGACGCCGTCCTGCGGCCGATGTGGGGCGCAAGTTTACGCTGATGTCCGCTGATTACGAGGTTGCGCGTGTTTCGTTTGACCCGACGCGCGAGTTTCCCTTCGAAATCGCCGAGGTCCTCGATGCGCAACGAATGCCGTTTGGCACATGCTCGAGCTCTTCTCCTACGGTGAATAAACGGGAGCTCAACGTGTGGTGGAGCCATCGGTCGGTGCCTGACGTCCGCCCTGGACTTGTCTCGCGCTATCGTGAACTGGGAATTGCCAGCGGCATCGAGGTTCCGGTTCGGTGCCTGGGCTTATCACTTTCGGATTGTTATTGGCTGCGGCCGGCCGATTGCGCCGAACTCAAATGGCAAAGCATCAATTACTTTGAGAACGAATTTGAGCGATCGGCGCCCGAAGAGCGTTCGGGTTGGCTGGAAGGCATCGGTCTAAAAAATCCGGATAACACGTCCGAGGGCGAGCTCCCTAAATCGTGGATGATCCGAAACGGCATTCGCGTTTTGGCTAAAGGGTGCGGGATGGACGATCAGCGTCCCTTTAACGAGGCGGTTGCAACGGCTCTACATCGTCGCTTGCTTTCCAAGGGGGAGTTTGTTCCTTACACGGTTGAGCGCATATTCGATGGCCCTGTGTGTCTGTGCGACGACTTTCTTGACGGCCGCGAGGAATACGTTCCGGCTGTTTACGTTAAGGGCGTACTTGGTAGTCAGCGGGGAAACTCGACGTACGACCGGTACTGTTGCTACCTCGGCAAGCATGGTGCCGATGAGGCCGCTGTGAGAAGGTCTATGTCGCAGATGATTGTCTGCGATGCCCTTTTGGCCAACAGCGACCGCCATTGGCGAAACTTCGGCATCATCCGCAATGTCGATACCCTGGAGATAAAACCTGCTCCGCTGTTCGATAGCGGCAACTGTCTGTGGTATAACGTGCCAACTGTCGTGCTCGCAGCTGGGGAGTTTGGGTTTTCCGCTAAGCCGTTTGGGCCCGACCCTTCCGTTCAGCTGGCGCTTGCGGACTCGCTCGATTGGTTCGATTCATCGCGGCTCAACGGATTTGTTGATGAGGCGATCGAGATTCTTTCGCAGAGCAAATGGGCCACGGCGGAGGGTCGACTCGAGGCCATCCGCCGCGGCCTCGAGCGTCGCGTAATCGAGGTTGGTGCCGCTGTTGAGGTACTTCGACACGTGCAGCGATAAACCCGCGGCTACTTAAGTGCGCCGGTCACGGTGCCGCCGCCCAGGACGATGTCGCCGCGGTATATAACGACAGCCTGGCCGGGGGCGATGGCGCGCTGAGGCTCGTCAAAGGTCAGCAACATTTGCCCGTCTTCGCCGCGCGTAAGGGTCGCTGCCTGGTCTTTCTGTCGGTAGCGGTACTTGGCGCCCACGCGGATGCCGCCGGCATCCAGCTCGGCTTCCATGTGGTCGGCAGGGGCGCTCCAAATCCAGTCGTTGGCCGTGAGCGCCGTGGCCGTCAGGTCCTCGGCCTCGCCCAGATGCACGGTGTTGTTAGCGGCGTCGACGCCCGTCACATACACGGGATGCGCCATCGCGACGCCCAGGCCTTTGCGCTGGCCGATGGTGTAGCGCAGCGCGCCGTTGTGGCGCCCGACCACGCTGCCGTCGCGCCACACAATGTCGCCCGGTGCAGCGGGATGTCCGCAGCGGCGCTCGATATAGCCCGCGTAGTTACCGTCTGGAATAAAGCAGATATCCTCGCTTTCGGCCTTCTTGGCGTTGATGAAGCCCTGCTCGGCGGCAATCCGGCGCACGTCGCGCTCTTTGTCCAGACCCGCCAGCGGAAAAATCGTGCGCGCCAGACGCTCCTGCGTAAGCGAATACAAAAAGTAACTCTGGTCCTTTTTGGGGTCCTCGCCGCGATGCAGCTGCCAGGTGCCGTCGGGCGCCTGGCTCGTTTTGGCATAGTGGCCTGTGGCGATGTAGTCGCAGCCCATATCCAGCGCCGCATCCAGCAACGCGCCAAACTTAATGTGGCGGTTGCAGATAATGCACGGATTGGGCGTCAGCCCCTCCTGGTAGGCGTTCACAAAGCGCTCGATCACGTTACGGTCGAAGGTTTGCTGCAAGTCGAGCACATGGTGGGGAATGCCTATGCGCTCGGCGACGGCCTCTGCGTCGGCGATGTCGCGGTCGACCTTACTCATGCCCGTGGCGGGGTCGGGTGCGGGGCAGGTGAGGCGCATGGTGGCGCCGACACATTCGTAGCCCTGGCTTTTGAGCAGATACGCGGTCACGCTGGAATCGACGCCGCCGCTCATGGCGACGAGCACGCGCTTGTTGTGCATGGGGAGGTTCTCCTTGGTGGCATGCGGCCAAAAAAGAAAAGCGGCGCGGGAGGCTGGTTCCGCGCCGCAGACATTGTAGCAAGTTCGGGCGTCCTGTGGGACACCCTGTTGGGATGGGCTCAGGCAGCCAGAAGAGAGGGCAGACCGGCGTGCCTTGGACTCGTTCTAAGAACGAGAGCTCTAGTCCTGGAAGAGCGCCGTGGACAGGTAACGCTCACCGGTGTCGGCGAGCAGCGCCACGATGGTCTTGCCCTCGTTCTCGGGGCGCTTGGCCAGCTGCAGCGCGGCCCACACGGCGGCGCCGGACGAAATGCCCACGAGCACGCCCTCCTTGTGGCCCACGGCGCGGCCGGTGGCAAAGGCGTCGTCGTTCTCGACGGGGATGATCTCGTCATAGACCTGGGTATCGAGGACGTCGGGCACAAAGCCGGCGCCGATACCCTGGATCTTGTGCGGGCCGGCCTGGCCCTTAGAGAGCACCGGGGAGGTGGCGGGCTCGACGGCGACGACCTGAATCTCGGGGTTTTGCTCCTTGAGGAACTCGCCCACGCCGGTCACGGTGCCGCCGGTGCCAACGCCGGCTACGAAGATGTCGACCTTGCCGTCGGTGTCGTCCCAGATCTCGGGGCCGGTCGTGGCCTTGTGGATGGCGGGGTTGGCGGGGTTCACAAACTGGCCGGCGATGATGCTGTTGGGGGTCTCCTTCTGCAGCTCCTCGGCCTTGGCGATGGCGCCCTTCATGCCTTTGGAGCCGTCGGTGAGCACGAGCTGTGCGCCGTATGCCTGCATGAGCTTGCGGCGCTCGACGGACATGGTCTCGGGCATAGTGATGATCACCTTGTAGCCGCGGGCCGCCGCCACCGAGGCGATGCCGACGCCGGTGTTGCCGCTCGTGGGCTCGATGATGGTGTAGTCGCCACCGCGCACGAGCTTGCCGGCCTTCTCGGCCTCGTCAATCATGTTCTTGGCGACGCGGTCTTTGACGGACCCGGCGGGGTTGAAGTATTCCAATTTGACGAGCACACGGGCCTTGAGGTCCTCGTCGGCCTCAAAGTGAGTGAGCTCCAGAAGCGGAGTGTGGCCGATAAGCTGATCGATGGATGTGTAAACCTTGCTCATGGTGAACCTCCAAAGTGTTCAAATGACTGGATACCGTGTGGTTTTACGGTGTGTGTAGCAACGAAACCCACAAACCTTATGGGTTGTTCGTTTTGCTGTTGGCAAGCATAGTAGATAGTAAAGCCTAGTAATGCAATAGGAAAATAGTATTTATTACGAGTTGATGAACCATCTTGACGGGAATAGGTTTTTTCAAAACCAGTTTTTCGGCTAGAATTTCTACGAATTAAAAGACCGAAAGGCAGCTATATATGTTGGTTTCCACAAAGGGCAGATATGCCCTGCGCGTTATGGTCGACCTGGCCGAGCATCAGGCGGCCGGTCGCATCCCGCTCAAAGAGATCGCGGCGCGCCAGGGGATTTCTGAGAAGTACCTCGAGAATATTCTGGCGACGCTCGTGCGCGCCAATATGCTCTCGGGCATGCGCGGCAAGGGCGGCGGCTATGTGCTCACGCGCCCGCCCGAGCAGTACACGGTGGGCGAGATCTTGCGCCTGACCGAGGGCAGCCTGGCGCCGGTCGCCTGCCTGGATGGCGACTGCAAGGGTTGTTCGCGCTCTGACGAGTGCCCCACGCTCGACGTGTGGAAGAACCTGGACAGGCTTATCAACGACTACCTCGACGGTGTGACGCTCGATCAACTTGTCGCTCCCAACGAAGGCTACGACTACGTCATCTAACCCACACCTGCCATTTGGGGACGGGGTGGAAATGGCAGGTTCTCTCGCCCTTTGAGACTTGGCAAATAAAAAGGCCGCCCATTTTTGCGATGGGCGGCCTTCGTTTTGGGCTGTTGAGACGGGCGCGGCCGGAATGGCCGTTTCAGCCCTCGGCGATGCTGTCGAGGATGCTGCGCATGATGGACACCAGGATGCTGCCCATAAAGGCCGATCCAAAGCTGGCGATGGAGATACCCGCGCCCAGCAGATTGACCGACAGATAGCTGGCCAGCTCGAGCATAAAGCTGTTGACCACGAGCTGAAAAATACCCAGCGTAATGATCGTGAGCGGCAGCGAGATAACCGTCAGGAACGGCTTGACGAGCGAATCGACGATGTTCAGGAACAGTCCCACGAAGGCGAAACAGACCCAGGCCTCGGCAAAACCGAAGGGTTGGATGCCGGGGACGAGGAACGTGGCGATCGCGATGGCGATCGAAGTAAAGAGCCAGTTAAGCATAAAGCGCATGGTGTGAATCCTTTCTTGCGCATGGCGTGGTGAGGGAGCGTGAGGGGCACATGCCTTTGCAACTTGGATGGGCGCGGGGCACGGCTCTGTTTGGACGCCCATTGTCTCAGATATTCGTGGAGCTTGCGTGCGCATTCGGTTTCAAAACGGCGTTCGTCCTGAAAAACGCGCCGCTGGCAGAGAGTCTTGTCGCTTTAGTTTGGTGGTGTGCTACACTGCTACGGGCAAAAGCCACAGGCGTTGCCCTATTGCATAGAACGGGCGAACGATGCCCGATGTCAGTATCAACTTCGATGCCTTATGGCGGGTTTGGCGGTGATCGATGAATATCGAGAACATGTTTGACAAGCCTGATGTCAAGCAGCTGGTCCACGCATTTAGTCTTTTGGATGACGAGAAGGATATCCAAGCGTTTTTGACCGATATCTGCACGCCGCGCGAGATCTGCGATCTTTCGCAACGTCTGCAGGTTGCGCGTTATCTGGATGAGGGCGAGCCTTATGTTGAGGTTCAGGCCCGCACCGGCGCTTCGTCCACCACGGTGAGCCGTGTGTCCAAGGCGCTCAATGGCGAGTACGGTGGCTACCGCAAAATCCTCATTAAGCTGGAGGATGGCGAGTAGGCCAGCGGCAACAAACGAATTGCGCAGAACCGTCCCTTCGGGGGCGGTTTTTTGATCCTTTGGGGACGGAGGAAAACGGATCACTGGGTTAGACTGACCTCCTCGGTGATCCATTTTCCTCCGTCTCCAAGGGGTCAAATCTGTTGGCGTGGGGCAAATCTGTCCGCGCGGGCGGGTAGGATGGAAACATTGATTATTGCGAACGGTTTGAGTGGAGGACCATGCCTGTTCGAATCTATACCACCAACGCCGGCGCGGATTTGAGCGATGCCGAGGCGGCGCTGCTTGCCGACCTTATTGCCCGCCACGGGCGTGCCGTGCTGCTGGCGCCAACGTTTGCCGAGCTCGACCTGTGCCGTCATGATGCGGCGGAAGCCGGCGTTTCGCTGGGTATTGACTACAAGACGCCTACATCGTGGCTTCGCTCGCTTTGGGAGCTTTTGGGCGACGGGCGCGGTTTCGTCGACAACCTGCAGCGCCAGATGCTGTTTTCGGACATGGTAGCGCGTCTCGACGACGCCGACCTGCAGCCGCTTTCGCGCAGCCAGGGCACGGTGCGTATGCTCGCGCGTATGGCTCGCGATGTGCTGCCGGGTGTGGCAGGGACAGGTGCCGAGCGTTGCTGCGACAACGTTTGCAAGCCCAAGCCCAAAAGCGACGCCGAGGCTCGCGTGTTTGAACTTTTGTGCGCCTATGCGCGCGGTTTGGACCGTCGAGATATGGTCGAGCCCTGCGAGGCGGCTGACATTATGGCCGGCGCTTTGGCCGACAACCTGCCGGGGTTCGCCCGCGCCGTTTGCGTGCGCGGCGTCACGTCATTTACGTATAGCCTGCTCGAGCTGCTGTCCGCCGTGGCAAACAACGGGGGAGAGGTTGTCGTGCTGCTCGCCCGCGAGCAAGCGGCGATGCGTGAGGAGCTGGCCACGGCCCTTGATGCCCGCGGCGTGCTGTTTGAGGTTGCACCGCTGGGGGTGGACGCCGTCGCGTCTGATGCCGCTTGCGGGACCGCCGCTCAGCCTGCCTTTATTGAGGTCGCTGGCCCCCATGCCCGTGCTCGTGCCTACGCGGATGCGATTGAGAACCTTGTGCGTGCACACGAGGACTCCAAGACGGACGGCGCCGACGGTACTCCTGCTCGCGTGCTCGTGGTGTCCGCCCGGGCACCCCAGCTGTTCGGCGAACTCGCTGCCCGTTTGGCGGCGCGTCACATTGCGGCCGAGACGACTGAGTTCACGGCGTTTTCCCAATCCATTGCGGGCAGGCAGTTTGCGGCGCTTGCCGGCCTGATCGAGCGCATGAAGGCCGCCGATGAGGGTGCGGCGTCAAAGACCGAGTGGTGGCCCGCGCCGGAGCTTACCGACTGGATCTACAGTCCGCTTTCGGGCGCCGATGCCGTCAATGCCCGTACCTTCGATAAGAATATGCGTCTTTCGCGCAGCAAGACTACCGCGGGCGTTAAGAGCCTGCTTCAGAGCGTCCAAGGCCAGGTGAGGGGCGCCCGCAAGGCGGCGAGCGACGAGAACTGGTTTAAGAACGTGCCATGCGTGGTCTCGGACGTGTTCCAGGCGCTGTGGCGCGACAAGCCCGTGACGGCGCTCAAGGCAATGCTCGCCGTCGCCGAGGCGTTGCCCGATCGCGCACTTGGCGGTCTCGACGGTCAGGCCCGTCGCCAGGCGGAGGTGGCCCTGCTGCGCCACGTCATCGACATCCTTATGAATGGCGCCCGTGCGCTCGACGTGTCGCAGGCCGCGACCGTGCCCGTGCTCGATGGCATTCGCACCAAGGTGGACAAGCGTAGCACCGCCTACGATTACGAGACCTACGAGGTTGACCGTGCGCCACGCGCCCAGGTTCGCTTTGCTTCGCTTGCCGATGCGGCGGCTCTGCGCCCCGGCAGCTACGATGCCGTGCTGTTTGCCGATGTCGATCTGGACAGCTATCCGCTCTCACACGAAGAGGGGCCGCTGACCACGCTGACGGCGAGCCTTGGTCGCGAGGGCGTGACGCTTGAGCCTGCGGCCTTGCTGCGCGCACGCTTTGGCCGCGCGATACAAGCGTCGCGTGGTCCGGTTACGCTCGCCCGTGTGACCCACGATCGTCAGGCGCGCGAGTGCTATCCGGCGGCCGTGTGGACCGAGTTGCGGGCGCATGCCGAGGCCGCTGACGCCGACAAGGCCGCTGACGATGCTAGGGCCGCTGACGATGCTAAGGCCGCTGACGATGCTAAGGCCACTGGTGACGCTAAGGCCGCTGACGCCGACAAGGCGAAGTGCGTGGGTGAGGGCGATATCGTAAGGGACTTCGATCCCGCGGCAGGCGAAGGTCTCAAGCGCGAGCGCGTGACCTGTGAAGCCCCTCAGCATCTGAGTGCCGAGGCCGTGCCGTATTTGGTCCTGCGCCGTCGCGATGGCGAGGGCGAGGGCGCGCCGCTCGTGCCGCGCCTGACGTCCGCCTCGCAGATCGAGGCCTATTCCACCTGCCCGCTGTGCTGGTTCGTCTCGTATCGCGTCAAACCTCAGTCCATCGATGCGGGCTTTGGCAACATGGAGAAGGGCAACTTTGTCCATGACGTGCTGGAGCACTTGCATGCACGTCTTCCGCAGGAGGGCATGGAGCGCGTGACGCCCATGAATCTGCCGCGCGCGCAGGGGCTGTTGCGCGAGGTCTTTGCCGAGACCCTGGCCGAGCATGCGGGCAAGCGCGGTACCGAGGGCCCGCTGGTGCCGCTCTCTCCAGTGGAGGAGCGCCAGGTGGCTGAGATCTTGCCGCAGCTGGAGGGCGTGCTTGCCTACGAGTCCGAGGCGCTCACCCCCTTTGCTCCGCGCTACCTGGAGTTTGCGTTCAACGAGCTCCAGGTCGAGTATGCCGGTTGGCCGCTCGGCGGGCGCATCGACCGCGTGGATGTGGATGCCGAGAATCGCGCCGTGGTAATCGACTACAAGCATCGCACGGGCGTTGAGGAGTTTAAACTCGCCGACCCCACGGTGCGCGACGAGGAATCGGGCGAGGCCGCCATCGACGACCCGCGGTGGCTGCCGCCCCATACCCAGACGCTTATCTATGCGCAGGCCATGCGCCGGGCGCTGGATCTGGATGCCCGTGCGGCGCTCTATTTTTCGACCAAGGGCGGCAAACCGGCGCTGCGCGGCGCCGCGAGTGCCGAGCTGCTCGAGGAGGAGCGTGGTGACGGCCGCATCCCGGGGCTTAAGAAGGGCTTTCCCGGCGAGGGTGGCAGCATGGACTTCGACGCCCTGCTCGATCGCGTGGAGGCCGGCATCGCCGAGCGCCTGCACGAACTCGAGGCAGGCGATGTTGCCGCCGTCGACCCGACGTCGGCTCAGGCCGCGCATGCGCGCTGCTCGTATAACCACGAAGGAACGTTTGTAAGGAGGGACGTGTAGACCATGGATCTTTCGACTTTGATGCCGCAACAGCTGCAAGTCGTCAAAACGCTCGACCGTCCGCTGTTTGTCTCGGCGGGCGCCGGTTCGGGCAAGACCTTTACCCTCACGCGCCGCATCGTCTACGCGCTCTCGCCCGAATCCGGTCCGTTTGTCGAGCATCTGGATCAGGTGCTCGCCATTACCTTTACCAAAGATGCCGCGGCCGAGATTCGCGACCGCGTGCGTCGCGCGCTTATCGAAGAGGGTATGGACGAGGAGGCCCTGACCGTCGACGACGCTTGGATCTCGACCATTCACGGTATGTGTTCGCGCATCCTGCGCGCGCATGCGTTGGAGCTGGGCATCGATCCCGAGTTCACGGTACTTACCGATACCGATGAGCTTATGGATCAGGCTGTTGAGCATGTGCTGGCCCGCGCGACGGCGCCCGATGCCGCCCCCGAGCTCGCGGCATCGCTCAAGGCCCTCTACGCCTGGTATCCCATGGCGGGCGAGGGCGGTCCCTTTGGCGCCGGCACGACCATCAAGGGTCTGGTGCGCGACCTGCTGGAGCTCTCGAGCCAGCTGCCGGGCGGTATGGACGACGTGCGCGTGGCGCGCGGCCAGGCCGACACCTCGGCCCTTGCCGATGCCTATCGATCGGCGTTGGGCGCAAGCAAGGCCGCGACCGAAAAAGCGCAGACGGCGCTCGATGCCATCGACGCGTTCGAGGCGAGCGGCAAGACCATGGCCGATGCGGCGCGACTCATGATGTCGTGCACCATGCCGCGCGCGAGCAAGGCATTCCCTAAGGAGCAGGTGGAGCTACTCAAGGCAGAGGCCGCCGATGCGTTTATCAATATCGTGCTGGCCTGCGGCGGTCCCGCGCTCGAGGCACTGGTGGGGCTTGCCCGTGCTGTAGAGGCTGAGTACCGCGCGCTCAAGGCCGGCCAGTCTGCCCTCGACAACAACGATCTGCTGCGCATGGCCTACGAGGCCCTGCGCGATTACCCGGCCATCCGAGCGGCATACGAGGGTCGCTTTAAGATGGTCATGATCGATGAGTTCCAGGATACCGATCAGATGCAGGTCGACCTGATCCGTTACCTGACGGGTGCGGGGGAGCGCGCGTTGTGTACCGTAGGCGATGCACAGCAGTCGATCTACCGCTTCCGCGGGGCGGAGGTCGAGGTGTTCCGTCGCCAGGAGCGCAAGGTGGGCTCGTCTGCCGCGCCCGAGGCGACTGCCGCGGCCGACGCCCCTGCTGGCGAGCTCGTTAAGCTCGTGCGCAACTTCCGCAGCCACGACGAGGTGCTACGCTATGTGGCTCGCGTCTTCGACGGCGACGACGGCGGCCTGATGCAGGGCTTTTTGGATCTTGAGGCGAGCGACGGCCGCAAGGACACGCTGGTGGCAGACGCCTCGCGTCGTCAGGCCCTCTTTGTTGCCGGCGGCAGTACGCAGGAGCGCACACAGGCCAAGGCCCGCGCGATCGCAGAGCGGTTCCGCGCGCTTGCCGATGCCGGTCAGCCCCAGGGCGGCATGGTGCTGCTGCTGGGCCGCATGACCAACGCCGACGTCTACGCCCAGGCTTTCCGCGACCAAGGACTCGACTGCGTGATCGCGGGTGGCTCGGTCTTTGCCCAGGCAGCCGAGGTGCAGACGGTGCGCGCCCTAGTCTGCGCGCTCGCCAATCCGGCCGATACGGCGCAGGGCCTTATGCCGCTGCTGGCCTCGCCGATGTTTGCGCTCGGCGCCCAGGAGTTCCTGGCGCTGGCGACCAAGCTGGACGACCAGACGGGGGAGACCTCGCGCCGCAACATCGACGCGGGCATCATGAGCGATTCCGATGTGCCGGGCTTGCAGAGCCTGCCGCTCGTGACGCGCGCCCGCGAGGTGCTATGCTATGCGCTTCGTCGTGTGGGCCGCGATTCGTTCGCGGCGATCGCGCGCGACGTGGTCAACGCTTCGGGCTGGTTTGTGCGTCTGGCACAGCGTGGTCCCGAGGGCAAGGCCATTGCCGCCAACGTGCTCAAGGCGCTCGATGCTGTGGTTGAGGCCGAGGCCGAGTTCGGTAACTCGCCGCGCTCCATTGCGCTGGCCTTTGACCGCTTCCTGGCGGGCAAGGAAGCCCCGGGCGCGCTCAACGAGGAGGGTGACGGCGCGGTACGCATCATGACCGTGCATGCGTCCAAGGGCCTGGAGTATCCGGTCGTGGCGGTTGCGGAGTGCTTTGGCGTGCGCAAATCGTCCGGTGCGGCACAGATGGGTCGCGTCGAGGGCGGAGCGCAGGTCGTGGCACTGCCTGCACGCTTCGACGGCGTTAAACTCGCGGACGGCACGTTCGTAAAGGGCGATGACGTCAAAAAGCAGTTTGAGCACGCGTTTAAGGGCAAGGGCACGTCGCTGTGGCTGCCGCCAGAGCTCATGGAGGATGTCTGCGCGACGGGTTCTCCCGCCGAGGCATTTGCTCACTTGCGCAACGACGACCTGCAGCTTTCGCTCGAGGAGCGGGCTCGTCTGCTTTATGTCGCCATGACGCGAGCGCGCGAGCTGGTCATTCTGGCGATGGATGCCGGCGTGAGCCGCGGCAAGCTGTGCGCGCCGACCTTCGATGTCGAGACCGATCTGACCTACGACGTGCTGCGTCGTATTCTGCCGACGGACGGCCTGGACATGCCGCAGCTCGATGCCGACCGTTTGGTGTTCGACAACTCCCAGCCGGGCGACTACGAGCTCATCTCGCTGGCTGACTTTGCTTTTGGCGAGCAGTCGTTTGAGGCCAATGCTTCGCTTGATGCCGAAGGCAGGCTTGTCCGCGGCGATGCGGAGCCGGAGGGTGCCGGTGCGGATGCCCGCGCCGCCGTTCCCGGTCCTGCCGACCCCGAGCCCGATGCGTTTGAGCTCGTGTATCCCCAGGCGGTGGGCGTGCGCATGGGCACCTGCCCGTATCCGGCGCGCGATTCGTACAGCTACTCGTCAATTGCCGCGGCGCTGCATGCCGAGTCCGAGGACCGTGCCGCCGAGGCACACGTGCCCATGGACGAGGCCGGCGATGATGCGGAGTCGGATGGTTCCGAGATGACGGATGCAGAAGTGGCCGCCGTTGAGCCCGCCGGCAATCCCATGGCGCTGGGCTCGGCGTTCCACGCTGCCTGCCAGTGGCTCATCGAGATGGGTGCCGATGCGCTGCCCGCTGAGCGTGCCGATGCGCTGGCGCGCCTGTGGTGCCTGACGCCGGAGCAGCGCGAACGCTTCGACGTTGCCCTGGACCGTTGGCTCAAGTCGGCTGTTCGTGCCGAGCTGCTTGCGTGGCCGTGTATCCGTGCCGAGGTGCCGTTCTTTTCGCTGGGCTGCGAGGACGAGGACATCGCTCGCTACGGTGCATATGCCGAAGGCGCCATCGACGCTTTGGCGATGAACCCGGCCGATCCGTTGCGCGCGCTGGTCATCGACTACAAGACGGGCGGCACACCGGACGAGACGCCGGAACAGCTGCAGGAGAAGCACGCCCTGCAGGCGCGCGTCTACTCCGATGTGTTGCACAAGGCGGGCTTTGAGGCCGTGACCGTCAAGTTCGTCCGCGTGGAGCAAGTCGACCCCGCCAACCCCTGCGAGCCTCAAGTAGTCACCTACAGCCTCTAGCCACCTCAGGCTTTATGGTGCTATTTGGTTGGTTTTGCGGCCGTAAGGCCCTCAATCGTCCAAATGGCACCGCAACGCATGGGAGAGCTTGGGGCGGTACAATGGCCCGAACGGTTCAAACGAATAAGGGGCCATCATGCAGCTCACCAAAACGCTTAAGGTGACGCCGGAGGAGCTTTTTGACGCTCTGGCGGGGTCCATCATGCAGGATATCGAGAACGTCACGGGCAAACGTCCTAGCCGCAATAAGCTCAACGGCTATAAGTACGAGAAGCGCGCCCAGTCCGCAAAAGGCAAGACCAAGGGCACGGCGATCAAGGTTAAGATCAAGCACTTTGACTACCCGTGCCTCTATGAGGTCCGTTTTCAGTATGCGGCGGGCATCAATACCATGCGCTATGAGACTGCACCTGCTGGCGATGGTGCTTGCGAGCTCACCTATACCGAGGATTTTCAGGGTGCGGGTGGCAACACGTCTGGCATGCGCGGCAAGCTCGGCCTCTTCTTCTACGAGCGCAAGCTCAAGAGCCACGCCAACCAGACGATTGATCAAATCGTCAAATACATCGAGGGTGAGCGCCGCGTAAAGGCTAATCCCGCCTTCGCCGATGATACTGCCGAAAACGCTTCGGATGTATTCCATTGATACCCTGTGCAAAAGCTTTACCGCTCTTCACATCAACTGTGAACACTTCAGGCTTCGAGTCAGTAGCGAGCGGCCCGACAAAAGTAGTTGATGGAAGTGCCAAATGAATAAGAATGCCGCTACGCAACTGCACATCTATTCCGCCTTTTTCGTTCTCGCGGGATTTGTTTTAAATCGGGGAGTGTTTCTACTTTTCCTTGCGGAGAAAGGAATGCCTGTCACGGAAATCGCGCTTTATCAAGCCCTGTTTAACATTGCAACGGTCGTCCTCGAGCTGCCAACAGGGCTGATAGGCGATTTCTTTGGAAAGAAGTTTTCGATTCAAGTGGGCGTGCTGCTGCTTTTCTTCCATACGGCTGGCATGCTGTTGTTCTCAGGCCCCTTTCTTGTCGTGCTTTCCCTTGTTGAGGCACTCGCCTACTCCCTTCAATCGGGATCCGAACAAGCACTTTTATATGAAATTGCCCGGAATGCCGGTCAAGGAGAGCGCTTCCTCACCATCAATGCTCGGCTGCTTGCCGCACAATCAATCGCTACGGGAATGGCAATTGTGCTCGGATCTTTCATTGCCCAAGTATCTTGGAGCGCCCTCTACGTATGTGTCTCCGTTTTCTATCTCCTGCAGCTTTTCCTTCTGTATCCCATTGAGAGGACGGAAGCGACCCGTTCTGAAAGCTCTGAAAAGGGAAGGTTTGACGTAGCCAAGATCTTCAGACGCGAAACCTGGTGCATTGGAGAATCCGCTTTTGCGGTGTTGCTTCTTCTAATCGGCACAAGCATGCTCGATGGATTCTATGGGAGTTATTACAACTTGAATCAGTTGGTATTCGACGCATTTGATGCTCCCGTCTCCATAATAGGAATCTTTTTCGGTGCATCCTATGCAGTAAATGCGACGGCCTACATTGCAGCAGATTTCTTCTCATTGCGTTTCGGGAAAAGAAATACCATGCTCGGCTCGATGCTAATCGAGGCTGGCCTTTTCATGATTTTTCCGTGGTTCGCTTCAAATCCGCTGTGTTTGTTTGGCCTTAGCATGGTGCTTTGTTTTCTCCCAGAAGTGGTGTACATCACTTCGGAAAACTTAATCCAAGACGCTATAGCGGACGATCTCCGCGCGACGATCCTTTCCGTCGCGTCTCTGGTAAGGGCTCTCTTTTCTGCAGTGTTTTTCTCCATATTTGGACATGTGTTGGGGTTATATCCCATTCAGATAGCGCTCGGTATTATTGGTGCAATCGCGATAGCAATTACCGCCGTTGTTTCATTAAAAATGGTT
Source organism: uncultured bacterium (assembly GCA_905214215.1). Classification (GTDB taxonomy): domain Bacteria; phylum Actinomycetota; class Coriobacteriia; order Coriobacteriales; family Coriobacteriaceae; genus Collinsella. Next base: position 145,972 of record CAJMLP010000001.1, on the reverse strand, counting down.
GGAATACAGGTCTCCAAGAATTGATATATCGATTGACGAGCTATCCGAAGCGTCGAGCCTTCTTGATGGACATGACTATTCGTCACAAATCATTCCGCGCATCGCCGGGGTTCCAGTAATACTCGATATATCTGGATGCCCTCATTCCCCTTTTTGAAGGTCCCAAATTGACTACCCGTGTGGGTTTGGCTAGGTTCGGGTGCTGTCCGTGCCGTGGGGTAAAATCGTTCAGTAAGAACACGAACCCGCATCGGAGCTCATCACATGGCATTTGTCCATCTGCACAATCACACTGTTTTCTCCATGCTCGACGGCGCAACCCGTATCCAGGATATGGTCAATCGTGCCGTTGAGCTTGGCATGCCCGCCGTGGCCATTACCGACCACGGCTACATGTACGGCGTGCCCGACCTGGCGCTGGCCTGCGACGCCGTCAACCACAACACGCCCGAGTACAAGACGTGGAGCCACGACAAGGCCTTCTTGGAAAAGGATCGCCGCGACGAGCTGGTGGAGCCCGATCCCGAGGCAAACCCGCGCGAGCATGCCCAGTATGTGAAGGACATGGCCATGTGGGACGAGAAGGGCAACATCGACGAGCTCAAGCCGCCCCTGGTCATCAAACCCATCTTTGGCTGCGAGGTCTACTTTACGCCGGACGAGACGCTCGCCCGCGACCACAAGCCCGAGCTCTACCACATGATCCTTCTGGCCAAGGACCAGGAGGGCTACGTCAACCTGATGCAGACGGTTTCCGAGGCAGCCGTGCAGGGCTTTTACTACAAGCCGCGCGTGACGCTCGACAACCTGCGCCGCCACGCCAAGGGCATGATCTGCACGAGCGCCTGCATCGCGGGCATCATCCCCAAATACATCGACCGCGGCGACATGGAAGGCGCCATCAAGTGGGCCGAGACCTTCCGCGATACCTTTGACCCCGGCGACTTTTACATCGAGATTCAGGAACACGGCATCACCACCGACAACGGCCTGACCGATGAGCAGATGGACCGCACGCTCATCGATATCGCCAAGCAGGTGGGTGTCAAGGTCATCGCCACCAACGACTTCCACTACCTGCGCCGCGAGGACGCGCCGGTGCAGGACGTCATCATGTGCATCGGCATGAACGCCAAGGTCGATGACCCCAACCGCATGCGCATGACTGGCTCGGAGTTTTACATGAAGACCGAGGAGGAGATGCGGGCGATGTTCCCGTATTGCCCCGAGGCCTGCGACAACACGCTCGAGATCGCCGACAAGTGCTACGTCGAGCTGGACTGGGACTCCATCATCCTGCCGCGCTTCCCGTTGCTCGACCCCGGCGAGACGCACGAGAGCCAGTTCCGCCGCGAGTGCGAGAAGGGTCTGCGCCAGCACTATGGCGACGACTGGGCCACGCGCGAGATCGGTGGCGTCAACATCAAAGAGCGCTTTGAGTACGAATACAAGGTCATTTGCGACAAGGGCTTTGCCGCCTACTTCCTCATCGTCGCCGAGTACGTGCAATGGGCCAAGGACAACGGCATCGGCGTCGGCCCCGGTCGTGGTTCGGCCGCTGGCGCTATCGTCGCCTACGCTATGAACATCACCGCGTTCGACCCGCTCGAGAACGGCCTGATGTTCGAGAGGTTCCTGTCCCCGCAGCGTACCGAGATGCCCGATATCGATATGGACTTCGACGATGAGCGGCGCCTCGAGGTCGTGGAGCACGTTCGCCAGCTCTACGGCCCCGAGAAAGTCACCCACGTCATCACCTACTCGACCATTAAGGCCAAGCAGGCCATCAACGACGCCGCTCGCGTCCTGGACTACCCGGTCTACATGGGCCAGCGTCTGTCCAAGATGGTCTCAAGCGACCCCAAGGTCAAGCTCAAGCAGGTGCTCGAAAAGCAACCCGGCAAAGAGGACCTGTTTAACCCCGATTTTGCCGAGGCATATAAAAAGGACGACGACGCCCGCCGCATCATCGACACGGCGCTCTCAATCGAGGGCCTCACCCGTGGCGAGGGCGTGCACGCGTGCGCCGTTCTGATCTGCCGCGACCCCGTCAACGAGCACGTGCCCACCAAGCTCGACACCAAGGGCGGCGTCGAGATTACCCAGTACGAGGGCCATACCGTTGCCGACATGGGCTTGCTCAAGATGGACTTCTTGGGCCTGCGCACGCTGACTGTTATCTCCAAGGCCAAGGCAAACATCAAAAAGAACTTCGGCATCGACATCAAAGAGGAAGAGATTCCCTTTGACGACCCCGAGATCTTTAAGCTCATGGGTTCCGGCCACACCGCCGGCGTCTTCCAGGTCGAGTCCGCCGGCATGACGGCCACGATCAAGAACATGAAGCCCACCGAGTACAAGCACGTCGTAGCATTGATCGCCCTGTACCGCCCGGGCCCGCTGGGCGCCGGCATGGTTTCGTCCTACATCAACCGTATGAACGGCAAGGAGCCGGCGGTCTCCTACGACGACCGCCTGGACGACATCCTGGGCGAAACCTACGGCACCATGGTCTACCAGGAGCAGGTTATGCTCATCTCCGTCGAGATGTGCGGCTTCTCCAAGGGCGAATCGGACTCGCGTATCCGTAAGCCCGTGGCTAAGAAGAAAATCAAGCTGCTCACGTCGACGGTGCTCCACTGGGAGGATGGCTCCGACGAGACCACCTACGACCACTGGATGAACGGCGCCATCAAGAACAACTATACGCGCGAGGTCGCCCAGAAGATTTGGGACGATGTTCTCGAGTTCGCGTCCTACGCCTTCAACAAGTCGCACTCCGCCGGCTACGCCATCCTGGTTATGCAGACGGCGTGGCTCAAGGCGCACTATCCGCACGAGTACATGGCGGCCGTTCTGACGTCCTATACGGGCAAGACCGACAAGATCGTGCACTACGTCTCGGCATGCCGTCACGACGGCATCCCCGTGCTGTCGCCAGATGTCAACGAGTCCGGTACCGAGTTCACGGCTACCAAGGAGGGCGTGCGCTTTGGTCTGGCCGGCATCCGCGGCGTGGGCACCGGCGTGGCGCAGGCGATTATCGCCGAGCGCGAGGCGGGCGGCCCGTTTAAGACGCTGCACGACTTTGTCGAGCGCGTGGATTCGAGCCAGGCCAACCGCCGCGTGATCGAATCGCTCATCAAGGCAGGCGCCTTCGACTCCACGGGGTATCCGCGTCGCCAGATGATGCACTTTGTGGATAAGAACAACCCCGAGAACATCATCGATGCCGCGGTGAAGCGCCAGAAGGATCGCGCGAGCGGTCAGACGTCGTTCTTTGATATGTTTGGCGACGTTGAGGGCTCGGGCTTTGAGGTGAGCGTGCCCGATCCGGATGGTCAGGAGTGGGACCGCCACCTTAAGCTGAGCCAGGAGAAGGAGGTTCTGGGCATCTATGTCTCGGACCACCCGCTGCGCCCGTTTGAGTATGCACTAGCCAAGGCGCGCGACTTCTCGTTCTCGCAGATCGATACCGGCTACGAAGTTCAGAATCCTACGGGCGGCACCATCAACCAGGAGATTCCCGAGGGCAAGGCGCTGTGGTGGGCCGGCATGGTCTCGAGCGTGTCCAAGCGCGTGACCAAAAACGGTGACCCCATGGGCATCGTGCAGCTCGAGGACATGGAAGGCGAGGCCACGGTCGTCGTGTTCCCCAAGACCTATAAAGAGGCCGAGGGGTACCTGTACGGCGAGGTCGATCCCGAGACCGGCGCGCAGCTGTCCGATGCCTTTGTGCGCATTAAGGGCAAGCTCGAGCGCTCGGACCGCGGCGACCAGATCATCGCGCAGGAGATCGTGCCGCTCGAGCTTAACGAGGAGAACAACAAGCCCAAGGTGTTTGAGGTCATGGTGCCCAACAGCCGCTTTAGCCAGGGCAATATGGCGCGTCTTGCCACGGTGCTTACCGCCAACCCGGGCGGCGACCGCGTGGAGATCTTTATCGAGCAGGTGGACGGGCGCGTGCTACGTGCCGAGGTGCCGGCCAAGGTCAACGCGCGCTCGATTCCGCTGCTGGCCGAGGCAAAGGCGATTGTGGGTAACCAGGGTCGCGTGACGGTTATCTAAGCTACCCCGGGTGAGATTGGAGGAAGTGATGGCGCAGGGGACGTTTGTGCAGGCGCTTCGCAAAGAGGCGGCGTTGAGCGGCACCTTTATGAAGGGCCGCTCGCTCATGCTCAACGGCGCCGTGCTGTCGATTGAGGACAGCGGCTCGCGCTTCTCCAAAAACGTGACGGTTGAGGGCTCGGTGCGCGGCTCGCGCGGCGACCTGTACAAGACGCACGTGGCGCTCGATATGGACGAGCACGAGGTTATCGACTACGACTGCGACTGCCCCGCCGCATACCGCTATCCCGGTATGTGCAAGCACGCCATCGCCACAGCGCTGGCGTACCTGGACACCAGCGGCATTGAGCCTGTTGAGGGGCTGCGCACGCCGGTTCGCACGTTTACGGCGCAGCCGAAACAGCCCGCGCGCGCCGCGTCCGCCGCGCCGGCCGTCAACCCCAACTTTCCCTTCCCGGCGCCCGTCCCCACGAGCCCGAGCCTTGTGGCGGCGCTTTCCGATCTTTCGGACGCGCGCATGGATGAGCTGGCGAGCATGCGCCGCAAACTTGCCGGTGCCGTTGATCCCGACGCCCCCAAAGCGGCGTTGGAGCCCTCGTTGGTGCCGTACTACAATCCGCTGTTCGCTGACCGCTTTAGCTGGGCGCTCGAGTTCCGCATTCGCTGTGGATCGGTCTCCTACGTGGTCAAGGACATCGACGGCATGGCCGATGCCTACGTGCGCGGCGGCACGTTCTCCTATGGCAAGAAGCTCACGTTTGTCCATTCACCTGAGGCCTTTGACGAAACATCGACAAAGCTGCTCAACCTTGTTGTGACGACAGTTGCCTATCTCGATGACATCACAAGCTCGCGTTCGGCGTCGTACGACTTTGCCCGCAGCGGTTTTGTTGCCGAGCGTCAGTTGCCGCTGTCCGAGCATAGCATCGTATATGTGCTGGACCTGCTGCGCGGCCAGACCATCTCCTTTGAGCCCGCCTGGTCGCGGGGGACGACGACGCGTCGCGCCTACGACGTGGCGGTTGAGCTGTCTCCGCAAGGGGAGGACGAGGCGTCCGCTAAGCGCCCACCACTTCTTGCCGCCAAAATCGCGCCGGCGGCTGGTGGTAGCTATGACCTGCGCCTGCCCGCCGATATGTACTGCTTTGCGTCGGGCGATGCCGCCTACTTGGTTGACACGCGCCGCGCGCGCCGTACCGACGCTGCATTTGCTCAGCATGCCGCACCTTTTTTGTCGCGCTTGCTGCCGTGCCGCACGCCCGCCCATATTGCCGCCGAGCAGGTGGGTGAGTTCTGCCGTATGGCGCTGCCCATTTTGCGCGACTATACCGACCTCACCGCGCCCGCCGCGCTCGATACTGTGGCACCCGAGGCGAGCTTTGCCATGGCAATCGGCGTCGACGATGGTCTTGTGACCTGCAAAATTACGGTTACCTACGGCGATTGGTCGGCTGATCTCTTTAGTCTTGGTGCTCCGGGCAGTCCTTTCGAAGAGCAACGCCCCGGCGTTCCGCCCCGCGATACGCTGGCGGAGTTTCGCGTTATGGACACGGCTGCCATGTACTTCGATTTCTACGAGGGCGGCCTGGCGTTTGAGGAGCGCGATGACGCCCGCTTGTTCTGCCTGCTGACCGAGGGCCTGTCCGCCCTGTCCGAACTGGGTGAGGTCATGCTCAGCGACCGTCTGCGCCAGATCTCGGTCCGCTCCGCGCCCAAGCTCTCGGTTCGTGCGACCGTTAAGAGCAATCTGCTCGATGTCGAGCTGGGCGCGAGCGGGCTTTCGGCCGCGGACCTTGCCGTCTATCTCGATTCGTACAAGCGCCATCAAACGTTTGCGCGCCTTACGTCCGGCGACATCATTCGCCTGGACGAGGGAGCGCGCGCCGCGTTTGGCCTTGCCGAGGACCTGGGTGTCGATGCCGTCGACCTGCTCGACGGCGTGTCGCTTCCCGCGTCGAGCACCCTGTTCGTCGACAGCATGCTCGCACGCACGCCGGCGCTCGAGGCCGATCGCGACGCTGCGTTCCGCCGTACCGTCGAGCGCCTGGACACGCTCGGCAAGATGGACTTTACGGTGCCGGCATCGCTCAAGGCAACGATGCGCGGCTACCAGGTCGACGGATACCAGTGGCTCGGCTCGCTCGAACACCTGGGCCTTGGCGGCATCTTGGCCGACGACATGGGCCTGGGCAAAACGCTCCAGATGATTGCGCATATTCTGGCGCGCGTGGAGGCGGGGGACACCAAGCCCACGCTCGTGGTATGCCCGGCCTCACTCGTGTACAACTGGACTGCCGAGCTGGAGCGCTTTGCCCCGTCGCTCGATGTGTGCGCCATTGTGGGCGCCAAGGCTCAACGCCGCGTGCAGATCGCCGGCGTGGCCGAGCATAGCGTGGTCGTGACGTCGTATGACCTTATGCGGCGCGATATCGACGAGTACGTCGAGCAGGATTTTGCCCGCGTGGTGCTCGATGAGGCACAGTACATTAAAAATCCGCTCACGCAGGTGGCGCGCGCCGCCAAGCGCCTGCCTGCCGGCGTGCGCTTTGCCCTGACGGGCACGCCCATCGAAAACCGCCTGTCCGAGCTCTGGAGCATCTTCGACTTTTTGATGCCGGGCCTTTTGGGGACGCGCGAGTCGTTTGCCAAGCGCTTTGAGAGCCCCGTCGAGCATGCCGAGGGCGATAGCGCCGCTCGCCTGCAGGCGCTCGTGTCGCCGTTTGTGCTGCGCCGTGTTAAGGAAGACGTGGTGGCCGACCTGCCCGAGAAGATCGAAGACACCGTCATGGCGCAGCTTACCGGCGAGCAGCGCAAGCTCTACCTGGCCAACCAGGACCGCATCGCCCAGCAGGTGCAGCACCGCGAGGCTGGGGAGTTTAAGAAGGACAAGCTCAAGGTGCTCGCCGAGCTCACCAAGCTGCGCCAGATCTGCTGCGACCCACGTCTACACTACGAGGATTACAAGGCGGGGAGCGCAAAGCTCGATACGTGTATGGAGCTCGTGCACGGCGCACTCGACGGCGGGCATCGCATCCTGTTGTTCAGCCAGTTTACGGGTATGCTCGATATCATCGGTAAGCGCTTGGCCAAGGAGGACATCGCCTTCCTTAAGCTCACGGGCGCTTCGTCTAAGGAGAGCCGCGCCAAGATGGTCGCGCAGTTCCAAGCGGGCGAGGTCCCGGTCTTTTTGATTTCGCTCAAGGCGGGCGGCGTGGGCCTTAACCTGACGGCGGCCGACGTGGTCATCCACTACGACCCGTGGTGGAACGTGGCGGCGCAGGACCAAGCGACCGACCGCGCGCATCGTATTGGCCAGCAACATACCGTGACCGTGTACAAGCTCATCGCCAAGGACACGATCGAGGAGCGCATCATGCAGATGCAGGAGTCCAAGCGCGACCTGGTCAACAGCGTGCTCGGCGGCGACGGCATCTCGTCGGCGCTGTTTACCCGCGAAGATGTTCTGGCGCTGCTGGGCGGCGACGGGCGCTAACCCGCTCGGGTGGGGCCGCCAGGGCGGATAGCGCACGCTGCCCCATCGTCCCCGCCCGTTATGTGTTCATTTGCAATGCCGTGGATGGTTTGTCTGCCTTTGGGCATAAGAACCATCAAGAACATTGGCACGTCAGCAAAGGAGAACATCATGGCGAAATTCTTTAAGGACCCCGACGGTAAGCTCATTGCCGCCCTTGGCAACGACGTTGCAACCCCTGCCGGTTGCACGGAACTGACCGCAAACACTGAGGACGCGGCGCACGAGAAGCACGTGCCTGTTGTCGAGACCGAGCGCGACGGTCACGTGATTCGCGCACGCGTTGGCTCGGTCGAGCACCCCAGCCTGCCCGAGCACTATATTGAGTGGATCGCCCTTGAGGCCGAGGGCCGCTTAGAGGTCCATTACCTTGAGCCCGGCATGAAGCCCGCGACGTTTTTCGCGGGCGGCTCCAAGACCGGTACCGTCTATGCCTATTGCAACCTGCACGGGCTGTGGTCCGCGACGTTCTAGGAGCGCGCCCCCGCTCGGGGTATCATAGCTAGCATATGCACATGCGAGCGCCGGCTGCATTATGCGGCTGGCGCTTTTACTACGACAACGATGGTTTACGACGGAAAGGGCTGAGCCATGAAGCTCGCGCTTGCACAGATCGATATGCGCCTGGGTGATATTGAGGGCATTTGCGGCCGCATCGAGGACCAGGCTCGCCTGGCTCATGAGCGCGGCGCGCGCGTGCTGTGCGTTCCGGCTCCGCTCTTTATGGGCGCCATGTCCGGGGGCCTGGTGGGCACTGCCGACTTTGAGCACGACATGCTTGCCGGCTTGACTGGTGTCGCCGAGCGTATCCAGGAGCTTGACATGATCTGCATCGTGCCCGCGGCGGTTTCGTTTGAGGGCCAGCCGCTGCTCGACTACATGATGCTCAAGGACGGTCATGTGGTGCCGGCGCGTTCGAGCATTGCCCTGCAGCGTGGCGAGAACAACGACACGCGTTGGGCGCCGCCGGTGTTCGACGTGGACGGCGTGCGCATCGCCGTGATTTTTGACTTGGACCGCGAACTCGAGATGTTGCCGACCGGTGTTGACCTCATTGCGTATTTCCAATTCAATGCGTTTGACATGACCGACCGCGAGACTGCCGCCATTGCCGCCGTTCGCAGCGGCGCCTACCGCAAGATCGCATCCAAGCGCAGTGTGTGGTTTGCCTGTATGGCGCCGGTCGGTGCCTATGACGAGTCGGTGTATACCGGCGGTTCGTTTGTGCTCGACGACTGCGGTCGCGTGGTGGCCCAAGCGCCGTGTTTTGAGGAGAGCCTGCTGGTTCAGGAGATTCAGCGCGGCGTGATGCTCGATGCCCTGGAAGATCACGAACTGCCCGAGTTCCGTTCCGAGGAGTGGCTGTGGCAGGCGCTGGTGCTCGCCGTGCGCGACAACGCCCGAGCCCACGGTGCGTCGCGTGCTGTGGTGGCACTCGAGGGCGACTTGCCGTCGTCCCTGCTGGCGGCGCTGACCGTCGACGCTCTGGGCCCGCGTAATGTGATTGGCCTGGTGCTGGGGCGCAACCGTATCTTTACGCCGGCGCAGGAAGAGGCCGAGGCTGCCCGCTGTGCCGCCGTCCGCGCCATCGCCGAGCGTCTGCACATTCGCACCGTCGAGCGCGATGCACCGGATGCGGCGCGTGTGCTCGATCGCGACGTGTCGGCGGGCGATGCCGAGCGTCTGCGCTCGCGCACGCTGGGCCTCATGCTGGAGGACACGGCGCTCGAGCTGGGTGCGATGGCGCTGAGCCCGCTGTCCAAAACCGAGTACGCGCTGGCGGCGCCGGCGCTTTGCGGCGGCTACCAGGGCGATTACGCGCCCTTTGGCGATGTGTACCTGTCGACGCTTGAGTTTGTGGCGCGTGTGCGCAACCGCACGTCTGCCGTGGTGCCCCAAGAGCTCGTGACGCTCAACGCGGTGGAAGATTGTATGGAGCGAGTGCTGGCGCAGGCGCTCTCGACGCTCGACGGTCCGGTCGATATGCTCGACCGCGCGGCACAGCTGCTCGGCGGGCTTGAGCCGGGTGAGGTCGATGGCGCGCTCGAGGCGCACGTGGACCGCAATCGATCTTTCGACGACATCCCGATGGCCGCTGGCAAGCCTGAGGCCTGCTCGCTGCTGCTGATGCTCGTGCGTCAGGGCGAGGCTGCCCGCCGCATGCTGCCGACGGCGTCGATCGTCTCAGCCCGTTCGTTTGTCGAGCGCGCCTGGCCGTACATGCTCGCGTGGTCCGACCTGGGGCTTAACGGCAAGGAGCGTATGACGGTCGATTCGCTGGCGCGCGCCGAGGTGCGCCGTTTTGCTGACGAGGATACGAGCGAGCGCGTGCGAAACGAGATGATGGGCGTGCTGGGCGAGCTACTGGGTATTTCGCCCGAGCAGATGGAGGAGCTGCGCTCCGAGGACGGCCAGCGCCGCCTGCACGAGGGTATGAAGAAGTTTGAGGGCGAGGTCCAGGACGCCATCGATAAGATGATGGGCGGCCAGGGTGGCCCGCAGGGTGGACCCCAGGGTGGCCCGATGCCGCATCCGCCGGTTGATCCCCGACAGTTCCCATTCTTCTCGCAGAACTAAACTGGGGATGGGATTCGCTCTCAACCCCGATACTTCAACTAAGCATCTTGACCCCGTTGTGTTATTCTAGAACAGACGTTCGTGAGTAGTGCGCGGGGCCTTGCCTTGCGCTTGGTAAAAGACGAGGGGAGGTTGGCTTGGTTATTTTGGGCATCGACCCCGGTTTGGCTCATACGGGTTGGGGGATTATCGAGGAGCGGCGTGGCGAGGTTCGCTGCCGTGCCTATGGCTGCATCGAGACCAGCGCAGGCAGTCCGCTCGCGGTGCGCCTGTCGCATATCGCCCGCGACCTCAAGGGTGTCGTGGAGCGCTATCGACCCGATACCGCTGCTATCGAGAGCATTTACTTTGGCGCCAACGTTCGCTCGGCCATCCCTACGGCGCATGCCCGTGGCGCCGCGCTCGTGGCGCTTTCGGAATGCGCGCTCGAGATTGGCGAGTATACGCCTATGCAGATTAAGCAGGCTGTTGTGGGCACCGGCGCTGCGGACAAACGGCAGGTCGCGTATATGGTTCGTACGCTCACGCAGCTCGATCACGACCCGCATCCCGACCATGCCGCCGATGCCCTGGCCTGCGCCATCTGCCACGTTAACCTCAGCCGCACCCGGGCGCTTACCGGCGGCGAGTTCTATCAACAGAGAGGAACCGGATACTGATGATCTCCCAGCTCCACGGAACGCTTGTCGAGGCCACGATGAGCTCTGCTGTCGTCGATGTGTCGGGCGTTGGCTTTGAGCTCGGCATCTCGGGCAGCACTGCGGCCACGTTGCCGACGCCCGGCGGCGAGGTCCGCCTCTACACGCGTATGCAGGTGCGCGAGGACGCCATGACACTTTTCGGTTTTTCCTCTAAGGATGAGCGCACGATGTTCGATCGGCTCGTGTCTGTCTCGGGCGTTGGCCCGCGCTTGGCGCTCGCCGTGCTTTCCACCTATACCGTGGGGCAATTGTATTCGCTGGTGATGGCCGAGGACGACAAGGGCATGGCCAAGGTGCCCGGTGTGGGCAAAAAGACAGCTCAGCGTCTGATCCTGGAGCTCAAGAGCACCTTTGCCAAGGACAAGGGCTTTGTGCCGGTCGACGTGATTCCCGGCCAGGTTGCGATGCCCGTGCCCGCTGCCGCTCCCTCGGCCATCGATGACGCCCGTGCGGCGCTCCTTTCCATGGGCTTTAGCCCGCAGGAGACCGATGTTGCCCTGAGCGGGTATGATGGGCAGAATATGCGTGTCGAGGATCTGCTCGGCGCGGCGCTTAAGCGACTCGGAATGGATGCGTGATGTGGGAAGCCGATGACTCTCAGGACCTGTGGGCGACGCCCGGCAACTCGCCGGCGGCATCCATGGCGCACGGCGAGCGCATGGTGGGCTCGGAGCTGACGGCCGAGGACCTCGATGTCGACCGCACTTTGCGCCCCCAGCGCCTGGACGACTACTGTGGCCAGGAGCACATCAAGCAGAGCCTGCGCGTGTTGATCGAAGCGGCGCAGAGCCGTGGCGAGACGCTCGACCACGTGATTTTCTCGGGTCCTCCGGGCCTGGGCAAGACCACGCTGGCCACCGTTATCGCCAACGAGCTGGGCGCTCAGATCAAGACGACGAGCGGCCCCGCTATTGCGCGCACCGGCGACCTGGCGGCCATCCTTACTAACTTGCAGCCGGGTGATGTGCTGTTTATCGACGAGATCCACCGCCTCAACCGTTCGGTCGAGGAGGTCCTGTACCCCGCGATGGAGGACTTTGCCCTCGATATCGTGATTGGCAAGGGTCCGGCGGCGCGCTCGATTCGCCTGGATATCCCCAAGTTTACGCTGGTGGCGGCAACGACCCGCTCGGGTATGCTGACTGGCCCGCTGCGCGATCGCTTTGGCATTTCATATCGCCTGGATTACTACACGGTCGAAGAACTCGCGCAGATTGTGACGCGCTCGGCGTCCATCCTGGGTGTGACAATAGACCATCCGAGCGCGCTCGAGATCGGCTCGCGCTCGCGTGGCACGCCGCGCTTGGCTAACCGTTTGCTCAAGCGCGTGCGCGACTATGCGCAGGTGCGCGGCAACGGTCCCATTGAGCTTGGTATTTGCCGTCAGGCGCTCGAGTTCTTCGAGATCGATGAGCTTGGTCTGGACTGGATGGATATTCGCATTTTGGAGACACTCGCTAAGACGTTCTCCGGACGTGCCGTGGGCCTGACAACGCTTGCCAGCGCTGTGGGCGAGGACCCGGGAACGCTCGAGGATGTCTATGAGCCCTATCTGCTGCAGTGCGGGTTGATGATTCGTACGCCGCAGGGCCGTCAGGCAACCCTGCGCACCTTTGAGCACCTGGGGATTGAACCTACCGTTTAGGGCGCTTTGTTTTGGCGGGCTGTTGGGCTATCGCCGGGCATCGGGTAAACATATCGCCGTTCATCGGTTATGGGCGTTTTACTATTGCGCACCCGTGCTATGCTGAATTGGTCTTTTTCTCATTCGGTAACGAAAGGACCGCCCATGCCTACTGACATCGAAATCGCACGTTCTGTCACGCCGCTGCCTATTACCGAGGTGGCCAAGAACGCCGGCGTCGACGTTAAGCACCTTATTCCGTACGGCTTCGACAAGGCTAAGGTCGATTATTCACTGCTCAACGAGCCGACCGATCACCAGGCCAAGCTCGTCCTCGTGACCGCTATCAACCCAACGCCTGCGGGCGAGGGCAAGACCACCACGACCATCGGTCTGGCCGATGGCCTGCGTCGTCGCGGCGTCAAGAGTGCCGTGGCCCTGCGCGAGCCTTCGCTCGGTCCCGTCTTTGGCGTTAAGGGCGGTGCTGCCGGCGGCGGCTGGGCCCAGGTCATCCCCATGGAGGACATCAACCTGCACTTTACCGGCGACTTCCATGCTATCGGTGCCGCCAACAACCTGCTGGCCGCCATGCTTGATAACCACATCCAGCAGGGCAATCAGCTCGGCATTGACGTTAAGCGCATCACTTGGAAGCGCGTCGTCGATATGAACGACCGCCAGCTGCGTCATGTCATCGACGGCATTGGCGGTAAGGCCCAGGGCGTGCCGCGCGAGGACGGCTTCGATATCACCGTCGCCTCCGAGGTCATGGCAATCCTGTGCCTGTCTACGAGCATCAGCGACCTCAAGGAACGCTTGGGTGAGATCGTCGTCGGCTACAGCTTTGCCGGCGAGCCCGTCCGTGCCCGCGACCTTAAGGCCCAGGGTGCCATGGCCGCGTTGCTTAAGGACGCGCTCAAGCCCAACCTGGTGCAAACGCTCGAGGGCACGCCCGCGTTTGTCCACGGCGGTCCCTTCGCCAACATTGCCCACGGCTGCAACTCCATCATGGCTACGCGTATGGCGATGCGCTTTGGCGATGTCGCCATTACCGAGGCCGGCTTCGGTGCCGATCTGGGTGCCGAGAAGTTCCTCGACATTAAGTGCCGCATGACGGGCGTTCGTCCCAGCGCCGTCGTGGTCGTCGCGACCGCTCGTGCGCTGAAGTACAACGGTGGCGTCGCCAAGGCCGACCTCAACGAGGAGAACCTCGAGGCACTCAAGGCTGGCATGCCCAACCTGCTGCGTCATGTCGACAACATCCAGAACGTTTATGGTCTGCCCTGCGTGGTCGCCATCAACCGTTTCCCGACGGACACCGAGGCCGAGCTTGCTCTCATCGAGTCCGAGTGCCAGAAGCTCGGCGTCAACGTTAAGCTTTCCGAGGTCTGGGCCAAGGGCGGCGAGGGCGCGCTCGAGCTTGCCGATGAGGTCATGCGTCTGATTGAGCAGCCGAGCGAGCTCAAGTTTGCCTATGAGGACGGCGCCGATGTCGCCGACGCTCTTGAGGCCATTGCCACCAAGGTCTACCGCGCCGATGGCGTTGACTTTACGCCGGCCGCCAAGCGCCAGCTCGCCGAGCTGCGCGAGAACGGCTTTGGCAACCTGCCGGTGTGCGTGGCCAAGACGCAGTACAGCTTTAGCGACAACGCCAAGGCCCTGGGCGCTCCCGAGAACTTCCGCATCACGGTGCGTGAGCTCAAGGTTTCCGCCGGTGCCCACTTTGTGGTCGCACTGACCGGCAGTGTTCTGACCATGCCGGGCCTGCCCAAGGTCCCCGCGGCTGAGAACATCGACGTCGACAACGACGGCAACATCACCGGCCTGTTCTAAGCTTGTTGCCCATAGCTGCTTGCCCGCCCCGTCGCGCCTACCAAGGCCCGGCGGGGCTTTTGTTTTCTAGCCGCGCTTGTCTTGTAGATATGGACGGGCTCTGTCCGTCACGGGCTTTTGCGCGGGTAGAATGCATGGATAACTTGATGCTTACGGGCGACGGAAAGGAATCGTTGCATGGATCAGGACAAGACAACCGTGATGGGCGGCTACGGTTCCGCGCAGGCTGGCGATAGCGCCGATGCGACCCGCGTTGTTCCCAACCCCGGTTATACCGACCCCGCCGCGACGCAGCCTTCTGCCGAGCCAACCCGGGTTATGGGCTATGGCGACACAGCGCGGGATTCTAATGCCGTATCTTCGCAAGGCCCCTATGGCAACGCTGCTCCGGACCCGTTTGATTACGCGCCGCAGGATTCTTATGCCGCCTCGACGCCGAATCCCTATGATGACCTGCCGCAAAATCCCATTCCGCAGCCTCAGCAGACGACGTATATGCCTCGCACGGCGCAGTCTCGCTACGAGTCGCGCGAGCCGTATCGCGAGTACCCCAAGTCGATTCCGCAATATGGCGAGGACGAGGAGAAGAAGCCGTCGCGTTCGTCGAGCGTGATCAAGAAGATCCTCATCGTGCTGGCGATCTTCTTTGCGCTGTCGGTTGTGTTTGCCATTGTGTCGGGCATGCTCAACAAGCGAGGGAGTTCAACGGCTGATACCGCTGCCGAGCAAACCGAGTCCGCCTCGTCTAGCACCGTCGATCTGAGCGATATCCCGGGGCAGTACTGGTCCAACGCCAAGAAACTTCTCAAGTCGCGCGGCGCCAATCTTTCGAATGCCGTGGTCCTGACTGATGATGGCTCAACGCCCGTCATCGATGCCAACTGGGTCGTTACTTCTGCTTGCTATAACGACAGCGGCAACCTCGAAATTCAACTCACGCACAAGAATAGCTCGGGCAACTCGCCCGACGGCCAAAGCGGTACCGACAGCTCGAGTTCCAATACGCTGGAGGACTTGAGCAACAAGGCACAGGAGTTGGGAGACAAGGCGCAAGAGCTGGGCGATACGGCACAAAACCTGGGCGACACCGCGCAGAACTTGGGCGACATGGCGACGGGTGCCTGGAATGCACTGCAAAACGGCATCTCGGGCGCGCAGGGAAACTAGCTGTTAAGCGGGCTACAGCTGTTCAGCCGGACGGTCGGGCGAGCTAAAGCCCGAGTCAAACGTAACGACGCATGAGGCATTGGGTCGGCGCTCGTGCACGATGCGCGTGACGAGCTCCAGCAGCTCCTCGTCGGATATGTCAAAGCCGTCGGGGCGCACCAGGTCAAACGAAACGAACCCGTCGTGCTCGTGCAGGTCGTGGATGGAGAGCGCGGGGTCGATCTGCATAACGCCGCGCTTGACCCAGCCGCGCAAATCATCGCCGGTTGTCGCGATGGGGTCGCAGTGCAGCGTGATGCCAATGCCCATCTGGCGCTTGATGTCGTGCTCGATGGTGTCCAGGATCTCGTGGTGCTCAAATGCGTCGCCCTCGCCGGGCATCTCCACGTGGGCGCTGGCAAACTGACGACCGGGGCCGTAGTCGTGCACCATGAGGTCGTGTGTGCCCAAGACCTGGGGGTACGACATAATCCTGTCGCGGATTTCCTGGACGAGCTTGGGGTCGGGCGCTTGTCCTAACAGCGGGCTGATGGCGTCGCGCACCAGGCCCAGGCCGCTGATGCAGATGAAGATGCCCACACCCAGGCCTGCCCAGCCATCGAGGTCAAAGCCGGTCGTCTGCGAAATAAGCGCCGCCACCAGGACCGAGCCCGAGGTGATGACGTCGTTTTTGGAGTCCTGTGCTGTGGCGATGAGCGTCTCCGAGTCGATGCGGTCGCCCAACGTGCGGTTGAACGCGGCCATCCAGAGCTTAACGAGCATGGACAAGACGAGGGCGGCTAAGGAGAGCACCGAATATGCAGTGGGGGAAGGCTTGATGATCTTAGTGACCGACTCGAGGATCAGGTTGATGCCGACGGCGCAAACCAGGACGGCGACGAACAGACCGGCTAGGTACTCGTAGCGGCCGTGGCCATAGGGGTGGCCTTCGTCTGCCGGGCGGCTGGCAAGGCGGAACCCGAGCAGGCTTACGATGTTGCTCGAGGCATCGGAGAGGTTGTTGAAAGCGTCGGCGATGAGGGAGACGGAGCCGGCGAGCAGGCCCGCGATGCCCTTGGCCAGGCACAGGGTGATGTTGAGGCCAATGCAGACGAGGCTTGCGGAAAAGCCCGCGTTGGTGCGGCAAGATGCATCGACCGGCTCGCTCTCGCTGCCGGGAACAAGCGTATGTACCAGCCGATTTACAAATAGCATAGCGGTCGTCCTCACAATCATGTTTAAGGGGATAGTGTAGCTCGCGCGGGGGCGCCGTGCACCGATGCTCAGAAAATGCAGCAATAGTCTGCCGGTGCTAACGAGCGAGCCTTCTCGTCTGCCTGGGTGGTCCATTTTGGGCCACATGGGTATGGGCATGTGCCTGTTTGCTCGACATACTTAATGTCGACAGCTTTGTGCAAAGGAGGACGTTTCCATGGACGAGATGTTTGCCATTAAATGTCAAAACTGCGGCGGCCCTATGTACTCGCACCAAGCTAAGCGCAGCTTTGAGTGCGCTTATTGCGGTGCGGTCATTCCGTGGCAGGCGGACGCCGGAGAGCCCAAGAGCGCTTTGGGCATTCGCCATACGCCGTTGACGGTAGTGGATGGACTGCTCAAGCTCACGCATGTGTCGCAACTCGAGCGCCCGGAGGACCCGGACTGGTATTTCTTCAATTCGCACTGGCGCAATCAGTCGGTCCTGGAGCATCTGCTGTGGGAGGACCGCGGCACGGCGCAGGAGTTCCAAGAAGCGACGCACGTGAACATTCCCTGCCCCTTCTGCGGAGCGTCCTTTGAGGGCGAGTCAACGCAGCGTGTGTTTGAGTGCCCGTCCTGCGGCAACAAGATCGGCATTGCCGACCTGCTCAAGCCCGGTACGTTTAGCAAACGTCTGACCATGGGCGTGGGTGCGGAGTATGTGCCGGAGCAGGGTATTCCCTGCGAAATTTCGCCGCAGCAGGCACGTGCCAACGCGCTGCAGCTGGTGCGCCAGTACCCGGATGCCTTTGCCGGGCACGACGTGGAAGACGCGATCCAAAACGACATGATGCTCTTCTATTTCCCCATGGCGCTGGCGGACCTGCGTATGATGGCGAGCTTCCCGGGCAAGGGCCTGAGCAAGGAAACCCTGGTGTACTACGAGGTGCTCGACTGGGCGTATCCGCGGGCAAACTATCTGGATGTTCGCCTTATGGGCATTTTGGAGCCGTGGGACTTTGCCAAGGTTGGGCCGTTTGACCCGGCCATGCAGGAAGGTGACTTTCGCGTTGTCTCCGTCGATGCGTCTACCAAGGACCAGGTGGTCATTGATAAGTTGGCGCTCGACATTGCCGGCAACGATGCCGAGGCGGTGCTGGGGCTCAATAAAAAGAGCATCCGCACTTGGGCGCGCAAGGCCCGCAAGCATAAGGACGGCCTGGTGATGGTGCCGGTGTACTTTGTCGATCGTCCGGCGACGGACAGCCGCGATGGCGAGCAGGTGCGCATTGCCGTAAACGGCCAGACGAGCCGCGCGGCAGCGGTGGTGTTTAGCGACAAGCGCGAGACGCATGTGGTGGCGTCGCTCAATCCGAGTCTGCATCTGTCCGGCGAAAGTACCGTGCATGCCACGCCCATCGAGGTCAAATACGTTAAATCGCCCTTCCTATACCAGATCGTGCGCCGTGGAGGCGGCGAGCAACCGCGCCAGGTTGCAGCCGCCGTCGAGGGTTCCTACCGAGAAGAAAAGCCCAAACGCCGCGGTCTGCTGGGTGCGCTATTTGGGAAGTAGGGAAGCGCAGCGCGGGACGGCTCACAGGCGTGCGGGCGTTTCGGTCGCAACGTGCTGCTACCCTTGCGTTTCGCCATTGGTCGCTTCGTTGATGGCGCGGTACTCGGCACTCAGCTCGCGCGCCAGCTCTTCCTTGCTTGGAAGATACGGCAGGTATTTGGCGGCAAACACTTGGTCGTTGTCTTCGGGCAGCGTGTACTCGACGATCGAATCGCTTTTGTCCGCGCAGAGCACGATGCCTATGGGCGGATTGTCGCCTTCGTTCATGAGCTCACGCGTGTAGTAGTTCACATACATTTGCATCTGGCCCAGGTCCTGATGCGTAAGGTCATCGGTCTTAAGGTCGATGAGCACGAAGCAGCGCATCAGATAGTTGTAAAAAACAAGGTCAATATAGAAATGGCGCCCATCAAAGGTGATGCGCTTTTGGCGCGCCTCGAAAGCGAAGCCACGGCCAAGCTCCAGCAGGAACTTCTGAAGATGTGTGATGAGCGCCTGCTCTAGATCGCTCTCGCGAAACGCAGTATCGTCCGAGAAACCTAAAAACTCCAGTACATATGGATCGCGGATGATATCCTCGGGGCGACGAGCTGGGGCGCTCTTTTGGATTTCTTGGGTGACAGCCTCCTTGTCTTTGCTGGCAAGTAGGCGCTCGCGGAACATGGTGTTGATCTGGCGTTCGAGCTGGCGCGTGCTCCAGCGAGAGTCGGCGCATTCGTTCATGTACCAGGTGCGAGCTTCGGGGTCAGGAATGCGTATTAACCTGCGGTAATGTGTCCAGCTCAATTCGGGACGCAGTGAGTCCCGAATTGGAAATGCAAGATAGAACTGACGCATTTTGCGCAGCTCTCTTGCTCCAAAACCTTTACCAAAATCCTTGGTAAGTCTGATTGCGAGGGCCTTGAGCAGCGCCTCTCCATACTTGGCGCGCTCCTCTCCGCCCTGCTCATCAACTATGCTCTTGCCGATCTCCCAATACGCCTCAACCATCGCAAAGTTAACGGCGGTATAGGCCTTGTCGCGAGCGGCGTTGAGAATCGAGGAAACCTGCTTGTAAAAACCTTCGGGCACGATTGCCGATTCTCCACGGTTTACCAGTTCGCCCATCACTGTCGCCCCACTTTCCTCTTGTGGAATGCATCTTTATCGCATCTAGTTTAAAGCCTCGCGCGGACACGAATTGCTGTGCTGTCTGACACCTTCGCATGGGAGCCTTGCGGTGACTAAAATGTGGCAATAGAGACAGTTTTAGCGAACCCCACGGGAGTGACGCGTATGGACAACAACACGCTGCTATTCCAGGACAAAGGTTCGGGTAGGTTTAAAGACGTTAAGATCTACCCCAATCGTATCGAGGTGCTCAAGAAGGGCACTTTTGGCGACAGGCACACCGAGATTGTCTACCTTAAGGACATCACGGGGGTCAACAGGATCAAGGGTCGCGACGTTTCCCTGCGTAACAGGCTGTTGACCGCTTGCGTCTTTAGTCTGAGCAGTCGTGCGAAGGCCCAGGAGTTTGTTAACGCGCTGAACATGGTGATGTAGCCCATGGCGGCGTTCGGGCCAAGGTAAAAATCGGGGGCACAGAACGGTGTCCTGCGCCCCCGATTGAGTCGATGTGTCTAAAAGGCGGGCTTGCCTATTCGCTGTCGTCCCCAGCGTTTTCGCGGTCACTGGCAAGCATTGCCGCGCCGGCGACCGTTGTCGCCACGGCGGCGGCAGCGAGCCCGGCGGCAACGCCAGAGCCGTCGCCCGTGTTGGCGAGCTTTCCGCCCGAGCTCTTGCCCTG
Source organism: uncultured bacterium (assembly GCA_905214215.1). Taxonomy (GTDB): domain Bacteria; phylum Actinomycetota; class Coriobacteriia; order Coriobacteriales; family Coriobacteriaceae; genus Collinsella. Next base: position 125,932 of record CAJMLP010000001.1, on the reverse strand, counting down.
GCCTCTCTTGTTGCTCTTGCCGTTCTTGTCGGCGCCGCCTGCGTTGGAACCCGTGTCGCTGCCGGTGCCGCCTGCACTGCCCGAGGCCGCTACGGTAAAGCTTGCGGCTCCGTCGCTGGCGAGCGTGTAGTTCTGCGCCGCGTCGCCCAAGAGACCGTTCACGCGCACCCAGTACGTTCCTGCGGCAAATGTTTCGCCCTCGGCCATTGCCGTGCCCGGAGCGCCGTTCGCGTCGTGCACAAACTCGAGCTGGGCCGTGCAGGCATCGGTTTCGAGCTTGCCCTCGAGTGATGCCGCAATCTTGGCGCGCACGTCTTCGCCGGCCTTAAGGCCTTCGAGTCCCTCAAAATGGGGCGTCAGCGCGCGTGGATCGATATCGATGGGCACAGAGCCCTGCAGCCCCGTAACGGTCTCGTTGCCCAGGGCGTCGACATCCACGTATTCAATGGCAAACGCATGGCCCGAAGCTGTCGCGTTGAGCGCGTTGCTGCTGTCGGCAAGGCGGAAATGACCCTCGCCAACGGTCTTGCCATCCTGGAATGAGGCATCGCTCAGCGAGTCGCCGTACGTCATGCGCATGCGGGTCGGGAGATAGTACGGGAGATAGTACGAAGCCGTCTGTTTGTGCTCCGTATCGTAATTGCGCTGGTAGATGCTCCGGGCCAGCGCCGCATCAACAAAGTCGGATGCGATGATGCCAATGTGCTTGAGGTAATCTGACTTTGTATCCTCGGTGCCGCTGGGGTTGATGTACGGGCTCTTATACAGATGCTCGTTGACTACTCGTGCCGAGGTAAAAGGATTGCCTCCGTGCGACAAGCCCGTGCAGCTGGTGTAGTTGATAGACCAGCAGCGCTCCAGGACTTGCTCCTTGGCCCCGTTATCGTCCTCGACATCTACCTCGTTGCGCGTGCGCCCGGTCGTTTCCTTCAGCGCATTATCGACCCAGCTGAGCTTGTCGGTTCCCGTGAGTTTGTACTTGTCCTGGGCGTATACCTTGGTGCAATAGGGCTCTTTGTCGCCTGTTTCCCCCGCGGCTTCAAAGCCCCGCGCGTCTTGGACGAGACACATAGTGGCGCTGTCGGAGTGAGCCTTGATCTTGTCATCCCATTCGGTAAGGTCGAGGCCCCACGTGTGGCCGCTTACACTGTTGCCGGCGAGCCTAAATCGACGCAGCAGAACGATCTTTCCGCGCACCTCGTGTAGCGTGGGGATTCGGCTCGACGTATAGAACAGTTTGGGGTTGTCGTCCAAAACCTTGGCGAAAGCCGTCGTAACACTTTCGTCGGTAGCCTCGTCGTTGCCTCGTGATACAAGCATGATGAGCGCTTCTGTCGGGTTTTCGTTCAAAAACGTTTTGAAGTAGCCTATGACATCGGAAAGATGCATAAAGTACGCGTCTTTTTTGAGCAGGTAGTAATCCCCGTGGTCGATACCGGGGTCGTCGCCCTTTCCGAGCCGGATATCAAAATAGCGAATGCCTTCGAGCAACTGCGTGGGAATGTAATCCTGCTGGCATTTTACTTGCGAGGATTGGGGCTCAGTGTCGTTGTCCACGCTGCAGGTGCCCGAATCGTGCGTACCCGGGATGCTCAGCTCGTCGAGGAACTTGTTGTCGTCGACGTATTTCATCCAACATGGCCCATCGACGTAGCTGCTGTACGTGATCCAGTCGAGGCTGCTAACCGTGGCATCGTTCTTTTTCATGTCGTAACCGATAAGTTCGAGCTCCCACGGAATGCTCTTACTCTTATGGCAGATCTTATTGTTGTCCTGGTCTTCGCCGTTCGATTCTATTGCCAGGTACTTAATGTCTTTTTTCTCGGTTTCTTTCTCGACCGTGCGGTCTCGGATGATATAGGTTCCGTTTGATTGACGCTCGAACGCAAAAGCGCGGCTGGGCTTGTTGTCATACTCGCCGCCCCATACGTGGATGACCTTTCCATCTTTGTCCGAGTCGTCGTCGACCGACCAAATGCTGTAGCCCGTCTTTTATGCTCTTCGAAATTGAGCAAGGTGCGGATAGCATACCAGTTTGTATCGTCATTCTTGGTCGTTACGTTCTCAAGGATGAGCTTGCTGGACGTGCCGTCGTTAAACAGGTGGCAGACGTTGCCGCGAACGTTGCCGTCTTGGTTGACGCTCGCGGTGCGAAAATAGCCCGCGGGGCGAAGGCGAATGACGAAATTGTCGAGGCTGACTGACGCTGTGGCAGCGTCTTCTGCAAATGCCGCGCGCACGGGAAGGCCCAATCCCGCGGTTTCGGGCAGGCTTACAAATGGCGACAATGCTGCGAGTCCTAGGCCCAACGTGAATGCTCGGCGACTGATGGCGTGGTGTTCGGTCATAACTCCTCCATTCGCAGGGTGCGGTTATGCACTCATTTTGGTCACTATACTGCCCGGATGTTTAAAGGCGTCGGCTTAAATTGTGCGCGCGGCGCTATAAATCGGCGGGTGGACGTGTTGGGGTGCTTGCCGTTTTCGTACCGTTGCCACATTTGGGGTGGTTTCGGCGTCCGGCATCCTGCGTTCGTCGGCTACCGGCATAAGAAAGGGAGGGTCGGTTTACCGGCCCTCCCTTAGTACGAAACGCTGGGGCACCGTCGCTTGTTTGCACTGTGCCCGTGTTTCCCGCTGCGCTCGCCAGTCGTTTAGCGCTTGATCTTGATATCGTCGAGCTTGACGTCCATGGCTTCGGTCTTGGCTTCGGCGATGTCGTCGGCAAACTTCAGAGACTTCATCATGGTCTCGACGGCGTCCTTGTGTTCCTCGACGTTGTCGATGCGCACGTACACGCTGCCGCCGTCAACGTCGGTGAAGTACTCGGTCGTCACGCCGCCCGAGTGCGTAAAGTAGGCGCTGCGCCAGGTCTTGCCGTTGTACTTAACGGGATCGCTCTCGGTCCATCCGGAGTTGGCCTTCCACTTTGCCTCGTAGTCAAACAGCTCGTCGGCGTTCTTGTCAGTGTCGAAGACGGGGATGAAGCGGTCGCTGGCGTGCTCGCTCTCGGTGAACTTAAACTGGGCCCTGTCGGCGGTGTCGCCGGCGACGTCGGTGATCTCGACGCCCTCGGGGACCTCGACCTTAAACCAAATGAAGTCGGTCCTCATATCCACGGCTGGCTTTTCTGCTCCGCCGCCACCACCACTGCCGGTAGCGCCGCTGCCACCGCAGCCCACCAGGGCAACTGCGGCAAAGAGACTCATGCAGAGGGTGAGAATCGCAAAGGCCTTCTTTTTCATGGTCGTGTCCTCCTCGATCTGTAACCGCCCATGGATTACCTGTCTTTACTGTACGCGTGGACGGCTCGCTAGGGTGGGCCATGTGTCCCATTCTGAGGGCCGGAATTGCGCCGTTAAGTGGCAATATGCGTGGGCGCAAAAGAGGGGAGGGCCGGCCGATCCGATCCTCCCCTGGCTGGGCGTCCGATCATGTAATGACTGCGCATGCGATGCTGCGTGCGAGCCCCTAATGCTTGATCTCGATGCTCGAAATCTCGACTTCGCGTGCCTCGGCAACTGCCTTCGCCATGTCATCGGGGAACTCGATGGAGTTGAGGAGCGCCTCGGCTTCTTTCTTATGCAGATCGAAGTTCGAGATGAGGACGTAGACGCTTCCCGGTTCAACGTCGGTAAATAGGAGTGTTGAGACGCCGCTGTTGTCCTCGTACGTTCCGATGAGCCATGTCCTGCCGTTATACTCGACGGACCCGCCATCCTTCCACTGGAACGTATCACCTTTCTTTTCTGCCTGGTCGGCGTGGGACTCCTCGGCCGTCAGCGCTTTTTTCCAAACGGGGATAAAGCGATCGGCCGAGGCGTTCTCGTCTTCGGGGAAGGTGAGCTGAACCCTGTCGGCATTCTTGCCGGCGGAGTCGCTTACGCCGACACCCTCGGGCATCTCGACCTTAAACCAGATAAAGTCGGTCTTCTTGGCGACGGGGGCCTTTTCCTTGCTCTCGCTCTTGGCGGTGCTGCCGCCTCCGCCCGATGCGCTCCCGCCGCAGCCGACAAGGGCAAATGCGGCAAAGAGGGCGATGCAAAGGGAAAGGATCGATAGGGTCTTTTTCTTCATGGTGGCGTCCTCCTTGTCTGCCAGGGACATCGTGTGCCGCGGATCGCTGGGGCGGCGGTTACGCATGCACATGATGTCTTTGTTTACTGTGCGGTTATTCCTCCATTCGTCGTCCGGTGCCGTGATGAGCTTGCCCCAACATAGGGCTCCTTACCTATATGTATGCTCCAGTTGCCGCTGCCCGGAAGTCTCGAAAGGTGGGTCATGTGTCCCATGTTTGTGTCGCTGCCGCCTATCGTGTGCCATAGAAATCCGCGATGGCCAGGTGCGCTGACGCCCATGTGCTTATGGGCTAGACTTAGCACCATTATGTGATCGATGCGGTCGGTCGGCGGTTGCCACCCGACCGATGTATATGACTTGAAGGTGCATGCGTATGAGCCAAGAGATGATGGACAAGACCTGCCGCGGGTTTGCCGAGGCGCTTGCCGCGCGCGAGCCGGTGCCCGGCGGCGGCAGCGCGAGCGCCTTTGTGGGTGCGCTGGGCGCCTCGCTGTGCGGGATGGTCGCGCGCTACGGCGCGACCAACCCCGCGCTTGCCGATCGCGCGGATGACCTGACGCGCGCGTTTGCCCAGGCTGATGAGCTGGCCCAGGAGCTTGTCGAGTTGGTTGCCGAGGACGTTCGTGCCTATGGGCAGGTGTCCGCGGCGTACGGTATTCCGCGTGACGATCCGGCTCGAGCGACCGCGATTCAGGATGCGCTGCATGTGGCCGCTATGCCGCCGTATCGCATTATGGATGCCTGCGGGCGTGCGCTGGCGCTGCTCGAGGACATGGCCGACAAGGGTTCGCGTCAGCTGCTGTCCGATGTGGCGTGCGGCGCCGTGTTCTGCCGTTCCGCTATGCAGGGCGCGAGCTTGACGCTCTTTGCGAACACCACGTCTATGAAGGATCGCGCTCGTGCTGAGGAGCTCGAGACGGCGTGTGATGAGTTGCTCGACATGTGGTTGCCGCGCGCCGATGCGCTGGCGCGCCGCGCCGCCGACGCCGCAAGGAAGAGGGGATAGCCATGGCTGAACTGCTGAAGGGTGCCCCCGTTGCTCGCGCTTTGACTGAGGAACTTGCTGCTCGCTGCGTGGCTTTGCGCGAGCGCGGCGTTGTGCCGACGCTGGCTATCGTGCGCGTGGGTGAACGCGAGGACGACCTATCCTACGAGCGCGGTGCGCTCAAGCGCTGCGAAAAGGTTGGCATTGAGGCTCGCCGCGTTTTGCTTCCCGCCGATGTTTCGCAGGACGAGCTGTTGGCGGCCATCGAGGACATCAATACCGATTCGTCTGTTCATGGCTGCCTGATGTTCCGCCCGCTGCCCGCCGGCCTTGACGAGGACGCGGTTGCCGCGGCACTCGATCCTGCCAAGGACGTTGACTCCATGACGCCGACTTCGCTGCTCACCACGCTTTCGGGGCGCGGCGAGGGTTTTGCCCCCTGCACAGCCGAAGCCGTGCTTGCTTTGCTGGATCATTACGGCGTTGAGCTGGATGGGGCCAAGGTCGCGGTCGTTGGTCGGTCGCTGGTGATTGGCCGTCCCGTTGCCGCCATGCTTACGGCTCGCAATGCCACAGTGACGACGTGCCATACGCATACGCACGACCTTGCTGCCGAGTGCCGTGCTGCCGACATTGTGGTTGCCGCCGTTGGACGCGCGCGTACGATTGACGTGGATGCGGTTCGAGAGGGCCAGACGATCATTGATGTTGGCATTAATTGGGACGAGGCCGCTGGCAAGTTGGTGGGTGACGTCGATTCTGATGCTGCGGAGCCGGTCGTTAACGCCATCACGCCCGTGCCGGGCGGCGTGGGCGCTGTGACGACGGCGATCCTCGCCAAACACGTGATCGAGGCGGCCGAGCGCGCATCGAAATAGGCGTTTTGGGCTGTTTGAGGGGTTAGCTCTATACCCCGTGGACAAAAAATGCCAAATATGAGTACTGTTGCCAAGATAGTCACATATTCTTTAGGTCAAATAGGCTCTCTAACGATATTTATTATCGATAAAGAGCCTATTTTATTGGACCTATGAGGAATTACATCATCTAATTTTTGAACAAATGTAGACTTTTGGCACCCATACGTAGCAAAATTGATGTTACTAAATTGGTGACAGTACTCACATTTGGCATTTTTTGACCACAGGGGTTGCCAGCGCCGCGGTTTCGCCCTTTCTGCGCCGAAGCGATACACTGTTATCGTTTGATTTCTTCGCTCAAGGAGGATGCGCATGCCGTGCACAACGATTTTGGTTGGTAAGAACGCGAGCTACGACGGGTCGACGTTGGTTGCCCGCAACGAGGACTCGTCCAACGGGGTGTTTGAGCCCAAGCGTATGCGCGTGGTGCATCCCGACGAGCAGCCGCGCGTCTACACGAGCGTCTTGAGTCACCTGACCGTTGAGCTGCCCGATAATCCCATGCGCTACACGAGCGTCCCCGATGTTATTCCCGGTCACGGCATTTGGGCCGAGGCGGGCTTCAACGAGCTCAATGTGGGCATGTCCGCAACCGAGACGCTCACCACTAACGAGCGCGTTCGCGGCGCCGACCCGCTCGTGGACTACGTGCCCGCCAAGGGCAACGAGGGCGAGGACGGATACGTTCCGGCACAGCCCGGTGGCCTGGGCGAGGAGGACATGGTGACCCTGGTGCTGCCATATGCCAAATCTGCCCGCGACGGCGTACGCATTCTGGGTGACCTGCTCGAGCGTTATGGCACCTACGAGAACAACGGCATTGCCTTTAGCGACGTGGACGAGATCTGGTGGCTCGAGACCATCGGCGGCCACCACTGGATCGCCAAGCGCGTGCCCGATGACGCCTATGTGACCATGCCCAACCAGCTGGGTATCGACAGCTTTGACCTGGATGACGCCGAGAGCGCCCAGGCCGACCACATGTGCTCCGCCGACCTGCGTGCCTGGATGGCCGAGTGGCATCTGGACCTGACGCTGGGCGTCGATGGCGACGGCCCGGCTGCGATCTTTAACCCGCGCGAGGCCTTTGGCTCGCACAGCGACAGCGACCATGTCTACAACACGCCGCGCGCGTGGTACATGCAGCGCTGCCTTAACCCCAGCGATGTGTGGGACGGCCCCGACGCCGACTACACGCCCGAGAGCGATGGCATCCCCTGGAGCCGCGTGCCCGAGCGTAAGGTGACCATCGAGGACATCAAGTACGTGCTTTCGAGCCACTACCAGGGCACGGAGTACGACTGCTACGGCAGCAAGGGCACGCCCGCCACACGCGGCGCCTATCGCCCCATCGGTATCAACCGCAACAGCCAGCTCGCTGTGCTGCAGCTGCGCCCCTATGCGCATCCGGCCTACCGCGCCGTGCAGTGGATGGCCTTTGGCTCCAACTCGTTTAACGCGCTGGTTCCGCTGTACGCCAACGTCGAGACCATGCCCGAGTACTTTGCCGACACGCAGGCTCGCGTGACGTCCGAAAACTTCTACTGGGCCAACCGCCTGATCGGCGCGCTGGCCGACGTCCGCTTCCATGAGTGCGGCCGCGCAGTCGAGGATTATCAGGAGAAGGTCGGCGGCATGGGCCACAAGCAGATTCATGACGTCGACGCTGCCGTAGCCGCGCTGCCCGAGGCCGAGGTGCCTGCCGAGCTTGCACGCGCCAACGAGGAGTTTGCCGAGCTCGTGCGCGTGGAGACCGATGCCCTGTTGGGCAAGGTGCTCTACACCACGAGCTGCGCCATGAAGAACTCTTTCGCGATGAACGACAACGTGAGATAGGGATTTCCCGTCGATCGAATAGCGCTAAAACGCTTTGTCGCTTTCACTCAATCTTGGGTACAAGAACGCCAATGCAGTTGTTTGTGATTGGAGACAACCATGGTTATGAAACTCGATCAGCTTGTTAACGGCGCCATCAACGTGGGCTTTGGCGCTGCCGCCGTTGCTGTCGAAGGCGGCAAGAAGGTCCTCGACGACCTTAACACCAAAGGCGAGCAGGTCCGCAAGGACACCGCCACCCCCGATATCGCCCGCAGCGTGTCCGACATGTTCGAGCAGGCCGGCGGTACCATCTCCGATCTGACCGAGCGCTTGGGCATGCAGGGCGAGACCGCGGCCCAACGCGTGCTCGACGAGCTCATTCTGGCTCGCGTCCGCGTTATGACCGCGCCCGAGCGTACAGCCTTCCTGGCCCATGTGCGCGACATCGTCGATTCGGTCGAGGACAACGTGACCTCGGTGCCCGTCGAGTCCGTTGAGCCCGACGATGCGAAGGATACCGAAGAGGCCGAGTAGCAGCGCAGATGGCAGATTCCACCACCGATTACAACAATCTAGATCCCTTGGGTGACGAGGCGGCGGTTGTCGATGAGGTCGGCGCCGCCGTCTCGGGCGCTCGCAAGAAGCCGCGCGCTGTCGATATGGTGCCCGAGGAGCCCGAAGCGATGGCGCCGGACGAGGAATACCAGCTCACGCCGGCGGGTCGTCGCGAACGCATTGGGCAAATTGTTCGCCTGGTCAAAAAGTACCGCGTGTGGGATAACCTCACGCCGGTTCGTTTGCGCCGCCTGCTCGAGGAACTCGGCCCCATGTTCGTCAAGATGGGGCAGATTTTGGCTAACCGGTCCGAGATTCTGCCGCAACGCTTTTGCGACGAGCTGCGTCGTCTGCGCTCCGACGTGGAGCCGGTGCCGTACGAGGTCGTACTCAGTTGTCTGGAAGAAGAATACGGCCTGCGCCTGGGGGAGATGTTCGATGCGATCGACCCCAATCCGCTTGGTAGCGCATCGCTCGCGCAGGTGCACCGCGCTCGTCTGGTGACGGGCGAGGACGTGGCCGTCAAGGTGCAGCGCCCCGGTGCGCAGCAGGTTATGGCACAGGACATCGATATCATCCGCTCGGTGGTGCGTATCGTTTCCAAGTTCGTCAACACCGATCAATTTGTTGACCTGCACGGCGTAGTCGAGGAGTTGTGGACCTCGTTTCGCGAGGAGACCAACTTTTTGGCCGAGGCCAAAAACCTCAACGACTTCTACGAGTTCCATAAGAGCGTTCATGGCGTGACGTGTCCTAAATCCTATCTGGACCTGTGCACCGAGCACGTGGTGGTTATGGACTACGTCGACGGCATTTCGATCGCCGATCCTGAACGCTTGGTGGCCGAGGGCTATGACTTGGAAAAGATCGGTGCCGCAATCGTCGAGGATTACTCGACGCAGGTGCTCGATGACGGCTTTTTCCATGCCGACCCGCATGCGGGAAACATTATTCTCAAGGACGGCATCGTTTACTTTATCGACTTGGGCATGGTCGGACGCATGTCGAGTCACGATCGCGGTATCGTCAAGGACATGATTTTCGCCGTGGCCGAGGGTGACGTGCCCAAGCTCAAGGATTCGCTCATGCGCTTCGCCGTGACGCGTGGCGACTCGGCTGAGCTCGATCATTCGGCCTTTTTGTCCGATCTTGACTTTATCGTGGCTGACTTTGCGGGCCTTGACCTGAAGGATCTGGATATCGGCGAGTTTTTGACCTCGCTGTTAAACCTGGCGCGCAAAAACGACGTTGAGCTGCCGAGCGTGGTAACGATGTTCGCCCGCGGCATGGTGACGCTCGAGGGCCTGTTGACCGAGTACATGCCCAACGTCAACATGATCCAGATCATTCAGACGCATATCAAAAACGAAAAAAGCACTTATGCGCGCGTGCGCGACATGGGACGCGATCTTGCTGCGAGCAGCTATCGCGCGGCAAAAGGCTCGCTCGAGGCGGCCGAGTATCTGGGCTTGGCTTCGCGTATGCTCACGCGCGGCCAGCTTAAGGTGAACACGCAGATCATGAGCAGCGATAAGGCGCTGCGACAGCTGGGCGGAATTATCGACCGCATGTCGATGGCAATTGTGATCGCCGGCCTGTTTATCGGTTCGTCGGTGGTGTACTACGCACGCATCGAGCCGGTTGTGTTTGGTATCCCAGTCATTGGCTTTATGGGCTACGTGAGCGCGCTGGTGCTGGCGCTTATGCTGGGCCGCAATATCTGGCTCAACAGCCACGGCGGCAAGCACTAGAGGCTGCGGCCGTCACCGCATTTTCCTATCGCAAACAATAGCTTTTACCTTGGGCTTCGCCTGCGTGCGAGGCCCTTTTGCGTGATACCATTTTGACGGTAATAATCGATGGCCTAGATGGTGGTGCGGAGACGCACGAATGCGCGGTTTTCCTGCGCGTTTGGGAGAATCGGGGTGCAAGTCCCCGGCTGTACCAGTAACCGTAATTCCTCTTGGCTCGGGATGTTCGCGTCGCAGATCGGATGGCGCGCCCGAGTCGTTAAGGTTAAGTCGGATCGCCTCCCATCTTGCGTGCGGCTGCGGCGTATGCCGCCGGTGTGCATAGGGCTCTGGAGGGAAGGAGGACCCCGATGGGGGAACTCGAGCGCAACATGCGCGATGACGTGGGGCAGCCTCAAGGCAACGCTCCAAGTACAGACAATGGGGGACAAATGGATATGTTTGAGGACGAGCGTGTGTGCGCCTCGTTGCATCGCCGTGGCGCGATTGCACGCGGTATAGCCAAGCGCGGCCTGGTGGCATTCCTGGCCTTCGCGATGGCCTTTGGCACCACGCCGGCTCAGCTGTGGGCCGAGGGCGCCGAGGGCATTGCCGAGGCTGTGGCTCAGGCTGCGACGCCGGGCGAGGGCACGGGTGCCGCGGACGGTGCTGCCGACGGTGTCGTTTCTGAAACCGGCTCTAACGCGAGCGATGCGTCGGTTAACGATGGCGCTTCGGCGAATGCCGCAGATAGCAACGGCGTAGCGTCGGACGATTCTGCCGCAGTCGAGGCTTCTACTGCTTCGCCGGATTCATCCGAACAGAACGTCAAAAGTGTTGTAGCCGCTTCCGATGAGGCTGAATCTCAGCCTACCGAAGCCGCAAGCCAAGAGGTCGCGGCCACGTGCTCCGTCGTCGGCACCGACGCCAAGGGCGCCCAGCAGACCTGGGCCGCCGCGCAGCAGATCGCTCTGAAGGAGGGCTCGACCGCGGCCGACCTCTCCGAGCAGCTCTTCAGGCAGGCCGGCCTCAAGGCCGACTACGACCCCAACGGCTCCTGGGGCTGGGCGCTCAACTCGATCACGTCGCCCTTCGACGCGGGCCGCACGCTCGCCTACGACCCGGCGACCGGCGCGCACTGGCAGCTGTTCGTCAACGGCAGCGTCTCCGCGGTCGGCGCCGGCGGCTACACGCTCAAGGACGGCGACTCCGTCGTCTGGTGCTACTCGAAGTACGGTGACCCCGCGCCCGCCAATCAGATTTCCGTTAGCTGCACCGTTGTCGGCCAGGACGCCTCGGGCGCTCAGCAGACATGGGCGCAGCCCACGACAGCTTTGGTGGAAGAGGGCACGACCGCTGCTGATCTTTCCGAGCAGGCCTTTAAAAAGGCCGGCATTGGCGCCAAAACGGGAAAAGGCACGTACGGCTGGTATCTCGAGTCGCTGACTTCACCGTTCAACAAGACCGTGACGCTTTCGAGCGAGAAAGTTAACGAAAACACTTGGAAATTCTGGCAGTTCTTCGTTAACGGTCAGGCGGCCAATGTCGGCGCGGGCAATTACACACTCAAGGCCGGGGACAAGGTTACCTGGGTCTATGGCTTTGATGGAACCATGCCCGGCCAGGTTTCCGTTTCAATGGAGATCATCGGTAAGAAGGATGAGAAGGCGCAGCGCTGGACCGATCCTTCGACGCAGGTGTTTGTCGAGGGCACGACGATCAAGGACGCTTCCGCTGCCTACTTCGATGCCATTGGCATTGAGTCCAAGATGTACGACCAATTTGGTTATTGGGGTGTTCATAGTCTTGTCTCCCCGCTTGATGGCACCGAGCTGTCGGGTGCATGGTCGTTCTTTGTCAACGGCGTTCCCGGGCCTCAGCTCGATAGCGATTACGTGCTCAAGTCGGGCGACAAAATCGTCTGGGCTTACGCCCCTGGCGACACCGTTCCTAATCCCGATGAAGTCGTAGTCGATCCGAGCGCTTCGCGCCCGACCGATTGGAAAGCCGACTGGAGTGGCAATTCCAATGCGGTGGTCAAGAACGTGTCCACGCCTACGGGCGCGCTGGCAAGCTCTTGGACGTTCGATTGGAGGGCCTACTCGGGTGCCACGTATCCCAATGCGAGTGAGCCTATTGTCGTGAACGGCAACGTTTACCTTGCCGTGAACAAGCGTTTGCTTAAGATCGACGCCGAGTCGGGCAAGGTGCTTGCCGAGTCGAACCTTCAGACTGCGATTGGCTACACCACGCGTCCGATTTATACGAAAGGCTTGGTCATCGTCCCGCTCGACGGCGGTGCGGTCCAGGCTCTGACGGCCGATACGCTGACGACGGTTTGGGTCACTGACTCTGTGAGCAAATCTGCCCAGTCAAATTCCCAGCTGACGGTCGATGGCAACTATCTCTACGTTGGCACCGTTGATGTCGACTATGGAACGAGTACGTACAATAACGGTCACCTGACGCGTATTAATATACTGACCGGCGCTGTTTCTTGGCAGCATGTTAATGCTGATGAGGGCTACTACTGGACGAGCGCTACAGTGGGCGACGGCTATATTCTGGTTCCGACGAGTGCGGGTACCGTTGAGATGCTTAGCAAGTCGACGGGTGATGTGCTCGGCAGCGTTTCGGTTGGTGCCATCGTCAACTCCGGCTGTGTACTGTCCAAAGACGGCGAGCATGCCTATGTGATCTCGCGTGACGGCAAGCTCCACGTGCTGGCACTGTCGGACGCAAACGCAAGGGCCTCTTCGCGCATTTCCGAAGAACGCGTCATCGATCTTGGTCTTACGGGTTGTGCCTGCATGCCCACGCTGTATGGCAATAAGCTAATTGTCGGTGGCGAGGTTTCTGGCGGTTCGGCGCTGGCGATTGTCGACCTTGATAATGACTTTGCTACGACGTTGGTTTCGTCTGCCGATGGCTCCGTGCTTCCTGCCGGTGGCATCAAGGGCGCACCGCTCGTGAGTGTCCAGGCGGATGACGCGTACGTTTATTTCACTGTCAACTATGGTGCGACTTCCGACTATGTGAGCTACACCTCGGGCGGTGGCGTGTATCGCTACAAGATGGGTGACGCGCAGGCGACCGATGCGTTTAGCGCAGCGGGACACAACAATTACTGTGACTCGCCGATTGCCTGCGATGCCAAGGGTAACCTCTACTACATCAACGATTCCGGCACGCTTTTCAAGCTGAGTGGTGGCGTTAAGGTCTCGTTTGAGACTGGCGAGGGTTCTAAGGTCGACTCCCAGACTACGGCCGACGGCAAGTTGGTCAAGCCGGCCGATCCGACGCGCGATGGCTACACCTTCGCTGGCTGGTATACCGATGAGGCTTGCACGCAGGCGTATGACTTTAGCACGCCGGTGACGGCCGATCTGACGCTGTATGCCAAGTGGACCAAGAATGCTGTTAACCCTGGCGGCAATGGCGGTTCTGACACTAATGGTGGCAACGGTGGCGCTGGCAACGGTTCCGGTGCTGGCACGGGCACGGGTTCCGGCTCCGGCACGAAGGGCCAGCAGGTCGGCGGCGCTATCGCCCCGGGTCATAAGCCGACGACCAAGACGACGGTGTCGACCAAGACCGAGACCAAGGACAACAAGTCCGACAAGAAGGACGCCGATAAGTCCGATAAGAAGGACGAGAAGAAGTCTGACAAGAAGTCTGACAAGAAGGACAGCAAGTCCGACAAGAAGTCCGATTCCAAGTCCGATACGGGTGCTGTTTCCACGACCACTGCTAAGAAGTCCTCTAGTGCTTCCGAGCAGGAGACTGGCATCAACCCGCTCGCCATTGTTGGCGTTGCCGCCGGCGTCATCGGTCTCGCCATCGTCGGCGTGCTCGTGTTCACCAAACGTCGGTAGGTGAGGGCTGTGTCCAATAAATCCAAGGACGCTGACCCCAAGCAACCAGATTCCTCGTTCATTCAGTTCGACGATGCAAAGCACCAGGGCGCCGCTTCGGCGGCGTCCGCCCCTCGTCGCAAGGCGCTCCTTGGTGTTCTGACTGCCGTGTGCACCATTCTGATCGTCGTCTCGCTGGGTTTCGTCCATCCTTCCACAAGCGGTGCCTGGTCCATCGACTGGATCATTCAGACCGTGACGGGGGAGAGCGTCGTCACCAAGGACACCAAGGCGTCTGGCTCGACTACGACTTCGGTCGAGGCCAGTTCCAAGGATTCCAAGTCATCGAATGACGCAAAGGATGAGTCCAAGGACGATTCCGAGTCTTCAAACAAGGAATCGGATAAAAGCTCGGATAGCAAGAAGTCCGATGGTCGGGACGGCAAGAAGTCTGGAGATAAATCCGCTGCCCAGAATACGGGAGCCGGCGATACTTCCAATGTGTCTGGCGGTGCTTCTTCGGGCGGCGGTCAGTCGTCTGATGGAGCCTCCAGCTCTAATGGCGGAAGCGCTCCCTCGGGCGGTCAGGGCGGCTCGCAGGAGTCCAACTACGTAACGGTAACGGTTTCGGTCACATCGAGCGCCGTGGGCAATCCTGTGTCCTCTGGTGGCACCTTTACCTTTGACGAAGGTGCTACCGTCTACGATGCCCTGTGCGCGCTGGGCCTTTCTGTCAACGCACATGGCTCGTCGTACGGCACGTATGTCTCCGCGATTGGTGGTTTGGCCGAGAAACAGTACGGCGGCACGAGTGGCTGGATGTACTCCGTCAACGGCACAACGCCCATGACGGCCTGCAGCAACTACGTTCTCTCCAACGGCGACAACGTGGTCTGGTATTACGTTACAGGCTAGAGGCCTCGACATATCGCACCAAACGGGCGGTTCGGATAAGCATCCGGGCCGCCCGTTTTTCATGCGTAGAGGACTGGGTCGCCGGGGACCTCGACAAATAAAAAACCGGTTGGAATGGGAATTCCAGCCGGTTATACATTCAAGCAAGTAGTGAATCGACTACGACCGTGCGCCCTCGAGGAAGAAGCGGCGGCTGAAGTAGTTGTACCAGGTGACGAGGAACGTGGCGATGGCCTTCATGGCCTGGTAGCCGATGCTCAAAAACGTGACACCCACAAACATGTACAGGTCGTTGAGGCCCAGACCGATCACCGACAGGATGGTGAAGATCGTGAACTCGCGCTTGCGGCTCATGCCCTCGCGATGGTCGAACACGTACTTCATGCTGAGCCAGTAGTTGACCACGACGGACGTGATGAACGAAACCGTGGTGCTCATCAAAAAGTCGAGGTGAAACAGCTCGACGAGCGCAATGAGCATACCCCAGTCGATGCCAAAGGAGATAAGGCCCACGACAGCGAACTTGAGGAACTGCTTAGTATGAGGTTGTGCCAGTGCCTTGCGCACGTAATCACATCCAATGCGTTGATGAATCGAGCAGAGGATACTTTAGAGCTTTTGCAAGGGAAACGTAAGGTCTTTGCCAAGAACTATACGAACTCGCCAAATTATCAAGTGCTAATCCGCAAACGTTGAAAATTTGCCCGTAAACGAGCGGCACCCACGGACGATACTGCGCTGAGCGCGCGTCGTCCATGGGCGCCGTAATGCTGCAGGGGTGTCGAGCTATTTGGTCTCGTCGCCCTCCAGGAAGATCTTTCGGGTCACAAAGTTGTAGACCATGACAAGCGCGGTGGCGCAAATCTTGGCGATATTGGCTTCGAGCCCCAGGCCGGCGTTGAGCGCCAGCACGATACCGTCGTTGAGCACCAAACCGATCACGGACAGCACGACAAAGATAATGAACTCGCGGCGGCGGCTCATGCCCTCCTTGTGCGCAAACACGTACTTCATGCTGGCGACGTAGTTAAAGATGAGAGAGATGATAAAGCCGCTGGTGTTGGCGATTAGGATGTTGAGGCCCAGTCCGTAGTGGAGCAGATTCATAATGCCAAAGTCGATAACCGTGGCAATGACACCGACGACGCCAAACTTCATGATCTGCGCGAGGAGCTTTTGCATGGTACCTGCCTTAAGGTGGCGCCGAAGCGCCGCGGGGATGACAAACTCAGCAAGTTTAGCCAATCCCCGCGGGTGGTGCTAGGCGCGCTCCTCGATAGCACCGTTTCTATATGCATCGAGCAGTTGACGCAGGTCCTGGATTTGGCTGCGGATCTTGGCGCCAGTATCGGTGTCGCTCACCATGCGGCGACGGTCTGCTTGGTCAAAGCGGTTAGTCTCGCTCTCGATGTCGACATTGCGGGTAAGCGCCTCGGCAACCGTGGTAAAGGCTTGGTGCGACTTAAGGCGGCATCCGCGCGAACTCGAGATAAGTGTGTAGCCGGCGATGCCCGTTTTGGGGTGGTAGGCGCGGCAGAAACCGCCATCGATGACCAGCAGCTTGCCGTTGGCGCGGATGGGCTGCTCGCCCTTGGTGGTCTTGACGGGCGTATGGCCGTTGATGATGTGGCCCGTCGGCGAGCAGGCCATGGCAGCGACGTTGAACTCGCGCATGATATCGTCGCAAACGGACGAGGACGTGGTGAGCGTGTAGTACGGGTCCATCGGCTCGACCCACGTGCTCTTGTCGGCGATGTAGGCGCGCTCAAAGGTGCGTACCACGCGTCCGCTGGCAGGTGAGTTAAAGCCGATCCACAGGTACCACATCCAGTCGAGGGCGTCTCGGTCGCCCACGCGCCAGGCACGGCGTGCAATGTAATCGCAAAAGTCGAAGTAATCGCGGCCAGCGTGCCAGGTGCCCAGGCAGTTCATGCTGCTAAAGGTGCCGTCCTCGTTGAGCGGCACGCAGCCGTGGAACAACAGGTTGCCGTTGGCGACCTTGTACATGGAGCCGTGGGAATAGAGGAAATCGATGTGGCGATGCAGGTGATCGGCGGTGACAAACTCGGACACGAGCTTGTCGATGATGTGCTGCTCCTCGGGCGTGAGCGTATAGGGGTCCGCCGGGTCGACGGTGGGGAAGTCGTTGGTCGTGAGCGGCCACACGCTGCCGTCGGCGAGCGTGACCGTGCCGGTGTCGTGGTCGATCTTGTCGAGTAGCAGGCGATCGGTCATATCGAACTCGGGGTGGCGCTGGATAATCTGGCCCTCGAGCTTAAAGAGCAGGACGTTGATGGCTTTGATTAGCGGGGTGATGGACTCACCGGCGGTGTAGGTGGCATCGGCAAAGGCGACAAGCTCACGCAGCGAGATGCCGTAGTCGTTCTCGAGAATCTCGTAGTTGTCGTAGCGTAGGTTGTTGCGCAGCACCGTGGCGATGCAGGCGGGCTCACCGGCCGCAGCGCCCATCCACAGCAGGTCGTGGTTGCCCCACTGGATGTCGAGTGAATGGTAGGTGAGCAGACGGTCCATAATCTTGGCAGCGCCGCCGCCGCGGTCGAAGATGTCGCCTACCAGGTGCAGGTGGTCGACGGCCAGGCGCTTGATGAGCGAGGCGAGTGACTCGATAAAGTCGTCGGCGCTGGCGGTCTCAAGAATGGACTCCACGATGCGCTCGTGATAACGCACGCGATAGTTGTTCTCGTCCGGATGCGTGTGCAGCAGCTCGTCGATGATGTAGGCGTAATCGCGTGGGATGGCCTTACGCACCTTGGAGCGCGTATAGCGGCTCGAAAGCGAGCGGGCGACCATGATGAGCTGGTCAAGCATCGTCCTGTACCAGGTGGGCGAGTCTTCGCGCCGACTGCGGACCAGGTCGATCTTCTCGCGCGGGTAGTAGATGAGCGTGCACAGCTCGCCCTTTTCGTCAAAGGAAAGCGTGTCGCCAAAAATCTCGTCGACATGCTCGCGCACGACACCCGAGCAGTTGTTGAGGATGTGCATAAAGGCTTCGTACTCGCCATGCACGTCGCTCATAAAATGCTCGGTGCCTTTGGGCAGGTTGAGGATGGCCGAGAGATTGATGATCTCGGTAAACGCGGATTGCTCGGTGGGAAATTGTTTCGACAGCAGACGCAGATACTTGAAGTCTTGCGGATTGCGATCGAATGCGACCATGAAACACCTTCCGATGGGGTTGGTAAAACTGATAAACAGCGTCAAACGTTTATCAGTATGCGCCGCTTTTGTTTCGATTGGGGGTGGGAGGTCGAATTGTTGGCCGAACGGTTTGGTAAATCGATTTAGTTGAGGTAGATATGGCGGTTGGGTGGAGACGACAGAAGGTGTTTTCTCAGATATTTATGCGTGGGGTCGGTGGAGACGATGGTGGTAAAGATGCTCGCTATTATTGGTTCGATTTGGTAAATAGTGGACATATGTACCGTATGTAGGCTCACTGTGCGATAATTTGCGCAGCAATGAGTAAGGAGCCTCATATGAGTGATTTTGTCCTGACCTGTGAATCCGCCGCCGATCGAACTCGGGAGTTCTTTGAATCGCGCAATATCCCTGTCGTGTGTTTTCATTACGAGATCGACGATGTTGTCTATACGGACGATCTGTATCAGTCGATTACGCCGGACGAGTTTTTTGCTCAGATATCCGCGGGCGCCATGCCCAAGACGTCTCAGGTGAGCGTGGGTGAGTACGAGGAGTTTTGGGAGCCGCTTGTTGCCGAGGGTAAAGACGTGCTGTACCTGACGTTGTCGTCGGGTATTTCGGGTACGTATGGCTCGGCTTGCGTTGCGGCGCAGATGCTCGCGGATCGCTATCCCCAGGGCGGCAAGGTGCGCGTCATCGATTCGCTGGCGGCGTCTTCGGGCTTTGGCCTGCTGGCGGAATGTGCCGCCGACGTGCGCGATAGCGGGGCTTCACTCGACGAGACGGCTGCCTGGATCGAGGAGCACAAGCTCAACCTGCACCACTGGTTCTTCTCGACCGATCTGTCGAGCTACCTGCGCGGCGGTCGCATTTCGGCTGCGAGCGCGATCATCGGCACGGCGCTTAAGATTTGCCCGCTTATGACGGTCGATTGCGAAGGTGGGCTGTCGCCACGTGAGAAGATTCGCACTAAGAAGCGCGCGATTTCCGAGATGGCTAAGACCATGATGGCACACGTGCAGGACGGTGCGGATTATTCGGGTAAGTGCATCATGTCGCACTCGGCGTGCCGCGAGGATGCCGAGGCGGTTGCGGCGCTGATCGAGGAACAGATTCCGCAGCTTAAAGGCAAGATTGAGATCAATAACATCGGTACTCTGATTGGCTCGCATACCGGACCTGGTACGGTGGCGCTCTTCTTTATGGGCGACAAGCGCGTGGATTAGTTTGCCCCATCACGTCGCTGCATGATTGCTCAAACGAAAACGGCCCGCCTCACGTTTGTGGGGCGGGCCTTGCTGTTGGGGGTTAGCGTTTCTTTCCGCGGAAGAAGAAGCCGTGCAGTGACGGCTTGAGGCCGCGGTTGGCGCGATGCTCCTCGACGCGCTCGTGGATCGAAGCGACGCGCTCGATGACTTCGTCGGGAATCGGCACGTCGGGATTCATGTTCTCGACCTGGCTGACCTCGGCGGCGGAGACCTGGTCGATAATGGGCACATCGTCGTGCGAGATGACAGGTGTGGCGTCTTCCTTCATCTTGCGATAACGCTGCATCATGTCGGTCTGTAGCTGCTGGGCCGAAGGCGGCGTCCAGATGATGGCGTTGGCGCCGGCGGCGATGGTTTCACGGATGCTTTCTGGCGTCTTGCCGCCCGGCGCGATGAGCGGCAGGTTGGGATAGTGCTCGCGCAGTTCACGCAGGACCTGCGGCGTGTTTTTGCCAGCGGCGATGTTAAGAATCTTGGCGCCGGCGCGCACCTTTGCGTGAGCATCGTCGTCGCAACGTACGACCGTGGCGATGACGGGGATGTCGGCGATGTTGGTGATGTGCTCGACCATCTCGGCGGTGGCGGGGGAGTTGACCACACAGCCCGCCGCGCCCTGCATCTCGGAGACGGCTGCCATCTGAACGGAGCGCTTACCGGTCGTAGTTCCGCCGCCCACGCCTACAAAGACCGGGCACTCGGCGACGGTCAACAGTGCCTGCGTAATGGCCGGCTGCGGCGTGAAGGGGTAAACGGCAAAGACGGCATCGGCGTTGGAGTTGCGGATAACCGCGACATCGGTGGTGTAAATGAGCGACTTGATGCGGCGGCCGAAGAGCGTGAAGCCGCTGGCCTCCTCGATCTCGTCGGGCATGCGAAGGGCAGCCTTGCGCAGACGTCCGTCGATGGGCAGGGGCTCCATAGGGAGCAGGCCGTTGGGCGTGACGGCTACCTGGGGCTCGGTGAACTCGTCTGCGAGCTCGACCTCGGAGAAATCGACCGAGGCGACGATGTCTTCGTGAACCTCGGCGGGCACATCGATGGGAGCTTGGTCGTTTGCCGCGGCAGGCGTGTCGAAGGAGCTGGTGCCGACGAAGGCGTCGACGCGCTCGTTTAGATCGTTGAGGGTATCCATGGAGGCTCGATTCTATGTGATGACGGCCGGCAGGGTACCGGCAGCGTTGTGCTTGCTAAATCGTTTGACGAGTTGATTTTTCCCCGCCGCGTCCTCCGTTAGACCGAAGGGCGGCGAACGTGAAGGAGCTGTGGTGGCGGGGATCGAGGTGCTATCTTGAAAGTCCCGTTTAAAAGAGAGGTGACGCGGTATGGAATTGACAGCAATGTTGGGCTCGATTGGCCTGTGTGTGGGCGCAATCGTTGCCGCCGCGGTCATCTACTTTGTGGTCACGGCCATTAAGGGCAAAAGGGTCGAACGCAAGGAGCGCGCGATGCTTAAACAGCATCGCGACCAGCAGGGCAAACGCGCACAGAGATAGCTTGTTGAGTTTTGGATCCGTGCGCTAGCTGCGTTTTCGGATCAGGGCAATGTAGAAGCCCTCAAAGTCGCGGCTAGGCGGAATGGTCAGCGTGCCGGGCATACCGTTGGCGACGGACGAGACGTGGCTGGCGGCGATGGCCTCGGTGAGGGCGTTGCACTCGATGCGTGGCTCTTCGCCAACTTCCTGAGCACGGCGCGTTTCACTTTCGCTCGGCGTGCCGTCGAGGGGGATAAGCTCGCAATCCATGTGCTTGTCGAGGGCCTCTTGCAGGGCGTCCTCGTTTTCCTGCGGCAAGATCGAACAAGTCGAATAGACGAGCGTGCCGCCCGGTTTAAGGGCTCCCATGGCGCGGTCCAGAAGTGCTCGCTGCGAGCGGGCACACTTGCTCAGCAGCTGCTCGGTCAGGCCGCGCAGGCTTTTCTCGTTGCCGCTGATGACGGTGCCCGTGCCGGTGCAGGGGGCGTCGAGCAGGATGCGGTCAAAGCGGAAGAACTCGTCGAGCTCGCGTGCGTCGATGCGCATGACGGGCACGTTTTTTGCGCCTTGGCGGTGGAGGTTGGCTTCGAGCTTCTCGGCGCGGGGAATGCTCATCTCGCAGGCGGTAAGGTGCGCCTGCCCCTGCGTGAGGGCGGCGATCTGCGTCGTCTTGCCACCGGGGGCTGCGCACATGTCCAGGATGTCCTCGCCTGCCTGTGCGCCCAGGACCAGCGGCGGCATCATGGACGACAGGCTCTGCAGGTAGATTTTGCCGTCGCGGTAGATGTCGAGATCCCACAGATCGGAAACCTGGGCCTCGGGCAGGATAAAGGCGTCCGGGTACCAGGCGACAGCGTTGTGGGCGATGCCGGCGGCATCGAGCGCCGCAGCGATGTCCTCGGCGGTTGCCTTGAGCGTGTTGGCGCGCAGCGTGACCGGGCGTGTGGCCGCGGCGCCGAAGCCCTCGATCATGAGCTCGGCATCGGCGGGCGCATAGGCGCCGGCGACCGTGTCGACCATAAAGCGCGGCAGGTCGGCGGCGCAAGGAAGGGCGGCAAGCTGGTCGGAAAGCTCGGTGGCGGCAAACTGCCTGAGCTTGAGCTCGGCCTTGACCTGCTTTTTCTGCTTACGACGACGCGGCTTGGACATCCGTCTTTCCTTCCCATTCCATTACATGTCGAGTGTTTAGTACTGGCTCTCGTGCTTGCTAAAGAAGTCGAAGCGCGGGGGCAGCGGCTTTACGCGGTGCTCGCCGGGCTTCTCGCCCAAGCTCTCCACAAACTCATCCGTGGAGGCGAAGATGTTATCCCAGCTAAAGAAGGCGACCGGGTCGATGTCGAAGTACTCGCAGATGAGCTCGCAGCCGGCAGGGACGATGCCGTGCATGAGCACGGTCGCCACGCGCAGCTCGGTAAAGGCGTCGACGAGCGCCTGCGTCATTGCGGCGTTTGCCTCGTTACCCTCGAGCTTGTTGGCGGCCTTGGAAGCGTCGCTCCAGCGCTTGTTGGCGGCGCGCAGGTAGTCGTCGCACACGGCAAGCGCGCGGTGCGTCTCGAACTTGTACATAGCCTGCTCAAAGGCGAGAGCTGCCTGCTCGGCGGCTTCGACCACGGTGTCAGAAGCGGCACCGGCGGGGATGCAGCCGTTGCGGTAGGGGCTCTCGTCGCCTTCCTTGACGGCGACGCCGTAGAAGCAGCTGCGGGCCAGACGGTTGAACACGCCGGTCAGCAGCGCGCTCTCCTTAAGGGCCGGGTCGATAACGCGCTTGTCGTCGCAGGCGCGTACCTCGTTGCCGTCCTTGTCCTTGCCGGTCACACGCGTGTCGTATGCCTTGGGGCTAAAGCTCACCGGCTTTTCGGATAGGCCGAGCGACAGCCAGTGCGCGCGCATCTGCTCGCAGGTGTAGTGGTTGAGCAGGTCGTCTGCCGGCGGGGGAGGCGTCTGCGAGGACGAGCTGGCCTTTTTGCCCATGTAGAGCAGGTGGTAGCAGGCGCTGACGGTGCTCTGCGTGAGGTCCCAGCCCAGGGCCTCCCACATGGCGGTCTGCGCGATGCAGTAGAAATAGATGTTGTCCTGACCGATGAACTGGTAAATCTGAGCGTCGTCAGAGCACCACCAGTCGCGCCAGTCGAGCGAGCTGTGCTGGTAGGTGGGTGCGGGCACCTGCGTGGAGTCGGCGGCGGGCTCGCCCATGAGGGCGGCATCCTGGGCGGCGACGCCCTCGGTCACGCCGGCGGCCTTGGCATCGCGCGCGAGCACGGTACGCGTATAGCTGATGGGCGCCCACAGGCTCTCGGGCCAGCACCAGCAGGTGACGTCGGAGACGCCATCGACCTCGGGCACCGGAACGCCCCAGTCGATGTTGCCGGTGATGCGGAAGGGCACGAGTGCCTTGCCGCTGCGGAAGCGCACGCCACCGTTGGCGAGCACCGCGTGGGCGTCGTCGCGCTCCTTCCAGCTGGGGAAGGTGACGGTAAAGCTGCTCTTGTTGCCCTCGGGCTCCAGCACGGTGTGCTCGGGGAGCTGGTCCTCGACGGCATCGAAGGCCTCGCGGAACTTGTTCTGGATGTAGAGCTGAGCCGGCAGCAGCCACTCCTCCATGGTCTTGGAGACCACGGAGCGAACCTGCGGGTTCTGGGCGAGCTTGGCGGTGTAGGTCTTCATAAAGTCGAGGTAGGCCGGCAGGTCAAAGTAGAGATTGTCGACCGGGCGCAGCTCGGGCACCTCGCCGGTGAGCTGGCTCTTGGGCGCGATGAGCTCCTCGGGCTCAAACTGGTGGCCCAGATCGCACTCGTCGGCATAAGCCTTCTCGGACTTGCAGCCCTGGATGGGGCAGCGGCCGATGACCTGGCGGCCGTTGAGGAACGTGCCGGCCTTGGCATCGTAGAACTGCAGCGTGGAGCGCTTGGAGATGGTGCCCTGCTCGTGCAGGCGCTCGATAATCTCGGCAGTCACCTCGTTGTGGATCTGGGCCGCCGGCTCAAGGCCCGAGCCGCCGTAGATGTCGCAGCTGATGTTGTAGTTGTTGAGGGTCGCGGCCTGGCGGGAGTGATTGGACTCGACATACTCGCCGATGGACTTGTCGTAGCCCTCGTTCTCCTTGAGCTTGCGGTAGCTCTCCATGATGGGCGAACCGTAGCAGTCGGTGCCCGAGGTGAAGATGACGTTTTCGCGGCCCAGGCGGTCGCGCAGGAAGCGGGCGAAGAAGTCGGCCGGGACAAAGACGCCGCCGACGTGGCCAAAGTGCAGACCCTTGTTGCCGTAGGGCTCGCCGGCGGTAACGATGGCGCGGCGCGGCCAGCTGGGACGGTCGTTCATGGAGTATTTGGATGCCATGGGACTCCTTCGCATATAGGTAAGAGCGCGGCCGGGCACGGGGTTCGGCGGCGCGGTGGTCAATTCGTGCATATCGTTCGACATTATCGCACATGCGGGCGGGTGCGTGGCAGGGGCGCTATCCTAAGATGCTATGAATGAGATTTCCAACATACATGCGTTTGAGGACGAGGATTTTCTACACGCTTGCTTCGTGTGGGGGATGGCCGTGATCGCGGTGTTTGCCGTGTGCCTGGTGCCGGTGTTTATGCTGTTGGGCGGGCCTGCGGACTTGGACGCGGCTGAGGCGGGCGGCTGGATGGCTGTCGTGGGCTGGATAGTCGGCTTGGCTGCGGTCTCAATGGCATCGTTTGCCGTGCACGAGCTGGTGCATGCGGTGTTTTTTAAGCTGCTGGCGCCTGCGGGCGCGCAGGTGACCTTTGGGGCGAATCGCGAGACGGCGATGATCTATGCCTGCGCCGAGGGCGTTGTGTATTCGCGCCGGCGGTACATGGCGGTTTGCCTGGCGCCGACGGTTGTTGTGACGACAGCATTTGCCCTGGGGTTTGCGTTCTCGGACTATCCGCTGCTGTGCTACCTGGCGGCTGGTCTGCACTTGTCGGGCTGTGTGGGTGATTGGTATTACGTGCGGACCATTCTGCGCGACCGCCGTATCGTCGCCTGCGAGGATACGTCCTTTGGCGTGCGCTTTTTCGCAAAGTAGTCTTTTTGGGACGGGGCTATTTTAGCTGCCATGATGTCGGGGTGAGTTTTCTGGGACGGGGATGTCGATGAAGTCGTTGTTGCTGCATGCGTGCTGTGCACCATGCTCGCTTGAGCCGGTTCGCCTGCTGCGCGAGGAGGGGTTTGAGCCCACGATTTGCTGGACCAATCCCAATATTCAACCGCGCGATGAATGGCGGCGGCGTCTGGACGAGCTGCGCCGGTGGTGTGCCGATGGCGACATCGAGCTCATCGAGGCGGGGGAGGACCGCGAGCGCTGGGAGGCCGGCGTGGCCCCGCTGGGTGCCGATCGGCCCCGTCGCTGTCGCTCGTGCTATGCCTTGCGCTTGGCCGAGGCATGCCGCGTTGCCCAGGAGCGCAGGTTTGAATATGTGGGTACGACGCTCGCCGTCTCGCCGTATCAGCTGTTCGACACCTGCAATGACGTGCTTGAGCGTTTGGCGGCCGCCCATGGGCTCACCCCGGTGATTCGCGATTTTCGCCCGTATTATCCCGAGGCTACGCGCCGTTCGCGCGAACTGGGCATGTATCGACAGAACTACTGCGGCTGCCGCTTTTCTGCTGTCGAGGCGGCCATGGACCGCGCCCGCATCCGCGACGAGCGCAAAGCCGCCAAAAAGTAGTTCGTTTGGGACGTCAGCCTGCTAGGATGTAGAGCGGACTTTAGCTATATAAGGAGTATCCGACGTGTCTATGCGTACCGATGATTTTGACTACAACCTTCCTGAGGAACTGATTGCCCAGGCTCCTGCCGAGCCGCGCGACTCCTGCCGCCTGCTGGTGGTGGATCGCAAAGGCTCCCAGGCGGGGAAGCCGCTGGAGCACGGCGGTACCGTTGAGCACCGCATCTTCCGCGACATCATCGACTATATCGAGCCGGGCGATGTGCTCGTCATCAACAAGACGCGTGTGATGCCGGCCCGCCTGATCGGTCGCAAAGCCGGCTCGGGTGGCGTGGTCGAGACGCTGCTGCTCAAGCGCCGTGAGGATGTTGACCCGCTGGGCCACGTTTGGGAGTGCCTGGTCAAGCCGGGTAAGCGCCTGAAGCCCGGTGCTCAGATTGAGTATCGCGCCGGTGGCGCCCATGCGCCCGAGGGGGCTCCCGTGGTGCTGACGGCCGAGGTCATCGACTTTGTCTCCGATAGCCGCGGAGGCCGTCTGGTGCGCTTTGAGCCGGCCGGCTGCAATGCCGCCGGCGAGCCGCGCACGCTCGACGAGGCCATTCATGCTGCCGGTCACGTGCCGCTGCCGCCCTACATTACCGATTACGAGGACGATCCCGAGAAGTACCAGACCGTCTACGCCATGAAGGAGGAGCACTCGGCTGCCGCTCCTACGGCGGGTCTGCACTTTACCCCCGAGCTCATGGCCGCTATCGAGGCCAAGGGCGCGAAGTTTGCCGCCGTCGAGCTCGAGGTGGGTATTGATACCTTCCGTCTGGTGGAGGAGGACGACCCCACGCAGCACGTCATGCACACCGAGCGCTACCACGTGTCACAGGAGGTTGTCGACGCCGTGCATAAGGCGAAGGCCGAGGGGCACCGCGTGATCGCCGTCGGCACCACCGCAGTACGCTCGCTCGAGAGCGCCTTTGACGCTGAGGCACCGGTGTCCGATCCGGCCGTGACGGCGCGCTATTTTGAGGGCCGCGAGGATGGGGCCGATACGCTCGGCCGCGGCGACATCGTGGCGCGCGAGAACGCTACGACGCAGCTCTACCTCATGCCCGGCTCGACCTATCACGTGGTCGACGCGCTGATCACGAACTTCCACGTGCCGCGCTCCACGCTCATGATGCTCGTAAGCGCGCTTGCCACCCGCGACCAGATCATGGATGCCTACGCCGCTGCCATCGAAGAGCGCTACCGCTTCTTCAGCTTTGGCGACGCGATGCTCATTTTGTAGGTTACGGCGTTTTGCAAACGCCGTAACCGGCCGACGCTGCAAACCCCCCTAAGCGGCAATCTGACGTTCAATCGTCGGGCATGAGCAGAAGGTCAATGCCCTCCTCTTTCACGTCACCTTGCTCGCTTAGGGGCGTTTTCGCTGACTTTGCCAAAGCATCGGCAGGTACTCATTGGGGACGTACTTAAATGAGTGCCTGCAGAATGAGAGTGGATAATCTCCCGTTTTTGGCCTGCTTGGGGGCTCAAAGTGGGAGATTATCCACTCTCGTCATTGGGCTTGTCGTTGGGGACGTTCTTGTTTGACTAGTCGTTTAAGAACGTCCCCAATGACTACTTGCTTGCGAACAGCCAGACTAGGATGATCACCAGGATTGCGGCGATGATGCAGGCGATGGCTCCGGTGAATTTGACGCGTGAGTCGCGGGTGCGCTCTCGTACGTCGTCTTCGGCGGCCTCGAGCTGGTCGACTTCTTGCTCGGTCTCGGCGTGTTCGGCTTTGTCTCGGGCCAAGGATCCTGCAAGCGACTCAGTGATTTCTGGGTGGTCGTGCACCTCGGTCGCCTGTTCGATGATCGACTGTGCATGTGCGGCATCTGCTTGGGCGTTGGCGATGGTCTGCTCCTGCTCGCGGCGTGCCTTGTCCTCCGCGGCGATCTTCTCGCGCAGTTCGCGCTGACGAGTCGCGGCGGCGGTCTTTGCCGTCTGCAGCGCGTCGCGCGCGGCATCGGCTTCGGTCGTCACGGCTTGGTGCGCGCGTTTTGCGTCGGCGATAGGGGCTTGAGCCTGCCCGACGGCCTGCTCGGCTGCGGCAAGCGAGTGCTCAAGGTCGGCGGTGATGCGCGGGACATCTTCTTCGGCTTTACGCAGGGCATCTGCCGTGTCGGAAATCTGCATCGAGAGCTCGCTGGTGCGCACGGTGTAATTGGCGGGATTTGCCGAAGGGTTGCGCTGCAGCTCGGCATACTCGCGACGCAAGGTCTCGAGCTGTGCGCGCGTAGCATCGGCAGTTTGTCGTGCGGCGGCGACACCGGTATCGCGCTCAGCCTTCACTTTGTCGCGGATGCGCTTGGAATCCTCAAGGCGACGAACCAGGCGGTTGCCGGTCTCGCGCGAACTCGCCTCGCGGGCTTCCACGGCGTCGAGTGCAGCCTTCAGGCGGAGCTCGGTCGCATCGTCCTCTGCCTTCATTTGCTCGAGCTGGCCCTTGAGCTCAGTCGCTTTGGAGGCGTGGGCATCACGATCAATCTCGGCGGCCGCTGCAGTCTTTTGGGCCGTGGCAATCGCCTGGCGCTGGTCGGCGACGATCTGGTCGTAGCGGCCTGCGATATCCTGGCGCGTCTCGAGTTCCTCGGCCTGATCGGCAATGCGCTGCTCAAGTTCGGCCAGGTGGGCGCGGGCATCGGCAAGTGCCTTTTTCGCGGCGTTCATCTCGCGCATGGCCGAGGCACCCTGGGCGATAAAGGT
The DNA here is from genome assembly GCA_905214215.1 of uncultured bacterium. GTDB lineage: Bacteria > Actinomycetota > Coriobacteriia > Coriobacteriales > Coriobacteriaceae > Collinsella. Next base: position 97,744 of record CAJMLP010000001.1, on the reverse strand, counting down.
GCCCACGGCGTTCGCGGTGTTCGAGACGGCGGTCCCCAGATCGCGGCTCGCGGCGGGGGAGTGCGGGGCGGTCGGGCGAGCGGTGTCGGCAGCGTCCGCATCGGTAGCCTGCGGCGCGGCGATATTGCCGGTGCCGCCTTCGATCACGGAAAAGCCCGCTGCGTGTGGGTCGACCGCGTCGGTGCCGATCGTGGGGTGCTCGAGTTGCAGGAACGAGGGCATGGTGCTGCCCTGGTCGGCAACCGGGGTCTCGCCGGGCACAAACGTCGAGGCGGCCTCGGCAGCTTCCTCTTCCTCGGCGTCGACATCGGCATCGGCGACAGCGTCTTTCATCGCTTTGACGGCATCCATCATGGAGTCCATGACGGCGTCGAGCTCTTCTTCCGAAGACACCTCGATGGGGCCTGCTGCTTGCGGAGCGTTCTCAGCCTTGGGCTCAGTATCGCTCGGGTCCGGCTGCTCTAGCTGCTCTTCTTTGTCTTGCTCTGCGGCGACATTTGCGTCTGCGGCCTCGTCTGCGGCGGCAGGAGCCTCCTCGACAGCGGCATCAATGCCGCCATCGCTTCTGGTGGAAGTATCGCAGTCGTCAATGGTGTCTGCGGAATTATCAATATGCTGTTGAGTCTGGGGGTCCAGCTCGTCTGTCATAGGCATGTGCTCCTCATCGTTGTTTGTCACCCTATGATAAAGTCTCGCGCCGACATCCCGCGCGCTGCAGCAAAGTTTCAAAACGTGTTCGATGGCTCGCGTCGATAGCAAAAACTCGGCCACTTTATCCAGTTTGTACTTGACATTCCCTTCGCCGAAAGACGTTGCGCCGTTCGCCTGCCATGGGCTTTATTTTTCGCTTGAACCCGCTAAAGTTGCATTTCAGCTTTTGGCGCGTGAAGTTGGATGCGCGCAGTCGACGGGCAGGCCCGTCGCGATTTGAAAGGACTTTGTATGGGACTTTTCACTGGTAAGACCGTGATCGTTACCGGCGGCGGCAAGGCCACGCTTAAGGACGGCTCCGCTGGTTCCATCGGCTACGGCATCGATATCGCTTTTGCCAAGGAGGGCGCAAACCTCGTCATCACCGGCCGCAACGTCGCCAAGCTCGAGGCCGCCAAGGAATCCCTCGAGGCCGAGTACGGTGTCAAGGTTCTGCCTGTTCAGGCCGATGTTTCTGCTGGTCAGGACAACGAGGCTGTCGTCCAGAACGTCATCGACAAGGCCATTGAGGAGTTCGGCCGCATCGACGCCGTCGTCAACAACGCTCAGGCCAGCTCCTCGGGCGTGACCATTGCCGATCACACCATGGATCAGTTTAACCTGGCCATTTACTCTGGCCTGTATGCCACCTACCTGTACATGCAGAAGGCCTATCCGCACCTGAAGGAGACCAAGGGCTCCGTGGTCAACTTTGCTTCGGGCGCCGGCCTGTTTGGCAACTACGGCCAGTGCAGCTATGCCGCCGCCAAGGAAGGCATCCGTGGTCTGACTCGCGTTGCCGCCAACGAGTGGGGCAAGGACGGCATCAACGTCAATATCGTTTGCCCGCTTGCTTGGACCGCCGCGCTCGAGAACTTCCAGGATGCCTATCCCGAGGCGTTCAAGGCCAACGTCCACATGCCGCCGGCAGGCCACTACGGCGACGTCGAGAAGGAAATCGGCCGCGTTGTCGTTCAGCTCTGCGGTCCCGACTTTAAGTATATGAACGGCGAGACCGTCACCCTCGAGGGTGGCATGGGCCAGCGTCCTTAGGGGTTCCGCCGTTCTACCGAACGGCGGACCGGCCGACGCTGCGCGGGCCGCATTTGGACAATCTGCCGTTCAATTTCAAGGGCGCGACCAGAAGGTCAGCGCCCTTTCATTTCACGGCACCTTGTCTCAAATGCGACCCGCTCGCTGACGTTGCCAAAATATCGGCGTTGCCGTGGCTGGTAAATAGCTCCACTCATCGGGGACGTACTTAAATGAGTACCCGCAGAATGAAAGTGGATAATCTCCCGTTTTTGGGCTGTGCTTTGGGCAAAAGTGGGAGATTATCCACGCTCATCCGGTAAGCGTCCAAAAATCCACGCTCATTTGCCGTGTCCCTGCCGTATCCTCCTCGCACCAGTTTCTGTCGAGTCGGTGCTTCTTGCGGGTTGCCCGTATAATGGTTTGCGTATGAACCGCAACCAAGGAGTTCCAGTTTATGGACCAGAACCTTTTTAAATTCGACCTGATTGCCGAGGATCCGACGACGCACGCGCGCGCCGGCGTGCTGCACACCCCGCACGGCGACATCGAGACGCCGATCTTTATGCCCGTGGGCACCAAGGCAAACGTCAAGGGCATTCCTACCGAGACTGTCAAGAAGCTCGGCGCCCAGATCGTGCTCGCCAATACCTATCATCTGTCCATGCGTCCCGGCGAGGATACCATCGCCGAGCTGGGCGGCCTGCACAAGTTCATGAACTGGCACGGCCCCATCCTCACCGACTCGGGCGGTTTCCAGGTCTTCAGCCACAACGATGCCGTCAAGCTCACCGATGAGGGCGTGCGCTTTATCGTCAACGATTACGACGGCCGCCACGTGTTTTGGACGCCCGAGGACAACATGGAAATCGCCATGAAACTCGGCTCCGATATCTGCATGCAGCTCGACCAGTGCCCGGGCTATCCCGCCACGCGCGCCTACGTTGAGCGCGCCGTTGAGCTGTCGAGCATGTGGGCCGAGCGCTGCTATAAGGCGCATACCCGCGATGACCAGGCGCTCTTTGGCATCGTCCAGGGCGGCATGCACCTGGATCTGCGCCTGCGTTCGCTGCGCCATCTGGAGGAGTGCGGCGACTTCCCGGGCTATGGTATCGGTGGCTATTCGGTGGGCGAGGATCACGAGACCATGTTCGAGACCCTGGCGCCGCTCGTGAGCGAGTACATGCCCAAGCATAAGCCGCGCTACCTGATGGGTGTCGGCAACCCGACCACGCTCGTGCGCGGCGTTGGCGTGGGCATCGACATGTTTGACTGCGTGCTGCCGACGCGCACCGGCCGTATGGGCACGGCATTCTCCAGCGAGGGTCGCCTCAACTTCCGCAACGCTCGCTTTGCGCACGACGACGGTCCCATCGATCCCACCTGCACCTGCCCGGTGTGCACGGGCGGTTACAGCCGTGCGCTCATCCGTCACATGGTCACGCAGAAGGAGATGCTCGGCGGCATTCTGCTTTCGATGCACAACATCTACTACCTGCTCAACCTTATGCAGCGGGCCCGCCAGGCCATTATCGAGGGCCGCTACGGCGCGTTCGTGAGCGACTGGATGAACAGCCCTGCGGCGGTGGATTACTAAGAGCAGCACGGGCGCTTGCAGAGCGCGGGCAACGGCAAGGGGCGAGCGCCGGCCGGTCATCACGTTTGCTAACACCGCTTGCGCGACCGATGACCGATAGCTTGCAAGCACTTGATGCATCGTGGGTACCATACCGAATAGTTGATGTTCGGGCGGGTGTTTGACGCATGGCGTCGACCCCGCCCGCTTTTCTTTTTCTCGATAGGAGTACCCATGATTAAGAATGAGAACGTCGAGGGCGAGCCTGCCTACGACGAGACGTACCGCCGCGGCCCCGTGGTCATGCGCGGCCCCATGATTCCCAAGGACAACACCTACGCCAACCTGCTGGCGCCCGAGGACTCGACCGACTGGTTGCACACCGACCCCTGGCGCGTGCTGCGCATTCAGGCAGAGTTCGTTGATGGTTTTGGCGCACTTGCCGAGCTTGGTCCTGCGGTGACCATCTTCGGCAGTGCCCGCACGCCCAAGACCGATCCGCTCTACAAGGCGGCACGCGCCGTTGGCCGCAAGATCGCCCAGCGCGGCGTGGCGGTTATCACCGGCGGTGGTCCCGGCGTCATGGAGGCGGCCAACAGGGGAGCGGCGAGCGCCAACGGCAAGTCGGTCGGCTTGGGTATCGAGCTTCCGCACGAGCAGGGGCTCAATAAATACGTGAACCTCGGCATGGACTTCCGCTACTTCTTTGTGCGCAAAACCATGTTCGTTAAGTACAGCTCGGGCGCCATCGTATTTCCCGGCGGCTTTGGCACGCTCGACGAGATGTTCGAGGTTCTCACGCTGGTGCAGACGCACAAGGTCAAGCGCATGCCGCTCGTGCTGGTGGGCACCGAGTACTGGCAGGGCCTATTCGACTGGCTCAACGGCCCGGTGATGAGCACCGGTATGATTAGCCCGCTCGATCCGGATCTGGTACACATTACCGACGACCTCAACGAGGCCGTTGACATTGCGCTCAGCGGGCTGATGTAGATCAATCGTGCCCACGCGACATGAATACGCATGGCAATATGATGTTATCTAACATCAGATTGCCATTTATATTGGGTATACTGGTGTAAAAGACGAGGGCGAGGAGGTCGCAAATGTCTACAGCAACAGTTAAGCCTACGACGGTTCGAATCGAAGAGGGGCTCAAGGAGCAGGCGACTGAGTTCTTGGATTCGGTCGGCCTCAGCCTCAATTCCTATCTCAATCTTGCCGTTCGGCAGCTGGTAAATCAGCGAAAGATTCCTTTTGAGATTGTAGGAAGGGCGGAGGTGCCCAACGAGGTGACGAGGCGCGCCATGGTGATCGCCGAGGCTCATGAGCTGGGGATTTTGCCGGACGATAGCCTGTCATTCAATAACGCTGATGAGCTTATGTCATTCCTCGATGAGGAATAGCGATGTTCGAGATTAAAGTCGAGGCTCAATTTAAGGTGGACTACAAACGAACGATGCGCATGCATCCGCAGCTAAAAAGTGAGTTTAAAGCGGCGGTTGCAGAGCTTGTGGCTCATGGGTCACTTCCGGCGGAGTATGGCGCCCACGAGCTCTCAAACCCGGGCGGAAACTACAACGGCCACATCGATTTCCACCTATCCGATGGCTTGGTCGATGTGGTCGTTCTTTATCTTCCCCATAAGACTAACCCAGTGATTAGGCTGGTGAGAATGGGCACTCATCAGGAACTGTTTCAGGGTCCGCTGGGCTGATCGCCGATTTCTAAGTTGCGGTGGAATAGGGATTGATTTGCGGCTGATAAGCCAAAAACAGTTCCTATTCCACCGCAAGTGGTAAAGGTGCCCCTAGTGGATGGGCTGGTAGCGGGGGCAGTAGCTGATGGCGATGGCGTCGACGCCTACATGGGTGGCGATGGTGCAGCCGATGGGGCCGGTGCCGGCGTCTACGTAATCCTGGCCCGCGAGTGCCTCGTTGACAAGTTCCTGCTCCTCGGCGGCGCCGGTCGTGAGCACACGCACGCTTGAGCCCGGGTGCTCGTCCAAAAACGCGAGGCAATCTGCCATGGTGTTGGCGACGATGCGCTTGGCGCCGCGGCCCTTTTTGATGGCCTTGATCTCGCCCGATTTCCACTCCGGCGAAACGGCCAGGCGAATGTTGAGCATCTGCGTGAGCTGGCCGGCAAGCTTGGGCGCGCGGCCGTTCTTAACGAGGTTCTCGAGCGTGCGGGGAATCAGCAGCAGGTGGGCGTCGGGCAGGGCCGCGCGGATCTGCGCCTCGGTCTCGTCCAGGCTGCGGCCGTCCTCGCGCATAGCCAGCGCGTACTCCACCAGCAGGCCCTCGGCGCCCGAGCCGGTGCGCGAATCGATGCAGCGCACGTCGAGCTCGTGGGTCTCGGCGACCAGGCATGCGTTGGAATAGCAGGCGGACCACTCGCTGCACAGCGAGATAAAGATCGCGCTGTCGTGGCCATCGGCGCGTACGCGGTCAAACAGCGCCTTGAACTCGCCGGCGCTCGGCTGCGAGGTGTGCGGCAGCTGCTCGGAGCCGGCCATGCGGGCGACGTATTCCTCGGCGGTAATCTGCACCTGGTCGAGCAGGTCCTCGCCCTCGATAATCACATGCAGCGGAATCACGTAAATGCCGAGCTCTTGGGCACGGGCGGGGGAGATGTCCGACGTGGAGTCGGTTATGATGGCAAAAGACATAATTGCACCTTTCGTTGGGGCGCGGCAGCGCCGCCTTCTGAAAGCAAAGTGCGACAAGTATAGTGGAGTTGCTCTACATTGCTAGGTTCAATTGTTGAATAGTCAACAGTTTGAAGCGGTGGTGTGGAAATCATCAACTGGGGAAGAAGGGTGCCGATGGCGGCATTGCAACTTTGCGAGCGGCCGGTTGTGCTGTTCGATTTTGACGGCACGGTGGCCGATACGGGTCGGGCAGTGATGACCTCGACGCGCAAGACGCTGGCTGCGCGCGGGTTTTCGGAGACGCAGATGGGTGATCTGCGCCGCATGATCGGGCCGCCCCTGTGGAAGAGCTTTCACGACTTTTACGGCTTTTCCCGCGAGGAGTCGCTTGTGGTGGCCGATGAGTACCGCGCCTTTTTTGATGAACTGGGACCGGAGGAGTATCCCGTGTTCAATGGGGTCCCCGAGCTGCTGGATGGGTTGGTCGCCCGGGGCAAGCGTATGGCCGTGGCGACGTCACGCATGGAGGCCAAGTGCATCGACATGGTGCATGAGCTCGGGCTCTCTCAGTTTGAGGCGGTGATTGGCATGAATCCGCCGCAGGGACGCGAGACCAAGGCCGATTCGGTCCGCGATGCCCTGGCGGCGCTCGGCGCGACGGCCGACGATGCCGTGATGATCGGCGATCGCTTTAACGATGTGGAGGGCGCGCACGCAATGGGCGTGCCGTGCATCGGCATCTATTCGGGCGCGGCGGCGCCGGGCGAGCACGAGGCGGCGGGTGCCGATGCGGTGGTGCACTCGGTGGCCGAGCTTGCTAAACTTTTCGCTATCTAATGACGTAATGTGAGGGGCGAGCGCGCTCGCCGCTCATTGGTAAGGAGGTCGTCCATGAATCAGGTGGAGCAGAGCGTCGCCGAGTATGTCGACGAGGTCTGGGAAGATGTCGTCGCCGATATCGAGCAGCTGGTGAGCTATCCGTCCGTGGCAGTTTCTGCCGATGCAGAGCCCGGCGCGCCGTTTGGCCGCCCGGTCCGTGACGCGCTCGACTGTGCGCTCGGCATCGCGCAGAAGCTTGGCTATCAGACGAGCGACGACGAGGGCTATGTGGGCATTGCCGATATCCCTGGCCGCGGCGACAAGCAGCTCGCGACTATTTGCCATGTGGACGTGGTGCCCGCCGGTCCCGGCTGGAACACCGATCCGTTTGCGATGGAGCGCCGCGAGGGCTGGCTGCTCGGCCGCGGCGTGATCGACGACAAGGGTCCGGCCGTGCTGTCGCTCTACGCCGGCGCCTACCTGCTCAAGCATGGCATTGTGCCGCGCTACACCTTCCGCGCGCTGCTGGGCTGCGATGAGGAAGTGGGCATGTCCGACGTTCACCATTATCTGGAGAATTACGCGAACCCCGACTTTCTGTTTACGCCCGATGCCGAGTTCCCGGTCTGCAATGCCGAGAAGGGTCAGTTTGGGGCGACGCTTGTGAGCCCCAAGATCGACGGCGGGCGCATTGTGTCCTGGAGCGGTGCCGAGGCGAGCAACGCCATTCCGTCGCAGTCTATCTGCGAGCTGGCGATTGCCGCCGAGGAGCTGCCGGCGCCCGTCGAAAACGCCGATCGCCTTGAGATTACGACGCTCGACAACGGTCATGCGCAGATTTTTGCCCACGGTATCGGCGGCCATGCCTCGATGCCCGAGGGAACGATTAATGCCGTCGGCCTGATCGTGGGGTATCTGCGCGAGGTGGAGGATACGTTTGGCGCACGCAACGAGCGCCTGCTGGCGCCTGCCGAGCACGAGTTTGTCAAGTTTTTGGCCTTTGTGCATGCGGACGCCTATGGTCGCGGCCTGGGTATCGACGCGACGAGCCCGGCGTTTGGCCCGCTCACCTGCAACCCCGGCGTCATTCGTGTGGCAGATGGCCACATTGAGCAGGTCATCGACGTGCGCTTCCCCGATAGCACGAGCGCCGATACCATCCGTGAGCAGCTCGAGCCGCTCGTGGGCCGCTTTGGCGTGACGTGCCGCGTGGGTCGTACAAAGGTGCCGTTCTCGGTCTCTGCCGACGACCCGGCCGTGAAGGCGCTCATCGATACCTACAACGAGTTTACGGGCAAGCATGCAGAGCCCTTTGCCATGGGCGGCGGCACGTACGCGCGCAATTTTGCCCGCGCCGTCTCGTTTGGCCCCGAGGAGACCGGTCTGGAGCTGCCCGAGTGGGGCGGCCAGATGCACGGTCCCAACGAGTGCGCCAACGAGGAACAGCTCAAGCAGGCGCTCAAGATTTATATCGTGGCGATCTTACGTTTGAACGAGCTTGAGCTTTAAGGCTGCGGCGTTTTAACAACTTAGCACCCCTTTCGTCCGGGCTTTTTAAGTTGCGGTGGAATAGTTCCTAGAATGGGCCATTTGATGGCCAAGCAGGAACTATTTCACCGCAACTTTGTTTTTATTGGTGTAAAAGGCGGGTCATGCTTGGTGGCGGGTTTGTTATTCGTTTGTAAAGCCGAGCCGCGCTTGCGGTAAGGGTCTATCAGATGCCCGTAAAAAACCGCAGTTGGCGCGGGCGCTGCCCGGTCGGGGCCGTATCTTTCCAAACAGCAAAGCGGGCAGGGTGCCCGCGAGTCGCATGTATGAAAGGAAGATCATGCTCGATCAGGCTTATTCTCGTCGTCAGTTCCTCGGCCTCGCTGGTGGTCTTGCCAGCATCGTCGGTCTCGGTCTCGTTGGTTGCGGCGGCTCCAACGCCGCCAACACCGCTGCTGAGGGCAGCGCCGCTGCTGCCGAGTCCGTCTCGGGCGAGGTGACCTACGACGGCGCTTCCTCGTTCCAGGCTCTCGTCGAGACTGCTGCCGAGAAGTTCATGGATGCCAACCCGGACGTCTCCGTCTCTGGCTCGGGTAACGGTTCGGGCAAGGGCCTGACCGCTGTCGCCGCCGGCACCGTCACTATCGGTAACTCCGACGTCTTCGCCGAGACCAAGCTCGAGGCCGACCAGGTCAAGAACCTCGTCGACCACGAGGTCGCCGTCGTGGGCATGGGCCCCGTCGTCTCCAAGAACGTCAAGGTCGACGACCTGTCCCTCGAGCAGCTCAAGGGTATCTTCTCCGGCCAGATCACCAACTGGAAGGAGGTCGGCGGCGACGACGCCAAGATCGTCGTTCTCAACCGCAAGGCCGGCTCCGGCACCCGCGCCACCTTCGAGGCCGCCGTCTTTGGCGACGAGGCCGTCGACTTTAAGGGCGACGCCGAGCTCGACAAGTCCGGCGATGTCCAGACTCAGATGGGCAGCACCGACAATGCCATCTCCTACCTCGACTTCTCGCACTTCGACGACTCCAAGTTCAACGCCATCAAGGTCGAGGGCGTGGAGCCCAAGAGCGCAAACGTCACCGACGACTCCTTCAAGATCTGGGCGACCGAGCACATGTACTGCTCCAAGGACGCCGACGAGGCCACCAAGGCCTTCCTGGAGTTCATGCTTTCCGACGACGTCCAGGGCAAGCTCGTCGAGGAGCAGGGCTTTATCCCCGTCTCTGCTATGAAGGTCGTCAAGGACGCCAGCGGCAAGGTCTCCGCTAAATAAGTAATCGCCCCGGAAAGGTTTGCAATGGCAAAACAGCTGCCAAAGCGCGACCTTGAGAACGTGGGCCTGGGCGTCACGGGCGCGTGCGTAGCGCTCGTGACGCTTGTCGTTGCCGCGCTCATCTTTATGGTCGCCCAAAAGGGCCTCTCGGCTTTTCTCAAGGACGGCGTTTCGGTCGTCGAGTTCTTCACCGGCACCAAGTGGGACCTGGCCAACACAGCCGAAAACGGCCTGCCCTACACCGGCGCCCTGCCCCTGATCGTCACCTCGTTTGCGGTCATGGTGCTCTCCACGCTCATCGCGCTGCCCATCGCCATCGGCTCTGCCATCTTTGCGGTCGAGATCCAGCCTAAGTTTGGCTCCAAGGTCTTTCAGCCGCTTATTGAGCTTTTGACCGGCATTCCCTCGGTCGTCTTTGGCCTGATCGGTTTTCACGTGGTCGTCGGCCTTATGAAGAGCGTTTTCCATGTGAGCACGGGTCTGGGTATCTTGCCCGGCGCTATCGTGCTGGCAGTCATGATTCTGCCGACGATGACCACGCTTTCGGTCGATGGCCTGCGCGCCGTGCCCGATAGCTACCGCCAGGGTTCGCTCGCGCTGGGCTACACCCGCTGGCAGACCATCTGGCACGTGGTGCTCAAGTCCGCCATGCCCTCGCTCATGACCGCAGTCATCCTTGGCATGACCCGCGCCTTTGGCGAGACGCTCGCCGTGCGCATGGTCATTGGCGGCATCGAGGCCATGCCGACGTCGCTGCTGTCGCCGGCGTCTACCATCACCACCACGCTCACCACGTCCATGGCGGTCTATGCCGAGGGCTCGGCGCAGGACGACGTCCTGTGGGCGCTCGGTCTGCTGCTGATGGGCATGAGCCTCATCTTTATCCTGATCATCCATCTCATTGGCCGCAAGGGGGCGAAGGCTCGTGGCTAGCACGCGCATCCACATCGACGAGGCGAGACTCGGGCTTGTCCAAAAGCAGGACCGCATCGCCACGGGCGTGCTGACGGCGATTGTCGCCATCGTCATGCTTATCGTCGTCTCCATGGTGGCCTACATCCTGTTCGAGGGTATCTCGACGCTGTTCCAGCCGGGCTTTCTCACGCAGCCCGCACGCGCCAACGGAACGCAGGGCGGCGTGCTCTACCAGCTGTTCGACTCGTTCTATCTGCTGCTGATCACCCTGATCATCTCGGTGCCCATCAGCCTGGGCGGCGCGGTCTTTTTGGTTGAGTACGCGCCCGATGGGCCTATTCGCGACATCGCCTCGACCGCCATCGAGACGCTGTCCTCGCTGCCCTCCATTGTCGTAGGCATGTTCGGCTTTCTGGTGTTCTCGGTGCAGCTGGGCTGGAAGTACTCCATCATCTCCGGCGCCGTCGCGCTCACCATGTTCAACATCCCCATCCTGGTGCGCGTGATTCAGCAGGCGCTCGAGGACGTGCCGCAGGCCCAGCGCGATGCATGCCTGGCCATGGGCCTCACTCGCTGGGAGGCCACACTGCACATCCTGATTCCCGAGGCCATGCCCGCCATCGTGACCGGCATCGTGCTTTCGGCCGGCCGCGTGTTTGGCGAGGCCGCGGCGCTGCTCTTTACCTCGGGCATGAGCTCGCCGGTTCGCCTGAACTTCTTGAGCTTTAACCTGTCGAGCCCCACCTGCGCCTGGAACGTGTTCCGCCCCGGCGAGTCGCTGGCCGTGCACATCTACAAGATCTATGGCGAGGGCAGCCCCGAGGCCCAGCAGATCGTCTGGGGCACTGCGGCACTGCTGATGATTTGCGTGCTGCTGTTTAACGTAGTCGCCCGTATCGTGGGCAAGCAACTGGCAAGGAGGATGACGGCCGAATGAGCGAGACGAATGCGACGCCCGCAACCGAGGCGGCATCGTCCGACACCCAGGACTTTTTGTCGAGCGTGGGGGAGAGCGAGAAACGTGTTCGCGTGAGCGGCAAGGCCGTGAGCGACGAGGTCGTGCTCTCCACCAAGGACGTCAACGTGTACTATGGCGACCACCATGCGCTGCACAATACGTCGCTCGACTTCCACAAGGGTGAGATCACGGCGCTCATCGGGCCTTCGGGCTGCGGCAAGTCGACCTTCTTGCGCAGCCTCAACCTGATGAATCGCGAGATTCGCGGCTGCCGCGTGGAGGGCGAGATCAGCTACCGCGGACGCAACGTGAACACCAAGACCGAGAATACCTACGAGCTGCGCCGGTCCATTGGCATGGTGTTTCAGCAGCCCAACCCCTTCCGCAAGTCCATTCGAGACAACATCACGTTTGCGCCCAAGCGCCACGGCATCACCGACCGCGACGAGCTCGATCGCATGGTCGAGGAAAGCCTGCGCGGTGCGGCCCTGTGGGACGAGGTCAAGGACAAGCTCGACAAGAGCGCCTACGCGCTTTCGGGCGGTCAGCAGCAGCGTTTGTGCATCGCGCGCACGCTGGCACTCAACCCCGACGTAATCCTGTTTGACGAGCCCTGCTCGGCGCTCGACCCCATCTCGACGCTGGCGATCGAGGACCTCATGTCGTCAATCGTGGCCGACCGCGCCATCGTCATCGTGACGCACAACATGGAGCAGGCGTCGCGCGTGTCCAACCGCACGGCGTTTTTCTACATGGGCGATATGGTCGAGTACGACGAGACCGACGAGATTTTCCAACGGCCCAAGGATAAGCGGCTGAATGATTACCTCACCGGCATGTTCTCCTAGTCCGGGACATGCTTGAGGCCCGCGGCGGCCACGGTTGCCGCGGGACTGATTGGAGAGGCTGGTCATCTCTTTTACGAGATGGCCCGCCCTTTTGCTCTGCGACCGAATCGACCACCACAAAGGGTACAGGCACCTTCGTGGTGGTTTGGGGTGGGGCTCGCTGCTATCATGGACAACGTTGAATTTCTACGAAGGAGCAGGGCATATGGCGATTCTTTTGGGATGCGATTCCGTCAGCCTAGAGTTTCCCACCAAGCATATTTTTAATAGCGTAACGCTCGGCGTGGGCGAGGGCGACCGTATTGGTATTGTCGGCAAAAACGGCGACGGCAAGTCGACGCTGCTGAGTGTACTCGCCGGCACGCTGGAGCCCGACGACGGCCGCGTGACGCATCGCCGCGGCACCACGATCGGCCTGCTCGGCCAAAAGGACAACCTGGTCGATACCGACACCGTGCATCATGCTGTCGTCGGTGACACGCCTGAGTACGAGTGGGCCTCGAGCCCGCGTACACGTCAGATCCTCGCTGGCCTTATTAGCGATGTGCCCTGGGAGGGCATGGTGGGCGAGCTTTCGGGCGGCCAGCGCCGTCGTGTGGACCTCGCGCGCCTGCTGATCGGTGACTACGACGTGCTCATGCTCGACGAGCCCACCAACCACCTGGACATGCGTACCATCAACTGGCTTGCACGCCATCTTAAGGCTCGCTGGCAGCGCGGCCAGGGCGCCATGCTCGTGGTCACGCACGATCGCTGGTTCTTGGACGAGGTCTGCACTAGCATGTGGGAGGTCCACGACGGCCAGGTCGACCCCTTCGAGGGCGGTTACTCCGCATATATCCTTCAGCGCGTGGAGCGCGACCGCATGGCCGCGGTTACCGAGGAGCGCCGTCGCAACATGGCGCGCAAGGAGCTTGTATGGCTGAGCCGTGGCGCCCAGGCCCGTTCCACTAAGCCCAAGTTTCGCGTGGAAGCCGCCCGCGAGCTGATCGCCGACGTGCCGCCCGTGCGCGACGAGCTGGAGCTCAAGCGCCTCGCCGTGAGTCGCCTGGGCAAACAGGTCATCGACGTGATCGACGTGGACGCCGGCTATGCCGATACCGACGGCGCGCCCAAGCAGGTGCTCTCCGATGTGACCTGGCTTATCGGCGCGGGCGACCGCTATGGTCTGCTGGGTGAGAACGGCGCCGGCAAGTCGACCTTGCTCGACGTGATTCAGGGCAAGATCGCGCCCCTGCGCGGCCGCGTGAAGATCGGCCAGACGGTGCGCTTTGGCGTGCTGTCGCAGCAGCTCGAGGAGCTCGAGCCCTACATGGGTGACACGATCCGCGAGGTTCTGAGCAACTATAAGAAGTATTATGTCATCGACGGCAAGGAGACCTCGCCCGAGAAGCTCTGCGAGCGCCTGGGCTTTACGACGCAGCAGCTCTGGAGCCGCATCGGCGATCTTTCGGGCGGCCAGCGCCGTCGCCTGTCGCTGCTGCTGACGATCCTGGACGAGCCCAACGTGCTTATCCTGGACGAGCCCGGCAACGACTTGGATACCGACATGCTGGCGATTGTCGAGGACCTGCTCGACGGCTGGCCGGGCACGCTGATCCTGGTGACGCACGACCGCTTCTTGATGGAGCGCGTGACCGACCAGCAGTGGGCGCTGCTTGACGGTCATCTGACGCATATGCCCGGCGGCGTCGACCAGTACCTGCGCCTGTGCAACGCTACTGCCGAGGGCGAGCCCGTGGGCGCGCCGAGCGCCAAGACCGGCACGTTCGACACCGGCGCCGCAGCGGTTGCAGCCGAAAAGCCCAAGTCGAGCGGCCAGCCCAACGGACTTTCCAATGCCGAGCGCCAGAAGCTCCGCCGCGAGGTGAGCTCGCTCGAGCGCAAGATGGAGACGCAGCGCGCCCGCGTGGAGGAGGCCGAGGCCGCCATGGCCCAGGTCGATCCCACCAACTACACGGCGCTGGGCGAACAGCAGGCAAAGATCGACGAGGCCCATGCCGCCATGGACGAGCTGGAGATGGCGTGGCTCGAGGCGAGCGAAAAGCTCGAGGGCGAGGAGTAGGCGAGGATGATCAAGGCCGCGTTTTTCGATATCGACGGCACGTTGCTGAGCTTTAAGACCCATCGGATTCCGGCGTCGGCGCAGCAGGTGCTCGACAGCTTTCATGAGCAGGGGATTGCGTGCGTGATCGCCACGGGTCGCCCGACCTATCAGATGCCCGATTGGCTGTTCGATCTTGGTTGGGATGCGTACATCACGCTTTCGGGTCAGCACTGTTTTGATGCCAAGGGCGTTTACCGCAGCTGCCCGATCGATTCGGACGACGTCGCGGCGATTGTGGACCAGGTGGCGCAGGGGCGCTATGACTCGCTGTGTATGCAGGGCGAGAACTCGTTTGTGAACCGCCTGTCCGAGCGCGTGGTGACGGCCGGCAGCAACGCGGGGATTGTCTACCACGAGGAACCGTTTGAGCATGCCTTCGATGCGCCGGTCTACCAGTTCTGCGCCTTTGTGGACCCTGCCGACGAACATATCGTGACCGACGCGGTGTCGCATTCTCTCACTACGCGCTGGTGTGATTTGTTCTGCGACATTATCCCTGCCAACGGCGGTAAGGACCTGGGTGTCGCGGCGACGCTGGAACGCCTGGGTGTCGACGCGAGCGAGGCGATTGCCTTTGGCGACGGCGAGAACGACCTGTCGATGTTCTCGGCCGTGGGCACAAGTGTGGCCATGGGCAACGCGCAGGAGACCGTGAAAGCTGCAGCGACCTATGTGACGACCGCCGTGGATGACGACGGCATCTACAACGCCGCCAAGCACTTTGGGCTGATGTAACTGCGGGCCGGCACCCGGCGCCTGGGGACACTCCTTGCGGGGCGTCCCCATTTTGTTTTCGTCCCGCACGTTTTGTGAAACACGGCTAACTTTTAGGCAAAGTAGTAAGACATGGGCAACTTTTGCGGTAAAGTAAATCAAGCAAAAGTATCCAAAGGCTAACTAGAAGCCATCGCGAAAGGCGGCCCATGGCCCTGCGTGAATCCGGAGAAGACTATCTCGAATCGATCTACGTTCTATCGGAACGTCAGGGCATCGTGCGCTCGATCGACGTTGCCGAATACTTGGGCGTAACCAAAGCAAGCGTCTCTAAAGCCATGGCGGCCTTGGAGAGCACCGGCTACGTGGAGATGGGCAAACGCGACGTGCATCTGACGGAACGCGGTCTTGAGGTTGCCCGTCAAATGTGGGAGCGCCACTGCTTTTTCGTGGGGCTGCTGGAGGATGCGGGTGTTTCGGCTGAGGTCGCGTCGCAAGAGGGCTGCCACATGGAGCACTGCCTGAGCGAGGAAAGCTTTGAGAAGCTGAGGGCGATGCTGGGACGGGACAGCGACCGGGACCAGTAGCCCCGCCAACCAAGTCCAACTCAGACAAGGAACCCCGCCAGCAAGCGATGCCCAAGAACCGCCAGCAACGTTACCGCAGGCCGGGACCGGGCTTGGTTTTTGAAAACACTCCGCAGACCAGAAGCGCCCCCGTTCGTAGCTCCGAAGGAGCAGAACGGGGGCGCTTCATTGGTCGAGGACGTTTTCAAAACCAAGCCCGGTCCCGGCCGGAGGGACCACAGGCGCTACAGGTTCTTGACACCCATCGCGCGCATGGCGTTCAGGATAGCGATGATCGCCACGCCTACGTCGCCAAAGACGGCAAGCCACATATTGGCGATACCCAGCGCTGCCAGCACAAGGATCAGCAGCTTAATGCCCAGCGCAAAGATTATGTTCTGCCAAACAATCGACATGGTCTTGCGCGCCACGCGGATCGCGCGGGAAATGTTGGACGGCTTGTCGTCCATCAGCACCACGTCGGCGGCCTCGATCGCGGCGTCGGAGCCCATGGCGCCCATGGCAATGCCCACATCGGCGCGCGTAAGCACAGGCGCGTCGTTGATACCGTCGCCGACAAAGGCGAGCTTGCCCTTGCCACTTTCGGCCGCGAGTAGTGCCTCAACGCGCTCGACCTTGTCGCCCGGCAGGAGCTGCGCGTGGAACTCGTCGAGACCGAGTTGCTTGGCCACAGACGCTGCAACCTCCTCGCGGTCGCCCGTGAGCATGACGGTGCGGTTGATACCGGCGGCATGCAGGTCGCGAATCGTTTGCTCCGCATCGGCCTTAACGGTGTCTGCAATCACGATGTGGCCGGCGTACACGCCGTCAACGAGCACGTGGAGGATCGTGCCGACAACCTCGCAGTCCGGTGCTTCAACGCCGGCCGCGCCGAGCATCTTGGCGTTGCCAACGACGACGTGCTTGCCGTCGATGGTTGCCGTCACGCCGTGGCCCGCGTCGTTGGCGGAGTCGCTCACGCGCTTGGGGTCGACCTCGCCCTGGTAGGCGTCGCGCACGGACTGCGCGATGGGGTGATCGGAGAACGACTCAGCAAGGGCTACGACTTCGAGCAGCGACTGCTCGGTATAGCCAGCCTCGGGGTGCACCGCGACGACTGAGAACGTGCCGTTGGTGAGGGTGCCCGTTTTGTCGAAGACGATGGTGTCCACGTCGGCGAGTGTCTCGAGGTAGTTGGAGCCCTTGATGAGAACGCCCAGCTTGGACGCGCCGCCGATGCCGCCAAAGAAACTCAACGGTACGCTGATCACAAGGGCGCACGGGCAGCTGACGACCAGGAAGGTCAGACCGCGCAGGATCCAATCGGACCAAGCGCCAGTCACCAGGCCGCCGCCAAGCGCGAGCACTGCGGCAGCGCCAGTGACGGCGGGGGTGTAGACGCGGGCAAAGCGCGTGATGAAGTTCTCGGTGCGCGCCTTCTTTTCGCTGGCATTCTCCACGAGCTCCAGAACACGCGCGACGGTTGACTCGCCAAAGGGCTTGGTGGTGCGCACGTGGATGAGGCCCGTCATGTTGATGCAACCGCTGATGATATCGTCGCCGGTCTTGGCCGGGCGGGGGACCGACTCGCCCGTGAGTGCGGCGGTGTCGAGCTGGGTTTCGCCCTCGACGATGACGCCGTCGATAGGCACGCGCTCGCCGGGCTTGACCACGATCACGGTGCCGACGGCGATGTCATCGGGAAAGACCTGTTCGAGTGTGCCGTCGGCTTGCTCGACGTTAGCGTAGTCGGGCGCGATGTTCATCATGGCACTGATCGACTTGCGGCTCTTGCCCACGGCGTATGCCTGGAACAACTCGCCGACCTGGTAGAACAGCATGACAGCGGCGCCTTCGGCCATGTGCGGGTCGGTGTCGGGGAAGAGCACCATGGCAAACGCGCCGATGGTCGCGACGGCCATGAGGAAGCTCTCGTCGAAGGCCTTGCCGCGGCGGATGTTATTGAATGCCTTTTGCAGTACGTCGTAGCCGGCAATCAAAAACGGCACGAGGAACAGCACAAAGCTGGCGTAGATGTTGCCGGGCTCCCCAAATGCGATAGTGAGGGCGCCGAGCTCGTCGAGGGCATAAACAACGGCAAAAATGCCCAGTGCTACCAGGATGCGGTTGCGCTTAT
The DNA here is from genome assembly GCA_905214215.1 of uncultured bacterium. Lineage (GTDB taxonomy): Bacteria > Actinomycetota > Coriobacteriia > Coriobacteriales > Coriobacteriaceae > Collinsella. Next base: position 79,962 of record CAJMLP010000001.1, on the reverse strand, counting down.
GCTCAAGGGACTCTTTCTTCTTGCGCTTCTTCTTTTTCTTTTTGGGATCGGCGGCTGTCATGATTCAAACCTCTCATTTGAGTTTATGAACACTCGCTCATATAATTTCGCGAGCAAAGGCCGCGGCAAGCGCGGCCTCGCAGGTCAACGTATGCGCGGGTTAGAGAATGATCTCGCAGTCCGGCTCGGCGTCGGCGGTGAACTCAACGACGCGGTCCAGGACCTCGTCGAACTTGGCGTCGTCGGCCTCGAGCGTCAGCTTCTGGGTCATAAAGTTGACCGAAACGGACTTGACGCCCTCGAGCTTGGCAAGTTCGTCCTGAAGCTCGCGCGCGCAGTTGGCGCAATCGATCTCGTCGAGCTTAAACTGCTTTTTCATGGTGGGTTCCTTTCCCTGTGTTAGCGGTCTGGGTGCCGGCCGCGCTGATACCGTGGGTGATTGCTATTCGCAGATATGGCTCATGCCCTGGTTAAGCATGGTGTAGACGTGATCGTCGGCGAGCGAGTAGAGAATGTTGCGGCCGTCGCGGCGGAACTTGACCAGGTGCGACTGCTTAAGCGTGCGCAGCTGGTGCGATACTGCCGACTGCGAGGTTGCGGTCGCCTCGGCGATGTCGGCCACGCAGAGCTCGCGGCCCATGAGGGCATAGAGGATCTTGATGCGTGTGGTGTCGCTGAAGACCTTGAACAGGTCGGCCAGGTCGTACAACAGCTCCTCGTCGGGAAGGTCCTCGGGCGAGCAGGTGGTGGGGACGATCGGCTCGGTGGCCTCGATGCCAGTCTTTGTTTCATCAGCGTGGCTGCTCATTGCAACATCCTTTCATATGAACATGCGCTCATATAAATTACTTCCGATTATATGAGCGCATGTTCATATGTCAATGACGTACAGGTAATTCGTCGCATAAAATGATGGGGAATAGTGGACGAGATTCCGGACTGAGCGGTTTTGATAGCCGATGCCGGGGTGGGTGCCCCCGCGCCGTGCAAAAATTGGAGTATTCTGCAACTATAGGGGGTCCGTTAATCTATTCCAGGCCAAATAAAGCCGCTCAAGAGTTATCCAAGGGCGGTAAACAGACAAGGTCTTCCTCAAATGTTGCCTAACGTTCCCGTTCGATAGCGTTTTTGTTTTTCATTTGGATTAACTTGTGGGTGCTGGAGGGCCGACCCTGCTGAATACTCGCAATTTTGCACATCGCTAGGGTACCCACCTTGTTAGCCGGTCTAGCTTCCGGCCCCGAAGATTCTGCCCTCGGGCGCGAGGCTGCTTATTTGGGCAAATGATGGGCTGTCGGATTCGACAGTCTGCATGTCATCGATTGCCGGAACTTCATTTATTGTCGGGTCATCCAGCGTGATGCCTTCGAGTGTTGCTTTTTCGAGGTCGATTCGTTGACGATCTTCGGAATCCTGGCGAAGCTGCTTCTGAATTCTCTTTTTCTCTTCTATAAACCTTCTGAGCACAAACTGTCTCAGGTCCTCTTGCATGATTTGAAAGTCTTTTGGCAGACGCGAGGGGCGTATGCCCTCTTTCCGTTGGATCGCCTCCATGACCCTAACGAAAGCGCTGGCATGCATAAAGGAATAACGACTGACGGTGATGATTCCGTATCCCATGGACGCAAGCGCATTCTTGCGCTCCTCATCGATGGCGCGGTCTTCTTCCGCGTCATGATAAAACCCGTTGTATTCAATGTCTGTGCGAGATTTCTTTAGATACGCATCCATAAAGAACTTTTTGCGTCTCGTGAGATTCTTTGCGGCAGCGGTGACCTGCACCTCGCAATCGGTCTCAATTCCCTTAATACCAAGCCCTCCTTCGCTTTTAGGCAGCGTTAGCATCATGACAAAGGCCGTTTCCATAGGAGACCGGCATCCGTCGCGCACACATTGAATCGCCTTTCGGGCAAGGGCCAGACCGTCGCATCTGGTAATGGAATTAAAGAACTGTTTTAACCTTTCGGTCGAGGTGAGCGCGAAACGCTCGTTATACGAGGTGGAAGAGCCGGTTCCAAGGGAGTAAGCGCCGCACAATTCAAAGTAGTACTCCACCAGTTCGCGAAAAGGGAGATAGGTGGCGGCCTGAAGTGCGCAAAGCTCAACGCCAACAATGAAGATGCCATCTTTGAGCTCTATAAAGCGTGAGCTCGAGAATCGTTTTGACGAAACGTGGCATTGACAGTTCATTGCATAGCGCGCATTCCTGCGATCAAACACCATTACTTCGAGGCAATCATTTGCGTCAAGGGAAACATCGTGTTTGGTGAGCCATTCTGCGGCTGCGTCAAGGAGCGTTCCGGTGGGACATGATCCGTAAATCGCGGCAGGGTTACAGGGCTCGGTGTCTTTCGTAGACGCCGAATGCGCGGCCTGGTAGACCGCTTTTGCAGTGGTATGTGACAATACGATACTCATGGTATATATCGTGTCAGCTAATGCCGTGCTGATGGCGCTGAGTGGGAAAGTCGTTTTAGGGGCCTAACCAAATGCTGTCCAAAAGCTTGACGCAATTATGGGTTGGCATGCCTAAAATCAATGTTATCGCAGCTTAGCTATAGCATATAAAAACTCAATTGCTGCACATTTGATATCGATGCATCACCATCCGACAACGAATTACGTGTCGGGAATTGGCCGAAATCGTTCAAAATGAGGGTTCAGAATTTGTGATGGCAGATCTATCTGTGGAACGTAGGGCGGCCCCGCTGCGGTGTTTCCCGCTGCGAGGCCGCTCGTGAGCAAGTAGTGTTTGTCGCAGGCGTTGCTATTTCGCGAATAGGTTCTTGAGGTTGAACTCGGCCTGTACCGTGCGGAGCATGAGGTCGGTGTCGTCCAGACCCAGATGCTGCTCGTTGGCGTCGGGCGCGAGGGTGCCGCGACGGCGTGCCCAGTTCTCGAGCGCGGCGGGGGCGGACTCGCGGGGGAGCGAGCGCACGTCGGCGTCCAGGCTGCGGCAGATCTGGCGCGAGTCGATGACGATGATCTTGCCGGCGCGGCGTGCCTCGGCGTAGCCGTCCAGGTGGATCTTGAACCAGCTGTCCTCAAAGGCGGCGTTGTGTGCCATGTACGGGTACTTCTTCATAAGCTTGAGCAGCTGCTTTTGCAGCTCCTTGTTCTCGCGGAAGGGCGTTTTGCCGTCGATGTCGTCCCAGGTAATGTGGTGGATATTCGACAGCGGCACATCCTCGCCGCGGTAGATGTCGGGCAGGCCACAGTAGTGCGCCTCGGCGTCGTGCGGGATGGCGTCGCTGGTGAGTTCCATGATCTCCCAGCCGACGTTGATGATATAGCCGCGCTCGGGCGCGCGACCGGTGGTCTCGATGTCGATACCGAGCACGGTGCCCTGGATGGGCTTGCGGGCATAGGCCACGCCGAGTGCGTCGCGGTCGCCGCGGATCTCGCGCATAACGGACGCGGCGGTGCGCTTTTGCATCTTGCCGATGGCGGCGCAGGTGTCGGCGTCGGACAGGCCGCGCGAGAGCGTCGCGGGCGTCACGTTGCGCAGGCGTGCCTCGCCAATCTGGTCGCACAGGTCGCGGTTGCGGTCGGCCAGGTCGCGCACGGTGGCAAAGTCGAAGCCGGGGTCGCCCTCGGCAGTAAAGTACTCGGTCTCGAGCACCTTGAGGGCCTCCTCGCCCTTCTGGCGCTCGGACTCCATGGCGCCGTGGTCGCCGTAGATAAACATGGGGATAAACGGCTGGCGCTCGTATTCGAGTGCTTGCGATACGTTCATATGCTACTCCTTGGACGGGCCGCGTTGTGCGGCTCGAGGTTACTGAGTTATGGCGAGATGATAGTTTACCATAGGCAACTATTGGCACCGCGCCCGGGACAACTACAATACCCTAGTTGACCGCTAGGACTTTTACAATGCTGCCGAAAGACACGAAAGGTTCCATCCGTCATGGATTTACTGATTGATATTCTGCTCGACGCCGGCAAGGACACGCTGTCGCTGGTGCCGTTTTTGTTGGTGACGTATCTTGCTCTCGAGACACTTGAGCACGTTGCGGGCGACCGCGTCAACGGCGCTATCAAGCGCGCCGGCGCTGCGGGTCCCGTGGTTGGCTCGCTGCTGGGCATGGTGCCGCAGTGCGGCTTTTCGGCCATGGCGGCCACGCTGTACGCCGGCCGTGTCGTGACCTTGGGCACGTTGGTGGCGGTGTTCCTTTCGACCTCCGACGAGATGCTGCCGCTGTTGCTTGCCGAGCAGGTTCCCGTGCAGACTATGGCGATGCTTTTGGCTTCGAAAGCGCTGATCGCACTGGTCACGGGTTTTATCGTGGACGCTGCCATTCGCGGCCTGCGCCGTAACGCCCGCGCGCACGCGGCGATTCGCCGTACCGTGCTGGGAACCGCGGCCAATCCGGCCCACGTGAACTGCGCGCACGACGACCACAGCGGCGGTGACATCATCGACGAGGTGGCCGAGGCGGGCGTGAGCGCCGACCACATCCACGAGCTGTGCGAGCGCGACCATTGCGGATGTGATGAAGACGAAGACGAGCACGAACACGGACATGGCCACGATCACGGTCATGAGGGCGAACATGAACACCATGATGGTCACGGTCACTCTCACTCCCACGAAGGGACGCCTGTCCTGTCGATCATCCGCAGTGCGATCTCGCACACCGTGCAGGTCTCGGTATTCATTTTTCTGGTGACGCTGATTCTGGTCGCCGTGCTCGAGACGTTCGGCGAGTCCGCGATCGAGCGGTTCCTGCGCGGCAACGAGACACTCGCTGTCCTGGGTTCGGCGCTTGTCGGGCTGATTCCCAATTGCTCGGCGAGCGTGGTCATTACACAGCTGTATCTGGAAGGCGCGCTGCAACTGGCGCCGATGCTCGCCGGCACGCTCATTTCCGCCGGCGTGGGTTATCTGGTGCTGTTCCGCACCAACCGCAGCGCCCGCGAAAATGCCGTGTTCCTGATCATGATGTACGTCATCGGCGCTGGCTGGGGCCTCATCCTCTCCGCCGTTGGCCTCTAAGTAGGCCTAAAAAATGGGCTTCAAATAGCCATGCTCAGCGCCTGCGCAATGCGGCGACGCATGGCATTTTGAAGCCCGTTTTTTGTTGAGCCATGGATTCCGAGCGCTCACACCGCTCAAAACAAAAAGGTAGATTTTAGGCATGTCTCAAAAATCTACCTTGGTTAGTGCAGCAACTCGGTGAGGTTGCGTTTAAAGCGGGCGCGGTCTTCGCTGGTAAATGCCGCCGGCCCGCGAGTGCGTCCGCCGGCGCGGCGCACCTTCTTTTCCTCGTGGCGAATAAACAGCTGCATGTCGATGGTTGCTTTGTCGTAGACGCGCCCGCGCACACCGATAGCGGCGGCATCGCGCCCGAGCACCATGCTCGCCAAGCCAATGTCCTGCGTCACGACCACGTCGCCCGCCTGCAGGCGTTCGACAATGGCAAAGTCGGCGCTGTCGGCGCCCACGCTCACGTCGAGCGTCGTGACCCAAAAGCCGCGTCGCGCGTGCTCGGCATCGCACGGGTCGTCGCGGCGAATGTGCCGTTCCAGGTTTTGCGTGCTGTTGCCGGCGATAACAACGGCGACGCCCGCCCGCCGCGCGCAGTCAATCGACTCGCGCGTGACCGGGCAGGCGTCGGCATCAATAAAGAGCGTTCGCGGCATCTAGTGCACCAGTTTGCCAAATTGAATAGCGCGAACAATCAGCATTACGCCAAACACCAGCAGCGCGGCGCCGCTAAAGATGACGAGCATCTTGGCCGACCACAGCGGATAGATAAACACGAACATGCCGGCGATGATGGAAAGTGCGCCGCTCAGGATGGCGAGGGCGCGGTTGGACGAAAGCTCGGACTCCAGAATGGACATGACACCTTCGACAATCCAGCCAAAGCCGGCCACGATAACCACCATCGTGGTGAGCGTCGCGGTCGAGAAGGCCTGGTTGCGCAGGATTATGACGCCGCCCAAGATAATGAGTAGGTTGGAGATGATGCTCGTCACGCGCCAGCCGGTGGGCAGCAGCGGCTCAAAAATGGCAGTGAACAGTCTGATGGCAGCAGTGATTACAAAGTAAAAACCCAGGACGGTCGTCAAAAAGACGAGGGACTTGGCGGGTGCAAAAAGCAGCGCGATACCAGCGATGAGTGCTAAGACGCCCGTGATGGCGTAGATCCAGCGTACGGCCTTGACGGCTTTGCCCGCCATGCTTTTCTCGTCAAATCCAAACTGGCTCGATTTTTGGTCATCGTTCTTAAAGATGCCCATAATGTCTCCTTTCCGTGCGGCGTAAGCCTTGATCGTTACAACCAGTATCCCCTAAGGGCGCTGACGTATGGGTCGGGGAGGGCGAAACGTAACCCAAAGGCCCCGAATTGTTTCCGTTGTTCCCCACGTCGCGATTTTCTATTCAACAGGTGTAGAACATTGCAGCCCTGTTCGTTATTGCCTACGTTTTAGGTTAGATTTTCCTAAGGACAATTGGCTTGTATTGGGGGTCCCTATGAACGAAACAGTTCCCGCGGCGCCGGTAAGCGCAGAATCGATGGCAAAGCAGGGCCGCGAAAAGCTCGGCTTGGACGCGTTTGATGCGTTGGTTCGTCGCGCCCGCACGTGCCGTCGCTTTGACGAGTCCATGCGCGTGCCGCGCGAGTTTTTGCTCGAGCTGGCGGAACTGGCGCACCTGACCCCGTGTGGTGCCAATGCTCAGCGTCTGCGTTTTCACGTGGTGAGCGGTGCCGAGGATTGCGCGCGTGTATTTGACGAGCTCGCATGGGCCGGCGCACTTAAGGACTGGCCGGGTCCTGCCGAGGGCGAGCGCCCGACCGGCTACATCGCGATTCTTGCTGAGCGCGCCGTTCCGGGCAAGCCCGCCGCTCCCATTACCGATGTCGACACGGGCATTACCGCGCAGACGATGATGCTCGCCGCCCGCAGCGCCACGCCCGAGGTGGCAGCCTGCATGTTCAAGGCCTTTACGCCCCACGCGATCGATGCCATGGGGCTCGATAACGACAAGTATGAGCTCAAGCTGATCATGGCGTTTGGCATTCCGGCCGAGACACAGGTGATCGATGCGATCGATTCCAACCCCGACGGCTCCATCAATTATTGGCGCGACGAGGCGCGGGTGCACCACGTACCCAAGCGTCCGCTTGCCGACGTGCTGCTGTAGTTGTGCGTCGTTGCGGTGCAATCCGGCGGCAAAATGACCACAAAGGCTCCTGTCCCCTTTGTGGTGGTACGAGGGGAGGGTGTGTGGCAGATCTGTATTTGGTGCGGCATGGGCAGACTGAGCTCAATGTGCAGAGCATTTTGCAGGGCTGGCACGATTCGCCGCTTACGGCGCGCGGGCGCGAGCAGGCGCTGACGGCGCGTACGGCGTTTGCGGCGCGTGGCGTGGCCTTTGATCATGTGTATTCCTCGCCGTTGGGCCGGGCGCGGCATACGGCCGAGCTTATCGTTGGCGAGGGCCGTTCCATTGAGCTGGTCGATGACCTGCGTGAGTGGCATTTTGGCTCGCTGGAGGGCACATCAAATCGCGAGATGCCGCCGCAGCCCTGGGGCGATTATCCGGTGGCCTTTGGCGGCGAGTCGGAAGTGCAGCTTCAGTCGCGCATGGTCGCGGCGCTGTCCCGCATCATGGCCAGGCCGCAGCACGACTGCGTGCTGGCGGTTTCCCACGGCTCAGCCTGCCAGGAGTTTCTTGAGTATGTGACTGGCGGGGGAGAGCTACCCGACAACGGTGCCGTGCTTCATTTTGGCTATTGCGACGGGGCGTTTTCGCTCTTGGGTTGGTAACGAACGAAAGGACCCCTATGAATAAAGATCTGTATCTGGTCCGTCATGGACAGACGATATTCAACCTTAAGCGCATTATTCAGGGCTGGAGTGACTCGCCGCTCACACAGCTGGGCTGCGATCAGGCGGCGCGTGCCGGCATGTTTTTACGTGCGCGCGGCATTGAGCCCGATCATGCCTACACCTCCACGCTTCATCGCACCGAGCAGACTATCGCCAACTTGTGGCCGGGCTTGGCGTACGAGCGCCTGGACGGCCTGCGTGAGTGGTTCTTTGGCGACTTTGAGGCCGAGCGCGTGATGCTCATGCCCGAGCGCCCGTGGCGCGATTTCTATCGCCAGTTTGGCGGCGAGGGTCAGATGCAGGTGCGTGAGCGCATGGTGACGACGCTGACCGATCTTATGCAGCGTCCGGACCATACGTGCGTGCTCGCGGTAAGTCATGGCTCAGCTATCAAGGAGTTTTTGGACCACGTGCGGGGCGCGGCGGCCGACGAGCGCGAACGCGTGCCGGGCAACTGCTCAGTGCTGCATTTTGCGTTTGACGATGCGGCCGATACGTTTGAACTGGTCGAAGTCTTTACGCAGGAAGACTACGCGCGCGAGCTGGGGCTAGAGCCGCTCGTGGCGGCGGCAGGTCCGCAGCGTGGATAACGCTGACGTTGCGGCCCGGTTTACCGGCGTAATTGTTTGATGCGAAAAGGGCGGAGGTGCATGCGTTTGCTGCATCTCCGCCCCTTGTTTGTTTGGATGCTGGGTTTTCCAGCTTAGCGTTTGAGTTCGCTAGAACCGTGAGACCTGGTGAGTGAGCAGACCCGTCGGAACCTGCGGCGCGCTGCCGCTGACCTGCGCGGCGGGGAACAGCACGGCTACAGCAAAGTTGAACGGCTCTTTGCCAGAGTAGGCGCCGGCAGCGCGGGCCTCGTCGGCCAGAATCTGCGATGCCCCAGCCAGTGCGGCGACATAGGCGGAGTCACCGGCGAACACCGGGTCGGGCGCCTGATCGAGCATGGCACGGATGGCGGCAACGGCGTCCTCGCGCTTGACCTCCCACACGCGATGTGTGACGCCCGCGGGATCGGTGACGGCGTAGAGCGATGCGCCCTCTTTGGCAGCGCTCAAAATGATATCCATGACGGGCGACGCCTCGTAGGCGAGCGACACGGGGCGCGGCTGCACCTTAAGCTCGGCGATCGCGCGCGCGGCGGCGAGTGCGTCGACGCTCTCGGCGGCAGCCTCGTCGCTACCCGTCAGTACGTTAACCGGGCAAATCGCCACGACACCCGTCGCGCGACCCGGCTCGCCCGAGCATTCGTACACGTAATACGCCGCGCCTGGATCCTTGAGCATTAGGCCGTCAGCAATGGCGCCGCGCAGGGCGTCGTTGCCGCTCAGGATACCGCCCATCGCAGGCAGCGCCTCGAGCACACGGTCCTGAGCCGGGCGGATGCAGGGAAACGGAAGTGCTTTCATGGGCGGTCCTAACGCGCGAGTCGGTTTGTTCGCGGCTTATTATGCCCCAACTTGGCCGCTTGCGTCCCAGAGCGTGTTATCGGCAAGCGCGATGAGCACGTTTTGGCAGCGAACGATATCGGCATGGGGCACATACTCGTCGGGCTTGTGTGCGAGCGCCAACGAGCCGGGGCCGTAGCTCATACAATTGCGGTTGCCTGTCTTGCCGGCAATGACGGCGGTATCGGTGTAGCCGGTAAAGAAGCCGACGGTCGTGTCCGCGTCCGTTACGTCATCGGCGGCACGCTTGAGCGCTGCTAGAAGGGGAGAGTTCGGGTCGCGCTCGATGGCGGGGCGGTCGCCCGTCACGGTGTAGCTGCCATGGCAACCGGGAACGGCGGCTTCGGCGACGGCGATGGCATACTCGACCATATTGATTGCGGCGGCCGTATCGGTCGGCGGGGTCAGGCGCATGTCGACCCAGACTTTGGCGCGGTCGGGTACGACGTAGGGGCGATATCCGCCCTCGATTTGGCCAAACGTGATGGTCGAAGGCCCCAGCTCATCGTGCGCGGGCAGCGCCGCAAACGCGCGACGAAGCGAACACACGACCTCGGCCATGGCGGCGACGGCATCCGCGCCCTTCCAAGGCTGGCTCGCATGCGCCGTCACGCCAGCCATTTCAATCTCGAACCACGTACGCCCCTTGTGCGCCACCTGGATCTGTCCGTCGGTGGGCTCGGTGTCCAGCACCCATTCGCGCGAGCTGACCCAGCCAGCATCGATCGCGGCCTCTGAGCCGCGCATGAAGTCTTCCTCGTCGACCGAGCAGATGAGCGAAAAGCCGCGGCGTGGCAGCGCGCCATCCGCCGCCACGCGCTCGAGCGTATGGACCAGTGCGGCAATGGCGCAGGCCAGGCCACCCTTCATATCGCAGGCACCGCGGCCATAGAGTTTATCGTCGCGCACAACCGCCCCAAGCGGTTCGATGTCTGCGTCCCAGCCATCGCCCAAGGTGACGGTATCCATGTGGCAGATATAGATCAGCCGCGGCTCGTCGCTTTGGCCCGGCACGGTGACTTTAAGGTTGCGGCGCCCGGGCAGCACTTCGAGCTCCTCAATCTGCACGGCATCGAGCGCAGAACTATCAAGTTGTGCCAGCTGCTGCTCAATGAGCCTCTTAATGAAGCGCTCAATTTCATCCTCATACGCGCCCGGGTCTGAGCTGTCGATCCGCACAAGCTCCTGCGCAAGCCGCCAGGCAAAATCCTCATCAACCATATGCAACCTCACAATCAGTTTGCTTTCCAAACCGATTGTAAGCCTCCTGAGAGATCCGCGACGTGGGCGTGGCAGTATTTACCGTTCGCAGGCCGAGCCAGCGCGTTTGCCGTCCGGGCGGGTTCACAAGCGACGCAGCGGGTACGTACCCTTCATGGACGACATGCTGTGCGACATATCTGCCTTTCGGTATCACCGGATACCTCCACAGGTCTTGGCAATAATGCCGGACCTGCCCGATTCTGCGGACGATCCGCGCAGGGAGCACCTATGTGAGCATCCGCTCGTCACGCATTTCCTGGGCACCCCGTTACACGTGTTGGCGCAGGGCAGCTGCGGACGTAAGGGCGATCGCATTGTCAGGCATGTTTGGAACGGGGAGAGGCCGTTTGATTCCGTGCGGCAGACGGAGTTTGGCCTCGATGTTGCGTCCCCACTCTTTACCCTGCTGACCCTGGCTTCCTCGGTCTCAAACGAGCGTCTAATCATGTGCATGTATGAGATGTGCGGCACCTTTGCCGTGTGCAAGATTGCGCCTCAGGTAAAGTCGGCACTTGAGCAGGCATACGGGGGCCGGTGGGGTGACGCACGGTCGGGCTGGGAAAACGTAAAGGATGTCTCGGGGAATCCAACGGACTTGTGGAAACGACCTCCCTTGATCGAGCTCTCTGAGCTTACAGAGTTCGTCGATAAGGTCCGGGGGCTCCGCGGCGCTAAATCGTTCATACGAGCCGCGAAATGCATTACGGGGGTGGCAGCATCGCCGCTCGAGGTCCAGGCTTCGATGCTGTTTGGCCTTACGAGGTTGCGCGGCGGCGAAGGGCTGAGCCTTACCAATAACGTTGAGATTCGTATGACGCGCAGCGCCCGCCTGATTTCGGGGCTTGATAGGCGCTATGCCGATATCCTGCTGGCAAATAAGGGCGGCAGCCGAGAGTGTCTGGTTGAATGCCAGGGTAAAGCCATTCACGGATCCATTGAATCCAAGATTTCGGACTCCGATCGAACGACGGCGCTGCAAGCGATGGGATATCCCGTCATTCTGATGACCTATGGTCAGCTGGCCGACTCCGATGCCTTCCGCGTGGTGATGGAGCTCATCATGTCCTATCTCGATGTGCCGCTGAAAGACAAGACGCCGCGACAGCAGGAGCTCGAACGGCGGCTTCGTGAGGAGATTTTTATCGATTGGGCAGGAATGTAGCCGCGCGGGTGGAAAACGGTCGCGCGGACTAGAGTTTTGGTCACAAAAAGACTTATATTTCGCCTTGGAGGGGCCTTAAAAATGCTATCTAGAATAAGTTGTTTCGGAAAATGGACAGTCAACTTACATTCGGCACATAGAGATCGATTTTTACCTACTAAAGTCCCTGATAAAGCTGTTTATCAAAGCGGGTGTGCTTAGCGACTTGAGCCTCACTATCGATTATCTGAAAAAACTTGTTATGGGTATCATTTTAAAGTCGTCCGGAGCAACAAAATCGGCCCCCGTTTCGTGAAAACGGGGGCCGAATGGGCTTCGTGGTCTGTCTGGCAGGATTGGCGCCGGCGCTATTTAATCACGCGCACACGATACATCGACGGAATATGCTTGAGTGCCTCGATCGTGCTGCCGTCCAGGTGCTCATCGGTGTCGAACATGGTGTAGGCGTTCTCGCCAGCGGACTCGTTGGTCATGCGCTGCACGTTGGCGTTGTCCTTGGCGAGAATGGCCGTGATCTGGCCGATCATGTTGGGCACGTTGGCATGCAGGCAGGCAATGCGGCTTGCGGCGCGCGCCTTGCCCATGCTGCAGGCGGGGTAGTTGACGCTGTGCGCGATGTTGCCGTTTTCCAGGTAATCCTTGAGCTCGCTGATGGCCATGTCGGCGCAGTTGGCCTCGGCCTCGCCGGTGCCGGCGCCCGAATGCGTGGTGATAAACGTGTTGGGCATCTTGACGGTCTTGGGCGTGGCAAAGTCGCAGCTAAACCAGCTGAGCTTGCCCTCGCGCAGGGCAGCGTCGACGGCGTCCTCGTCAATGATGGTTTCGCGCGCGTAGTTGATGAGCACGGCGTCGGGCGCCAGCAGGTCGATCTGCTCGGTGCTGATCATGCCGATGGTATCGGCCTTGCTGGGCACGTGCACGGTGAGGTAGTCGCAGCCGCGGCAGAGGTCCTCGAGCGTGCCCACGCGCTGCACCTCGCGACTCAGCACCCATGCGTGCTCGACGGAAATGAACGGGTCGTAGCCGTAGACGTCCATGCCCAGATCGACACAGGCGTTGGCGACCTTGGAGCCCACGTTGCCCAGGCCGATGACGCCGATGCGCTTGCCCTTGAGCTCGCGGCCCACAAAGGCCTTCTTGGCCTTTTCGGCATCGACCTGAATCTCGGGGTCGTCGGCGTTGTCACGCACCCAGTTCATCGATTGCACCACGCCGCGGCTCGAGAGCACCAACATGCCCAGGACGAGCTCCTTGACGGCGTTGCTGTTGGCGCCGGGGGAGTTAAAGACGACGACGCCCTTCTTGGCGTACTCCTCGACGGGGATGTTGTTGACGCCGGCGCCGCAGCGGGCGATGGCGCGGATGCCCTCGGGCAGCTCGTAGCCGTGCAGGTCGGTGGAGCGCATCAGAATGGCGTCGGCCTCCTCGGCGGTGCCCACAAACTCGTAGCCCTCGCCAAATTCGACTTTGCCGTCCTTGGTAATGTCGTCGATGGTTTTAATCTTGCGCATGAAAAACTCCTTAGCGGATTTGTTTATAACAAGTGGTTTGAAGTGGCTGGTCGGTCCGCGTGTTGCGGGCTAGTTAGATCGCGGGCTCAAACTATGCTGCGCTTCGAAGTCCTTCACGTACGTGGCCAGCGCCTGCACGTCCTCCATGGTGACGGCGTTGTACACGCTGGCGCGCATTCCGCCGACGAGGCGATGGCCCTTGACGTTTTGGATCTGGTGCTCTGCCGCGCCCGCAACAAAGGCCGCGTCGAGTTCGGCGTCGCCGGTACGGAACGTGACGTTGGCGATGGAGCGGCTGTTGGCCTGCGCGGTGCCATGGAACAGCTCGCTGTGCTCGAGCAGGTCGTAGAGCAGGTTGGCCTTGGCCCAGTTGCGCTCGGCCATGGCGGCAAGTCCGCCGGTCTGCTCAACCCAACGGAACACCTTGCCGCACACGTAGATGCCAAAGGTGTTGGGCGTGTTGAGCATGGAGCCCTTGGCGGCCTGGGTCTTAAGGTTCATGTACTGCGGCGTCTGCGCAAAGGCCGGGCCGTCGGCGATCAGGTCGTCGCGCACGATGACCACGGTCACGCCAGCGGCGCCGGCGTTTTTCTGAGCGCCGGCGTAGATGAGTCCGTAGCGCTCGACGTCGAGTGGCTGCGACAAAAAGCAGCTCGAAACATCGGCGACCAGCGGCACATCGCCGCAGTTAGGCAGCTCGCGGTACATGGTGCCAAAGATGGTGTTGTTCTGGCAGATGTAGACGTAGTCGAGCCCGTCGCCCGCAGCCTCGGCGGCAATACGCGCGTTGATGTCGGCCATGTCGGGGATGCGGTCGAAGTTGGTGTCTTCGGAGCTCGCGAGCAGCACGGCCTCGCCGTACTTGGCGGCCTCCTTGTACGCCTTGTTGGCAAAGTTGCCGGTCACGATGTAGCCGGCGCGCCCGCGGCGCATGAGGTTCATGGGGATGCCCGCAAACTGCAGCGTGGCGCCGCCCTGCAAAAACAGGACACGGTAATTGTCGGGGATGCTCAGCAGGCGGCGTAGGGTTGCCTCGGCGTCGTCGATGATCTGCTGGTACATGCTAGATCGATGGCTCATCTCGAGTACGGACATGCCGCAACCGCGGTAGTCCATCATCTCGTCGGCGATCTCGGCGAGCACGCTTGTAGGCAGCGCGGCCGGGCCAGCTGAGAAGTTGTGCACACGTGCCATCTTCTAGTTCCCCTCGTAGTCGTTTGAACGTTCGGGATACTTTAGCACAGTGGAGCGTCAGGCGCGACCGAATCACAGCAAAACCCGAGTGCGCCGCTATGATTTACAGGGTTGTTACATGGGGGAGGGCGGTCGCAAGGTCTATATCGCCGGGATATACCGTGACAGGTACTCTTTGAGCGCGGGGTCGCACACATAGAGATACGTTCCTAACATGCCGCGCGTCATGAGGACGTAGTAGGCGTTGACGATGATCTTTTGCAGATCATCGTCGCTTGCCTTTTTCTTGGCAACGGCATCTTTGAAGTTTGCCCTGTTAACGTTGACTGCATCTTTGTTCGAATCGTAGTAAATGTCGGGACCCAGAATTACGAATCCGTAGTTGAGGTCGTAGCCTTGTACCGTATGAATGCATCCGACTTCGTTGACGGCGTTGGCGGAGTTAACCCAATCCTTCTGGGTTGAGTTCCAGCGTTTGGGAATGCCCTCGATGACGATATCGAACGCATCTTTGTTATTCTTCGTTTCCCACTTCCACGCAAAGCCTGCCATCATGCGGGATAGACCAACTTCTTCTTCCTTGGTTTGCTGCAGAGAGCAGAAGTCCTCAAATCGGTCGACGATTCCAAACTGGTATCTGGGGATATCGCTGTCCGGATCCCCGGCTCGCGAATCGTAAGGCTCCTATGAAAAGAGTGCTTTGAACTTCATGCCGGCATGCATGTACGCTTTGTTATCAAGCAGGTCGTAGACAAAATCGAGGTACTCATCGCCGCCACGCACGCGCATTTGGGTACTCAAGTTGAATTCTTCGGTCTCGATGCCGGCTTCTTCGAGTTGGTTGAGTCGCTGCTCAAGGCCATCTCGGTTGAGTCCCGATGCGCGGACTTGCTGTTTGGGGTCAAAGAACAGGTACGCCTTGTCGCAGCATTTGAAAATCCAATCCACCTGGCTGCTCGTGCGCGGCAAGCTGAGTCGTTCACATGTGTTGTAGAAAGCTCCGATGCCGGCGCCGGCGGATAAGTAGTTTCCCAGTCGGTGCGCCTCGTCGACAAGCAAGACGTCATACCGATCGTTTTTTGTGACGTCGTTGGGGCTCAGGATATCGCCGGGCTTTAACCCGGGGAGGAAGTGCGTGAGTTTTTTGAGCGTCTTGCTCAGAGACTCCATGGGCGTCACGAAGCCGACCCGCAGACCGGAAAGGTTCGGCTCATTTTTGATTTTGAACATGAGACTGATGGCGAGGATTGTTTTGCCTGTTCCCGGCGCGCCGTTCACGACGGTTACGCGCTCTTTCTTGGGACCGCCGTGTTTAATGTCTTCATGCTCTTGCTCGAGCCGCCTGTAAATCGCCTCAATCGTTTCGTATTGATCGGGCGTGAGCGTTTTGAAGGGCGAGAATTTGAACAGGTCGGTATTCTCGAGCTCTTCGATGGGGTGGATCGCATAGTTCTCTTCGCGAAGCTTTGTCCAGAGGTCTCTGAACTTCTGGCGATACTGAGGTCGCTCAAAATAATCGAACTGGGCATAGCCATTGTTGGCGTTGGTTACCTGGTATTTTTCGTCAGCGCAGAACAGCTCGATAAGTCGATTCTCAAACTCAAATGTTGCTGACTGATTGAAGGTTGGATTGTCAATCAGGAGGGTCCGGTCGAAGTCTTTGTCCACGTTTGCGGCGTGTTGCTTCATGCGGCGTCGATAATTGGTCGTTTGACCGATGTACGCCGTTTTGTTTTTACTGTTGGTCAGAATATAGAGAACGGGCCAACTCTCGTCATGGTGGAATCCGGGCTTTGGCGTGCCAAAGTCCTGCAGCGATTCGCTTGCCTCGAAGGGTTGGGGGAGGGGAAGCGTGTATTGTCGAAGGGCGAACTCATTACTCATGGTGGGCCGCCTTTCTGTATTCGCTGGAGCTGGTGTCGACGGGATAGCGCTCGCCGTTGCGTTTGAGTTTGGACGAGAGCGCCTTTGGGAGGTCGATTCCGTTTAGATCGGCGAAACGTAGGAGAAAGAGGAGCGTGTCGGCAACTTCGTCTTCGATGGCTTGGCGCTGATCAGGGCTATCGAACATTTCTGCAATGCGCTTGTCGCTCATAAAGCGGAAAAGCTGAAGGAGTTCGGAGGACTCTGTCGCTATGCCGATGGCAAGTTCCTTTGGAGTGTGATATTTGCGCCAATCGCGCGCATCACAAAAATCTCTGACTTGTTCTGTCATGGCAGTGAGCTTGTCCATCATCCGTAACCTCCCTGATGTTCATTATTTTATTATGGCCGTATCTGGAGTTTATTGCACATCAGTTGGGACGTGCGGTTTGTCCGGCCGCGATTGCCCGGTAGGAGGATTCACCGTGAAGATTGAAGTTGATGTAGACCAGCTGCGCGAGGGCTTGCTCGACTACGCGGGGAGCGCGGCTGGCGTGGGCTTTCCCGCTGCCATGCTCGACGTGATGGATATCGAGGACGAGTCGCCCCAAGAGCTCCTAGCCCGAGCCGAACGCGAAGGCCTCGACCTCCGCGACTTTGCTGTGGGTGACAGCTAGTAGCTGAAGAGGGACGGGCTGCTAGGAAGCTAGCGTGGCGATGACGGCTTCGTCGCCGGCGTATATTAGGGTGTTGCCATCGGGGATGATGGTTTGGCCGTCGCGCTTGAGCATCACCACGATAAACGGGTGCTTGCCCTGCGGCACGTCGCGCAGGCGCTGACCGGCCAGGCGACCGTGGGGCGTCACGGTGACCTCGCGCAGCGTAACCTCGGCACGCTCTTCGAACGTTGGGGCTGCCATCACCAGAAGGTCGCCTTCCTCGATGACGGTATCGCCGTTGGGCAGTACCGGGTGTGCCCCGTCGCGCAGCACCAAGACCACGAGCATGTCCGTCGCGCTGCCAATATCGGCGAGCGAGCGCCCGGCAAACGGATGGCCAGCGCCCACCTTGAGCTTTACAAACGACATGCCGTCCTCGTCGTGGTAGTCGTTAAAGGTGCGGCGCACGTCGCCGGCCGCATCGATCATATCGAGTTTCTTCGCCACCGCCGGCAGTAGCGAACCCTGCACCACAATGCTCGATACGGCAATCACAAACACCAGGTCAAATAGGTCGTGTCCGCCGGGAACGCCGGCCACCACAGCAAAGAGGCTAAAGACGACCGAAGCCGCGCCGCGCAAGCCCGCCCAGCTTACGAGCGCAACCTGGCGAGGGCTCGTCTTAAAGGGCGCCAGCAGCAGACCGACGGCGATGGGGCGGCTCGCAAAGAGCATAAACGCCATGAGCGCCAGGCCGGGTAGCAGCATTTGCGGCAGGCGCGCGGGCGTGACGAGCAGGCCGAGCAAGAAGAAGATCGTCATCTCGGCCATCTCGGTAAGGGTGTCAAAGAAGTGCGCCATCTCGACCTTGCCGGTGATGTCGCTCGCGCCCAGCACAATGCCTGCCAGGTATACGGCCAAAAAGCCGTTGCCGCCCAGGTAGCTCGGCAGTGCGTAGGCGACGATCGCCACGGCGAACAAAAAGATAGTCTGCGCGCCCTCGGCCGTTGCGTGTGCGCGCTCAATCAGGCGGCTGGATATCCAGCCGATGGCAAGGCCCAGCCCCACGCCCAGGATGATCTGCTTGGCCAGCAGCACGGGAATGTCGATGTTGCCACCCGCCGCGAGGGTGGCGAGTACCGCGGTGAGCATGTAGGCGACGGGGTCGTTGGAGCCCGATTCGACCTCGAGCAGCGAGTCGGTGCCGCCCTTTAGCGACAGGTTGTGCTCGCGCAGCACGCTAAAGACGCTCGCCGCGTCGGTCGACGCCACGACCGAGCCCAGCAGCAGGCCGCCGATCCAGTCGAAGCCCAGTGCGAAGTGTGCGAACACGCCAGTGATGCCGGCGGTGGCGATAACGCCGAGCGTGCTCAGCAGCACAGCGGGCGCGGCGACGGGTTTGGCACGGTCGATGTTGGTGTTAAAGCCGCCGTAGAACATGATGAACAGCAGCGCCGTGCTGCAGACGGTTTCGGTGAGCGCGTAGTCGCTAAAGTCGATGTGCGCCGGACCGTTGACGCCGAGCAGCATGCCGAGCGCAATAAAGATGAGGAGGGTGGGGAAGGGGAGTTTTTTGCCGACGGGTTTGATGGTCAGGCACAAAATGATGACGAGGCCGATAAAGAGAAGTATCTGGTTCATGGATAGTGTCCGCTCCTGGGTGGTTGGCGTGGCACGGTCAGTTGTCTGCGGTTATTTGTACCCAAAGGTGGTGGGTTTATGGGGGCGGATTACGGGCGTGCGCGATATCGTCATAGACGGCTGCCGTCTTTGCCTCTGCTCGGAAACCCTTTCCAGCTTTATTGCAACGGAGTACAATGGGTAACGTTTAAGTTCAACTTGAAGTTTTAGTTGCGGCGCCGGGCTTAGACCGCAATGCAAGGAGAGGCGTACCATGGCGATCTATGTGACATCTGATGCTCACGGGCACGTGCGTGCGCTTGACGAGGCCCTGTCTAAGATCTCGTTGACGTCCGACGACACGCTGTACGTGCTGGGCGACATGATCGATCGCGGGCCCGATCCGGTCGGCGTTATTAAGCTCGTGCGCTCGCTGCCCAACGCCCACGTGCTCAAGGGCAATCACGAGCAGATCATGCTCGATGCCATCATTGGCCAGGACCCGCTCGATGCCGAGACCTGGGATATCAACGGTGGCTGGACGACGAGCGAGCAGCTCAACGACATGGAATTTGAGGCATACGAGGAGCTCGTGCGATGGATGGCCGCGCTGCCGCTCTACGCGGTGGCCGAGACCGAGGAGCGCCCGTACCTGCTGGTGCATGCCGGCATCCAGACCGAGGCGGCGCGCGCGTTTTTGCTTGAGCATGGTGTCGATTGCGGTGACGGCAGGGGAGCGGTCGATGCCGATAGCGAGCTGCTGCGGCAAATGCTCGCCGTGCAGTCGTCCGATGACCTGCTGTGGATTCGTCACGGCTATTGGGATGCGCCGACGGGACTGCTTTCTGCCGAGGGCGAGGGCCCGGTCGTGGTGAGCGGCCACACGCCCACGGTGTCGCTTGGGCGCTATTGCGAGGTTGGCGGCCTGGCGGGGCTCGATGAGGAGTCGGGCCGCGGGCAGATTGTGCGCCTGGGTGGCGAGGATACCGCCGGCGTGCCCGATCGCATCGACATCGACTGCGCCGCCGCCACCGGCTCCGAGTTCGGTCGCGTGGGCATCCTGCGGCTCGATGATGGGGCGGAGTTCTACGCGAACATCAACCCGGGCGAATAATCGGTGCAAGTGGTAGCTAATTTGGGACGGGGCTTTTTTGACTACTCTTGCCCTTCTGCCCGCTAATTGATTTCTCTGGGACGGGGATTAAATAATCATTTGGCTGCCCGCTGGCTAAGTGAGTAGACTTTTTTGGAAATGCCGAGCACCCAACATATTTGCCTCAATAAAACCGCAGGTCACAGACTTGTGCTCTGTCGGTGTGGTCAGGGATTCGGTAAAAATCTACTCACTTAGTTTTACGTAATGCATATTGTCTTCAACGAGACCCCAGCCGGGGCGATTCCATCGCAAATTCCGGTGACCGGGGCAGCTAATTAGGCGCCGTAGGGGTTGCGGTCGCGCTCGATGCGCTGGCGGATGTGGGCGTACTCGATTATCAGCAGCACCAGGAGTAGGGCCATGATGGCTAGGTAGCTCACCACGGCGCCCATCAGACCCAGCAGCTTAATCAGGATCACCGGCAGCACCACGCTTACGGCGAAGCAGATCAGGTAGATCTTGGTGACATCGCCGGCGTGGCGCAACACCGTGATGATGGCGTAGATAAAGTCGATTGCCGCGGTGACGCCGCCGGCGACAACCATTAGCAGTGCCAGCGTGCGGTAGCGCTCAAAGTTGAGGCCGTACATAAAGCTCATGATGGGGATGCCGGGGCCTGCCATAAATGCGGCGCACGCTCCGGTAATGACCACGATCAGTGCCATAACGGCAACAATAATCAAGTCAAAGCGGCGACGCTTGCGCGGATTCGCCCAAATGCTCGACAGACGTAGGAGCTGCGGTTTATAGATAAATCCAATGCTCAACAAAATAGCCTGCGCTGGAAAGAACAGTGCATTAAAGTACAGCTGGTATTTGTAGGCCAGTGTGCCTTCCATCACGAACTTGGGCATGCTCTCGATGAGGTTGAACAGGAACAGCGCACCAAAGAGCGGGGCGCACTGGATAAACAGGTGACCAGCCTCGCGCAGACTCATACGGCGTGATTTTTCGGTTTCGAGCAGGGCGAGCGGGGCGGTGACCAGCACGAGCGAGGCAATCGCGGCGATGCCCATGGCCATGGCGGCGATGGGCATGCTGCGCGTGAGGAACAGTGCCACGCTAAAGACCGCGATGACGCCGACGGATCGTAGCGTTTGGCTCATGCCGGCCAGGTAGAGTTTGTCGGCCTGCTGCAGGCGTCCCTCGTACACGTCGGCAATGCCGTCGATCACCTTATACAGGTAGACGCCCAGGCCGATTGTGGCCATCTGCGCATCGTAGCCGCGGGCGCTGCTGTATACCAGGCCGCATGCCAGCGCGAGCGCTCCGCAGATCCAGCGGTTGAGCTGGTAAGAGGCAAAGGACGTCTTTTCGTCGATGTCCGAGACCTGGAAATTGCGCACGCCGTAGTTGCACGCGATCATGATGAGCGTGCCGGTGACAAAGGCGATGGAGAATTTGCCAGCCTCCTCGGCGCCCACGAGCTGTGTGGACACGATGGTGAGCAACGGAAACACCATGCCCCACACGGCGGTGCCCAGGGTATTCCAAAGGTAGTCGCGACGGGTGGCGTGATCTTCGTACTCGGCTTCTTGCGTGGAGAAGCCGCCGCCGTAGACGGCTCCGAGCAGGCGGTTCCACCAGGCATTGACCATGCGGTGGATGGGGCCGGGCTGGCGATCGCGCTCGCGGCGACGGCGTGTGGCCTGGCTGCTGTCGGGACCGCCGGCGTTACGCTGGCTTAGCTCTTGGATTCGTGCGAGCTCCTCGGCGGTGTGCGATGCGGGGAACAGGCCGTTCTCGATGCGTCCGCCCTGCCCGTGCGCCCCGTCCGATACGGTGGGGTCGGCGACGCCATTGCGGCGGGCGATGGCGCGGCGAATGCTATCGATGGGCGTGATGCTCAAAGCGGAGTCCTTTCTATTGCTACGCTCTAGTATAGACGCGACGGTGTTGGTTCGTGTTTTTGAACAGGTTGTTCGATAATTTCGGCGGCGCCATTCAGTAGACGGCATTTGGGGACGTTCCTTATGTGCCGGCACTTTGGGAACGTCCCTAAGTGCCGGCATCCGGGGTCGCTCCTTGGTTGTTGCCTGTTCAAGAGTGTCCCTAACGACTAGGCCGCTTGCCTGCGATTTTTGACCGTTGGGCGGGCGCTTCGCCGTTGCC
Organism: uncultured bacterium; assembly: GCA_905214215.1. Classification (GTDB taxonomy): domain Bacteria; phylum Actinomycetota; class Coriobacteriia; order Coriobacteriales; family Coriobacteriaceae; genus Collinsella. Next base: position 58,132 of record CAJMLP010000001.1, on the reverse strand, counting down.
GCAAAAACGTTTTTGCATATCGGGTACAACGGGCTTTACGTGAGTAAAGTGCGCGCCGCGTCCACGTGTCGCGCTTTTAAAGGAGGCCCCATGCCTGGTGTTACCCCTGCAGAAGTTCTGTCCAACTTTGGTATTGCGCTGGTCGAAGATCCCGCCGAGAATCAACCCCGTCTGCTGGTCGATCTACCCGCCGCGGAGCTCGTCGAGCACGCTATCCGCCGCGAAGAAGGCCGCATGGCATCCAACGGCGCGCTGGTGATCGAGACGGGGGAGCGTACCGGCCGTTCGCCCAACGACCGCTTTATCGTCGACACGCCCGACGTGCACGACAAGATCGCCTGGGGCGCCGTCAACCGCCCGCTTTCTGCCGAGAGCTACGAGGCCATCAAGGCCGGTATCGTCAACTACCTCAACGAGCGCGATGTGTTCGTCACTCGCGGTATGGCCGGTGCCGATCGCAACCATACGCGTCGCCTGCTTGTCGCCTGCGAGCGTGCCAGCCAAGCGCTCTTTATTAAGCAGATGCTCGCCCGCCCGCTTGCCCGTGAAATCGCACGCACCGGCGAGCCGGACTTCTGTGTGCTCGCCGCTCCCGGCTACCAGTGCGATCCCGCCATTAAGGGCCTCAACTCCAGCGCCGCCGTGGTCATCAACTTCCAGGAGCGCGTGATTTTGGTTGCCGGCACCGGTTACTCCGGCGAAATCAAAAAGTCCATCTTCAGCGTCATGAATTACCTGCTGCCCGTCGAGGACGACGTGCTACCCATGCACTGCTCGGCCAGTATGGATCCCGTTACGCACGAGACCGCCGTGTTCTTTGGCCTTTCGGGCACGGGCAAGACCACGCTTTCGGCCAACCCCACGCGCCTACTGATCGGCGACGACGAGCACGGTTGGTCCGACATGGGCATCTTCAACATCGAAGGTGGCTGCTACGCCAAATGCGAGGGCCTGGACGCGTTCCACGAGCCCGAGATCTTCAACGCTGTCCGCTTTGGCGCGATCTGCGAAAACGTGGTGCTCGACGAGAACCGCAAGCCCAACTACGACGACATCTCGATCACGCACAACACGCGCGTGGCATACCCTGTGGAGCACATTCCCAACGCGTGGACCAAGGGCATGGGCACCACTCCAAGCGTCGTGCTCTTCCTGACCTGCGATGCCTTTGGCGTGCTGCCGCCCATCTCGCGCCTGACGGCCGACGCCGCCATGTATCACTTTGTGACGGGCTTTACGGCCAAGATCCCCGGCACCGAGGTCGGCGTCACCGAGCCCACGCCCACGTTCTCTTCGCTGTTTGGCGAGCCGTTTATGCCGCTCGACCCCATGGTCTATGCCAAGATGCTCGGTGAGCGCATCGCCGACGGCCGCACGCGTGTGTACCTGGTCAACACCGGCTGGATCGGCGGCGGCTACGGCGTGGGTCATCGCATCGAGCTTGCCTACACGCGCGCCCTGGTGGCCCGCGCCCTCGACGGTACCATCGAGGACAGCGAGTTCGTGCACGACGACATCTTTAACGTCGACATTCCCACCACGTGCCACGGCGTACCCGACGGCATCCTGGTGCCGCGCCAGTATTGGCAGAGCACCGCTCGCTACGACGAGGCCGCGCACAACTTGGCCGTGATGTTCGAGGAGAACTTCGAGAAGAAGTACTCGCACCTGCCCGAATCCGTCAAGGCCGCCGGTCCGCACGCTCAGGTGCACGCCGACGCCCGTCATCGCGGCCACGGCCTGCTGGGACTTCGCCACTAGCGTCGCCTCAGACCCAAAACCACCATAAAGGGGACAGGCACCTTTGTGGTGGTTTTACTCGCGCGGATGACTCGGGTTACAATACGCCTAACATATCGCTCCCTTCTCCGGATGGGGGCAGCGTAAGCGCTCTTGTGGCGGCACCGTAGGACTTTGAAGGTGGCCGTCGTAAGGGCGCTTTTTGTTTAGGCGCCCTCGCTCGGGCGCGCACGATGAAGGGAGAGCGCATGAAGAGCTTTATTGCCGAGGATTCGTTTTGGGAGCTATTTCCGCAGGCGGCTGTCGGTGTTGCGGTCGTAAAGGGCATGAAGCCCGCGGCTCAGATTCCTCAAGAGGACGTGGACGCGATTGCGGCGTTGCTCGACCGCGCCAATATCGACGCGGAGCGTCATCTGACCAGCGATACTATCAGCGAGAACGCACCGGTCAAGGCATGGCGCGAGGCTTATCGGCTGTTCAAGACCAAAAAGGGCGCGCGTTGCTCAATTGAGAACCTGCTCAAGCGCGTGCTCAAGGGCAAACCGGTGGGCCACATTACGCCCGCGGTGGACATCTACAACACGGTGTCGCTGACCTACGCGCTGCCCGTTGGCGGCGAGGACCTGCATGCGATTGAGGGGGATCTTCGCTTGAAGGTGACTGACGGCGGCGATGCGTTCCTGCCACTTGGCGAGGAAACGGATGACCCGACGCTGCCCGGCGAGCTCGCCTATATCGATGATGCGGGCGCCGTATGCCGCTGCTGGAACTGGCGCGATGGCGTTCGCACGGCGCTGTCCGACGATTCGGCCGATGCATTCCTGGCGATTGAGTGCGTGGAGCCCGAGCGGATGGGGGATTGCCAGGCCGCGATCGATCGCTTAGCCGAGCTGCTTGAGCGCTATCTGGGAGCGACGGTTGTCGTTAAGACGCTTGTGACCCGCGACAATCCCTGCGTGGAACTGTAGCGACGCCTGCGGATCATGTTCGCCGGTCAAAACCACTACAAAGGTGCCTGTCCCCTTTGTGGTGGTTTTTATGTTGATGGGTTAACAAATGGGATATTTGGGTATGGGTGTTGCCTTGTGCGGCTAAGATGTTTACCCGTTAGCATCATGCAAGCGAAAGGCGGTCGTCTCCCATGCAGCAGAACGACGAGACACGTTTCGAGGACTTTGTCGGACTGATCAGCGGGCTCTACAAGGAGATCCAGCGCATTAAGACATCCGAGGGCGCAAGGCTGGGCCTCAAGGGCTCCGACGTTATGTGCCTGTACTATCTTGAGCGCAGCAAGGACGGCCTGACTGGCGCTGACCTGGCTCGCATGGCAGGCGTGACCCGTGCCGCCGTCTCGCGCACGCTCGCGCATCTGGAGGAGGGCGGCTACGTCGAGGTCGACGACTCGGGTGATGCAGCCGTTAAGTATCGTGCCCCGGTGCGCCTGACCGCTCTGGGCGGCGAGAGCATGAGCGAGGCGGACCGCATCATTCGCGAGGTGCTCGACACCACCGGTAAGGCTATGGGTGTGGAGCAGCGCGAGCAGATGTATGCGTCGCTGCGTACGATTCTCAACACCCTGCGTGAGATCTAAGGCCGCCAAGGCATTTGCTTCCCATTAAAAACTGCATAGTCCCGTTTGAGCGCGTATGCCGTGCCGGGGCATTGCTGTCAAAATTCCCCGCGCGGGACCTGCGCAAGAAAGGATTCGTTATGTCCGTCCGCATTATTACCGATTCCGCAAGCGATATGTCGCCGGCGGAGCACCCCGCTCTGCGTGTTCTGCCGCTGTCCGTCACCTTTGGCACCGATGTGTATATGGATGGCGTCGACATCGATCACCAGCGCTTTTACGAGATGCTTGTGGAGCGCGATGAGCTGCCCAAGACCGGTCAGGTCAACCCGTACGCCTTTTCGCAGGCGATTGCCGAAGCGCGTGAGGCCGGCGATGAGGCCGTGATTATTACCGTGGGCGCCAAGCTCTCGGGCACCAATCAGAGTGCCCGCACCGCACTTGCCGAGGCCCCGGGCGGCGATGTGTACGTGGTGGATAGCAATAACGTTACCCTGGGCGAGCGCGTGCTGGTCGAGTATGCCCTGCGCTTGGTGGACGAGGGCCAGGGCGCGGCTCAGGTTGCGGCGGCTGTCGAGGCCGTGCGCGACCGCGTGGTCGTCATCGGCCTGCTCGAGACGTTGGAGTACCTGGTGCGCGGCGGTCGCCTGTCTGCTGCTGCCGGCGCCGTGGGCACGCTGCTCAACGTAAAGCCCGTTGTGGCTGCCGAGGACGGTCTGATCGTGCAGCTGGGCAAGGCGCGCGGTTCCAAGAACGGCCGTAACCTGCTCAACCAGAAGGTCGAAAAGGCAGGCGGCATCGACTTTTCCATGCCGCTGGCGCTCGGCTATACGGGCCTTTCGGATGCGGTGCTCAAGAAGTATATCGAGGACAGCGCGGCACTGTGGGCTGGCCACACCGAGGGCGAACTGCCCGTTCACACCATCGGCGCCACCATCGGCACCCATGTAGGCCCCGGCGCCGTAGCCGTAGCCTTCTTCCAGCCCGTTAACTAGCCCACCTGCCAAAACCACCACAAAGGGGACAGGCACCTTTGTGGTGGTTTATGCTATTCCGGGTGGAAGGGAGCGAGCAATGGCGTCTGAGGGCTTTTTTGAGCGGGTGTACGAGGTGGTCGAGCAGATTCCCGAGGGGATGGTCGCCACGTATGGTCAGGTGGCGCTGCTTGCTGGACGTCCACGAAGTGCGCGGTACGTGGGGTATGCCCTGCATGGCAATCCGCGCCCCGGCGAGATTCCCTGTCACCGCGTGGTGTTTGCCGATGGCCGCATATGCGATGGTTTTGCTTTTGGCGGTCCCGATGCTCAACGTGAGCTTTTGCTAGGGGAGGGTGTGGCGTTTAAGGACGACATGCACGTCGACTTGGCCGCCTGTCGCTGGCCTGCAGGGCTCTAGCGGCTCTGCCGTGGCTTAAACCACCACAAAGGTGCCTATCCCCTTTGTGGTGGTTTTGGCAGGTTTACCGAGGTTAACTTATGGAGAAGGTATGGCGGCGCGGTTTGTCGCAGCAAAGTAAACCATGGTGAACTATATTGTTTTCAGCAACGGAGCAGGCAATAGGCGATGAAAAAGCCTGCCCTGTTGAGTTTGATTCGCATTCCTCCCCTCTGTGCGATTCAACGGTGTACTTCGGGAACAGGCCCGCTGGCAACTATCTGCCAGCGGGCCTGTTCCTGTTTCGGTGAGGATTCAGCCTCACCGTCTATGTTGTGCGAAGGCGCTTTGCCTAGTACACCATGCCCATGGCGTCCTGAACCTCGGCCAGGGTCTGCTCGGCGATCTCGTTGGCGCGGCGATTGCCCTCATGCAGCACGTCCTTCACGTAATCCAGGTCGTTCTCGTAGCGCTGGCGACGCTCGCGGATCGGGGCGAAGTACTCGTTGACGGCCTCGGTCACGTACTTCTTGAGCTGGCCGGAGCCGCCCATGCCGATCTCCTCGGCAATCTCGACTTCGGAACGGCCGGTGCAGATGGCGGCGGTCGAAAGCAGGCCGGACACGCCGGGGCGGTTCTCGGGATCAAACGTGATCATGCGCTCGGAGTCGGTCTGGCTCTTCTTGATGCGCTTGGCCGTCTCCTCGGCGGTCATCGAGATGTTGATGGCGTTGCCGTAGCTCTTGCTCATCTTGCGACCGTCAAGGCCGGGCAGCAGTGGGGTCTCGGACAGCAGCGCTTCGACCTCGGGAAATACCTTGCCGTAGCGGTTGTTAAAGCGGCGTGCGATGGTACGGGTGAGCTCGATGTGCGGCAGCTGGTCGCGGCCGACGGGAACCACGTTGCCCTTGCAGAACAGGATGTCGCAGGCCTGGTGCACCGGATAGGTGAGCAGAAGGCCGGTGAGCTCGTGGCCCGAGGCCTCCATCTCGGCCTTAACCGTGGGGTTGCGCGCCAGCTCGGCCTCGGAGACCAGCGACAGGAACGGCAGCATGAGCTGGTTGGCGGCGGGTACGGCGGAGTGCGCGTAGATCATGGTCTTGTCGGGGTCGATACCGCAGGCAAGGTAGTCCATGACCATGTTGTACACGTTGTCCTGGATATGCTCGGTGGTGTCGCGGTCGGTGATGACCTGGTAGTCGGCGATGAGCACGTTGGTCTTGGCGCCCATGTTCTGCAGTTCAACACGGCCCTTGAGGGTGCCGAAGTAGTGACCCAGGTGCAAGCGTCCGGTCGGGCGGTCGCCGGTGAGCATGGTGAACTTCTCGGGCGTCTTTGCCAGACCCTCGCGAATGGCGTTGCTCTTTTGCAGCGCTACTTCGTAGCTGTTCTCGTTTGGCATGATTGCTCCTAACGTATGCGTATTGGTCAAGATGATAACGCGTTTATTGGAGGGGTTGAGGCGTAAGCAGGAGAGGGGCGAGAAAGGGCGGCTTGCGCGATGGGTACGGAGCTGCGCAACGGGTGCGGCGCGGCTGCGCTTGGCCAGCGGCACCTGGGCGCATCCTCGGCAGCTTACCCTAGCGCCTGTGGTGGCGCTCTTCCCTACGTTCCTCGGCTGCCTGCTCCTCCTGCTTAAAGGCGGGGTCGTCGGGGGTTACCAGCTCGTCTTCGTGCGTCCGCTTGTTGTAATGGTGGCGCAGGACGGGCTCAAACAGGTGCAGATGCTTGGCGAAGGCAGCCGAGCCAATGGCGAGCACGACAAAGATGAGCACGCGCGTGGGCACCTCGACCTGATTGATCGCGGCGGCGCCGGCCGAAAGCATGATGCACCAGGCGTAGATGAGCAGCACGGCCTGCTTCTGGTTGTAACCCTCTTGGATCAGGCGGTGGTGGATGTGGCCCTTGTCGGCCTGTCCGATGCTAATGTGGGCGCGCTTGCGGCGCACGATGGCGCTGAACGTGTCGATGATGGGCACGCCGGCTACGATGAGCGGGATGATGAGTGAGGTGAGCGCGGCGGTGCGGCTCACGTTGAGCAGCGATATGGAGCCCAAAGCGAAACCCAACAGCAGCGACCCCGAGTCGCCCAAGAAGATGCTCGCGGGGTTGAAGTTGTAATGCAGAAAAGCCACGCACGAGCCAAAGAGCGCGATGGAGAGCGCGGCGGCGTCGATACGGCCCGAAAGCATGGCCATCGTGAACATGGTGAACGATGCGATGCCGCAAATGCCCGTGGCCAGGCCGTCGAGGCCGTCGATGAGGTTGATGATGTTGGTGAACGCCACCAGATAGATCACGGTGATGGGGTAGGCGAGCCAGCCGAGCACGATCTCGCTAGGGGCAAACGGGTTGACGATGACGCCGATTTTAAGGCCGCCCACGCAGGCGATAAGCGCGGCGAGCACCTGACCGGCCAGTTTTTGCTTGGGCTTGAGCTGGAAGACGTCGTCGATAGCGCCGGTCGCAAAGATGACGGTAAAGGAGAGCGCCAGCATGGGATAGCTAATGTGAAGGCGCGGGTGCGGCACCAGGACGGGCGGCCAGCCTAGGTGCCAGGTGCCTAGGATTTGCACAATGCAGGCAACGACCAGGCCCAAAAACACCGCCGTTCCGCCCAAACGCGGGATGGGCTTGGTGTTGATGCGGCGCTTGGAAGGATAGTCGACGGCGTCGAGCTTAATTGCCAAGCGCTTGACCAGGGGCACAATGAGGAAGGTCGTGATAAAGGCCGCCGCTGCCACGCATAGGTACGGTATGTAGCTCGGGGATGAAGCCATGAATCTAAAAACCGCCAAGCGTCGAAGGAAAAGGTCAGAAGAACGCCATGCGCAAAGGGCATAGCCGAACCATGATACTCGACCACGGGGGGTGCATGGAATTGCATGCAGCGATAATCACGCGCTTACCAGATATTGGGATGTTGTCGATGGCTTGTCGGGATACCGGCGGGGATCCATATGGGCTGTAATGGTGGTTTTCGGCAAATGAAAACCACCCCCCACGTTACGAAAATGAACCCACCTAAAACAGGTGGGTGCCCTCATCGACTGTTCCAGCGTCCTTAACAACGAAGGATACCTGTACTAGGTACGACTGTGTGGGCTCCCTAAATAAACGCGACGGTTCACCCAGTTGCTCCGCGGGGGGCGGAATACCTACATCATAAAGCGGCACTTTATCGATTCCAGTCTTGACATTACAAAAATCGTGTCGGACGATTACGGCGCCTTGGGCTCGAGCCGTCTGTGCGGTTGGTCCCTTTACGTTTGAGCTGCTGAATCATTGTTTTGGAGCATGTTTTTATGCCGACGTCGTTGACCGAACTTTTTTCGCCCGCCTGCCATTTGTGTCCGCGCCGTTGCGGTGCGGCGCGCGACGAGGGCGCGCGTGGCGTGTGCGGCGCCGACAACACGCTTAAGGTCGCCCGCGCGGCGCTCCATATGTGGGAGGAGCCGCCCATTTCGGGCGAGGCCGGCTCGGGTACGATTTTCTTTAGCGGCTGTTCGCTCAAATGTATCTACTGCCAAAACCACGAGATCTCGACGGGCAATTTCGGTCTTGAGATTTTGCCCGAGCGTTTGGTCGAGATTATGCTGGAGCTGCAGGACCAGGGCGCCAATAACATCAACCTGGTGACGGCGACGCACTATGCGCACCTGTTGCCTGCCGCGATTGCCGCGGCACGGACGCGCGGGTTGGTCATCCCAATTGTCTACAACACGAGTGGTTACGAGCGCGCGAGTGCCGTGGCGGCGCTGGGCGACCTTGTCGACGTGTGGCTTACGGACTTTAAATATGCCGATGCCGGGCTTGCTCAGTCGCTTTCTCATATTAAGGACTACCCGCGCGTGGCCGTGTCGGGTCTGGCCCAGATGGCGCGCGAGATTGAGCGCCGCGGGGGAGAGCTGGTAGACGAGGACGGGCTCATGAGGCGCGGCATAATCGTGCGTCATCTGGTGCTGCCGGGGCATGCGGACGATTCGTGCCGCGTGTTGGACCTGGTGTGGCAGACGGTGGGCGACGTGCCGATCTCGGTCATGAACCAGTACACGCCCAATGCCCTCATGCGCGAACAAGGCGGCGACCTGGCGCGCGCCGTGACGCGCGAGGAGTACGAGCAGGTGCTCGACCATGCCGACGACCTGGGCTTTACGACGATGTTTTGGCAAGAAGGCGGCGCGGTAGACGAGAGCTTTACCCCGGCGTTCGATACCACCGGTGTTCTTACTAGTGCTCAAACCAGCTAATCTGGGACGAGGCTCTTTGAGTAGTCTTTTTGGGACGGGGCTGTTTTAGCTACCCCTGCCGCTGTTCGACCAAACCGTTCGCGTTGTCTGTCGGGGTAGCTAAAACAGCCGCGTCCCAAAAAGACTGGGTATTGGGCGTTGACAGTTGGCGAGCCGTAGGTAAAATATCAACTTGTCCTGGGGACGTAGCTCAGTTGGGAGAGCGCTGCCGTCGCATGGCAGAGGCCGAGGGTTCGACTCCCTTCGTCTCCACCCTTGGATTTGATAAGCCGCTGACATTGTGTCGGCGGCTTTTTTTAAAAGAAAGGGCTGTACCATGGCCAAGCTTGAGTCCCAACCACTGTCTGCCGAGGAACGCGCCGAGTTGGAAGAGCTCCGCGCCGAGAAAGCTCGTCGCGAGGCCCAGGAAGAGGCACGCCGCGAGCGTGAGGAGCTGGCCGCCCTGCGTGCCGAGCGCGATAAGGCCGAGGAGGCCGCCGCGAACGTCGCCCCCGCGCCCAAGCCCGCCGCCGCGAAGCCCGCGCCCACCGCACCTAAACCTCAGCCTAAAAAGGTCGCTCGTTCCAAGTCCGTCGAGCCCAAGCCGAGCCGTGACGAGATGACCTTTGCCCAGCGCATGGTTACCTCCAAGGAGCCTACGGGCGAGAACGAGATCCCTGGCATGGCGCCGGCTCAAAAAATCATCATTGTCCTTGCCCTCATCGCGTTTGTCATCTTTATGGGCTACACGATCCTGACCAGCATGGGCCTGCTCTAGCCCATTCGCGCTGGGTGCCATGCCCGAACACTCTGCCCTTTTCCAACCCTCAACCTCTGCACAACGCATCCGAAAGGTCGCCCCATGGCTTTGACCGACATCTCGCATCCCACCGACATTGCAATGCTCACCGATCTGTACGAGCTCACTATGGCCCAGGGCCTGTGGGAGAGCGGCAAGGCCAATGAGCAGGGTTGTTTTACCGCGTTTTACCGCGACCATCCCTTTGGCAGCGCCTATGCCGTCATGTGCGGCACCGCCGAGCTGCCCGAGCTGGTCGAGAACCTGCGCTTTACGCCCGAGGATATCGACTACCTCGCCTCACTCCAGGCCCCGGCCGGCGGTGCGATGTTCAAGCCTGCATTCCTCGACTACCTGCGCGATTTTCATGCACATGTAAACATCGACGCCGTCCCCGAGGGCGAGCTCGTCTTTCCGCGCGAACCCATGGTTCGCGTCACCGGTCCCGCGCTGGAGTGCCAGCTGCTCGAAACGGCGCTGCTCAACATCGTCGGCTTCCAGACGCTTGTCGCCACCAAGACGGCGCGCGTGGTGCTGGCGGCGGACGGCCGTCCCGTTGCCGAGTTTGGCCTGCGCCGCGCCCAGGGTCCCGATGGCGGGCTGGCCGTCGCGCGCGCGAGCTACGTTGCCGGCTGCTCCTCTACGTCCAATGTGCTCGCCGGCCGCCGCTACGGTATTCCCGTCTTTGGCACGCATGCGCACAGCTGGGTCATGAGCTTCGACTCCGAGCTCGAGGCCTTCCGCGCCTTTGCCAAGTCGAGCCCCAAGAATTGCACGCTGCTCATCGACACCTACGACGTACGCGAGGGTTGCGAGCATGCCATTACGGTTGCCAAGGAGATGGAAGCGGTGGGCGAGCGCCTGTCGGCCATTCGCATCGACTCCGGCGACCTCGCCAAGCTCTCCAAGTATGTGCGCGGCCGTTTTGATGCCGAGGGCCTGCCCTATGTGGGGATCTCGGTTTCTAACGATTTGGATGAGTACACGATTCAGTCGCTGCTCGACCAGGGCGCGCCTATCGATAGCTTTGGCGTGGGCACCAAGCTCGCGACCTGCTACGACCAGCCGGCGCTGGGCGGCGTGTACAAGCTCGCCGCCCGCCGTGCGAGTGAGACGGACCCGTGGACGCCGGTGGTCAAGCTCTCCGAGCAGCCCTACAAGCGCACGATCCCGGGTGTGCAACGCGTGCGCCGTTATTACGACGGCTTTGGCGGCCCAGTCTGCGACATGATCTACGACGAGGACCATCTGGCGGGGGAGGGCGCCGCGCGCGGCAATACCCTCGTGGCCGTGAATGATGCCGCTCTGGTGACCGACGTGTCCGAACTTGAGTATCGCGAGCTGCTGGTGCCGATCGTGCGCGATGGCAGTGCGGTGGCTCCGCGTGAGAGCATCCAGGACGCGCGCGAGCGTTGCGCCTGGGCACTTGACCATCTGGACGCAGCTTTCAAGCGCTTCCTGTACCCGCAGACCTATGTGGTGGGCATGGAGCAGGGCCTGGCTCAGGTGCGCGACGAGCTCGTGCGCAAGAACATGGCTGCGGCTTCGGCCTTCCCCTGGGCAAAATGATCCGAAGGGGACGGAGGAAAACGGATCATTTGCGTCCGTTCCGCACCAGGCGCCCCGACTGCCCCAGCTCGCCCGAACGCTCGACATTCGATTGGTTTGACGTATGACGACTTCTTATAAAACGATGGTGGTAAAGATCGGTTCGTCCACGGTGGTGGGCGCCGACGGCAAGGTCAACCGCGCCTTTATCGGCGGGCTTGCCGACCAGGCCGCAGCGCTGCGCGAGCTTGGCTGGCGCCTGGTCGTGGTGAGCTCGGGTGCCATTGCCTGCGGCTATCCCGTGCTGGGCTTCGACCGCAAGCCGGTCGGTGACCTGCCGAGCCTGCAGGCCTGCGCCTCGGCCGGTCAGTGCATCATCTCGTCGGCCTACGACGAGGAGTTCCATGCGCGCGACCTGCTCACCTCGCTCGTGCTGCTCACGCGTCACGACACGGCGCGCCGCACGTCCTACCTGCACGCGCGCGACGCCCTGCTGCGCCTGGTGGAGCTGGGCGTGGTGCCGGTCGTCAACGAGAACGACACCGTTACCGTCGATGAGATCAAGTTCGGCGACAACGACACGCTGGCGGCGCTTGTGAGCTGCCTGGTTTCTGCCGATCTGTGCGTGACGCTCTCGGACATCGATGGCCTCTACACCGCCAATCCGCATGAGGATCCGACGGCCGAGTTTATCCCGGTCGTGCATAAGATCGATGCCAAGATTATCGCCTCGGCGGGCGATTCTTCCACATCGGTGGGTACGGGCGGCATGATCACCAAGATTCGCGCGAGCCGCATTCTCATGACGGCGGGCATTCAAAGCGTGATTTGCTCGGGCGAGGAGCCCGATGCGCTCGTGCGTCTGGCCCGCGGCGAGAGCGTGGGTACGCTGTTCGATCCGCCGGCGGAGCGCCTGGACATTGCGCCGCGCAAGTTGTGGATCGCACTGGGTGACAAGGCGCATGGCTCGGTGACGGTCGATGATGGCGCCGCGAAGGCGCTGGTCAGCCGCGGATCGTCGCTGCTCGCGGTGGGTATTCGCGAGGTCGATGGCCAGTTTGCCGAGGGCGATGTGCTCGACGTGTGCGACCCGAGCGGCATGGTTGTCGCCCGTGGTATCGCCGAGGCCGATTCGGACGTGCTGGAGCTTGCAGCCGGCCGCCGCCAGGACCAGATTGCCAGCAACCGCCTGCTCGCAGACCTGGCCGAGAAGCCCGCGATCCATAGGGACAACTTGATAGTGTTCGCCTAACCAATTGACGCTGCAAACGCCCCTAAGCGGCAATCTGACGTTCAATCGTCGGGCATGACCAAAAGGTCAATGCCCTCCTCTTTCACGTCACCTTGCTCGCTTAGGGGCGTTTTCGCTTTCTGTCCTCTACCAGCGGCATTGTCGTTGCCGGCACTTGGGGACGTTCCTATTGTGCCGGCAGACGGGGACACTCCTTTGCTAGAAGATCTGGCGCAGGTCTCCGCGGTTGAGGGCTTCGTCGAAGAGGTGCTTGAACACCACGCTGCCGTGCAAGCCGTCGTGCTCGAACTCGTTGGTCACCCAGGCATGCGAGTTACCCACGCGGCTGAGCGTATCGAGCTGCATGCCCGAATCGACGTACATGTCGTCGAAATACACCGCGGCCTGCAGGGGCACCTCGTTGCACGCCAGTCGCTGCGGGTCGTAGATCTTGTCCCAGCTGGTGTCTTCCATCAGCAGGTCCATGGCGGGCTTGAAGGGCTTGAGCTCGGGCATCTGCTCGAACATCCACGGGAACATGGCCTCGCCGGTAAACATGAGCGGGCGCGCGAGGGTGTCAAACTCGGCGCGGTGTGCCTTCTCTTCAGCCGCGGTCCAGCCAATGGGCATGGTGTCACCGTCGGCGTATATGAACTCCTGCAGCGTCCAGTACAGCGGATTCGTGCGCGTGTTGGTGCGCTCGAAGGCGCGCATCAAAAAGCTGTCGGATACTGAGGAGCCGCAGCTCAGCGTACCGTCGCCGTCAACAAAAGCGTGATCGATAATCCAATGCATGCGCTCAAAGCTCGGCTTCATGCCAAAGTCGCTGCCCATGAGCTGTAGGCGCTCGACCGTCATCGGCGAGCCGTCGGGCAGCACGGGCTTCTGAGCCTCGAGCGCATCGGCCAGGGCTGCCACGCGCTCGACGTCGGCAGGGTAGCGGTCGTAATACTGCTGCGTTTTGGCGACCATGCGCGGGAAGGTGTGCGCGTAGACTTCGCTTGCGCTCGCCGGCACGTGGGGGATGCCGCCGCAGGTAAAGCTTGCCGCCACGCCCTCGGGGAAGAGCGACAGATAGCTCAGCGTCAAAAAGCCGCCGTAGCTCTGCCCGAGTGTGACCCAGGGCCTGCCGCCAAAGCCTACCAGGCGCAGGTACTCAAAATCGCGCACGATAGAGCTGGCGAGGTGACGCTTGAGGAAGTCCGCCTGCGAGCGGGCCGCATCGGCGCCGGCTGCCTCGGCGCGCTCGCCCAAGGCCGCGATCGTGCGTCCGTCAACACAGCTGCTGCGTCCGGTGCCGCGCTGGTCGGGCAGGACCACGCGGAAGTGTTTGACGGCCTCCTCGATCCAGCCGTCGCTCGTGGGCGACAGCGGACGCGGGCTCTCGCCGCCGGGGCCGCCCTGCAAAAAGAGAAGGAGCGGCAGGTCGTCGTTGATGCGGTCGGGTGCGCAAACCACGCGGTAGAAGAGCTTGATGCTCTCGGGCGCGCCGGCGATGGGCGCCGGCATGGCGCCGCGGCGCATGGTGCTGCCGACGGCCAAAAGCATGGGCTCCAGGCCGCGCCAGTCGAGGGGGACATCGATGCTGTGGTCCTCGACATACAGGCCGGGGACGTGGTACGAAGTAATGAGGGCCATGTGAGTCTTCCGTTCGTTGCGGTGTTTCGGGTTGACCAATTCTACCGCCGCGGGCGAGGCCATGCGCAAATCGGCTACCATGGTTGCAAACTTCTAGGAGAAAGGGCCGTCCATGTCGGTCGATATAGCCACGTATGTCCACGATCTTGCCGTTGCCGCTAAGGCAGCGTCGGCCTCGCTTGCCACGGCGAGCGACGAGCAGCGCCAGGAGGCCGTGCGCGCCATGGCCGCAGCACTGCGCAACGGTATCGACTCCATCGTCGCCGCCAACGAGCTCGATATGTCCGCTGCGCGTGATGCGGGCACCTCGGTCGGATTGCTCGATCGTCTGCTGCTGACGCCCGAGCGCGTCGAGGGCATGGCCGCCGGCCTGGAGAAGCTCGCCGAGCTGCCCGATCCCGTGGGCCGCGTGCTCGATCACCGTGTGCTTGCGAGTGGCGTGGACCTTACGCGCGTGAGTGTGCCGCTGGGCCTGGTTGCCATGGTCTACGAGGCGCGCCCCAACGTGACGGCCGATGCCGCGGGCATCTGCATCCGCACCGGCAACGCCTGCATCCTGCGCGGCGGTTCGCTGGCCTATCACTCGTGCGCCATGATTGCCGAACTGCTGGCCGATGCGCTTGAGGCCCAGGGCTTTCCACGCGAAGCTATCTCGATGATCGAGTCCACCGACCGCGAGGCCACCGGCGAGCTCATGAAGCTCCGCGGTATTGTCGATGTGCTCATTCCGCGTGGCGGTGCGGGCCTGATCCAGCGCTGCGTGCGCGAGTCGCTTGTGCCGGTGATCGAGACGGGCACAGGCAACTGCCACATCTACGTGCATGAATCCGCCGATTTTGACAAGGCGCTCAACATTATCGTCAACGCTAAGACGCAGCGCGTGGGCGTGTGCAATGCCGCCGAGTCGCTGCTGGTCGACCGTGCCGTGGCGGATTCGTTTTTGCCGGCGGTCGTTGCCGTGCTGCACGACCACGGCGTGCTGATTCACGGCGACGAGGCCACGTGCGCCGCATGCGCTGCCGCCGGGCTTGCCGAGGGCGACGACTATGTAGCCGCGACTGAGGAGGACTGGGGCCGCGAGTATCTGGCGCTCGAGATGAGCGTGAAGGTCGTGGCGAACGAGGACGAAGCCATCGCGCACATTAACCGCTACGGCACCATGCACTCCGAGGCCATCGTTGCCGAGGACGAGGATGCCTGCGAGCGCTTCCTGGACGCGGTCGATGCCTCGGCCGTGTATGCCAACGCCAGCACGCGCTTCACCGACGGCGGCGAGTTTGGCCTGGGCGCCGAGATCGGCATCTCGACCCAAAAGCTCCACGCCCGCGGCCCCTTTGCCGCCGAGGCCCTCACTACCTACAAATACAAGCTCCGCGGCACCGGCCAGGTCCGTCCCTAAACCTGTTGCAAACGAAAAACCACCACAAAGGCGCCTGTCCCCTTTGCGGTGGTTATAGGTGGCGTGGGCGGTTAGGCCTGGAAGGTGTCGCGATCGGGAGCGAAGGATTGCATGGCCGCGATGGTACGGTCGAAGAGCTCGGGAAGCTCCCAGCCCAGCATCTCGGCGCCCTGCGAAATCACGTCACGCGAGCAGCCGGCGGCAAAGCGCTTGTCCTTGAACTTCTTCTTGAGCGACTTGGTCGTAAAGTCCATGACGCTCTTGCTCGGGCGCATGACGACGGCGGCTCCGATCAGGCCGGTGAGCTCGTCGCAGGCGAACAGTATCTTTTCCATCTGCAGTTCGGGCTTGGGCAGCGAGGTGTTGAAATCGGACGTGTGCGTCTGGATGGCGCGAATGAGCTCGGGAGAGGCGCCCTCGCCCTCGAGGATCTCGGCCGCATAGATGGTGTGGTTCATGGGGTCATCCTCATGCTCCTCCCAATCCAGGTCGTGCAGCAGGCCGACGATGCCCCAAAACTCCTCGTTCTCGGGGTCGAACTCGCGCGCAAAGTAGCGCATGGTGCCCTCGACCGTTTCGCCATGGGTGATGTGGAACGGGTCCTTGTTGTGCTCGTTGAGCAGTTCGAACGCACGGTCGCGGGTGATTCCGGCGGTAAGTGGCTCTGCCATAAGAGGCTCCTTGTGCTCGTAGGTATCGCTAAGAATGAATACTACTAGAACGACTAGAACGAAAAAACCACCACAAAGGTGCCTGTCCCCTTTGTGGTGGTTTTTGGCGCGGATGGGTTAGTTGAGGGCGGCTTGGGCTAGGCGGGCTTCGGCGTCCTCTTCGGTGACGCCCAGGGCCACGGCGAACTCCTCAATGGAGCGGCGCTTGGCCTCCTTGAGTACGCGCATGTAGTAAGAGCTGGGCTTTTTATCAGCTTCCTCGGCCTGGCGAATGCGGTGCATCATGGTCTTTGCCACGCGGACCGTCTCGGGCGCGCCCAGCTTGAGCTGCTGCTTAAAGTGCGTCTCCTCAAGCGAGCTGTTACGCTCGGTAAAGGTGTCGCACTCCAGCTCGTCATAGTGGCTCAGCAGGTGCTCGGCATCTTGCTGGGAGATGGCGGCATGCAAACGATCGGCCTGCGCCACGGGGTACATGAGGATCGTCTGCGCATGTCCCTGCTTGGTCTCGAGCAACAGCATGGGCTGCGGCGTGTCGTCCCTAAAACCGACGACGGTGCAGACTCCCTGACCCGGATGAATGACGTGTTGACCGATTGAGAACATGCTACCTCCAACTTATACGAATTTACGTATGTCTAGAATAACACGCTGACGTGCGCAAACCCTTACTTTATGCAGGAAAAGCACACAATTCTGATAGGTAAGAGTATTCGATAACAGACGCAGCTCATTCACACCTTTATGCATTTTCAACGCCTGCATAATCTGCAGGCAGACCGGCATCTTTGAGTGACTCCATGCAAGCTGTAGTCATTTTTGTGCATATGCAATATCTATTAGCTTTACCCTGCGACAGTGCCCGTCGCTTGTGATAGAGTGCTACAAACTCTGGCTTTTGCCCTACGAGTGACCAAGAGCTCGGGGGCTTTAACACAAGGAGGATCTATGCCCGAGAAGATTGAAGAGCTGGTACGCGCTGCGCTTGCTGCGGCCCAGGAGGCCGGCGACCTTTCCGCATTTGAACTTGACGATTGCGCTATCGAGCGACCGGCTGACACTTCTCATGGCGAGTGGACCTCTACCATGGCCCTGAAGTCCGCCAAGCTGGCCCACTGCGCCCCGCGCAAGATCGCCGAGGCCATCGTTGCCCATATGCCCGAGGATCCCGCGATCGAGAAGGTTGAGATCGCAGGCCCCGGTTTCATCAACTTCTACCTCTCCGTTGCCGTCAAGAATGCCATCTTTGGCGAGGCTCGCGAGAAGGGCATGGACTTCGCTAAGTCCAACGTCGGTGGTGGCCTGAAGACCCAGGTCGAGTTCGTTTCCGCCAACCCCGTCGGCCCCATGCACATCGGCCACGGCCGCTGGGCCGCGCTGGGCGATTCGCTCTGCCGCGTTATGGACCACGCCGGCTATGAGATCCAGCGTGAGTTCTACATCAATGACCACGGCTCTCAGATGAACACCTTCGGCAACTCCATCAGCACGCGCTATATGCAGCTTGCCGACATCATCGCCAAGCAGGGCGTTGATATCGACGAGGCTCACAAGCTGCTGATCGCCGACCGTGACGCCTTTGTTGCCGACGAGAACGACGAGCACCCCGAGACCCATCCGTATCAGGACAACTTTGCCGAGACCTTGGGCAAGGACTCTTACGGCGGCGACTACATCATCGACGAGGCCGCCGAGTTCTGGCGCACCGACGGCGACAAGTGGGTCGACGCCGATCCGCAGGAGCGTATGGAGAGCTTCCGTGAGCGCGGCTACGTGAAGATGGTCGACAACATGCGCGACCTCTGCCACGCCGTCAACTGCGACTTCGACCGTTGGTACTCCGAGCGCTCGCTGTATGTGAAGGACACCGAGGGCGAGACCGCCGGCACCTCCGCCGTCGACCGCGCTTTTGAGAAGCTCGACAAGATGGGCTACCTCTACACCAAGGACGGCGCCCTGTGGTTCCGCTCCACCGATCTGGGCGACGACAAGGACCGCGTCCTGATCAAGTCCGACGGCGAGTACACCTACTTCGCCTCCGACGTCGCCTATCACTGGGATAAGTTCCAGCGCGTCGATCACGTCATCGACATCTGGGGCGCCGACCACCACGGTTACATCGAGCGCGTCCGCTGCGTCTGCGACGCTCTGGGTTACCCCGGCAAGTTCGAGGTTCTACTGGGCCAGCTCGTCAACCTGCTGCGTAACGGCAAGCCCGTCCGTATGTCCAAGCGCAAGGGCACCATGGTGACCCTGCAGGAGCTCGTCGACGAGGTCGGCTCCGATGCCGCTCGCTACACGCTCATCTCCAAGAGCTCCAACCAGATGGTCGACTTCGACATTGAGGCCGTTAAGAAGCGCGACAACTCCAACCCGGTCTATTACGTGCAGTACGCTCACGCTCGCGTCTGCTCCATCCTGCGCCGTGCCGCTGACGTAACGCCTGAGCAGGCCGACGAGATGGGCATGAAGGCCGTTGCCGCCAAGGCCATCGGTGAGAACGTCGATTACTCGCTGCTGACCGACCCGACCGAGCTCGCCCTTTCGCGCAAGCTCAATGAGCTTACCGACCTGATCGCCAGCTGCGCTCGCGATCGCGCCCCGTTCCGTCTGACGCACTTTGCCGAGGAGCTCGCCGGTGACTTCCACAGCTTCTACGCTGCCTGCCAGGTGCTGCCGAGCGAGGGCCGTCCCGTCGACCCCGAACTTTCGCGTGCCCGTCTGGCCGCTTGCGATGCCGTCCGCGTGACGCTCGCCCTGGTGCTCACCCTCGTTGGCGTTTCCGCGCCCGAGCAGATGTAACCTGCGGGTCATTTGACCGTGTAGGTTTGGTTTAACTGAGCCCTATAAGCCCGATCTCCCATGGAGGTCGGGCTTTTTTCGCAAATGCCGACGTATTGACGAATTTGGAACTGCTGGAAATACGAAACTATGCCGGTTTACTACGATGAATTGGGAATTTCCAACCACGCCGGCTTTTCGCAAAAAAGCGCAAGGCATCTACCTGCGGTTTTAGTTCAACATGTTTCGGAGTGGTCGCGGTTGATCGATTCGTCGTAGTAAACCGCCATAGTTTTGGCGGAGGCAGTCTGATTTGTGGGTGGTAGACCAAAGAGTGTCCCTTTTGACTAGTCGTTTAAGAACGCCCCCAATGACTAAGTTGCAGGTGGCGGCGGTTGTGTTACACTAACGCTGCGTAGTTGACGCAATCATCTCGATACAGATCAATGATGTCCGTCGTTTTGAACGGAACTAGACTGTTTAGCCGCCCTGAAGGTTTATGCAGGGAGCATGTGATCACAGGGCTTGAAAAGAAAGTTGAGCAAACACTGTGTCTGATCAACAGCAAGAAAACGAAATAACGACGACGCAAGCCGCTCCCGCTGCACCGGTTGCGTCGGACCAGGTCGCGGCGCCCGCGCAAGCCTCGGCTCCCGAGACGCCTAAGGCTGCTTCGACGCCTGCGCCTGCAACTGGTGAGGAGGCTGCTCCGGCAAAGCCCAAGCTCGCGCGCCGCACGGCCAAGCCTGCCGCTGACGGCGAGGAGGTCACCAAGCCCAAGCGCCGTACCACGCGCACGACGCGCGCCAAGCGCACCGTTGCAGCTGACTCCTCGGCGCCAATTTCCGATGAGGTCGCGCAGGCACGTGCGTTGGCGCAGATTAGCGAGGCTCAGGTGGTGCGCGCCCGCCGTCGTGCTGCCGAGCGCGAGGCCGCGGCTCTGACCGAGCTTGCAGCTCCGTCTGTGCCCGAGACGCCTGCCGCCATCGAGACCCCTGCCGCCGACCTGCCGACCGAGAAGCCGGCACCGCGCACACGCCGCCGCACGGCTGCTAAGGCCGAGCAAGTTGCGGAACAGGTAGCCCCCGAGCTCACTGAGGCTTCGGTCCGTTCCGCGGCAGGGGAGGGCACATTGCCTGTTGAGCCCGCTGCGCCTGTCGAGGCCAACGAAGTTCCCGTTGTCGATCCGGCTTTGCGCCCGCACCGTCGCGGTCGCAAGCCCAAGGCCTTTGTCGAGGCAGAGAAGGCCGCAGCAGCAGCCGCCGCCGCTCGGGATGCTGCGGCGACCGCCGAGTCTGCAACCGCTGCCGATGCACCCGTCCAGGATGCTACGACTTCCGAGGCCGCTCCCGCCGATGCCGAGCCCGCCGACGTCCGTCCCGGTCGCAGCCGTCGTACTGCTGCTAAGCGCACGTCAAAGGCCAAGGCTGCCAAGAAGGGTGCGTCCGAGGATTCTGCCGAGACGACCGCCGATGCGTCGACTGATGTCGCCAAGGCCCAGGACGTCGAACAGCCTGCGTCCGAGAAGCCCAAGCGCGGTCGTAAGAAGTCCGTTAAGGCCAAGGCGTCCGAGCAGCAGGATGTCGAAGCGCAGGTTGATTCTGGCGCCGAGGCCAATGACGCCGCCGCGGCCAATGTTGGCACCGCCGCAACCGATGGTGCCGCCCCCGCTGAGGGCGAAGACGGCACTCGTCCCAACCGTCGCCAGCACAAGCGCAACGACGAGCGCAACGAGCGTAAGGACGACCGCAACAACGACCGTCGCAACCGCCAGCGCGATCGCAAACAGCGCAACAAGGAGCGTAATGCCGCTCCCACCGAGCCCACGCTTTCGCGCGAGGAACTCGCGGCCATGAAGGTCGCTGAGCTGCGCGAGAAGGCCAAGGAGTTCGAGATCGAGACGACCGGCAAGAAGAAGGCCGAGCTCGTCGAGGAAATCTACGTCACCGCTGCGAAGGCCGAGGGCTTCCGCGACATCAAGGGCATTCTGCAGATTCGCCCGGACAGCTCCGGCATCATCCACGCCCATGGCTACATGAAGTCCAACGACGACGCCTTCGTGCCCGCCTACCTCATCCGCTCCGCGCGCCTGCGCACGGGCGACGTCATCGAGGGCTCGCTGCGTCCTTCGCGCGGCGGCGACAAGCGCGCCGGCCTCGCCAAAATCACGACCGTCAACGGTCTGGACCCCGAGCAGATTCGCAACCGTCCCAAGTTCGGCGACCTCACCCCGGTCTATCCCAACGAGCCGCTGCGCATGGAGCACGGCAAGGACTCTATTACCGGTCGCGCCATCGACATCGTGTCACCGATCGGCAAGGGCCAGCGCGGCCTGATCGTGTCCCCGCCCAAGGCCGGCAAGACCACGATCCTCAAGAAGATCTGCCAGTCTATCTCGATTAACAACCCCGAGGTGCACCTCATCTGCCTGCTCGTCGACGAGCGCCCCGAAGAGGTCACAGATATGCAGCGTTCCATCAAGGGTGAGGTTGTGGCGTCGACCTTCGATATGCCTGCCGACAACCACACCCGCGTGGCAGAGCTCGTCATCGAGCGCGCCAAGCGCATCGTAGAGCTGGGTGGCGACGTCGTGGTGGTGCTCGACTCCATCACGCGCCTCGCCCGCGCCTACAACTTGGCGGCGCCTGCCTCGGGCCGCATCCTTTCGGGCGGCGTCGATTCGGCGGCACTGTATCCGCCCAAGCGCTTCCTGGGTGCAGCCCGCAATATCGAGAACGGCGGCTCGCTCACCATCCTGGCCTCTGCCCTCATCGACACCGGTTCCAAGATGGACGAGGTCATTTTCGAGGAGTTCAAGGGCACCGGCAACATGGAGCTTAAGCTCGACCGCGACCTGGCCGACCGCCGCATCTTCCCGGCTATCGACCCCGTTGCCTCCGGTACGCGTAACGAGGACCTGTTGGTCGACGAGCAGATGCGTCCGTTTGTCTTTGGTCTGCGTCGCATTCTTGCCGGCATGAACAATACCGAGCGTGCGGCGGCGTCGTTTATCAAGGGTCTGAAGGGCACCAACACCAACCAGGAGTTCCTGGTGCGTTCGGCCAAAAAACACAGCGACTACGAGCAGACGTTCTAGGTTGTCATCCACGCGCTGCGATAGTCATCAATGCGATAAAGGGTCGGGGCTTTGAGCCTCGGCCCCTTTCCATTGCGCCGCTCCGCGCTTATTTTTGACCGTAAGACCGACGAGCAGCAGGTTTCCCGTTTCAATCCGACATCGTCGCTTGCAATCGGCAGGGTGGTTTCGCATAATAGCTTTTAAGCTTCGCGACGGAAAACGCAGATGAAACGAACCATATACCGTTGCTTTGGGGCATAGCCCCGCTTCATCTTCTCTCGCGCAGCCAACTGAATGATGCGATTTGGGTGCTGGAAGATGGGGAGAGCTCATGGCTTCTTCTGATGCAACACAACGAGCAGTCCTTGCCGGACTTTCGTGCGGGATCGGTCTTGCCGCTCCCGTGGTTATGTATGCCGCGACGCTGCCGTTTTCGTCGGTGAACGAGACGGTCGTGGCGGGTGCGGTTCCCTTCGCCGTGGGCGCGGTGGCGGGCGTGGGTATCTATGCCGCCTCGCTGGGTATCTCCGAGTACCGTGTGCAGCGTGAAGAGCGTCTGTTCCAGCCCGATGCCATGGGCGGTGCCGCCAATCTCAATCAGCATCAAAGCGAGTTCAAGACCGCCTCGATTCCAGCTCAGCAGCAGGATGCGACTCCTTACGCTGCGACTTCTGCTTCTCAGGCTCAGTCGGAGCAGTCTACCTCGGCACTCCTTTCCGGCCTGACTGGTGCGTTCCAGCGCCGTCATGTCGATGATGGTGTCCCTACCATCGCTCGAGCCGCAGATGCTATGGACGAGGCCGAGGCTTGGTCCATGATCGACAGCATGCTCGACGACGATTCGCCGGTGAGCTGCGACCCTGCACGCTCGCGCGACGTCTATCAAGTCGCCATCGACGAGCTCACCAACGGCGGGCAGACCGGCTCCTTCAATCGCGATGATATCGCCGCCGCGGCACGCGCCGTGTCGGGCTCCCAGGCCGCCCCTGCGGGCAGCACGGCGGCTTTCGTGGCACTCGTTGCCAATGCGGCGGTCAATAACGCCTACAGCGCTACCTCGGCGGACGCGAACGCTTCTGCCGATAATTCGTACGTTGATGAAGCCATGACCGCGGACGAGGAGGCTGTTGCCGCCCGCCGTGCCGCCGAAAGCTCGCTTTGGGGCGCTCCTGCCCAGCAGCAGGCGGCTGAGGCTGCGCCGTACAATGCAAACCTCGCCAGCATGCCTATCATCTCCGGTGCCGCGGGCATCGATCTCGATGACCTCGATGAGCCTGCAGCCATCACCGCATCGATTGATGCCCAAGATCGCATCGACACCGGCGACCTTCCGGACGCCTCGCTCGAGGTTGATGTCCCCATGGCCGATTACTCGGGCCACGAGGGTATGTGGGCCGCCGCCACCGCGATTCTGGATGAGATTGACGAGCCTGCTCCTGTTTCAGCCCCCGCTCCCGTCGCTGCCCCTCAGCCTGCTGCCCCCGCCTATGTCGGCCGTCACAGCGCTGTGTTCCCCGAGGATACTGCCCGTATCTCGCGTGAGAGCATCGAGCGGGCCGAGGCTATTGCCGCCGGCATTATGGAAAATCGTCGTCACGAGCGCGTCAATCAGATCCTCGAGGAAGAGATCGAGCGTCTTCAGTCCTCTACCGCCAAGCGTACGGGCCGTGCTTATCTGAGCGTTATCGAGGGCGGTACCGCCAGCTTCGCGCCGCTCCGTGCGGAGGCATAACTTCTGCATGGTTAAGATCAATCGAAAATGGGCGGTCGTAACCTGCCTGATGGCGCTCTTGATCTGGGGCAATTCGCTGGTTCCCGGCTCGGGGTCGGGCTCACTGAGCCTAACGGTCATGGAAGCTATCCGCGGTTTTCTGCACGGCGTGGGACTTCCATATGAATGGGTGACCAACTTTGTTGTTCGTAAGTGCGCGCATTTTTCCGAGTATATGGTGCTCGGCATCCTGGCAACGCACGCCTTTGATTTTGAGGGCTGGCGCACCTTTGACGTGCTACTGCCCACGGCGGTGTTCCTGCTGCTGATTCCCTCGATCGACGAGACGATTCAGCTCTTCGTGCCGGGACGCGCCGGCATGATCACCGATGTGGTGATCGACTGCTGTGGAGCGGCAACGGGCGTTGTGCTCCGATATCTCTTACGGTTGCTGATGCACGCCAAAAAAGCCGCCTAGGACGTATTGTTTGGTCCTAGGCGGCCTTTTTTATTTGAGGGCTTATATGAGGCGTGGTGGCGTCGTTCCGTAGGTCGGATTTGCCGGGCGCGCCACGCCCTGTGGGTGCGTCTGCTACTGAAGCGCCTGAGCGCCCAGGGCCAAGCAGCCCATAATGCCCTGTTTGCCCTCGAGGCTGTTGTTGACGATATAGCTATCAATGTCGGCCATCTCGGGCGTGACGATGTAGCCGTTGAGCATCTCGGCGCACTTCTTGCGCGCGAGCGGCACGATGGGGGTGTGGTCGGCCACGCCGCCACCGATGACGATCTTCTGCGGCGCATAGCACAGGATGTAGGTCATGAGCGCCTGCGCCAGATAGCCGGCGAGCAGGTCCATGGCCTCCGGGTCATCGGCCATCTCTCCGGCGCTCTTGCCACCCCAGCGCTTTTTGACGCCGGGACCGGCGATGAGGCCCTCGAGGCAGTTGTCGTGGAAGGGGCAGCCGCTGTGCTCGCCGATGGTGTCGCGCGGGTCGCGCGTGACCAGGATGTGGCCGGCCTCGGGATGCATCATGCCGTGCACGAGCTTACCGCCCGAGAGCACGCCGGCGCCCACGCCGGTACCGATGGTCAGATACACCACGTCAGTGAGGCCCTGGGCGCAACCAAAGGTGACCTCGCCCAGGCAGGCGACGTTGACGTCGGTGTCGTAGCCGCAGGGAATATTGAGCTCGTTTTGGATGGTGCCCAGCAGGTCAAAGTAGCGCCATGCCGTTTTGGGCGTCTCCAGGATCTTGCCGTATTGGGACGAGGCAGGGTTGACTGCGGTGGGGCCAAAGGCGCCGATGCCCAGCGCGGCGATGTCCTTGTCGGCAAACCATGCGTTGACGGCCTCAACGGTCTCCTGCGGGGTCGTGGTCGCAATCTGCTCGCGTTCCAGGACCGTGCCGTCTGCATAGCCCGTGGCGCAGACCATCTTGGTGCCGCCGGCCTCGAGCGCTCCGATAAGCTGCTGCTCTGCCATAGTATTCCTCTCTGGACGAGTTGCTCCGTGACTAAAGTATAGCGCTCTAAAAAATAAATGAGGTCGCTATAAAAAGAAACCTCATGGCCCAACGGGTTCACGAGGTTTCTTTAGTGCCTTTAGTTACTGACCGTCCTTACCCGCGCGGGTTGATTTTATCACGTAGCGACTTGAGGTTCTCAAGCGCCGCGTTAAGCGTCTCGTCTCGCTTGGCAAAGTGGAAACGAATCAGATGGTTGACGGGCTCGCGGAAGAAGCTCGAGCCGGGCACGGCGCCCACGCCCACCTTTGAGGCCAGGTCCTCGCAGAAGTCGAGGTCGCTGTCATAGCAAAACTCAGAGATGTCCATCATCACGTAGTAGGCGCCCTGCGGCACGTTGTGCGTGAGGCCGATGCTGTCGAGTCCCTGACAGAATAGGTCGCGCTTGGCGGTGTAGAGGTCGAGGACCTCCTGGTAATAACTGTCGTCGAAGTTGAGGGCGGTGACGACGGCCTCTTGCAGGGGAGCGGCGGCGCCTACGGTGAGGAAGTCGTGGACCTTTTTGATGCGCTCGGTGATTTCGGCGGGAGCGATGGTGTAGCCTAGGCGCCAGCCGGTGATGGAGTAGGTCTTGGACAGCGAGCTGCAGCTGATGGTGCGCTCAAACATGCCGGGCAGCGTGGCCATGTACACGTGCTCGTGGGGAGCGTAGACGATGTGCTCGTACACCTCGTCGGTGATGCAGTAGGCGTCGTACTTCTTGCACAGGTCGGCAATAAAAGTGAGCTCCTCGCGCGTAAAGACCTTGCCACAGGGGTTGGACGGGTTGCATAGGACGATCGCCTTGGGATCGTTGTCGCGGAAGGCCGCCTCGAGGACCTCACGGTCGAAGTCAAAGGTGGGCGGGTTGAGCGGCACATAGATGGGCTCGGCGCCCGAGAGAATGGTGTCAGCGCCGTAGTTCTCGTAGAACGGCGAGAAAATGACGACCTTGTCGCCGGGGTTCGTGACCGTCATCATGGCGGCCATCATGGCCTCGGTGGAGCCGCAGGTGACTACAATATTCTCGTTGGGGTTGATCGGCATGCCCATAAAGTGCTCCTGCTTGGCGGCAAGCGCCTCGCGCATGGCCTGAGAGCCCCAGGTGATGGAGTACTGGTGGTAGAGCGGCTTGGGATCGGTGGCGATGGTGCTGAGGCTATCGAGCAGCTGCGCCGGGGGATCAAAGTCGGGGAAGCCCTGTGACAGGTTGACGGCGCCACACTTGTTGGAGATGCGCGTCATGCGACGGATGACGGAATCGGTAAACGTTGCCGTGCGGTTGGAGAGTTCTTTCATGCCGGTCCTTTCGAGCATTTGCAGTGGGGCAAGTTTACTCCTATGAAACCGGTGGGAAATGCTCGAAATGGTCTCGAAAAACTCTTTTCAAAATTCTTGAAAATTGGGGCTTGCATCGCGTGGCGTTCCTTGCAATAATAGTCGAGCGCGAAGCGCACAGGACACGGTGGGTGTAGCTCAGTTGGCTAGAGCGACGGGTTGTGGTCCCGTAGGTCGAGGGTTCGAGTCCCTTTACCCACCCCAGTTCTTGCTTCGTGTTGATATCGGGTCGTTAGCTCAGTTGGTAGAGCAGGGGACTCTTAATCCCAAGGTCCAGGGTTCGACCCCCTGACGGCCCACCACACGATATCTCCTCTAAAGTCCGCTACGACGGACTTTAGCTTTGGGTCGTTAGCTCAGTTGGTAGAGCAGGGGACTCTTAATCCCAAGGTCCAGGGTTCGACCCCCTGACGGCCCACCCAAAGTATGTTAAAGCGACTGGCTTAGGCTGGTCGCTTTTTTGTTGACCTCGCATGGGGTCGAACCCGTCGGGGCGCGAAGCTGAGGAAATGCGTAAGCATTTACCAGCGCAGCGCGCAAGGCGCAAAGCGCCGAAGCGGCCGCCTGCAAAGCAGGCTGACCCCCTGACGGCCCACCAAAGCATGTTAAGACGGTCAGCGATAGTTGACCGTCTTTTTTGTTGACCTTTCATGGGGTCGAACCCGAAAGGGCACGGCCGCTTTCACAGATCGAGTCTACCCTGGGGATCGGTAAAACCGTCAGTACCTTCCTTGAGTTTCTTCTCGTCTGCCTTCACGCGACGCTCGAGCTTTTTTGTATCTTCGGCAGGCGGTAGGTTCTCAGGTACAATTCCGCGGTCGATGAGGCTGCCACGCACGCTTGTGTTGTTCTCGACGTGCTCTTGCTTGATCTGGTCCAGACCGTACAGGTCGTGTTCCTCGGCGTTGAAGGCCGTCATCGAGTTCGTAAGGTCCTTTGCTTTGATGAGAACATCGGCTAGCCCGTCCGCCAATGCCGAGCTCTTGGATACGCCGAGCTGTTGCTTCATTTCCGCCGTGCTTCTGCCGCCGAATAACGCTTCATCGCCCTTCGACTTGATGATTGCGAATCCTTTGGAGTCCACGCCGCGTTTGAACGCAATACCCGAGAGCTGTTTCTCTGAATCAGATAGCGAGTGGCGCGCCTGCAAGCGCTGAATCTCTGCGAAGCGCTGCTCTATGAGCTCTTGGCGGCGCGTCTGCACGGCGAAGTACGCCTGGGCGAGCGCGATCTCTGGCTTGTTTGAATCTCCGTTTTGGGCGATTAAATAGCATGCATAGCGCGTAAGCTTGTAGTCTTTAACCGCGCGAGCGGCGACACCGGCAGTTACCATTTTCGTGGTGTCACGAAAATGGGAATCAACTGGAGTTTTGTTTGTTTCGCACGAGACTTTTGCCCTCTTAACAACTTCGGCAAAGTTCTCCCATCGAGTGTACCCCATGGGTTCCATTAAATCGCGTGCGAGCCAATACTCAACGCCGTCTTCCACATTGGCGTAGCTATCAAGTTCGACACGCCACTTCTCGATATCTCTACTGTCCATATCTCCTCCTCGCTGATCTATTGTCTATGCGCGCTTTGCCCGCTCTGTACTCAGAATAAGGATACGCTGCCGTGCGGACACGAATGGGCCCCGTGCCACTTCGAGGTCACGGGGCCCATAGATATCGATTAGTTGTGCTCTGCTCTAGATAGGTGTCCAGTTTAATTCGATCGATAGTGCGAACCCAGGCTTTCGGTCCGCTTGCGCATGGCTTTGACCATCTCCGTTGCCAGCTGATTCTGCGATTGCAGGCGGGCGAGGGCTGCGATCTCGCTGTCATTGGCATGCGGCTTGCTCAGCGCAGTTGCCTCGTCTTTCAGGCTTTCAAGCTGTTGCAGGGCCTTGGATAGACCTGCTTCGGTCCTGTTGATCATGCAATAGGTGCTCATCGTGTGCTTAAGGCTGTGTGTCAGGCGTTCGGCATCTGTTGTGGCAATGCCATACTGAGGGAGGGCGATATCCATCGGAGCGGCCGCCTCGGGAGCGTCCAGCGCTGCTCGAGCTGCCGATGCGCCCGCGAT
Organism: uncultured bacterium; assembly: GCA_905214215.1. Classification (GTDB taxonomy): domain Bacteria; phylum Actinomycetota; class Coriobacteriia; order Coriobacteriales; family Coriobacteriaceae; genus Collinsella. The sequence continues at coordinate 29,461 of CAJMLP010000001.1, read as the reverse complement.
GCGCCCGAATACGATGCCATTGGCACTCGACAAGCCGCCGATGCGGTCGGCGCCGTGCATGCCGCCTGTTGCCTCACCGCAGGCGTAGAGGCCCTCAACGCCCGTGTACGCGGTCTTGTCGATTTTGATACCGCCGTTGGCGGCGTGGGCATACATCGCCACGCGCATCTCGTCGGTCGGCGCGATGCCGTGCTCGTCTTGTAGCCAGGTGGCAAAGGTCTGCACAAACTCGGGGACGTCCTCGCGGGGGAAGTCGTAGTGGAGCGCCAGGTCTTCGGCTCCCGCTTGGTCGATGGCTAGGTCGATAGCGCGAGAATCCAGACGCGAAGTGAAGGGACCATATCCGGAGCGTTGCTCGAGCAGATCGTTTAGCTTGCCGTCGGCAATATCGACCGACTGGTCGAACTTGACGTAGCGCCAGGTCTTCTCGTTAAATACAAGGTTTCGCTTGGGCTCGATGAAGCCGGGCATCATCTGCATGAACTCTATATTAGTAAGTGTTGCGCCGTGCGCCAGCGCGATGGCCTGCGAGGAGCTGAGCACATCAGCCGACGTAAGGCTGCGCTCGAACAGGCCGCTTGTGCCACCGGCTGCGATGATCGTGGCCTTGGCAGCAAAGGGCACGATTCGATTTTCGGTGAGGTCGTAGAGCACGGTTCCGGTTATTCTGCCGTTCGTGTCCTCAACAAGGTCGATAAGCTCATGGCGGGGGAGCAGGCGAATGCCGAGCGACTCGATCCGGGCTGTCAGAGCGTCCTCAAGGGGCTTGCGGGTGAGGCCGCGCCACATGCGCGTCTTGTGGTCAAAGCAGGGGATAAACTGCTTTTGCTGAGCGCTCTCAGCACTTTGCGGACGCTGAAGCTCAACGCCCAGGTCTTGCTCGAGCCATTCAATTGCCTGGGGAATGCCGTGGACAAACGTCTGGACAAGCGTAGGGTCGGCGACGCCGCCGCCCACGGTCTGGATGGTGTTGATGAGGTCCTGTTCGTCGTCTTCGTTAACGGGTCCGATAAGCCCCAGGCCCCAGGTTCCGGGGAAGAAGCTCGATCCACTCATAGTCTTGCCGGCGCTTGCCACAGTGACGGTTGCACCCGTGCGTGCCGCTTCGATGGCGGCGCAAAGGCCCGCAATGCCAGATCCAATTACCAGTACATCAGTCGATTCCATCGGATTCCTTTCTCGTCCGGCGCATTGTCGCACGGGTGATCGGTAATGGGGCCGCAAAGACTCGGCAAATCGGTAAAGGGCAATTATGGCAGGTGGGCGTCATGGACGCTCTGACAATCCATCTCGTTACATCTCGTATTTCGCCACAACTGATATATCGGCATTAGTTACCCTGCGACTGCGCAAACAAAAAGAGCCGCTACCCGGGTGGATAGCGGCTCCAAAGCTCAACTATATGAGCATCGCGCGGGCGCGATTAGGCCTTGAGGGCCTCCTCGACGGCGACAGCGCAGGCGACGGTGGCACCGACCATGGGGTTATTGCCCATGCCGATGAGACCCATCATGTCGACGTGCGCAGGCACGGAGGAAGAACCGGCGAACTGGGCGTCGGAGTGCATGCGGCCCATGGTGTCGGTCATGCCGTAAGAGGCAGGGCCGGCGCCCATGTTGTCCGGGTGCAGGGTACGGCCAGTGCCGCCACCAGAAGCGACGGAGAAGTACTTCTTGCCAGCCTCGAGGCGCTCCTTCTTGTAGGTGCCAGCGACGGGGTGCTGGAAGCGCGTGGGGTTGGTGGAGTTACCGGTGATCGAGATGTCGACGTTCTCGTGCCACATGATGGCAACGCCCTCGCGGACGTCATCGGAACCGTAGCAGTTAACGGCAGCGCGGGGACCATCGGAGTAGGGGATGGTCTCGACGACCTTGAGCTCGCCCGTGTAGTAGTCGAACTGGGTCTTCACGTAGGTGAAGCCGTTGATGCGGGCGATGATCTGAGCGGCGTCCTTGCCCAGACCGTTGAGGATAACGCGCAGCGGCTTCTTGCGAGCCTTGTTGGCGTTCAGAGCCAGGCCGATAGCGCCCTCAGCGGCAGCGAAGGACTCGTGGCCAGCCAGGAAGGCGAAGCACTCGGTGTCGTCGGAGAGCAGCATAGCGCCCAGGTTGCCGTGGCCCAGACCGACCTTGCGGTCCTCGGCGACGGAGCCGGGAACGGTGAAGGCCTGGATGCCCTCGCCGATGATGGCGGCAGCCTCAGAAGCGGTCTTGGCGCCACGCTTGACAGCGAGAGCGCAACCGAGGGTGTAGGCCCACTCGGCGTTCTGGAAGGCGATGGACTGGGTGTTGTTGACGATCTCACGCGGGTTGAAGCCCTTGTCGGTGCAGATCTGCAGAGCTTCCTCGAGGGAGGCGATGCCGTTGTCGGCGAGGCACTTGTTGATCTTGTCAGCGCGGCGCTCGTAACCTTCGAACGTAACAGTCATAGTTATTTCCCTCCCTTTCTACTCGTGAACCGGGAACACGCTGGCGACGGAGTGAGTCTCCTCGTCGGTGCGCGGGTCGATGTACTTGGCAGCGTTCTCCCACTGACCATAGTGGCCCATAGCGCCAGCGATGGCCTCCTCGGGGGTCTTGCCGGCCTTGACGGCGTCGGTGAACTTGCCGAGGTTCAGGAACTCGAATGCGATGATCTCGTTCTTGTCGTTGAGAGCCATGCGGGTGACGTAGCCCTGAGCGAGCTCGAGGTAACGAGCGCCCTTGGCCTTGGTGCCGAACATGGTGCCGACCTGAGAGCGAAGGCCCTTGCCGAGGTCGTCGAGGGAGGCGCCCACGGGCAGGCCGCCCTCGGAGAACGCGGTCTGGCTGCGGCCGTAAACGATCTGCAGGAAGATCTCGCGCATAGCAACGTTGATGGCGTCGCAGACGAGGTCGGTGTTGAGGGCCTCGAGGATGGTCTTACCGGGAAGGATCTCGGAAGCCATGGCGGCAGAGTGGGTCATGCCCGAGCAGCCGATGGTCTCAACGAGGGCCTCCTCGATGATGCCGTCCTTGACGTTCAGCGTGAGCTTGCAGGCGCCCTGCTGAGGTGCGCACCAACCCACACCGTGCGTAAGACCGGAGATGTCGGAAATCTCCTTAGCCTGGACCCACTTGCCCTCCTCGGGGATGGGTGCGGGGCCGTGGTATGCACCCTTGGCAACGGGGCACATGTTCTCCACTTCCTGTGAGTACTGCATGCCTCTCCTCTCTATCGTGTTGGCGTCCCGTCTGGGGGTCGTGGCTGGCGATTGCCGGGCGACCCTTCGAAAGGGACATGACATGCAACCCCTATAATACCGCGAAATGCACGGAATATTCGGCGAACGGCTCAGTTTTCGTAGCGAGAAGTCCGGAAGTTTAAATTGAAACGGTTTAACTCTATGTTCTGTGGTCGCGAACTTCCGTAGAGGGGGTTCGTCTTGGGCAAGCTTTTGGTCAGCTCTTGTAAGCGTTGCAGGGGCTGACCTGTTGCAACGGTGCCGTTCGCCGCCTATTTACTGCCTTTGGCCGCGCGAGTCTATTGTTTTGCGTGGATGTTTTGATGGCACGCTTCAATCGTGCTGTATTGGATGGCAAGCAGATCCCGGCGAAGGGAGCGCCATGCAGCGCGTTTGGAGAACGGTTACCGGCTTTTACCATGTCTGTGCCCGCGGTACGGGCAAGCAGCTCATCTTTGAGGGCGATGAAGACCGGTGGGAGTTTTTGGAGTTGATGCGCGACTGCTGCCGGGAGGCAGGCGTCACGGTTATCGCTTGGTGTCTTATGGGCAATCACGTGCATCTGGTGCTGGCAGATTACGAGGACGCGATGAGCGCGGCGATGCACCGGCTGCTTTTGACGTACGCGCGGCGGTTCAATAAACGCACGGGGCGCACAGGTCATCTGTTCCAGAACCGTTTTGACCGGCGCTCGCTCGATACCGACTGGCAGGTGATGGAGGCTATTCGCTCCGTACACGCCGATCCACAGGAGGCGGGCGTTGGCCTAATCGAGCGTTATCCCTGGAGCAGCTTTGCGGAGCATTTGCGCGCTTACGACGGTGACGCGGCTGATGTCGCGAGGGGATTTTCTGATCCTTCTTGCGTGCTTGAGCTCTTTGGTTCTGCCGAGGGCTTTATTGCCTATTCACTTTCGACGCCCGACGGCGGCGAGCCAGCGCTGGGCGATATGAAAGAGACGGAGTGGGAACGCCACGCCTTTGCCGGCAAGATGGCTAAGGAACTCGGGGTTCCGCTTCGCGGGGTTAAAGCCGCACCGCCGGCGCAGCGCGATACCGTTATTTTTGGATTGCACGATGCCGGTTTCACGGTGCGCCAGATTGAGCGCTATACCGGGATTGGCAAAAGTACCGTCTCTCGTATTGTGCGTGCCCGCGCGCGGACGGCGATGCGGACTGGCGGAAACGTGATGTAGGGTCGCCTGTGCGCCGCAGATGGGGTCGTCCATACGCCGCAACAAGCGTTCAAAAGCTTGGTGCGGCAACTGCACTTCTTAATATGCATAGAACAATCGCCATCTTGCATAAAATAAGGGCTCAGTCCGGGTTTGCCCGTGCCTACCCCCATCTGCGCCGTGCAAAAAATGGAGTTTTCAGCATCGCGGTACTGCCACTACCGTCGCAATTTTGCAACATACGGGCCCCGAAGCTATTTATGCCTGCCGATGCGCTCCCGAAGCTCATGTTTGCGCCCCTGAGACCACGATGCTTGTTCTAAAACGCACTATATATGCGCCTGGAGACGTTGATTAACGCTTTCGATGCGTATACACACAGCTTGGCGTGCTGAATACTCGCAAAAATGCACGCCGCTCCCTATGGGACCCGTCTGCAGCAGGCGCGAAGCGAATCGGAGCCCAGCTGGATGGGGCATGGGACGATGCTAGGCGTGCTCGTGGCCCTGCCGCAGGCCTTTGGTGCTGTGGAAAACGCCCGTGTTCGCGTCTGGCTGTGTGGTAAATGACAGACGGGGTGCCGGACGCGCGGACTTTGTGCGTTCGCGCTCATTAGAAAAAACAGAGCCGCCCGTATCGGGCGGCTCGGCAATCAAAAACCTTGGATTCGGGGCATACGCTACTGGTTTGCTTGCTCCTCGAGCATGCCGTCGAGGGTGCGCCAGGCGAGCTCGGCGCATTTGACGCGGGCGGGCATGTGCGAGATGTCCTGGAGCTGGGCGGCCTCGTCCAGATCTTCCAGGTCCTCCTCGGAGAGCTGTTCGCCGCGGATCATGGCGAGGAAGAGCCCTGCCAAGCGACGCGCTTCCTCGACCGTCTCGCCGGTGATGAGGTCGGCCATGATGTCGGCGCTGGCCTGACTGATGGCGCAGCCGTGGCCGGTAAAGGAGGCCTCCTCGATCACGCCGTTCTCGACACGCAGCTGCAAGGTGAGCTCGTCTCCGCAGCTGGGGTTGATGCCGTCGTGCTCGTGCGTGGGAGCATCCATCTCGTACTTATAGTCGGGGTGCGAGTTGTGCTCCATAAATGTGGTGGAGGTGTACAGATTACCCATTGAATGTGCTCCAAACGTGATGCAGGCCGGCGATGAACTTGTCGATGTCGGCCTTGTCGTTGTAGAAGGCCACGCTGGCGCGGCAGCAGGCAAGGTTCTCGACGCCCAGCCAGGTGAGCAGCGGCTGCGCGCAGTGGTGACCGGCGCGGATGCAGACGCCGTCCATGTCCATGATGCTCGCGACATCGTGCGGGTGGATGCCCTTGACATTAAAGCTCACGACACCGTGGTGGTTATCCCAATAGATTGAGCCGATGATCTGGACAAAGTCGAGCTGCATGAGCTCGCCCATCAGGTAGTGGACGAGTGCCTGCTCGCGTGCCTGGATGTTTTCGTAGCCCACCGTGTTGACGAGGTAGTCGAGGGCGGCGCCTGTGGCGAAGATGCCGGCGGCGTCCTGCGTGCCGGCCTCGAACTTCTCGGGGACGGGAGCCCAGACGGCGTCCTGCTCAGTAACCGAGTCGATCATCTCACCGCCGGTAAGCATGGGCGGCATGGCGTTGAGCAGGTCCATCTTGCCCCACAGCACGCCGATGCCCATGGGGCCCATGGCCTTGTGCGCACTAAAGGCAAAGAAGTCGGCGCCCAGGTCGGCCACATCGACCGGCATGTGCGGCAGCGACTGCGCGCCGTCGACGACCAGGTAGCCGCCGTACTTGTGCACGAGTTTGCCGAGGTTCTTGACCGGGTTCTCGACGCCCAGCACGTTGGAGACCTGTCCCACGGCTAGGATCTTGGTCTTGGGACCCACCTTGGCAAGAACCTCCTCGGTGGTGAGCTGGCCGGTCTTGGTGGGGTAGAGGTAGACGAGCTTGGCGCCGGTTTCGCGGCAGACCTGCTGCCACGGAATCAGGTTGGAGTGGTGCTCCATAATGGTGATGACGACCTCGTCGCCCGGTTCGAGCACTGTGGGCGCAAAGCTCTTAGCGACCAGGTTGAGCGACTCGCTCGTGTTGCGGGTGAAGACGACCTCGTTGGCCTGTGAGGCGCCGATGAGGTCAGCGATCTGCTGGCGGACCTTCGCGATGGCGTCGGTGGCCTCGACGGACAGCGAGTACAGGCCGCGCAGGGGGTTGGCGTTCATGCGCTGGTAGAAGTCGCGTTCGGCGTCGAGCACACAGGCAGGGCGCTGCGCGGTGGCTGCGCTATCGAGGAAGGCGATCTCGGGGTGCTGCTGGAACAGCGGGAACTGGCCCTTGTAGGGGTTGGTCTCGATGTCCACGGTGGGCCAGCAGCGCGAAGCCTCGTCGCTGGCGTCGAGCTCCATGGGCTCGGGGACAGTACAGGTATCGCATTTAACGTGCTCGGTGTCGATCATGCGAGCTCCTCTTCAAAGTTGTCGATCAGGTTGTTGCCTAGGCGGACGACGGCGGCGCGGGTGCGCTCGTCGGTGGCGGAAAGCGCGGCGTCCTCCAGCTTGGCGCGGATGAACAGGTCCTCGGCGGCGTTTTGGTCAAGGCCACGGCAGGCGAGGTAGAACAGCTGCTCGTCGCGGACGTGACCGATGGTGGCGCCGTGGTTGCCGGCGACGTCGTCCTCGTCACAGAGAATGACGGGAACGGTCTTGTTGTCGACGCCCTTGTTGGCCAAAAGCACCGTCTCGCGTTCGGTGCCGGTTGCACCCTTGCAGCCGTGCACGAGGTCGATGGTGCCACGGTAGACCTTCTTGGACGTGCCGGTCAGCACGCCGTTGGCGTCGATCTCGCACTCGGTCTTGCGACCGCGGTGGCGCAGCTCGTAGTTAAAGTCGCGCACCTGCTCGCGGGCGCCCAGGTAATCGGTATCGATGGTCACCTTGGCGGTGTCGCCCAGCAGGTCGCCGGCAAGGCCGGTGGCGCTGGCGCCGGCACCCAGGACGGTGTGCTGCACGTTGACGCGCGCGCCCTCGTCCAGGAACAGGCCGGTGTCGTCGAGTGCGATCCAGCTGTCGTCGAGTGTCTGCGTGCAGGTCACGTTGACGGTGGCGTACTCGTGGGCGCACACGCGTAGCACGGAGCCCACGACACCCTCGCCGGTAACAGGAGAGTCTAGGGCAATATGCAGGTCGAGCGTTGCCTGCGGGCGAGCGACGACGTCGATGGCGGCGATGGCCGCGGCGGCATCGACACCGCTCACACGCACGGTAACCGTGGCGTGCTGGTATGCGGGCACATCGATGACGATGCGCTTGGTAGCGTGCTCGGCCAAGTAGGCGTAGGCAGCCTCGCCCATGCCGGTTTCGAAGGCTTCAGCAGGGGAGAGCTCCTCCTCGAGCTTGATGGCGCCGGCCTGGTAGACGGAGGTGGCGGGCACGTCGAGCTCGGTCTCGGGCGTGATGCGGGCGCGGTCGGCGGCATCACCGGGGGCGGAGGAGCGGCGCTCGGGGAAGCGCTCGGCCATGGCGTCCATGGCGGCGTCGAACGCGTCTGTCACGCCAATAAACTGCTCGCCCAAGCCTTCGACCTCAACGGCCTCCGCGGGAGCGGCGGCAAGCTCGTCAGAGAGCTCGAGCTTGGTCTGATTCATCTTCAGCCAGCCCCAAGTGGCAGCCGGCATCGCGTTGACCTGCTCAAGGGTGGTAGCAGCGGTGTTGGTTTCCTGTTTCATTATCCGATCGCTCCTTCCATCTCGAGCTTGATCAGGTTGTTCATCTCGACGGCGTACTCCAGCGGCAGCTCCTTGGAGACCGGGTTGGCAAAGCCGTTGACGATCATGGTGCGGGCCTCTTCCTCCGAGATGCCGCGGCTCATCAGGTAGAACACCTTGTCGTCGCCGATGCGGCCGATGGTGGCCTCGTGGCCGATGTCGACGTTCTTGGCGCGGATGTCCATGGCGGGGATGGTGTCGGAGCGGCTCTGGTCGTCGAGCATGAGCGACTGGCAGCTCACGGTTGCCTTGGAACCCTCGGCCTTGGGCGTGGCCACGATGGAGCTGCGGAAGGTCTGAATGCCGCCGCTCTTGGAGATGCCCTTGGTCTCGACGGTTGCCGAGGTCTCGGGGGCGTTGAGCACGACCTTACAGCCGGTATCGAGGTTCTGCCCGGCGCCGGCAAAGGTGATGCCGGTAAAGCTCGACCGGGCGCGGCGGCCGTTGAGCACACTCATGGGGTAGAGGTAGCCCACGTGGCTGCCGAAGGAGCCACTGATCCACTCTATGTCGCCATCCTCGTCCACGCGCGCACGCTTGGTGTTGAGGTTGTACATGTTTTTGGACCAGTTCTCGATGGTCGAGTAGCGCAGGTGCGCACGCTTGCCCACAAAGAGCTCGACGGCGCCGGCGTGGAGGTTGGCAACGTTGTACTTGGGCGCGGAGCAACCCTCGATGAAGTGCAGGTCGGCGTCGTCCTCGACGATGATGAGCGTGTGCTCAAACTGGCCGGCGCCCTTGGCGTTAAGGCGGAAGTAGCTCTGCAGCGGGAAGTCCAACTTGGTGCCCTTGGGCACGTAGACAAACGAGCCGCCCGACCATACGGCGCCGTGCAGGGCCGCAAACTTGTGGTCGGTGGGCGGGATGAGCGTCATAAACTTCTCGTGGATGAGCGGCTCCCACTGCGGGTCGTGCAGGGCCTCCTCGATGCCGGAATAGACGATACCCATCTTGGACGCGGTGTCCTGCATGTTGTGGTAGACCAGCTCGGAGTCGTACTGCGCGCCGACGCCCGCCAGGTAGCTGCGCTCGGCCTCGGGGATGCCCAGGCGCTCAAAGGTGTTCTTGATGTCGTCGGGCACCGACTCCCAGTCGTGCTTTTGGTCGGTGTTGGGCTTGACGTAGGTGACGATGTTGTCCATGTCCAGGCCCTCGATGGAGGGGCCCCACGTCGGGTCGGGAAAACGATTGAAGATCTCGAGGGACTTTAAGCGCAGATCGAGCATCCACTGTGGCTCGTCCTTCTTGGCGCTGATCTCGCGCACGATGTCGGGCGTGATGCCGGCGTCGAGGCGCTCGAATCCCTCCTCGCCGTAGGTGAAGTCGTAGAGGCTGCGGTCGATGTCCGCGACCTCGGTGCGGTTCTTGGTCATTGCGTCGCCCCTTTACGCCTGCTGCTCGGCAGCGGCGGCCTCGGCCTGGGCGCGCTGCTCGGCGGCCTCGCGCTCGAAGGTCTCAAAGCCGTTCTTGTCGATCCAGGGGATCAGCGAGGCATCGTCCTCGCGCACGATGTGGCCCTTGACCATAACGTGGACGCGGTCGACATCCAGGTGCTCCAGGATGCGCGTGTTGTGCGTGATGATGAGCATGGAGCCGTCGCAGCTCTTGCGGTAGGCGTCCATACCGTGGCTGACGGTGGACAGGGCGTCGACGTCCAGGCCGGAGTCGGTCTCGTCCAAGATGGCGAGCTTGGGCTGCAGCAGCAGAAGCTGGAGCATCTCGACCTTCTTTTTCTCGCCGCCCGAGAAGCCCACGCCCAGCTCACGGTTGAGGTAGGCGGTATCCATGTTAAGCTCGGCCGCGAGCTCCTTGACGCGACGACGGAATTCCTTGCCCTTCATCTCCAGGCCGGGGCGGCCGGCGATACTGGCGCGCAAAAAGCTCGACAGTGGCACGCCGGGGATCTCGACAGGGGCCTGGAAGCTCAGGAACAGGCCGGCGCGCGAGCGCTTGTCGGTGGTGAGCTCGGTGATGTCCTGGCCGTCAAAGACGATGCGGCCGTCGTTGACCGTGTAGACGGGGTCGCCCATGACCAGGTGGCCGAGGGTAGACTTGCCGGCGCCGTTGGGGCCCATCAGCACGTGGGTCTCGCCGGCGGCGACGTTGAGGTTGACATTGTGGAGGATGGTCTTCTCGTCCACGGAGGCGGTGAGACCTTCGATGGAAAGCAGCGGATTTGCGCTCATGCTGTCCCTCTCTGTATATGGTGTACTCATAGGTGTACTAAACCCTAGGAATCTTCTCGGAATAAAGTTACTATGGGTTCGGCGTTAGTCAAGGGAAAACCCGACTAATCCACTCGACTTTTCAAATTCTGGGACAAAATAACCTGTTGTGTTTGTCCCACTTACTTAAGATTTGGGACAAACAAACCTGGTTATGTTGTTCCAGATGCGATGGGAGGGTAGGTATGCTCATTTCTTCTAAGGGCCGCTATGCCCTCCGGTTAATGATCTATATCGCGGCGCTGGGTGACGCCGAGGGCAAGATTGCTTTGCGCGAGGTTGCCGACCGTGAACATATCTCGCAAAAGTATTTGGAGCAGCTGGTTCGTCCGCTTATGAAGGCGGGCCTGCTTAAGAGCGTGCGCGGCAAAGGCGGTGGCTACATGATGGCCAAGGACCCCGCCGAGGTGCGTGCTGGCGACATCCTGCGCGCTGTCGAGGGCAGCACGGCGCCCGTGGCGTGCGACGGCATCGACAACAGCTGCACCCGCAGCGATTTGTGCTCAACCGTCAAGTTCTGGCGCGGCCTGGACGACGTGATCGAAAAGTACGTCGACGGCGTGACGTTGGCCGACCTGGCCGCCGTCCCCGAAGTCAACTTCAACATCAAGCTGTAGGTTTAGCGCAATTCCTTAAGATTTCGCGGAGGGTTGTTGCCGTTTACCGAGGGGTTGTTGTGCAACAACGGGCGAGCTGCAATACTTATTTTTATCTTTGCAAACTGCACTTTAACTACACCAATGCAGGGAGGATCTTATGCAGCCCAAGCATTCTGCGATTGTCGCGGGCCTGACGCTGGCGCTTTCGTTTGGCGCCGTTTCCGCGCCGGCACCCGCCGCTGCCGAGGAGCCCACGCCGGGCGTTGCCTCGGATGCGACCGATATCGATAAGGGTCTCTATACCCAGCAGTCCTTTTCGGGCGTGCTGAGGTCGGTCCAGGGCGTTTCGTTTGTTAACGTGACTCCCGAGATGAAGTACTTCACCAAATATGAGAGTCACGGCAACTATAACCAGGGCTTTTCGTACGGTGACGGTTATAACGCGCTGGGTTATTACCAGTTCGACCGTCGTTGGTCGCTCATTCCGTTTATGAAGCAGGCCTACAACTACAACCCCGAAAAATACAGCATGCTCAAGGATGCGATTGATCGCGGCAGCGAGATTTCCAACATGAGCAATGCCATGTACGAGAACGGCCAGCTCACCGAGTTGGGCCGTATTGCGCAGGAGGCCTTCCAGGGCGCTTATAACATCGATCCTGTTGAGTTCTCAGCTCTTCAAGATGCCTATGCGTACAACTCGTACTATGCGGTGACCGAGGCGTGGCTCAAGAGTGGCCTGGGCATTGATATTTCGGGCCGTGCCGATTGCGTTAAGGGCATGGTGTGGAGCATCACCAACATGTGCGGCACCGGTGGCTGCAGGGACTTCTTCCGTTGGGCGAATCTCTCCAACGATATGTCCGACCGCGAGTTTGTGACGGCGCTTTCCAACAGTGTGGTCAATAACGTGGCGACCAAGTATTCGAGCCAGCCCCAGTATCATGAGGGCTGGAAGAACCGCTACCGCAACGAGCTGAAGGACTGCTTGGTTTATATCGCCGAGGACGAGGCCGCTGCCGCTGCGACGCCCGTGCAGCCCGAGCCCACGCCGGCGCCCTCGCCGACGCCTGATTCGAATGACGACTCGAGCGACGATGCCAACGATGACAGGATGGATTCGCCCTCGACCGATGCTGACGGTGATGGCTCTGCTGGTGGCACTACCAACAACGGCTCTACCTCGAACGGCTCCGTTTCGAACGGCTCTGCTGCGGGCGATTCGTCTTCAAGCTCTGCAGGCAATACGGACAGCGACGCTTCTGGTTCGACCGGCGCTGGCACCTCTAACTCATCCACCGGCTCGAGCGATTCGTCCGTTGGCACCGGCTCTAACAACGGCTCCGGCTCTGACGCAACCCCTGGTTCCGATGCTTCCAAGGATGACTCGAATAAGGCGCCGGACGTTCCCGTTGCTTCGCCGGACAAGAAGCCTTCTTTCTCCGAGCAGCTTGGTTCTACGCTGGGCTCTTCGCTGATGGCTGGCGTCAATAACGGCTCGACCCAGAACAAGGGCAACTCTGATCAGGTTTCCACGGAAAAGATCGAAGCCGCAAAGGGCGACTCCAAGGACAAGGCTTCCGAGAAGACCGAATCCGATAAGGGTTCTAGCTCTGAGGAGAAGAGCGACAAGTCCGAACAGAAGAAGGACGAGGATAAGAAGTCTGAATCTGAGGAGAAGGACAAGAGCAAGGCCGAGGGCGAAAAGAAACAGTCCGAAGACGACGACAAGAGCGGTGCTGACAACCAGGTCCAAGAGCAAAATGACTCCAAAACGGTGACCACCACGACCACGACGACTACAACTACCAAGTCCTCGGGCGGCAACATGCCCAAGACGGGCGATCTGATTGTGATGGCGAGCCTTGCCAGTGCAAGCTTGGCCACACTGGGCGCTACGTCTATCGTAAGTGGTAAGCATAAGCTCGATCAGCAGAAGAAGGCTTCTGGGGAGGACGGCTTGGAGGAGTAATCTTCCAGATCGTTTTCTATAAGAGTTTGGGACGGGGTCCGGTGCGGCGGCATCGGCCCCCCTTTTTTTTGTTGTGCAACGATTTGTTATGCCCCCTCGGGGGTCTGTTGCTACCGCTGCCCGAAACGTTTGCATGTCGATATTGTTGCGCTCTACCCGCTCGCTACAATGGGCATCGTGCTGCGTTAGAAGGAGAGTTTACGGTGTCTGAACAGGTGAATTGTGGTTTTACTCATGCGTTTGGTGCACGGTTGCTCAATCATGCGGATAGCGCAGCTCTACCGGTTGATGCACGCGACTTTTCCGATGCAATCAATCGGTGTTTACTCGTCGATAAGACTATGTTTATTGCCGATATATTGGACAGTGAAGCACCTGTTGCGCTTTGCTGTCGGCCCAAGGGTTTTGGCAAGAGCATGAATTTATCGATGCTCAAGTGCTATTTGGAACGACCTGATCGCCGGCTGCCGGATCGAAGCCTGTTCGCTGGTACCCAGATTTGGCAGGCGGGCGGCGGTCGCTATCGTGATGAGTACGCGAGTTATCCGGTCATCATGCTCGACTTTACAGCTGCCGCTTCGAGGCATGGTGCTGGTGCTGCGGCAGCAATTCGCGGGGCTGTCGTGCGCGAGTGCGCCCGATTACTGCCGCTGCTTGCCGCGCCTGATCTGTCAAGACGTGAGGTTCGTCTTATCGAGAGGGCGGCGCGTGGGGTGGCCAGCGATAAGGAGATCGATGCGGCGCTTGGCGTGCTTATCAAGCTGCTCCAGGCAGCTTTCGATGAGCAGGTTGTTCTTCTGATAGACGACTACGACGCGGTATGTCCAAAGCGTTTGGACGCTAAGGACGACGGTAGCGTGGATTCCCTAGAGTCGCTCAGCCGAATGCTGTTCGACACCATTGCCGACGCCGGCGACTCGTTGCGATTGACGTGTCTTATGGGCGAGCGCCCCGGTCCTGCCGAGCTTGCGTTGTCCCAACGTGGGGTTTCCTATCGGTCGGCGACAGCGTTGTCGAGTTGGTGTGATCGATGGTTCGGTTTTTCGGACGACGAAGTCCAAGTGCTGTTGGATTGCATCGGTCGCAACGGCTGTCTGGATGACGCGCGTGAGTGGCTCGAGGGCTATCTGTTTGGTGGTTTTTATTGCTCGAGCCCGGAGCGCGTGGTGGACTACGCACATCGCGATTGCGTCGCGCCCGTTCGGGCGGATCTGTATTGTTACGCCGACCGTCTGGGCGCATGCGTCGGCGACTGGAATCTCATTCGCCTGTCCACATTGTTCGATTTGGTTGAGCCGCATGGGTTTATTGAGGCGCCAGTGCATATGCATGCCGAGGAGGTCGATGCCGCCAAGCCCGAAGATATCTGGACTGCGCTGTATCTGTCTGGATTCCTTACGACGGATATGACGGGGCATTCGGAGGACGGCGCGTGCCTTCGTTCCCTGCGTCTGCCTAATAACGAAGTGCGTCAGGCGCTCCGTCTTGTAATTCTGGAATGGTTTGAGTGCGCCGTTGAGGACGTTGGAGTTATCGACTCGTTCCATGACGGGCTGTGTCGAGGAGACGAGGACACTGTAAAGCAAGCTTTGAGCTGTGCTATCGGCGATCTGGGCATCGATGTGGGCCAATCAGATATGCCGACAGCCTATCATCTGGCGCTTCAGGGGCTCTGCTTTGGACTGCCCGGCTATTGCAATCCCAGCTCCAAGCGAAGTGGCGTCTCGGATCGCTGGGATATCCAGGTGATTCCCACCGGTCGGGTGTTTGACGTGGCCGACACGCTCGGCATGCTCGATGAGCGACCGCTCATTACGGTCAACATGTTGTACGACCCTGGCGTCGATGCCCTGGGCCTGGAACTGTTGGCGGTTCAGGCGCTGCTCGACATAGAGCGCGACGGCATCGATGATATCCGCGTGCCGCGCCCCGCCGTCGGGCGCATGCGTTGGGGTTTTGGCTTTGACGGTCAGCGTGTGTCCGTGGTGTGCCAACGACTGTAGCGGCGGGCGAAAGCCCTTTACTACTCGGCGTCCTTCAGGGGCGGCATGGGCTTCCAGTTGGGATCCTTAACGATCTTGCGGGCGTCCTTCATGCCGCGGCGCAGCGCCGGAATGCCGGTCTTAAAGCATTTGTCGACTGCTGCCAGACGAATGAACTCCTTGCAGAAGGTCGCGGCATTGCCCAGACGGAACAGCATGGGGTGGTAGTCACCGTAGATCTGCATATAGCGAGCGAGGAAGCCTCGGTTGCGCATGATGTAGTAGCGGTTGGTGTCGCTCGTGGAGTTGAGCTGTCGTTTGCCGGCGATATCCCAGTTGGAGACGGCGCGGGCGCGCTTGAGCACCACGTCGGCAACCACGGCGGCGGGGAAGTGCTGGCTGGCCACGTAGCCGTAGCAGGCATCGTCGCCGTAGATAAAGAAGCGCGCGTCGGGCAGGCCAATCTTGTCGACCACGCGGCGCGAGAACATGCCGCCCTCAAAGCACAGTTGGTTCATGGTGCGGTAGCCCTCGGGCCCCAAGTCCCACTTGGCGATGGGGTTAGGGATGCCGAGCGAAAGGATGAGCTGGTACTGCCAAAAGAAAGCGCCGCCGTCAAAGTCCAGGCGCGAACCCTGGATGACATCGTAGCGGTCGGTCCACTTGGCAAGACGCTCGATGCCTTCGGGGATGACGAGCACGTCGTCGTCCATCACCCAGAACCACTGGGCCCCCAGATCGTAGGCGCATTTAGTGCCAGCGGAGAAGCCGCCCGCACCGCCGCCGTTTTCGAGCTGCGGGGCGTAGATGACACGGTCGGTGCCGCCCTGCGCGTCGGGCTGCTCGGTGTCGATGCCCCACAGGCTGGCCAGGCGCTCGTTGAATGCGGTGCACATGGCCTCGGTCTCGCGCGAATTCTCGTTATCGACAATCACGATGCGCCAGGGCGTTGCCGTGAGCTCGGTCATGGAGTCGAACAGGTTGGCCAGGAGTTCCTGGCGCTTGTACGTAACGACAACGATGGCGAGCTTATCGATGGGAGCGGGAAGGGTTGAAGGCATGGGGCAATATATCCTTTCACGCGCGGCGGGCGAGCGCTGCGCGGAAGCTATCGAATACGTCCTTGGGACTGTTCTATTGTAAAGGCTCACCGCACCTTGTCGGCAAGCTTTGAATAAAACGCAGGAACCTGCCACGGGTGTAGCGGCTTTGGCGTCTGACGGCAGCGTGTCTATTGCCGCTTGAGCTAGCGAGCGATAAGGCTTCTAGCTGCATCGATGATGAGAAGCGCCAGAGCAAAGACGATGCTAATGACGGTACCCGTGACGATACATATAGCTGCCGGGCTGTTTTGGCTGACCAGTATGTTTGCGAGCAGGGTGTTGAAGACGGGACGCCACAGGCTACTGGTGAGCGACTGCATCACATAGAAACCGAGCGTGGCGGTCGATAAGGTGACGATGACACCTGCATTCCGCGGATTGCCTAAGGCCCTGCGTCGGGTAGCCGCAAAGAGCAAGGAGGCGGCAGCGAGGGCAAACGAGATCAACGAGGTCGATTTGTAGGAGAGGACTGCCATCGCCGTGAGGTTGCCGGTGAAGGAGAGTGCTCCTTCCAGGATGGTGGCGAGCGCCAAAATCGCAGCGAGCGACCGCATGCCCAAGGCGCCCGCCCTGTCCGAATCCATGACATCGGTAACGTCGCGGAGCAGACCGCCGATCAAAAACGCGATTACGTACGTGGCAGCGCTCATGAGCTTCTGGAGCCAAGAAAACTCGCCGGTGCTTGTCGTACTCATGGCGGCTATATACCCGTTAACAACAAATGCGAGGATGCCAACGGCGATGACCGTCGTCGTGTAGCTCTTCTGGGAGAGTCGACTCTTAGCCAGTCCAAACCATGGCGCCATGAAGACCGTGGCGGCATAGACCCAGATAAACTCAAGGCCTAGCGTGTACCAGTAGTGCGTGCTGAGGGTAACATCGGGAATGGGGGAGACGACCGTGGACCACGCGAGCGCCACGACGCAATAAAACGCAGTGGGCATAACGACCTTGCCCAGACGCTGCGCCGTCCGTTGCATTTGCGACTTCCACGTTGTTCCACCGTCCCAAGCACGCGCGGCTGAGGCGATGAGAAAATAGCCCGAGATCATAAAGAAGGCCTCGTTGGCCCAGCAGCCTAGCAAGTTAATAAAACCAAGCACGCCGGAATGGGGGAAGGCGGCAAGCGGCGCGTATTCCGGCAAGCCGACGCAGGTCGCTTGGAAGGTCCACTGAAAGGTGTGAAACACCGCGATACCGGCGACTGCGACCAAGCGCAAGGCCTCGATGGATATGTTGCGTGCGGCTTTGGGCTGCATGACGTCCTTTCGTATCAGTTTGCCTCTGCGAGCTCCATAGATTATATAAACGCCCGCTGGCGCGCTGACCCTTTGATACCATGAAACGACAGGTATTTCCTAAGGAGCACATTTGTCTACTAACGTCTCTGGCAGCCCTGTTCTGTCGCTGCTTATTCCCATTTACAATGTTCAGCGCTACCTGCGCGAGTGTCTCGATTCCGCCCTGGCACAGACGCTCAAGGATATTGAGATCATCTGCATTAACGACGGGTCGACCGACAACTCGCCGGCGATTATTCGCGAGTATATGGAGCACGATAGGCGCGTCAAGATGATCGACAAGGCCAACAGCGGCTACGGCGACTCGATGAACCACGGTCTGGAGATGGCGCGCGGCAAGTACGTGGGCATCTTGGAGTCCGATGACTTTATGGCGTCCGACGCACTCGAAAAGCTTGTCTCGGCCGCCGATAGCAATAATGCCGACTTCGCGAAGGCGAACTTTGATTTCTACTGGTCTAAGCCCGAGGAGCGCCGTTCGCTGCACGAGATGTTTAAAGCCAAGGACTGTGGCAAGCCGGTGCACCCGAGCGATACGACGCAGTTCTTTAAGCAAAAGCCGTCGATTTGGTCGGCCGTGTACCGTCGCGATTTTCTTGAGCGCAACGGCATTAAGTTCCTGCCGACTCCGGGGGCATCCTTTCAGGACACGTCATTCGCCTTTAAGGTGATCGCGTGCGCCGATAAGGCTGTTTACCTTCATGATGCCGTGTTGTCTTATCGCCAGGACAACGAGAATTCCTCGGTCAATTCTTCGGCTAAGGTCTTTTGCGTCAATACCGAGTATGCCGAGATTGAGCGTTGGATTCGAGAGGATTATGCCCGTGACCACGCAAGTGATGACGTCGCGCGCATGCTCAAGTTCAATCAGCTCATTAAGTACGATTCGTACATGTGGAACTACGTGCGTCTAGCGCCTAAGTTCTATAAGGAGTTCCTGGTTCAGATGGCCAAGGAGTTCCAAGCGGCCTTGGACGCGGGGGAGTTTTCGCTTGACGATCTCAAGCCGTGGAAGCGCGCAAATCTCGCTGCCATCCTCAAAGATCCTGAGGGCTGGGTTGACGAGCATCCGAGTTTTGCGACGGATGGTGCCTTGGGGCGTGCTAAGTATTACGCCTCGGTTGGAGGCCCAGGCGTGGTCGCCGCCTTCCTCATCGAATCGCTGAGGGGGTAGGTCGGCATGGGAGAGGCCTCGTGTCCTAAAGCTACCATTGTCGTCCCCGTTTACAACTCTGCGCGCTCCATTCAGCGATGCGTCGATTCGCTGTTGGCCCAGTCCGAGCGCTCGATTCAGGTTGTCTGCGTCAACGACGGTTCGACCGATGATTCGTTGAACGTG
Source organism: uncultured bacterium (assembly GCA_905214215.1). Classification (GTDB taxonomy): domain Bacteria; phylum Actinomycetota; class Coriobacteriia; order Coriobacteriales; family Coriobacteriaceae; genus Collinsella. The sequence continues at coordinate 10,825 of CAJMLP010000001.1, read as the reverse complement.
TTGCGTCAGATCGAGCTGGCCGACGATCGCGTACTGGTTATTGACCAGGAAAACGCGGGCGTCTCGTGCGCTCGAAATGCCGGTATCGATGCCGCCGAGGGCGAGACCGTCTTTTTTGTGGACGCCGACGATTACATCGATGTCCAGACGGTCGAGCGCGTGCTGCATGCCATGGAGCCTGCAGATGCCGAGGTCTCCGTTTTTGGCGGCGTCTGTGAACCAGCCGATGCTGCCCCCAAACGCGTCCAACAACTCATGAGCCCCAAAGCCGGTACCTTCGGCGCCCGTGATCCCCAGTTGCTGTTCCATGCGAATGCGCAGCCCTACGCCTGCCGTGCGGCTTTTTCGCGCGAGCTGCTCAATCGCGAAGGCATTCGCTTCGCCCCCGGTTTGGCTTTGGGCGAGGACGTTGTCTTCCAATTTGCGGCTTATGCGCTTGCCCGCAAGGCCGTTGTCATGCCGGACAAGTTCTACCACTACGTGATGGAGAGCGAATCGGCGACGCATGAGTTCAACAGTGCCGAGGCTCGCGTCAAAAAGCTTGACGCCCACATGAGGATGCTCGAGGAGGTCTTGGAGGGCTGGGCGGCCTACGGTCTTTTGGACCTGTGCCCCGGCGAGCTGATAACTTGGTTTTTGGACCTCATTGTGTTCGACCTGGTGCGCTTGGATGCTGATGGCTTCCATCGCGTGGCGGCTCGCGTCAACATGGACCTCACGACGTTTTTGGGAACGGAGTGGGCGGATATGCCTGCTAAGGGTGCCGTTCGTCGTGTTGCCCACAAGCTCGTTGCGGCGACCTCGGGCGTTTCGATGGCAGACGCCACGCAGTTCTATCTTTCGACTCGCGGTCTCAAAGCCTGCCTGGAGCGCTTTATCTAATTCCAAGCGCTGCCGCCCGCCGCAACTCGGCTGCTAAAATAACCCTGTTACACGCTATTCAACAGGAGGTTCTCTTGCAGAACTCTGATACCCCTAAAGTTTCGCTGCTTGTCCCCATCTGCAATGTTGAGCGCTACCTGCGTGAGTGCCTCGATTCCGCCGTGGCGCAGACGCTCAAGGACATCGAGATCCTCTGTATCAACGACGGCTCCACCGATAGCTCGCCGGATATCATCCGCGAGTACATGGAGCGCGACCCCCGTGTAAAGATGATCGATAAAGCCAACAGCGGCTACGGCGACTCGATGAACCGCGGCCTGGAGATGGCTCGCGGCGAGTACGTGGGCATCCTTGAGTCCGACGACTTTATGTTTGAGGACTCGCTCCAAAAGCTGGTCGCCAAGGCCGATGCTGAACATGCCGATGTGGTAAAGGGCGACTTTTACCTGTATTGGTCCACGCCCAGCGAACGCCGTGAGCTGTTTGGGATCATCGACGAGCATATGACGGGCGCCGCTTATCGCCCCGTCGATCGCCCGGGCATTTTCTACCGCAAACCTTCCATTTGGTCGGCTATCTATCGGCGCGAGTTCCTCAACGACAATCAGATTCGGTTCCTTCCCACGCCGGGTGCTTCGTATCAGGATGCGGGTTTTAACTTTAAGGTCTGGGCATGCGCCGAGCGTGCCGCGTTTATTGCGGACCCCATTTTGTGCTATCGCCAAGACAACGAGAAGAGCTCAGTTAATTCGCCCAACAAGGTGTTTTGCGTGTGCGACGAATATGCTGAGATGCAACGTTTTTTGGACGAGCGTCCCGAGCTCAAGGCTCAGCTTCAGGGCATTTTAATGCGCATGAAGGTCGATACGTACCGTTGGAATGATGAGCGCCTGGTCGATGAATTGCGCGAGCAGTTTTGGGAGAAGGCATCTCCCGAGCTCAAGGCCGATTGGGATGCCGGTCGCTTTGACCTGTCTCTCTTCGACCCGCGTGGCGAGACCGACTTGCGACTGATGGTCAAGTCGCCCCGCGCCTATATCGATTCGCGCTTTGACTTTAAGAAGCCGGGCAAGCTCAATACGTTTAAACACTACTTTAAGATCGGCGGCCTGCCGCTGGTCTGGCGCGTGCTGACGTATCAGCGCGCCTACGGCGACAACCCGCACCCCGATGACGTTCCGGTCGCACAGTAGGAGCACTTGACTATGGCTACCCCCAAGATTTCCGTTGTCGTTCCTATCTATAACGTGGAGGAGTGCCTGGCCTGGTGCCTGGACTCCCTGCTTGCGCAGGACATGCCCGATTGGGAAGGCGTGCTGGTCAACGATGGCTCGCCGGACGGTTCGCGCGATATTGCGGCTGCCTATTGCGAAAAGGACGCGCGCTTTACGCTGGTCGATAAGCCCAACGGCGGCCTGTCGAGCGCCCGCAATGCGGGTATCGCTGCGTCCACGGCGCCTATTGTTGCTTTTTTGGATTCCGACGACCGCTTTACGCCCGATGCATGCCGCGTGATCGTCGATGCCTTTGAACGCGAGGATTGCGACGTGTTGACCTTTGGCGCGAATCCGTATCCGCTGGAGGCGGGGTATCCGTGGCTTAACTATGTGCTGAGCCCGCGCGATGTGTCGTTTGAAGGCTATAGCTCTGACCTGCTGTTTAAGGAAGCGTCTCGCCCCTTTGCATGGCGCACCGCCTGCAAGCGTGAGTTTTTGCTGGGCAACGGGATCGTGTTTGACGAAACCGTTAAGTATGGCGAGGACCAGGTCTTCGATTTTGCCGTGTACGGTCGTTCGCGTAAGACCGCGCTTATCTCGAACAAGCTGTATGACTACCGCGTGGCGCGCAAGGGCTCGCTTATGGACACCATGCGCTATGACGACGAGACGCGACTGCTGGAGCACGTGAAGATTTACTCCGCGGTGCTGGCTGACTGGCAACGCGACGGTCTCGATGTCCAGTATGCCGATGACCTGGCGTACTTCCTATGCGATCTGGTGCTGTACGATGCGCTCAGGTTGCTGGGTTCGGACTGCGGCAAGGTGTTTGCCGCCGTTGCCGCGGCGCTTGCCGGTTCTGCCGTGGGCAGCGATGCTGCGCTCGCACAATGCGCTCCTTCTGTTGCCGCTATGGTGCGTGCGGCGCTTACCAGCAAGGTCCCCAATGCCCGTGAGTGCAAAAAGCTCATGTTCGATTACGACGTCTTGAGGTTTGGACGCCTGGGTGCCTGCAAACGTATGGCAGCGAACGCCCTGGGAAAGCGAGAAGTGTAGATGAGTATCAAGCGTTTGGCACTTTGCCGCAGTCAGGGCCGTCTGTTTGTGCTGCTTCGTTTTGCCGGTCAGGATGTCGCCGCGCTTATTGAACGGGAGGGTTCTCAAGCGTTTGCCCATGCGACGACGAGCGGTTCTTGTGTGCCGTCGCTGGTGCTCCCGGTCGATCATGGCCGTGTGCTGGCGCTTTGCCCTTCCGTTTCCGATTACGAGCGCGAGCTCGCCGTCTTGGTGCTTCCCTTTTTGGACGGCTCTACGATTGACGTCGCATTTGCGTCCGATGGCCAAAAGCTTGGCTCCATTCGCCCCGATAGCCGCGTGGCCAAGCTGGAATCCAAGGTTAACTACAAAGCAAAGCCTGCGCTGTGCGCGCTTATCCGCGATGCGCAGCGTGGCGAATGCTGCGGTCGCTACGAGATCGATGCCATTCGCTATTTGCCGGCAGACGCCGGCGCGGTGTGGCGCTATGAGGTTACCTGGGCGGGAGACCCCCAGTGCACCCCTGAGTTCCAGATCTTCGATACACATATGAACGCCATCGATGTTACCGTGCATGTTTTTGAATCGCAGGTTGACGTGCCGCAGCAGAACGGATGCCGCGTCAATAAAACGTATCTGAGCGTAGAGATGCCTCAGGATATACGGGATTTTGTCGCGATTGCGGCTGATCCCACGGGCCTAATCCAGAGCGGGTTTTGCGCCATGGATGGTCGCCTGTACAACGGCATGGTCGACGACAGCTGGAACCGCATGAAGGACGCGCGTGCAGACGATGCAGCTTATCGACGTTGGTTTGAACAGCATCGCGCAAAGCCGGGCGATTTGGTGTGCCAGCGTGTCGCTTCGGCGGCCTTTGCCTATAGGCCGCTCGTGAGCATTGTGGTGCCGTGCTACAAGACTGATCGGGTCTACCTGCGCGAGCTGCTGGACTCGGTGCTAGCCCAGAGCTATGACAACTGGGAATTGCTGCTCATGGATGCCTCGCCCGAATGGGACGCGGTGGCCACTCTTGCGGCAGACGCCAACGACGAGCGCGTTCGCCGCATCGAGCTTTCCGGCAACGGCGGCATTGTGCTCAACACCAACGCAGGTATCGAGCAAGCGACAGGCGACTACATCGCGTTCTTGGACCACGATGACATCCTGGAACCGGACGCATTATTCCACTATGTTTCTGCGCTGAACAAGGCGGCCGAGGGCGAGCGCCCCCAGGTCCTGTTCTGCGACGAGGACGTGTTTCAGAAAACGGGGGAGTGGGGTCAGCCGGTCTTTAAGACCAAGCTCAACGCCGATCTGCTCTATAGTCATAACTGTGTGACGCATTTCCTGATGGTGGAGAAGGCGCTCATCGATTACATTGGCACGTCCCCAGAAGATGTTGCGGGTGCCCAGGACTACGACCTTACGCTTCGCTGCCTTGCGGCGGGCGCGCGGTTTGAGCATGTTGCGCACGTGCTGTATCACTGGCGCGTTCATCCGGGATCGACCGCCGATGGTTCTGCCGATAGCAAGCCGTATGCTATTGAAGCCGGGCGCCTTGCGCTTCAGCGCCACTTTAACGCACTGGGCATTTGCGGAACGGTCGAGGAGACCGAGACGCCGTTTGTCTACCGCATGCGCTATGCGCTGCCGGAGCCTGCGCCGCTGGTGAGCATCGTGATTCCCACCAAGGATCACGTTGAGACGCTCGATGCCTGTGTGGCGTCGATCGCTCAGAAGGCCACGTATACCAACTACGAGATCGTCTTGGTGGAGAACAACAGCGAAGCCCCGGAGACGTTTGCGTATTACGAAACCCTGCCGGAGCGCGTGGCTGCAGCATCCGAAGGTAAGGGCACCGCGCGCGTTGTGTACTGGCCGGGCGAGTTCAATTACTCTCAGATCGTCAATTTTGGTGTGGAGCACGCCAGGGGCGACTACCTGTTGCTGCTCAACAACGATACCGAGGTCATAAGCTCCGATTTTATCGAAGAGATGATGGGGTATCTGCAGCGTCCCGATGCGGGCGTGGTGGGCGCCAAGCTCTATTTTGCCGACCATCTGGTGCAGCACGCTGGCATTTTGGTCGGTGTGCGCGGCGCACTTGCCCATGCCAACCAAGACTTCTCGGCAAAGCGCGAGGGCTATCTTGCTCGTGCTGTGCGCCCGGGCAACTTTAGCGCCGTGACGGGTGCCTGTCAGATGGTGCGACGCGACGTATTTGAGCAGGTCGGAGGCTACAACGAGGAATTCGCCGTTGGCTTTAACGACGCAGACTTTTGCCTGCGCGTATGGGAGGCGGGCTACCGCACCATCTATACGCCCTATGCCGAGCTGTATCACTACGAGTTCACCTCGCGCGGCAGGGAAGAGGCCAACGAGGAAAAGTTGCGCCGCTGGAAGCGCGAACAGGCACTGTTCATGCAACGCTGGCCTGAGTTCTTCTTGACGGGCGATTCATGGTTGGGGCCGAACTTGTCCTCCGACAGTGAGTACTTCTCGTTTTAGTGCGAAGTAATGCCAAGTTCCGGCAAAGTATCCTCAAGAGCTGCAAGGGCGGTGGGGTTCAAGTACTCCTCGTTCAAGCAGCTCTTGTCATATCGAAAACGTGCCTCAAGATTTTTACAGGTGGTTGTATTAAATCGGTTCGCTCATGCGCTCAGTTTGCCTTAGAAGCTATTTGGCGTAACGGTTGGGGTTCGGCGACTCATATTTAAATTGCAGTCACAAAGACACCTTTTATCGATTTCCCGTTGAAATACTGAATTGATAGTTTAAAAATAACTTAAGAGAGCCTTAAATCTCGGAGAAAGGATGTCGTATGAAAAACCTTCGAGAAAGATGGCGCGGACTAACAGTGCTGGGAGTTGTTGCATTTGCCGCTGTCTGCATGACGGTTGCCCCGGCGCCCTCATTTGCTGATATTGCTGGCGGTGGCGGAGGCGGTGGACCGATTACGGAATGGTGTTCCGACGGTCGTCCGAAGACTGGACTCGTTCGGTGCGAGGACGGCAACCTTCGCTATTTCGATCCCGAAACTGGCGCCATGGTCACGAACCAGTGGCATAACGAATACGAAGCTGTCTGGTACTATTTTGGCGCTGACGGGATCGCGGTGTCGGGCTGGCAGTCTATCGGTGGGGACAAGTATTACTTCTACCCCGAAAGCCATGATATGGCATACGGCCGAGTTCAGATTGACGGCAAGAACTACTTCCTGAACACCCCTGGTGCCAACGCCGATGGCCGCATGCAGCATAGCGGCTGGCTCTATGACTCCATCTATGGAAAGTGGTTCTATGCGACCTCCAGTGGCGAACTGCTGACCGGTTGGCATAATATCGGTGGAACTTGGTATTATTTCGACGAGTATGGTGTCATGCTGACCGGCTGGATCAACGTTTCGGGGACGTGGTACTACGCCAACGCTTCCGGTGCGATGGCCACTGGCTGGCTCAACATCGGCGGTACGTGGTACTACCTCGACGGTTCGGGCGCCATGGTCGCTAACAGCTGGCGCAGCCTCGGCGGCTCCTGGTACTGGTTCGGCGACTCCGGTGCAATGGCCACTGGCTGGTTCTTGGCAGGCGGCTCTTGGTACTATGCGAGCGGTTCGGGCGCCATGGCAACCGGCTGGCTCAGCAATGGCGGCACGTGGTATTGGCTCGGAGGTTCGGGCGCTATGGCCTCTAACTCTTGGGCTAACGTTGGTGGAGTTTGGTACTGGTTCGACGATTCCGGCGCGATGGTTACCGGCTGGCGTCAGGTCGGCGGCGCCTGGTACTACTTTAGCGGTTCCGGCGCTATGGCCCACGACGCCTGGGTCGGCGACTACTACCTCCAGTCTTCCGGTGCCATGGCTACGAATGCCTGGGTTGGCTCCTACTATGTCGGCGAGGACGGCAAGTGGATTCCGGGCTATGGTTTAGTTTGGTATAAGAGCGGTAGCCATGTTTACCATACGCATAAGTGCCGTACCGTTGGCAAGGACGCAAAGGGCTATTCGCAGATCTCTATCCAGGAGGCCCAGAGGCGTGGCGCTTCACGAGAGTGCAAAAACTGCCAGCAAATTGGCTAGTACATTACTGAGCTAGTTTTGATTGAGGCCCCGTTGCCCTGAGGTGACGGGGCCACTGCGTGATTGGATACTGTGCTGCTATGAAGAAATGGTCATTCGGGGTGCTGGTCTTTTCGGGCCTTGTTTCTTTGGGGCTCCTTTTGGGTTCGCCCTCGATGTTATACGCCCTTGATTCGAATAACACTGACGAAGGTCCCGCATCTAACGTTGCTATTGCTTCTGTCGAGTCAGGCGTTGATGCTCAGCGCGAATCGACCTTCGCTGTCGAGCAGAACTCTCAGGTGGATAATGAGACCCCTTCCGAGGTTTCGAATCAAATTATTTGGCATCAGGGGTGGATATCACCCGAAGAAGGGGCTGGTTTTTGGCGTTGGGGCTTGTCCGACGGAACAATCGCTGTTTCTTCTTGGAGACATATAGACGGTAGCTGGTACTGGTTCGACGACGAAGGTCGAATGGCTCAGGATGGGTTGGTTCAAGTCGGGGGTGCGACGTATGCCTTCTCCTCTTCGGGCGCAATGCGTGTCGGCTGGTACCTAGATTCTACGGGCTCCACTTCTGCTTGGCGTTATTTCTCCGGTTCTGGCGCCATGGTAAAAGGCTGGCTTTCAGACGGCAGCAACTGGTATTGGCTGGATGATGAGGGCAAGATGGTCCACGATGCGATGCTGCAGATTGGGGGAGCCACGTATGGATTCTCTTCTTCTGGTGCAATGCTTATCGGATGGCATCTTGATGCTTCTGTCTGGCATTATTTTTCCGGCTCTGGCGCTCTGGTAAAGGGCTGGCTCTCGGATGGGGGTCGTTGGTACTGGCTTGATCCTGCAGACGGTTCTATGGCCACCGGGCTGAATGAATGCAATGGCACCTCTTATATCTTTAACAGTTCAGGGGCCATGCTATCCTCCCAGTGGGCACTTATTGACAACAACTGGTATTACGCTGACTCCAACGGCTTACTGCATGGAGGTTGGTTACTTCTAGGGAATTCTTGGTATTACCTGGATCCAGGAAGCCATATTATGCTCACGGGCTTTGTGCAAGTGGGCTCGTCCACCTATTTCCTTACGAGCTCAGGTGCCATGGCAACAGGCTGGGCACTTGCTGATGGTACTTGGTATTACGCCGCATCAAACGGAGCTATTCAACGAGGGCGATGGATAAAGTCCGGAAGCGCCTGGTATTACCTTGATGATGTATCCGGCGCAATGCGTACTGGTGAATTTGCGGTAGGAAGCAAGCGCTATTTTTCTTATGATTCCGGTGCAATGGCATCTTCGTGCTGGATCAACTTGAACGATGGTATGGCATGGGCGAATTCGTCTGGAGCACTGAGCGAGCCGTTGCCTACTTCATCTGATGGATCTCCTGTAGTCGCTGATCGTACTGACTCGTCTTCATTGCCAGGTGTGATTCATATTGGAGATGCGGTTTTCTATGCGGATGCGAATGGTGTCGTTAACGTGGCGTCTGGTTGGATTATGTCGAAAGACGCTTCTGACGAAAGTGGCAATACTTGGTACTACGCATCTTCCAATGGTGTCCTTAAGTCTGGTTGGCAATATGTCAACGGTGCGTGGTATTGGATGGACCCTTCCACATTCAAGATGAAAACTGGATGGCTTAATGACGGCGGTACGTGGTACTGGCTCCAGCCTTCGGGTGCCATGTTTGCTAACGGGTGGCTGAAAATCGATGGCGTTGACTATTACTTCAATGCAAGTGGTGCATGGTTGAATACGTCTGGTTCTGTTTTGGGGGTCAATAGGTCCAGCTTGGTCAATTGGCTTATGAGCCACGAAAACGACGGCTATTACCGTGGAACACGCTACGACACGCATCTCAGCCAGGAAACGTGCATGTACCCAAAGGGTGATCCGCGTTGGGACGGTTATACGGGCATGAATTGTGGTGGATTTGTATCGCATGCATATATGAAGGCGGGCGGGAATTTAGCTCCCATTGCCGCCGAGCAGAGCCATTCCCCTTGGAGTGGAGGTCCCGGAAGGGGCGGCTGCGTAAACGCTTATCGTTGGTACGGCTACGCTATCGATACGTGTGCGAACGTGACTTATTTCAACTCTATTGATGAGTTGTTACGTAGTGGTTTGGCTCGTAAGGGGGACATTGTGTTCTTCAATCCTTACAACCCATATGCGGACGATAGCCACATTGGCTTTTTCTGGGGCAATTCGCCGAGCGAAAATTTGTTCTGGCATAGTGATGGTTATGGAAATCGCATCTCCGGTTTGACCGCTTTGGGCCCATCGAAAGTAATACTGATTCGTTAGAATTCCGAGTTGTAGGGGACTCTCTGGGCCCCCTACCTTTTTGACATCTGGTTTGAAAGTTTATTTGAAGTCGGTATTCTTGGGGGCAAGAGGAGGGGGCAATGAGCCTGCGGGTTCAACCCTGCCGGTAAGTTCTTCTTTTCTTTGCAGCATTGCGCCCAACTATTTATTGTCCTAGATGGCATCTTGTCCTGTTAGATGTTCGGGAATCTTTCATAGCTATGCTGTAAGCTAGACGCAATCAAGAGCGAATGACGAGGTTTACATGAACAAACATCTTAAGTTGTTTTCGGCATTGTTGGTGCTGATGCTCTTTGCGCCCGTTTCTATGTTTGTATGCCCTGCGGATGCAGAGGCTGCTCAGACTCTGGTTGAGAATTCTTGGCGTTATGAGGGTGGACAATTAGTTTCAGATGATGCTTCTTCCGAAGAAGACGGAATAGCCTTATTGTCTATGGACGCTCTTCCCGATGGGGTTACAGCTCAGGGCATTGACGTCAGCGAGCACCAAGGGCGTATTGATTGGGACGCAGTTAAAGCTTCTGGCATCGATTTCGCTATTCTGCGCGTTGGGTTTGGCGCTCCGTCTTTCGGCGGTCGAGTTGACTATCAATTTAATCGAAATATTTCTGAGTGCGAGCGACTCGGAATTCCCTACGGCGTCTATGTCTATTCATATGCTTTTGATAATCAACAGGCAGCCGATGAGGCATCAATGGTGATCAATTGCCTTTCTGGGCATAATCCAAGATTGCCGGTGTATTACGATCTTGAGGATAACTCGATAATTGCAAATGGACGTCAAACCGGAATTGCATTGAGGGCGCAGGTTTTTTGTAATAGGATTTCTGCCGCAGGATATGAGCCTGGTATTTATGCAAATTTAAATTGGTTTAACAACATTTTGACTGACTCTGTATTTAAGAGTAGCTCTTGGGATCATTGGATTGCTCAATATAACTCGCAATGTGACTATACCGGCAATTACAGTTTTTGGCAGTATAAGAGCAACGGAAAAGTCCCTGGAATCAACGGCAACGTTGATATGAACTACGCGTATGTTGATGTCTCCCTTTATCATTGGCAACTAATTGACAGCACCTGGTATTATGCAGCCTCCAACGGCAAGGCGTATACCGGATGGTTGTTTCAGAGTGGCACGTGGTACTGGCTCGAGCCCGACGTGGGCGGTGCCATGGCTACCGGCCTTCACGAGTGCAACGGCTCCCTGTACTGGTTTAATTCGTCCGGCGCGATGGCGACCGGTTGGGTGCTCGACGGCGGGACCTGGTACTACGCGACGGGCTCCGGCGCGCTGGCGC